>NZ_CP056087.1:1903738-2538318 GCF_001839655.2 Pseudomonas argentinensis
GCATGGCTCTGGTTCTGATCCTGGTCGCACTGATCGCGTTCATCGTGGTGTCGACTACCCGTCTCAAGCTGCATCCCTTCCTGGCTCTGCTGGCGGCGGCCCTGATCGCCGGCTTTGCTTACCAACTGCCCCATCAGGACATCATCAAGACCATTGCCACCGGCTTTGGCGGCATCCTGGGCAACATCGGCATCGTCATCGTGCTGGGCACCATCATCGGGGTGATCCTCGAACGCAGCGGCGCAGCGATCACCATGGCCGAGACGGTGATCAAGCTGCTCGGCGAGCGCTTTCCCACCCTGACCATGTCGATCATCGGTTACCTGGTGTCGATTCCGGTGTTCTGCGATTCCGGTTACGTGATCCTCAACTCGCTGAAGAACGCCCTGGCGGCGCGCATGAAGGTCTCGGTAGTGGCCATGAGCGTGGCGCTGGCGACCGGCCTGTACGCCACCCACACCTTCGTGCCGCCGACGCCGGGACCGATCGCCGCTGCCGGCAACCTCGGGCTGGAATCGAGCCTGGGCCTGGTGATCGCCGTTGGCCTGTTCGTCGCCATGGTGACCGCTCTGGCGGGCATGTGGTGGGCAAACCGCTTCGTTGGCAAGGACATCGCCCTGGTGGACGACGGCACGCCGCTGCCCAGCGCCGAGGAATTCGCCGAACTGCGCAGCAAGTACGGCAAGCTGCCGAGCGCCGCCCAGGCCTTCGCGCCGATCTTCGTGCCTATTCTCTTGATCTGCCTGGGCTCCATCGCGGTGTTCCCCAGCAAGCCGTTCGGCGAGGGCGAGATCCTGGCGGTGCTGCGTTTCTGTGGCCAGCCGGTAGTGGCCTTGCTGATTGGCCTGCTGCTGGCCTGCACGCTGCTCAAGGGCAATGGCAAGCGCCAGAATCTCCATGACCGGGTCAGCGAGGGCATCGTTTCCGCAGCGCCCATCCTACTGATTACCGGTGCTGGCGGCGCCTTTGGTGCGGTGTTGAGTGCCTCGCCGCTGGGCGGCTACCTGGGCGCCACGCTGTCGGCCCTGGGTGTCGGGCTGTTCATGCCGTTTATGGTCGCCGCTGCCCTGAAAACCGCTCAGGGGTCCACCACCGTGGCGCTGGTGACTACCTCGGCGATGGTTGCCCCGCTACTGGGTCAGCTGGGCCTGGATAGCGAGATGGGCCGCGTACTGACCGTAATGGCTATCGGTGCCGGCAGCATGACGGTGTCCCATGCCAACGACAGCTTCTTCTGGGTCGTTACCCAGTTCAGCCGCATGCCGGTGGCCGTCGCCTACCGGGCGCAAACCATGGCCACGCTGGTTCAAGGCCTGGTGGGTATCACCACGGTATGGTTGCTGAGCCTGGTGCTCCTGTAAGTCCGATCAATCGCGAGGCGCTCACGGGCGCCTCGCTGTTTTCGAGGTTGTCTGCATGAAAATCGTCATCGCTCCGGATTCGTTCAAGGAGAGCCTTAGTGCGCCTGAGGTGGCCCAGGCCATCGCCCGCGGCTGGCTGGCCGTCTACCCGGACGCCGAGGTCGCCTTGTGCCCCATGGCCGATGGCGGTGAAGGCACCGTGGATGCCGTGCTCGCGGCCACTGGAGGGGAGCGCCGCGAGCTGTCGGTGAAGGGGCCGCTGGCCACGCCGGTGCCAGCGCACTGGGGGTGGCTGGGCGATGGCACGGCAGTGATCGAGATGGCCGCCGCCAGTGGCCTGCACTGGGTACCGAGCGAGCAGCGCGATGCCCGGGTGACCAGCAGCTACGGCACCGGGGAGTTGATCTGCGCAGCACTCGATGCTGGGGCCACGCGGATCATCCTGGGGCTGGGCGGCAGCGCCACCAATGATGGTGGCAGCGGTTTGCTGCGCGCGCTGGGCGTAAGGTTTCTCGACGCCGGCGGCAACCACTTGCGCCACGGGGGCGCGGCACTGGCAGCGCTGCAACGCGTCGACCTCAGCGGGCTGGACAAGCGGCTGCAGAACGTGCAGGTCGAGGTGGCGGCGGATGTCGATAATCCACTGTGCGGGCCCAAGGGCGCCTCGGCGGTGTTCGGCCCGCAGAAGGGCGCGAATCCCGAGCAGGTCAAGGAGCTGGACGCGGCGTTGGCGCGCCTGGCCGAAGTGGTTGGCGAGGCGCTGGGCGAGGACTTCAGCACCTTTCCCGGCGTCGGTGCGGCGGGTGGCCTGGGCTTTGCCGCCAAGGCCTTTCTCGGTGCGCGCTTTCGTCCCGGCATCGAGCTGGTGGCGGAGCTGTCCGGCCTCGCCGAGGCAGTGCGTGGCGCCGACCTGGTGATCACCGGGGAAGGGCGCCTGGATGCCCAGAGTCTGCATGGCAAGACGCCCGTGGGGGTGGCCCGGGTGGCGCAGGTCCAGGGCGTACCGGTGATCGCCCTGGCTGGCAGCCTGGGGGAAGGCTACCAGCAGGTGCGCGAAGCTGGCATCGAAGCCTGCTTCAGCCTGGCACCGGGGCCGATTACCCTGGAGCATGCCTGCGCCAACGCTGGGCAGGAGCTCGAAGCACGGGCGGCCGATCTCGCCAGGTTCTGGCGCCTTGCCCAGGCGGCACGCCGCTGAGCGTCGCCGTATGCCGCGGTGATAATTGCCAATGGCAGCTGTCTATACTGCTGTCGCGAATTGCTTGGGTTACTGAGCTGTACCGCAGCTGAACGCGCGAAGCAATTTGTCGGCAATCACAGTGACCGTCCTGGCGGCCAAGCTGTCATAGGGTTATCAGTCCAGTCTGGAGAATCGTCATGCTTAAACCTGGTCTTTTCGCTGTCCTGTTTGCTGCAGCGACGCTCACCCTCGGCGGCTGCGCATCCAGCCTGACCGGTGACAGCTACTCGCGCGACGAAGCGCGCGCCGTACAGACCGTGCGCATGGGCACCATCGAGTCCCTGCGACCCGTGAAGATCGAAGGCACCAAGACCCCCATCGGTGGTGGTGCGGGTGCAGTGATCGGCGGCGTGGCCGGCAGCGGCGTCGGCGGTGGCCGCGGTTCGGCGGTCGCCGCGGTGATCGGTGCGGTAGCCGGTGGCCTGCTGGGTGCGGCGGCCGAGGAAGGCATCACCCGTACCCAGGGTGTGGAGATCACCGTTCGCGAAGACGACGGCAGCATGCGCGCCTACGTGCAGGCGGTCGAAGAGAACCAGATCTTCCGCGTCGGCGATCGGGTACGCATCATGACCGTCAACGGTACCAGCCGCGTCACCCACTAACGGGCCCATTGCGCCAGCGGGACAAGAGGCCGGATCAGCTCGCTGATTCGGCCTCTTGCATTTTCGGGGCGCGCTGAAAGTATCGAGCTAGAGCGGCTGACGGCATCGCAGTCGGAGCGGCCCTGAATCAATCCAGAGATAGTTTTAGTAATAATTCTATCCATGACGTCAGGTCGATAGCTCAGCATAATCGAAGGCACTTCCTGGCGGGTTTTTGCAGGCTTTTGCTGGAAAAACAAGTCGAACGCTCGGGTGTATCACCAGTCAGTTACAACGTGCCGAACACTAGGCGCACACAGGTTCGTAGCTGGCTCGGCAGGCTCCGGGTCGACTGGTGCAGGTGGTTTCTCCTCCTGCCGGGTTGGCATCACGCACACCATCGCAGGGATCGGCCGGGCGCCAGGCGACCGGCATTCTGGCACCCACTAACTGGCCGTTTGGCTGCATGACGGGCTCGTACAAGGGGTTTAGTGTATGGCGCTTGCGCTGATCATCGCCTTACCATTTATAGGCATCTTTCTACCGCTGCTGGCTGACCGCATGGGCCGCTCGCTCTGCGCGCTGGCCGCGGCGCTCGGCCCGGCCGCCGCCTTGCTGCTGCTGTGGCTTCAGCAACCGGCAGTGTTCGCTGGCGATGTACAGGTGGTGAGCTATCCATGGTTACCGGAGTTGGGGCTCAACCTGAGCCTGCGCCTGGATGGCCTGGGGTTTCTGTTCGCCCTGATGATTCTCGGCATCGGCCTGCTGGTGATCCTCTATGCCCGTTACTACCTGAGCAAGCAGGAGCCCATGGGGCGTTTCTTCGCCTATCTGCTGCTGTTCATGGGGGCCATGCTGGGCGTGGTGCTATCCGAGAACATGCTGCTGATGCTGGTGTTCTGGGAGCTGACCAGCCTGACTTCGTTCCTGCTGGTCGGCTTCTGGAATGGCAGCTCGGATGCCCGTCGCGGCTCGCGCATGGCGTTGACCGTCACCGGCGGCGGTGGCCTGGCGCTGCTGGCCGGCATTCTGCTGCTGGGCAAAATCGCCGGCAGTTTCGAACTGAGCGAGGTGCTGGCGGCGGGCGACACCATTCGCAGTCACGGCCTCTATCCGATCACCCTGATCCTGATCCTGCTCGGCGTGTTCACCAAGTCGGCGCAGTTCCCGTTCCATTTCTGGTTGCCCCAGGCCATGGCGGCGCCAACCCCGGTTTCCGCGTACCTGCACTCGGCAACGATGGTCAAGGCGGGGGTTTTCCTGCTGGCCCGTTTATACCCGGCCCTGGCCGGCACCGAGTGGTGGTTCTACCTGGTCAGCATGACCGGCATGGCGACCCTGCTGTTCGGGGCGATCATGGCGCTGTTCCAGCATGACCTCAAAGGGCTGCTCGCCTATTCGACCATCAGCCATCTGGGCCTGATCACCCTGTTATTCGGCTTCAACACCGAGTTGTCCTCGGTCGCCGCGGTGTTCCACATCATCAACCACGCGACCTTCAAGGCCTCGCTGTTCATGGCCGCCGGCATCATCGACCACGAAACCGGCAGCCGCGACATGCGGCGTATCGCCGGGCTCTGGAAGTACATGCCCCATACCGCCGTGCTGGCCATGGTGGCTGCTTCGGCAATGGCCGGGGTGCCGCTGCTCAACGGCTTCCTGAGCAAGGAGATGTTCTTTACCGAAACGCTCAATCAGGACCTGCTGGGCATCTTCAACTGGATGATTCCCACCGTCGCGACCCTGGCCGGGGTGTTCTCGGTGGCCTATTCGCTGCGCTTCATCCACGACGTGTTCTTCAATGGCGAACCCAGGGATCTGCCCAAGTATCCGCCCCACGAGCCGCCGCGCTACATGAAGATTCCGGTGGAGATCCTGGTGTTCCTGTGCCTGCTGGTCGGCATGCTGCCGGCCTACACGGTGGCGCCGCTGCTGGCATCGGCGGCCAGCGCCACCCTGGGCGGCGAGTTGCCGTACTACAGTCTGTCCATCTGGCATGGTTTCAATCTGCCGCTGGGCATGAGTGTGGTGGCGATGATTGGTGGCGTCGTCGTCTACGCCTGTCGTGAACCGCTGTTCCGCTGGTACAACGGTATGCCGGAAGTGGATGCCAAGGAAATGTTCGAGCTGCTCAATGCCCGCTTGGTCAAGGCTACCCGTTGGGTGACCAAGCTGCTGGAGAGCGGTTCCCAACAGCGTTACGTGGCCTTCCTGTTGCTCAGCGCGCTGATCCTGATCATCACCGCCTTGTCGCCGATGGAATCGCTGGGCGGTAATGTGCCGCTGACGCCGCCCGATGGCATCACCGTGTTCGGCATGGCGGTGTTGTGCGTGATGGCGGTGCTGACCGTGGTGTTCCACCGCAATCGCCTCAAGGCGCTGATGACCCTGAGCTGCGCCGGCCTGATGGTGGCCCTGGCGTTCGCCCGTTATTCGGCGCCGGATCTGGCCCTGACCCAGCTGTCGGTGGAGGTGGTGACCATCATCCTGCTGGTGCTGGCGCTGTTCTTCATGCCTGATCGCACGCCCGTGGAGTCGAGCAGCCTGCGTGGCCTGCGAGACGTGCTGCTGGCCGGCGGCACCGGGATCGTCGTGGCGCTGCTGGCCTATGCGGTAATGACCCGGCCGTACGACAGCATCGCCTCGTTCTTCCTCGAGAACAGCGTCAGCGGTGGCGGCGGCACCAACGTGGTCAACGTGATTCTGGTCGACTTCCGCGGCTTCGATACCCTGGGCGAGATCAGCGTGCTGGCAATCGCCGCGATCGGCATCTACGGCCTGCTGGCCGGTCTGCACCTGCCTCACCCGCTTACCGATCCGAACGGCAAGCCCTGGTCCCTGGACAGTCACCCGATGATTCTCGACAGCATCGCGCGCATCCTCCTGCCGATGGCGCTGCTGGTCTCGGCCTTTATCTTCCTGCGTGGCCACAATCTGCCTGGGGGCGGCTTCATCGCCGGGCTGATCACCGCCATCGCGCTGATCCTGCAGTACGTAGCCCACGGCGTGGAGTGGACCCAGCGGCGCATGCCCTGGAGCTACCACAGCATCGCGGGCCTCGGAGTGCTGATCGCCGCGCTGACCGGCCTGGGCAGCCTGGCTTTCGGCGCGCCGTTCCTGACCTCGGCGTTCGGCTATTTCCACCTGCCGCTGATCGGTAAATTCGAGTTGGCCACCGCGCTGCTCTTCGACCTGGGCGTCTACCTGGCGGTGGTCGGTTCCACATTGCTGATCCTCTCCAACATCGGCCACGTCAGCCAGGATGAAACCAGCAAGGAGGTACTCTGATGGAAGCGCTATTCGCCATTACCCTTGGCGTGCTGGCCGCCAGTGGCGTTTATCTGCTGATGCGCGCCCGCATCTACCCGGTGGTCATGGGCCTGACCCTGATCTCCTACGCGGTCAACCTGTTCCTGTTCGCCATGGGCCGGCTGGGTACCGGAGTGCCCGCGGTCATCGGCAAAAGCGCCGAGCACGGTGACCCGATTCCCCAGGCGCTGGTGCTCACCGCCATCGTCATCGGTTTTGCCATGACGGCCTTCGTGGTGGTGCTGTCGCTGCGCGCCCTGGGTGAGCTGCGTACCGACCACGTCGACGGCGAGGAGTCGCGCTGATGAATCATGCGTTGATCCTGCCGATCCTGATTCCGCTGTTCACCGGCAGCCTGCTGCTGATTCGCTCGCAGCTGTCGATCACCGCCAAACGCTGGGTGTCCCTGCTGGCCACCTGGTCGCTGTTGCCGCTGAGCGCCTGGCTGGTGCTGCAGGCGGACGCCGGCGCGCTGCAGGTCTATGCACTGGGCAACTGGCAGGCGCCGTTCGGCATCATCCTGCTGCTCGACCGCCTGGCGGCGCTGATGCTGCTGGTGACCGCCGCGCTGGCCAGTTTCGCCATGCTCTACGCGGTGCGCGGCGATGACGAGCGGGGCCCGAACTTCCATGCCCTGATGCAGTTCCAGCTGCTCGGCATCAACGGCGCCTTCCTGACCGGCGACCTGTTCAATCTGTTCGTGTTCTTCGAGATCCTGCTGATCGCCTCCTACTCGCTGCTGGTCTACGGTGGCGGGCCGGAGCGCATCAAGGCGGGCATGCACTACGTGGTGCTCAATCTGGTGGCGTCGTCGTTCTTCCTGATTGGCGTGGGCATGCTCTACGGCCTGCTCGGTACCTTGAACATCGCCGACCTGGCGCTGAAGGTGGCCGAAGCCGATGCCGACCGCCAGCACCTGCTGGCCGCCGCTGGTTATCTGCTGCTGATCGTGTTCGGTCTCAAGGGCGCCATCCTGCCGCTGTATTTCTGGTTGCCCAGCGCCTATGCCGCGGCCACGGCGCCGGTGGCTGCGCTGTTCGCGGTGATGACCAAGGTCGGGCTGTACGCGATCATTCGGGTGTTCACCCTGGTGTTCGGCAGCGAAGCGGGGCAGCTGGCCCATCTGGTCGATTACCTGCTGTGGCCGCTGGCGGCGCTGACCTTGCTGCTCGGTGTGACCGGCGCGTTGGCGGCGCGCAGCCTGGGCCGGCTGACCGGCTACCTGGTGATCGTCTCGGTCGGCACCCTGCTGGCGGGCGTCGCGCTGGGCAGCGTGCAAAGCCTGGATGCCGCAATCTACTACCTGATTCACAGCACCTGGGTATGCGGCGGCCTGTTCCTGCTGGCCGATATGCTGGCCCGTCAGCGCGGCGAGGTCGGTCTGCGTTTGCGCAAGGGCCCGCAGTTGCTGCAGCCCAAGCTGCTGGGCGGGTTGTTCTTCATCGGTGCGATCTCGGTGGCCGGCCTGCCGCCGTTCTCCGGTTTCCTGGGCAAGCTGATGCTGCTGCGTTCGGTGGAAACCGGCTGGCAGGCATTGGTGCTCTGGCCGGTGGTACTGGTCGGCGGCCTGGGCATGATCATCGCCCTGGTGCGCGCCGGCAGCACGCTGTTCTGGCGCTGCACCGGCGAGCCGGCGGCAACTGCCGAGTCTGATCGTATTCGTGCACTGGCGACCGTTTGCCTGCTGGCCGGCGGGCCGCTGCTGGTCGCGGCGGCGCAGCCGATTCATGAGTACACCCAGGCGGCCGCCCAGCAGTTGCTGGATGTGAACGCCTATCTGCAGATCGTCCGCGGAGGTGAGCGATGAGCCTGTCCCGTCTGTTCCCCCACCCCATGCTCAGCGTGCTGCTCACGGTGATCTGGTTGCTGATGGTCAATGCGCCGAGCGTAGGCCACCTGGTGCTGGGCGCGCTTCTCGGTTGGGGCATCGCCCTGCTGTGCAGTGGCTTCATGCTCGACGTGCCGCGCCTACGCCGCCCGCTGCTGCTATGCCGCTACCTGCTGATGGTGCTGTGGGACATCGTCATCGCCAACCTGCACGTCGCACGCCTGGTGCTCGGCCCCATGCGCAAGCTGCGCCCGGCATTCGTCGAGGTGCCCATGGACATCGACAACGACTTCATGCTCTCGGTACTCGCCTGCATCGTGTCGCTGACGCCGGGCACCGTGTCCTCGGGCCTCAGCAGCGACCACAAGACCCTGCTGCTGCACGGCCTGGACGTGGCCGACGACCAGGCCCTCATCGCCCAGGTGAAGTCGCGCTATGAAGCCCCGCTGATGGAGATTTTCGAATGCTCGCGTACGTGATTCCCTTCTGCATGGCATTGATGGTCGTCGCCATGATGCTCAATGTGATCCGCCTGGTGCGCGGCCCGGACATGCCAGACCGCGTGCTGGCCCTGGACACCTTGTATATCAACGCCCTGGCGCTGATCGTGGTATTCGGTATCTGGCTTAAGTCGGATCTGTTCTTCGAGGCCGCGCTGCTGATCGCGGTCATGGGCTTTGTCGGCACCGTGGCGGTGGGCAAGCACCTGCTGCATGGCGAAATCATCGACTGAGGAGGCTTCACCCATGCCATTCTGGATCGAAGCACTGGTTTCGTTCTTTCTACTGGTCGGCTGCTCGTTCGCGCTGATCGGCGCCATCGGCCTTTATCGCCTGCCGGATTTCTTCACCCGCCTGCATGGCCCGACCAAGGCCACCACACTGGGGGTGGGCAGCATGGTGGTCGCCTCGATGATCTTTTTTGGCAACCACGCCGAAGGCTTGAGTGTGCACGAGTTGCTGATCGTCATGTTCCTGTTCATCACCGCGCCGGTCAGCGCCCATATGCTGGCCAAGTCGGCGATGCAGGAGAAGGTCAAGCTGGTGCGGCGCACCCGCGGGCGTCCCTGGGAGTCCTGAGTTGGGCTGAAGCTTTGGGCGCCGATCTGGATCGCAGTGGGGTGCAAGTCGAGATCGGCAGGCTCCTCAATCCTGCGCCGTACCAACGGCGCACCCACCCTGTGCCGCTAGCGGGCTTGCTCAGCCATCAGCGCACGTGCCAGACCTTCGGCCACACGAATGCCGTCGACACCCGCGGACAGAATGCCACCGGCATAGCCCGCGCCTTCACCGGCCGGGAACAGACCGCGCACGTTGAGGCTCTGCAGATCCTCGCCCCGGGTGATGCGCAGGGGCGATGAAGTGCGGGTTTCGATACCGGTGAGCACCGCATCGTGCAGGTCGAAGCCCCTGATCTGCTTGGCGAAGGCCGGCAGCGCTTCACGGATCGCCTCGATGGCGAAGTCCGGCAGCGAGGGGGCCAGGTCGCCGAGCTTGATCCCCGGCTTGTAGGACGGCTCGACGCTGCCCAGCGCGGTGCTCGGCTTGCCGGCGATAAAGTCGCCGACCAGTTGGCCCGGCGCCTCATAGTTGCTGCCGCCGAGTACGTAGGCGTGGGACTCCAGGCGCTCCTGCAGTTCGACGCCAGCCAGCGGGCCGCCGGGATAATCCTGCTCCGGGGTGATGCCGACCACGATGCCCGAGTTGGCATTGCGTTCGTTACGCGAGTACTGGCTCATGCCGTTGGTGACCACCCGGTGCGGCTCGCTGGTGGCCGCCACCACGGTGCCGCCCGGGCACATGCAGAAACTGTATACAGAGCGGCCGTTCCTGGCGTGGTGCACCAGTTTGTAATCGGCGGCGCCCAGTTTCGGATGGCCGGCGTACTTGCCGAGCCGCGCGCGGTCGATCAGCGACTGCGGGTGCTCGATGCGGAAGCCCACCGAGAACGGCTTGGCTTCCATGAACACGCCGCGCTTGTGCAGGGCACGGAAGGTGTCCCGCGAGCTGTGGCCAAGGGCCAGGATGACGTGGCGGCTGTGCACCTGCTCGCCGTTTTCCAGCTCCACGCCGACCAGCTGGCCATCTTCGATCAGCACGTCGCTGACGCGCTGTTGGAAGCGTACCTCGCCGCCCAGTGCCTTGATCTCCTCGCGCATGGTGGCCACCACGCCAGTCAGGCGAAAGGTGCCGATATGCGGCTTGCTGACGTAGAGGATCTCCTCCGGGGCACCGGCCTTGACGAATTCTTCCAGCACCTTGCGCCCGTAATGGTTGGGGTCCTTGATCTGGCTGTACAGCTTGCCATCGGAAAAGGTGCCCGCGCCGCCCTCGCCGAACTGCACGTTGGACTCGGGATCCAGCACTTTCTTGCGCCACAGCCCCCAGGTGTCCTTGGTGCGCTGGCGCACTTCCTTGCCGCGTTCCAGCACGATGGGCCTGAGGCCCATCTGCGCCAGGATCAGCGCCGCGAAGATGCCGCACGGGCCGAAGCCGATCACCAGCGGGCGCTGGGCAGGGTGTTGCCCGGCACTGACGCTCAGTGGCCTGTAGCTCACGTCCGGGGCGATGCCGAGGTTGCGGTCGTTGGCCAGGCGCGCCAGCAGGGCGGCCTCGTCGCGCACGCTGAAATCCAGGGTGTAGATGAACGGCATGTCGCCGGACTTCTTGCGGGCATCGTAGCTGCGCTTGAACACGCTGAATTCGAGCAGTTCGTTGTCGTCGATGCCCAGGCGCTCGACCAGGGCCGGGCGCAGGGCGTCGTCAGGGTGATCGAGAGGCAGTTTCAGTTCGGTGATGCGCAGCATGGGATCGTCCTTTCAGGGCCGGAGGCAACCCGGCAGCTTTTTCGAGGGCGGCGATTATGGACGAAAAATGCCCGGCAGGCTGCAGTTGACGCTTTGCAGTCGACGGGCCGCTGCGCAACGGATGTGCCGCATATCGTCAAGACTGCGTCACTGAACAGACTCTCACGACACCGAAAGGAAACTCGCATGCACTCGAACAGGACGCTCAAACTGGGGTATTTCGCAGGCCTGATCACGCCCTTGTGGCTGGCCCTGGGCGTGACCTACGCCGGCGCGCTGTACCCTGGCTACAGCCATGTCGATCAGGCCATGAGCCTGCTGGGCGCCGAAGGCGCACCGACTCGATTGATCTCGCCGCTGATCAACAATTTCCCGCTGGGCGTACTGTTCCTGCTGTTCGGTGGCGCGGTGTTGCTGAGCTTTCGCAGCCGCTGGGGGCGCCTGAGCGGCCTGCTGATCATCCTTCACGGCCTGGGCAGCTTCGGCACCGGCTACTTCGCCTGTGACGCCGGCTGTGCACCGGAGAACCCATCTGCCAGCCAGAATCTGCACAACCTGGCGGGGCTGATCATGGCCTTCAGTCTGTTGCTGGCAGGCGGGCTCTGGGTGTGGCTGGGCCGGCGCCTGTTCGCCTCGCCAGGTTTTTCCTGGTTTTCGCTATTCTGCACACTGGCAGCCCTTGGCGCCTTGCCGCTGATGGCCAGTGCGCTGGAGAGCGGCCACGGTTTCGGCCTTTATCAGCGCATCAATTACGGAGCATCGTTGCTGTGGGTCGCCGGGCTGGCGCTGATGCTGCTGCGCCGCCCAACTGCCTGACTCGTGTTTGCTTACGATTTGCCGATGTCTCTCGACCCGAGGAGTTGCTAGGTCTAAGACCCATTTCCCGCAGGGATATCGAGGTGTGTGGTGAGCAGACACCCCTGGACCGAAGGCACACCGGCAAGTGTATTGCTGGTCACCGACCTGAGGGTGCGTTGCGCCCGTGCGCTGGATCGCGCGGCGCAACTGGCGAGCGAGTGGCAGGCGCTGCTGGTGGGCGTCAATGTGCTGGAAACCGCCCAGGCGCCAGAGCTGGTGCTGGGCTGGGTGGGCGCGCGGGATGACGCCAGCCTGGCACGCTTTGCCGAGCAGCAACTGCAGGAGGATCTGTCGGGCCTCGAGGTGCAGGTGCGCCTGCGTATCGAGCGTGGTGAGCCCGTCCAGGTCATCGCCAAGGCGGCGCGGGAAACTGGCAGTGCGCTGGTGGTCACCGGTGTGGCGAGCGATGCGTTGTGGGCCGCTTGCTGCTCGGCTCCACGGTGGAGTCGCTGGCTCGGCACTGCCGCAACCTTTGTTGGTGGTACGCCAGCGACCACGCGGGCGTTATCAGCGCATTCTGGTGGCCACCGACTTTTCCGACGCGTCGCGCCATGCGCTGCATGCGGCTGCCGGTTATGTTCCCGATCGCCAACTGGTGCTCTACCACGCCACCGAGGCGCCGCTGTCCGACCGCCTGGAGCGGGTGATCGACGGTGAGACGCGCCGGCATATCGAGGCGGGCAATTACGCCGCGTTTCTGGGTGCCAGTGATCTGCCGGACGAGGCGAGAAAGCGCACGCGTATCGTGATCGAGCGGGGTTCGCTGGCCTTCCCTAAGCCATTACGTGCGCGAGCATGACGTCGATCTGGTGGTGATGGGCACCCACGGGCGCAGCGGGCTGATGAATGTGCTGCTGGGCAGTGCGGCCAGTGAACTGCTGCAGTGGGTGCCGTGCGTCACCCTGATCGTGCGCGAGCCGCGTGCTGAGGATCAAGGCTCGCTGCGCGCCTTCATCCAGCGCTGGCGCTGTTCGGCATTGTGAAAGGTCCAGGCCACGAAGCGGCTCTGCTTCTGGCCCTGGCTCATTGCCACCGTGCGAGTGTCCAGGGCGCGGACCTTGTTCAGCATGGCGTATACGCCCGGCAGGTTGCCGGCCTTGGAAATCAGCGTGCTGAACCACAGCACCTGATCGCGGTGCTCGGCGCTTTCGCCAATCAGCCGGGCCACGAACGCCGCTTCGCCGCCCGGGCACCACAGCTCCGCCGCCTGACCGCCAAAGTTCAGCACCGGCAGCGTGCGCTTGGGGTCGAGCTTGCCGAGGTTGCGCCATTTGCGTTTGCTGCCGCTGCTGGCTTCAGCCGCCGAGGCATGGAAGGGCGGGTTGCAGAGGGTCACCTCGAAGCGCTCGTCGGCCCGCAACAGATTGGTGAAAACGTGCCCGGCATCCGCTTGCAGGCGCAGTTCGATCTGCTCGCGCAAATCGGTGTTCGCTCGCACGATGGCCGCTGCCGAGGCAATGGCCTGGGGCGCGATGTCCGCACCGAGGAAGCGCCAGCCGTATTCGCGGTTACCCAGTAGCGGGTAGATGCAGTTGGCGCCCACGCCGATGTCCAGCGCCCGTACTGCCGCGCCGCGAGGCGTTTCACCGCCGTTGTCGCCTGCCAGCAGATCGGCCAGGTAGTGCAGGTAATCGGCGCGTCCCGGAATCGGCGGGCACAGGTAATCGGCCGGAATGTCCCAGTGCGCGATGCCATAGAACTGCTTGAGCAGGGCGCGGTTGAACACCTTGACCGCCGCCGGGTTGGCGAAGTCGATGCTCTGGTTGCCATAGGGGTTGATGATCACGAACGCCGCCAGCTCAGGGCTGGCCTTGATCAACGCCGGAAAGTCATAACGGCCCTGATGGCGGTTGCGGTGGTGCAGCTGGCCTTTTTCAGGCGAGGCGGGCGGTTTGGGCGGACGTTTGGCGGGCATGCTGATCATTGCGCAGGTGACGGGCCGGGCATTTTCCCACAGCCACTGGCGCCGTGCTCAGGGTCTTGAATATGAAACCGTGCGCCTGCGGCCGGACGTGCACTGATCCAAGTCAACCAGCGGCTGCCTGGTCGGCTCTAGACTGGCCCCATCCAGGGGAACGACAGGGCAACCACCGTGGCTTATCTCAGTTGGAGCGATGACCTGAACACCGGAATCGCGGTGATCGACGGTCAGCACCGCCGCATCGTCGACATGATCAACGCGCTGTACGTTGCGCAGCACGACGGTAAGCGCCAGGCTGTGGCACTGGTGATCGAGGAACTGGTGGACTACACCAGCTCGCACTTCGCCTTCGAGGAGGCGATGCTCGAGGAAGCGGGCTACGTGTTCACCAAGGCGCACAAGCGGGTGCACGAGTTGTTCATCCGCCGGGTCGAGGATTACCGCGCGCGGTTCCGGCAGGGCGAGGATGTCTGCGATGAACTGCGCAGCCTGCTCGGCCGCTGGCTGTTCGGGCATATCCGCAACGACGACCAGAGCTACGTGGCGGCGGTGACCGAAAACCTGCGGCGCCTGGCGGCCGACAAGGCCGAGGACGGATGGTTGAACCGCGCCAAGCGGCGGTTTTTTCGCGCGGCTTAGCGTGCGGTTTCAAACGATAGCGGACGGTGAGAAGATCTTTTGTGGAAGAGGCCGGGCGGCGATCCGCTTTAGCCTCGATTTTGCCTGGCTATGCGTAAAGAACTCGCGGCTAAAGCCCCTCCCACGTAATTGCGAGCGGCCGCGTCCCTTTTATCCCGCGGCTGTCGTGAGCTATAGCGGAAATATCCACGGCACCATCACCACGCTGACGATCATCACCAGGATGGTGAATGGCACGCCGATGCGTACGAAATCTGCAAACCGATACTGGCCTGGCCCTAGCACCAGGGTGTTCACCGGGGAGGAAATCGGCGTCATGAAGGCAGCCGAGGCGGCGAGGGCGACGATCATGGCGAACGGCAGTGGCGATACGCCCAATGCCTGGGCGGTGGCGATGGCTACCGGCGCCATCAGCACCGCCGTCGCGGTGTTGGAGATAAACAGACCGATCAGCGCGGTAACCGCGAACAGGCTGGCGAGAATCAGCCGCGGCCCGGCATTGCCCAGGGCGCCGACCAGGCCATTGACCGCCAGGTCGATGCCGCCGGTTTTCTGCAGGGCCAGGGCGAACGGCAGCATGCCGACGATCAGGATCAGGCTCGGCCAGTGGATCGACCGGTAGGCGCTGGGCATGTCGATGCAGCGAAAGGCACCCATCAGCAGGCAGCCGATCAGCGCGGCCATCACGTTGGGCACCAGGCCGCTGATCATCAGCCCGACCATCACCGCCAGGCTCAGCAACGCATAGGGCGCCTTGCGCGCGGCGGGCGCCACCTCATCGACCTCGGCGGGCAGGCTGAGTACCAGAAAGTCGCGGTTGAGGCTTTGCAGGTGATGGATCTGCTTCCAGCTGCCGGCCACCAGCAGGGTGTCGGCGTGGGTCAGCTTTTCATCTACCAACAGGCCTTCCAGCGCCTGGCCGTGGCGACGCAGGCCGACCACGTTGAGCTTGTAGCGGCTGCGCAGGCCCAGCTCCTGAATGCTCTTGCCCGGCAGGTGCGACTCCGGCGGCAGCGCCACCTCGGCCAAGCCCAGTTCGTGGGCGTGCACGCTGTAGTAGGAGTTGCGCAGCGGTAGCGGTTCCAGGCCCAGCTCCTGGTAGGTGCCGAGCAGCGCGATGGCCGGGCTGGCCAGGTCGACCAGCAGCACGTCGCCAGGCAGCAGCTGGGTGTTGCCTGTGGCCATCAGCAACAGGGTACGGAATTGCCGCTGGCGCTCCACGGCAATCACGTTGATGCCGTAGTGCGAGCGCAGCTGCAGCTCGTCCAGCGCCTGGTTGGCCAGGGGCGAATCGGCGCGTACCTGCAGGCGCCGTTCGCGTTCACCGAGGCGGTAGCTGTCAGCCAGGTCGGCGAGGGTCAGGCGTGGCGGCGCCGAGGTATCGCCATCGGCGTCACGTTGCAGCCAGCGCCGGGTGGCGAGCATATACAACACGCCGAGCACCAGCACGGCCAGGCCAATCGGCGTGAAGCTGAAGAAACTGAAACCGGGCAGGCCGGCACGCAGCAGCTCGCTGTGCACCACCATGTTCGGCGGCGTGGCCACCAGGGTGAGCATGCCGCTGATCAAGCCAGCGAAGGCCAGGGGCATCATCAGCCGGCCTGGAGCGATCTTCAGGCGCGCCGCCACACCGAGTACCACGGGGATGAAGATCGCCACCACGCCGGTCGAGCTCATCACCGAGCCGAGTCCGGCCACGGCCACCATCAGCAATACCAGCAGGCGGGTTTCGCTGCTGCCAGCCTTGGCCACCAGCCAGTCGCCAAGGCGGTAGGCGATGCCGGTGCGCACCAGCGCCTCGCCGATCACGAACAGCGCGGCGATCAGGATCACGCTGGGGTCGGCAAAGCCGGCCAGGGTTTCCTGGACGGTCAGCACGCCGGTCAGCGGCAGGGCGACGAGGATCATCAGCGCGACCACGTCCATACGCGGCTTGTTGAGGACGAACAGCACAACGGCCGTGAACAGCAGGCCGAGCACCATCAGCAGGTCGATATTCATTCAGGCTCCTTGCCGAGCAAATTTCAGAGCCTGCTTTCAACGCCGCAGTATCGACGCGCAGCAGACTTTGGACAGGTTCTCAGGGATAGCCGAGCACTGCTTTGACCTGCTGCAGATTGGCGGCAATCCAGCGCTTGTCGATGGCGCCCCAGTCGCGGATCACGTAACGGCCGGCGTTGTTGCGCTCGCCATCCTGCTGCTGGAACTGGCAGTCGATATCCAGCTCCTCCAGGGCACTCAGGGTGTCCTGGGCGGTGCGCCGGGGCATGCCGGTGGCGGCCATCAGGGCGGGCACGCTATCGGCGGTGCCACTGTCGATCAGCCAGGCGACGTAGAGGCGGCGGTAGAAACTGGTCTTGGTCTTGCTCACATCCATTTGCATCGTCCGATCAGGTGAGGAGTCGCGAGCATACTGCCTGATGCACCACGGCATGCCCATAAACGAAAACGGCCCGCCGGGTTTTCACCGCGGCGGGCCGTTTCCTTATCACTGCGCGGAGCTACAGGCTGTTAGAGGCTGGCGATCTTGCCGCGCTGCTCCACCAGATTGGCCAGGGCCTGTTCGGCCTCGGCCAGTTTGGCGCGTTCCTTCTCAAGCACCTCGGCCGGGGCCTTGGCGACGAAGCCTTCGTTGGCCAGCTTGCCGCCGACCCGCTTGGCTTCGCCTTCCAGGCGCTGGATTTCCTTGTCCAGGCGCGCCAGTTCGGCTTCCTTGTCGATCAGCCCGGCCATCGGCACCAGTACCTGCATGTCGCCGACCAGGGCAGTAGCGGACATTGGCGCTTCTTCGCCGGCAGCCAGCACCGTCACCGACTCGAACTTGGCCAGCTTGTTGAGCAGCGGGGCATTGTCGTTGAGGCGGCGCAGGTCGGAGGCCGAGGCGTTGGCGAGGATCACGTCGATGCGTTTGGCCATGGAGATTTTCATCTCGCCACGGATCTGCCGCACGCCGAGCATCAGCTGCTTGACCCATTCGATATCGCCTTCGGCCGCGGCGTCGAGGCGGGCCTCGTTGGCCACCGGCCACGGCTGCAGCATCAGGGTGTCGCCGCTGACGCCGGCCTGGCCCTTGATGCGCTGCCAGATTTCTTCGGTGATGAACGGCATGAACGGGTGGGCCAGACGCAGGATCACTTCCAGCACACGCGCCAGGGTACGGCGGGTGCCGCGCTGGCGCTCAAGCGGTGCGTTCTCGTCCCACAGCACGGGTTTGACCAGCTCCAGGTACCAGGCGCAGTACTCGTCCCAGACGAACTCGTACAGCGCTTGAGTCGCCAGGTCGAAGCGGAAGGCGTCGAGGTGGCGGGTCACGTCCTGCTCGCAGCGCTGCAGGGCGGAGATGATCCAGCGGTCGACCGGCGACAGGTCCACGGCCTCGCCAGTGATGCCGGTGTCCTGGCCATCGGTGTTCTCGATGACGAAGTTGGCGGCGTTCCACAGCTTGTTGCAGAAGTTGCGATAGCCCTCGACGCGGCCCATGTCGAACTTCACGTCGCGGCCGGTGGTGGCCAGCGAGCAGAAGGTGAAGCGCAGGGCGTCGGTGCCGTAGCTGGCGATGCCTTCCGGGAACTCGGCCTTGGTCTGCTTGGCGATCTTCTCGGCGAGCTTGGGCTGCATCATGCCGCTGGTGCGTTTGGCCAGCAGGGTTTCCAGGTCGATGCCGTCGACGATATCCAGCGGATCGAGGACGTTACCCTTGGACTTGGACATCTTCTGGCCCTGGCCGTCGCGCACCAGGCCGTGCACGTACACGGTCTTGAACGGAATCTGTTTGGTCAGGTGGGTCGAGAGCATGATCATCCGGGCAACCCAGAAGAAGATGATGTCGAAACCGGTGACCAGCACGTCGGTCGGGTGATGGGTCTTCAGGAAGTCGGTCTGCTCGGGCCAGCCGAGGGTGGAGAAGGTCCACAGGCCGGAGCTGAACCAGGTGTCCAGCACGTCGTCGTCCTGGCGCAGGGCGATGTTGCCCAGGTCGTGCTTGGCGCGCACCTCGGCTTCGTCGCGGCCGACATAGACGTTGCCCGCCTGGTCGTACCACGCCGGAATACGGTGACCCCACCACAGCTGACGACTGATGCACCAGTCCTGGATATCGCGCATCCAGCTGAAGTACATGTTTTCGTACTGCTTGGGCACGAACTGGATCTCGCCGTTCTCGACCACTTCGATGGCCTTCTCGGCCAGCGGCTTGGTGGACACGTACCACTGATCGGTCAGCCAGGGTTCGATGATGGTGCCGGAGCGGTCGCCCTTCGGCACTTTCAGGGCGTGGTCGTCGATGCTTTGCAGCAGGCCGCGGGCATCGAAAGCTGCGACGATCTGCTTGCGCGCCTCGAAGCGATCCAGGCCGGCGTATTCGGCGGGCAGGCTGGCATCGAGCAGGGCGTTGACGCTGCCGTCGATGTTGAAGATCTGCGCGCCGGGCAGCACCTTGGCATCCTGGTCGAAAATGTTGATCAGCGGCAGGTTATGGCGCTTGCCGACCTCATAGTCATTGAAGTCGTGGGCCGGGGTGATCTTCACGCAGCCGGTGCCGAATTCCGGGTCGCAATAATCGTCGGCGATGATCGGGATGCGGCGGCCCACCAGCGGCAGCTCGACGTACTGGCCGATCAGCGCCTTGTAGCGCTCGTCTTGCGGGTTCACGGCGACGGCGGCATCACCGAGCATGGTTTCCGGGCGCGTGGTGGCGACGATCAGGTAGTCGTCTCCCTCTGCGGTCTTCTGGCCGTCGGCCAGCGGGTAGCGCAGGTTCCACAGGTGGCCTTTCTCGTCGTGGCTTTCCACTTCCAGGTCGGAAATGGCGGTGTGGAACTTGGTGTCCCAGTTGACCAGACGCTTGCCGCGGTAGATCAGGCCGTCCTCGTGCAGGCGTACGAATGCTTCCTTGACCGCCTCGGACAGGCCGTCGTCCATGGTGAAGCGCTCGCGCGACCAGTCCACCGACGAGCCCAGGCGACGGATCTGCCGGGTGATGGTGCCACCGGACTCGGCTTTCCACTCCCAGACTTTCTCAAGGAATTTCTCGCGGCCCAGATCATGGCGATCGATACCCTGGGCGCCCAGCTGACGTTCCACCACCATCTGCGTGGCGATACCGGCGTGATCGGTGCCCGGCTGCCACAGGGTGTTGCGACCCTGCATGCGGCGGAAGCGGATCAGCGCGTCCATGATCGCGTTATTGAAACCGTGGCCCATGTGCAGGCTGCCGGTCACGTTCGGCGGCGGGATCATGATGGTGTAGGGTTCACCGGAACCCTGCGGAGCGAAGTAGCCCTTCGCCTCCCAGTTTTCGTACAGGGCGGTTTCGATGGCGTGGGGCTGGTAGGTCTTGTCCATGCGCGGCGGGACCCTTCTGGCGTCTGATCGGAAAAGCCGAGCAGTATAACCAACCGCCGTGCAGTTTTCCTCCGCTGTCGCGGCTATCGGTCGCGCTGAAAAAGGCCGTCAGGGCGGGGAGAGATCAGCGGCGCGGCGGGAGCAGGCGATTGAGGCGCGCCTGCAGGCGGCGCTTGAGCTCGGCTTCGATCTGCGGCACGAAATCGTCGATCACATCCTGCAGCAGCAGTTGCGCCGCGGCGCGCAGCTCGGTGTCCAGGCGGTTGATCTCGTTGTCGCGGCCGATGGCGCGCTGCACGGTCTGGCGCAACTCGTCTTCCGAGGCGATCCCGGTTGCGCTGCCGGGCGCGGCGGGTTGCGCGGCGATTACCGGCTCGGGGGCGCGAACCACCTCGGAGAGCAGGGGAATGTCGTCCGGTTCGAACCTGTCGGTGAGCAGCGGCGGGTCGAGGTCGTCGTCGAGCAGCTCGCGAATCGATTCGAGATCGCTCAGCAGGGCGCCGGGTTTGTGGGGCGGGTTCAGGTTGTCCATGGCAGGGGTCTACAGTTCGACACGTTTGGGATCATAGCCGCGTTGCCGGTAGCTGCGGAAATTCTCCCGGCAGGCGGCCAGCAGGTCGGGTTCCTGGTTGACGATCTCGATCACCCGGCTGAACCGGTCGATATGCGGGCTGAGGGCGCTGCTGAGGTTGATCAGCACCGCTTGCTGCGCCGCCGGTTCCTCGTCCAGACCGATCACCACGGACGCGTGGGGATCGTCCTGATGCAGGCCGTGGGGAATGAAGCTCTCCTGGCGGACACGCCAGAGCAGCTCGTCGAGTTCGTGGCATTGCGCGTTGTCGCGACCGCGCAGAAACACCGGCAGACCGGCTCGCCAGGCTTTGCCGGCGAGCTGGCAGGCAGCGCGCAGGCGTTCGGCTGGAGTGGCCGACGACAGTACGTAGAATTCGATTCGGGGCATGGCGGCAAGTGTCGGGCTTCAAGCGGCAAGCTTCAAGCGAAAAGCGCAGTGGACGGTTTCGAGCAGGGCAGGAGTGACAGGCGAGGGTGGCCGGGAGTGGCCACCCTCAGCAGCGCTGGTGGTCAGGCCGTCACGCGGTCGAGCAGGTACTGGGTGAGCAGCGGCACCGGGCGGCCGGTGGCGCCCTTGTCCTTGCCGCCGCTGACCCAGGCGGTGCCGGCGATGTCCAGGTGCGCCCACTTGTAGGCCTTGGTGAAGCGCGACAGGAAGCAGCCGGCGGTGATGGTGCCGGCTTTCGGCCCACCGATGTTGGCGATGTCGGCGAACGGGCTGTCCAGCTGCTCCTGGTATTCGTCGTACAGCGGCAGTTGCCAGGCGCGGTCATCGGCCTGGCGGCCGGCGGCGAGGATCTGGTTGACCAGCTCGTCGTCGTTGCCCATCAGGCCGGAGACGTTGCTGCCCAGGGCGACGATGCAGGCGCCGGTCAGGGTGGCGATATCGATCACCGATTGCGGCTTGAAGCGCTCGGCGTAGGTCAGGGTGTCGCACAGCACCAGGCGGCCTTCGGCGTCGGTGTTGAGGATTTCCACGGTCTGCCCGCTCATGGTGGTGACGATGTCGCCCGGGCGGGTCGCGCCGCCACTGGGCATGTTCTCGGCGCAGGCCAGCAGGCATACCAGGTTGATCGGCAGTTGCAGTTCGAGCACCGCGCGCAGGGTGCCGAACACACTGGCCGCACCACCCATGTCGTACTTCATTTCATCCATGCCGGCAGCCGGCTTGATGCTGATGCCGCCGGTATCGAAGGTGATGCCCTTGCCGACCAGGGCGTGGGGCTTGTCACCTTTCTTGCCGCCGTTGTACTGCATGACGATCATTCGCGGCGGCTGGTCGCTGCCTTGAGCCACGGCGAGGAAGGCGCCGGCACCCAGGGCCTGCAGCTTCTTCTCGTCGAGAATATCGACCTTGAGATTGTTGTGCGCCTTGGCCAGCTCCTTGGCCTGTTCGGCCAGGTAGCTGGGGTGGCAGATGTTCGGCGGCAGGTTGCCCAGGTCCTTGGTCAGTGCCATGCCGATGGCGATGGCGCGTGCCTCGCGGGTAGCGCGCTCGACGGCGGCGGTGTCGGCCTTGTCGGTGATCAGGATGATCTTCCTCAGGGCGCCGGGCGTGGCCTTCTGGCTCTTGAAACGATCGAACTGGTAGCTGGCGTCGGCCAGGCTTTCCACCAGCAGGCGGGCCTTGCCGTAGGCGTCGCGGCCCTTCACCTGGACATCCTGCAGGGCCAGCAGGGCATCGCTGCCACCGAGATTTTTCAGTACGCCATAAATGGCAGCGATCAATTTGCGCAGTTGGCGGTCAGACAGTTCGGCGTCCTTGCCGGTGCCGACCAGCAGTACGCGCTCGGCCTTGAGGTTCGCCACACCGTGAACCAGCAGGGTCTGGCCAGGCTTGCCCGCCAGGTCGCCACGCTTGAGCAGGGCGGCAATGGCGCCGCCGCTGGCAGCGTCCACGGCCTTGGCCGTGGTGCCGAGCTTGCCACCCTCGGCAACCGGGATGACCAGGGTGGCGGTTTTCAGTGTTTCCGGGCGAGCGCTTTTGACGATAAATTCCATGCGTGGTGTCCCCAAGACAACGAGTCGCGAATACAGGATAATGGACGACAATTTTTTCGGCCGGTTCGCTTGAAAGTGCGGGCCAGCATGCTGTTCGGCTAGTTTGAGCACAGCCGCCTGAGCCTGACAACCCTGGAGTGTCTGTTTGATCGTCTTCCGATATTTGTCCCGAGAGGTTCTGGTTACCCTGAGTGCGGTGAGCGCCGTACTGCTGGTAATCATCATGAGTGGCCGCTTCATCAAGTACCTGGCCCAGGCGGCCCAGGGGATACTCGACCCGAGCGTGCTGTTCCTGATCATGGGGTTTCGCCTGCCCGGTTTCCTGCAGCTGATTCTGCCTCTCGGCCTGTTCCTGGGCTTTTTGCTGGCGTACGGGCGGCTTTACCTGGACAGCGAGATGACCGTGCTGTCGGCCACCGGCATGAGCCAGCAGCGGCTGTTTCTCTACAGTTTGGCGCCCGCCACCGTGGTGGCGCTGCTGGTGGCCTGGCTGAGCCTGGGCCTGGCGCCCCAGGGCGTGACCCAGGTCGCCAGGATCTTCAATCAGCAGGATGCCCTGACCGAGTTCGATACCCTGGTGCCGGGGCGCTTTCAGTCGATGCGCGACGGCACCCGGGTCACCTACACCCGGGAGCTGTCGGACGACCGCACCGAGCTGGGCGGCATCTTTATCTCCGACAAGCGTGTGTCCCGCGAGGGCGACAAGGATCGCGGCATCAGCGTGCTGGTCGCCGAGCGTGGTCGCCAGGAAGTGCAGCCCGACGGCAGCCGCTACCTGATCCTGGAAAACGGCTACCGCTATGACGGCAATCCGGGGCAGGCCGATTACCGGGTGATCCAGTACGACACCTACGGCGTGCTGCTGCCCAAGCCGTCGGTAGCGGCGGACATCAGCGAACGCGAGGCGATTCCCACCTCGCAATTGATCGGCAGTGACGAGCCGCGCCTGCAGTCCGAACTGCAGTGGCGTATCTCCATCCCGTTGCTGGTCTTTATCGTCACCCTGATGGCCGTACCGCTGTCACGGGTCAACCCACGTCAGGGCCGCTTTCTCAAGCTGCTGCCGGCGATTCTCCTGTACATGACCTACCTCGGCCTGCTGGTGGCGGCCCGCAGTGCGCTGGACAAGGGGCGTATCCCGCCTTATGTCGGGCTGTGGGGCGTGCACCTGTTGTTCCTGCTGGTTGGCCTGGCGCTGCTCTACTGGGAGCCGCTGCGTCTGAAGTTGGTAAGCCGTCGGGAGAATGCTCGTGGTTAAGCTGGATCGTTACATCGGCGTGCAGGTGCTGTTCGCCATTCTGGCTGTGCTCGGCATCATCGTCGGCCTGGCCCTGCTGTTCGCGCTGATCGATGAGCTGGGCGACATCGAAGGCAACTATGGCATCGGCGATGCGCTTTGGTACGTACTGCTGACCGCGCCGCGGCGCATCTACGACATGCTGCCGATGGCGGCGCTGGTGGGTTGCCTGATCGGCCTGGGTACGCTGGCCAGCAACAGCGAGCTGACCATCATGCGCGCGGCCGGCGTGTCCATCGGGCGTATCGTCTGGGGCGTGATGAAGCCCATGCTGGCGCTGATGCTGGTGGGCATTCTGATCGGCGAGTACCTGGCGCCCTGGACCGAAAACCAGGCCCAGGCCAGCCGTGCCATGGCCCAGGGTGGTGGCGAAGCGCAGACCGCAAAGCGCGGCATGTGGCACCGTCAGGGACAGGAGTTCGTGCACATCAATGCCGTGCAGCCCGGTGGCGTGCTGTTCGGGGTGACCCGCTATCGCTTCGATGACGAGCGCCGCCTGGAGTCGTCCAGCTTCGCCCGCCGCGCCACCTACGAAGGCAGCTATTGGGAGCTGGAGGATGTGGCGACCACGCTGTTCCATGATCGCCGCACCGAAGTCGTCAAGGCACCGACCGAACGCTGGGATATCGAGCTCAGCCCGCAGTTGCTCGGCACCGTGGTGCTGGAGCCCGAGGCGCTGTCGATCACCGGCTTGTGGAGCTACATCCATTACCTGAAAGAGCAGGGCCTGAACAACGGCAATTACTGGCTGGCGTTCTGGACCAAGGTGCTGCAGCCGCTGGTCACCGCCGCGCTGGTATTGATGGCCATCTCCTTCATCTTCGGCCCGCTGCGTTCGGTCACCCTCGGCCAGCGGGTATTCACCGGTGTGCTGGTGGGCTTCGTGTTCCGTATCGCCCAGGATCTGCTCGGCCCATCGAGCCTGGTGTTCGGCTTCTCGCCTCTGGTGGCGGTGCTGCTTCCAGCGAGCATCTGCGCCATCGCCGGCCTCTGGCTGCTGCGCCGGGCTGGCTGATCCCACTGTGCCCTCTCCCATCAGTGGAGAGGGCGCAGTTTCGCGGTAATTCGAATCTCTGCCGACCCTTGTTATTTGCGGTGCGCGTGCTTGGGCAGGCGCACGATCACAGTATTGGAATACAGGTCATGCCAGCTGCGCTTGCGCTTGTCGACCAGCATCCACAGAAAACCCAGCCCCAGCGTCAGCCATGACAGGATGGCGATCAGAAAGCGCAGCAGCGCCTGCCACAGGCTGATCGCCGTGCCATCGGCGTTCTGCACGCGAATGCCCCACACCTGCATGCCCAAGGTCTGGCCGCCGTGGGTCCAGAACTTGGCGAAGAAGCCGAACAGGCTCAGCAGCAACAGGCTGGAGAGCAGTGGGTCATGGTCCAGGGCGCCCGCATCCGCCCATTGCCGCAGCTGCGCTTCGCCGTAGATGGCCATCTGGATCAGTTTGTAGATGAAGCCCACGACGATCAGCAGCGCGATGCACAGGAAGCCGTCGTACAAGATGGCTGCCAGGCGCCGGCCAGGGCCGGCCGGGGGAAAGTCGCCTTGCGGGCGTAGTGCGGATCTTGGCATATCGGGTTCGCATGCATAAGGGCGGTTAAAGCACGGATACTAAGTTGCAGGTATAAAAAAACCCCTGACGTGAGTCAGGGGTTTTTTCAAACAGCGGCTTATTCCTGGATTTGAACCTGGTCAGCCTGCATGCCTTTTTGACCTTGTACAGCAACGAAGCTAACTTTCTGGCCTTCTTTCAGGCTCTTGAAGCCGTTACCTTCGATAGCGCGGAAATGTACGAACAGATCCGGACCGCTTTCTGGAGTGATAAAACCAAAACCTTTCTCGTCGTTAAACCACTTGACGGTACCGTTCTGACGATTCGACATGTCTCTTATCCTTGGAACTAGAGTTGATGACAGCCTCCATGTGTAGAGGACTGAAGACTGGTTGCAAGGAGTGATGGAAGTCGAACGGGATGTAGCGGATCTAGGGCGATCTACTGCATCAGGTCACGATTCTCGGCGACCCATGCAAACACAGTGGCTGAACTCTACGCTAACTTTTAGGCAAATGCCAACCCTTCGGACACGCATAAACCCACGTAATGATCGCGAGGCTTTGTCCGAATTGCAGATGGGTTTTTATAATGGCTCAAGCCTGTGCAGCGAGGCGATGCACGGCACTGTTTCAGTGCGAACTGTCACAAGTTGGCAACAGTAGAAGGATATATGGTGCCCCGGGGGAGACTCGAACTCCCACTTCTTTCGAAAACGGATTTTGAATCCGCCGCGTCTACCGGTTCCGCCACCGGGGCACAATGGCGGCGCAGTATAGGGAGCAAGATGCCGTTGGTCAATGCGCTTGCGTGGTCAGCGTAGGCGAATTCCGGTAAGCTGCTCTGCCCTGCAGTACGACACCTTTTCGATCATGCGCGTTGCCGACTTTCATTTCGATCTGCCTGACGGGCAGATCGCCCGTCACCCCCTTGCCGAGCGCCGTGCCAGCCGATTGCTGATTCTCGATGGCGCCAGCGGTGCACTCGCCCATCGGCAGTTCGCCGACCTGCTGGAATACCTGCGCCCCGGCGACCTGATGGTGTTCAACAACACCCGGGTGATCCCGGCGCGGCTGTTCGGGCAGAAGGCCACCGGCGGCAAGCTGGAGATTCTGATCGAGCGGGTGCTCGACGAGCACCGCGTGCTGGCGCACGTGCGTTCGAGCAAGTCGCCCAAGCCGGGTTCGCTGCTCGATATCGATGGTGGCGCCCAGGCGCAGATGCTGGCGCGTCACGATGCGTTGTTCGAGCTGCGTTTCGAGGAGGCGGTGCTGCCGCTGCTCGAGCGCGTCGGGCACATGCCGTTGCCTCCTTATATAGACAGACCCGACGAGGACGCCGACCGCGAGCGTTACCAGACCGTCTATGCACAGAAGGCCGGCGCCGTGGCAGCGCCCACGGCGGGCCTGCATTTCGATGACGAGCTCCTGGCCGCGTTGCGCGAAAAGGGTGTCGAAAGCGCCTTCGTCACCCTGCATGTTGGCGCCGGGACCTTCCAGCCGGTACGTGTCGAGCACATCGAAGATCACCACATGCACAGCGAGTGGCTCGAAGTCGGCCAGGACGTGGTCGATGCCGTGCAGGCATGTCGCGCCCGCGGCGGCCGCGTCGTGGCGGTGGGGACCACCAGCGTCCGTTCCCTGGAAAGCGCCGCCCGTGATGGCGAGCTCAAGCCCTTCAGCGGCGACACCGACATCTTCATCTACCCGGGCCGGCCCTTCCATGTGGTCGATGCCCTGGTCACCAACTTCCACCTGCCGGAGTCGACCCTGCTGATGCTGGTGTCGGCATTCGCCGGCTATCCCGAAACCATGGCGGCCTATGCCCAGGCCGTGGCCGAGGGCTATCGCTTCTTCAGTTACGGTGATGCCATGTTCATCACCCGCAATCCCGCACCGCGCGGGCCCGAGGTTTCAATATGACGCGCAGCTGCCGCATGTCCTTCGAACTGCTCGCCACCGATGGCAAGGCCCGTCGCGGCCGCCTGACCTTCCCGCGTGGCGTGGTGGAAACCCCGGCATTCATGCCGGTGGGCACCTACGGCACGGTCAAGGGCATGTTGCCGCGCGACATCGAGGCGATCGGCGCGCAGATCATTCTGGGCAACACCTTCCACCTGTGGCTGCGTCCGGGTACCGAGGTCATCAAGCGCCACGGCGACTTGCACGACTTCATGCAGTGGCAGGGGCCGATCCTCACCGACTCCGGCGGTTTCCAGGTGTTCAGCCTGGGGGCGATGCGCAAGATCAAGGAGGAGGGCGTGACCTTCGCCTCGCCGGTCGACGGCGCCAAGGTGTTCATGGGGCCGGAAGAATCCATGCAGGTGCAGCGCGACCTGGGCTCGGACATTGTGATGATCTTCGACGAATGCACGCCATACCCCGCTGAGTTCGACGTGGCCAAGACCTCCATGGAGCTGTCGCTGCGCTGGGCCAAGCGTTCCAAGGTCGCCCATGGCGACAGCAGCGCCGCGCTGTTCGGCATCGTCCAGGGTGGCATGCACGAGTCGCTGCGCATGCGCTCGCTGGAGGGCTTGAACGAGCTGGAGTTCGACGGCCTGGCCATCGGCGGCCTGTCGGTGGGCGAGCCGAAGGAAGAGATGATCAAGGTGCTCGACTACCTGCCCGGGCAGATGCCGAGCGACAAGCCGCGTTACCTGATGGGCGTCGGCAAGCCCGAAGATCTGGTCGAGGGCGTGCGCCGTGGCGTGGATATGTTCGACTGCGTGATGCCGACCCGCAATGCGCGCAACGGCCATCTGTTCGTCGATACCGGGGTGTTGAAAATCCGCAATGCCTTCCACCGTCACGATGACTCGCCGCTGGATCCGACCTGCGACTGTTACACCTGCAAACACTTCTCGCGCGCCTATCTGCATCATTTGGACAAGTGCGGCGAAATGCTCGGCAGCATGTTGAATACAATCCACAACTTGCGCCATTACCAGCGCCTCATGGCTGGTTTGCGCGAGGCAATTCAACAGGGTACATTGGCCGCCTTTGTCGATGCCTTCTATGCCCGACGCGGCCTGCCAACGCCGCCGCTGGACTGATTTCCGATGGTCAAAAGATCTTTCAACAGGAGTATCAAATGAGCTTTTTTATTCCCGCTGCCTACGCTGATGCCGCTGGCCCTGCTGCCGGCCCGGCTGGTACCGGTTTCGAGTGGATCTTCCTGATCGGCTTCCTGGTCATCTTCTACCTGATGATCTGGCGTCCCCAGGCCAAGCGCGCCAAGGAGCACAAGAACCTGCTCGGCAACCTGCAGAAGGGTGACGAAGTGGTAACCAGCGGCGGCATCGCCGGCAAGGTTTCCAAGGTCAGCGATGACTTCGTGGTCATCGAAGTGTCCGACACCGTCGAGCTGAAGATCCAGAAAGCAGCCGTTGCGGCAACCCTGCCCAAAGGTACGCTGAAAGCCATCTGATCACGGTTGAAAAACGACCTGCGTTGCCATCGCTGCGTTAGATACAGGCTCGGAATGCGCATTTGCACCGGTAAAGTCGTTCGCGACTCCGAGCACTTCCTCGCCTGTACCTGTGGGCCGCCATCGGCCTGGCGCTGGCCGCCTCGTCTAGGGTTTTCAGCGGTCTGTTAAGTCTCTGTTGCAGTTTTATCCATCCCGCGGGGCGCATATTGCGCCCCGCGTCATAAGCGGGCGGCGTCATTCATGCTCAACAAATACCCTTTGTGGAAGTACCTGCTGATCGCAGCTGTGCTGATCGTCAGTCTGATTTATTCCGCACCCAATCTTTACCCCGATGATCCGGCGATCCAGATCAGCGGGGCCAGTTCGGCGCAGACCATCGCGCAGGCCGATCTCGACCGCGTCAGCAGGGCGCTGACCGAGGCGGGGATCGAGGTCAAGGCATCGAACGTGGGCGAGCAGGGCCGCAGCGGCCTGATTCGCCTGGTCAGCCAGGGCGACCAGCTGCCAGCCAAGGATGTCGTGCGCAAGACCCTGGGCGACAATTTCGTGGTGGCCCTGAACCTTGCCCAGACCACGCCCGAGTGGCTGCGCAGTCTCGGCGCGAGCCCCATGAAGCTGGGTCTCGACCTCTCCGGTGGTGTGCACTTCCTGCTCGAAGTCGACATGGACAAGGCCTTGGAAGTGCGTCGCCAGGTCTACGAGGGCGAACTCAAGAGCCTGCTGCGCAAGGAGCGTGTGCGTTATCGCAGCATGCCGCAGCAAGGTGGCGCCATTCAGCTGGGCTTCGCTGACGCCGAGACGCTGGCCAAGGCCGAGCAACTGATTCGCAAGGATTACAACGATTTCGAACTCAACGCCCAGGAGCGTGGTGGCCAGCAGGTGTTGCGTGTCACCCTGACGCCGGCCAAGATCGCGGAAATTCGCGAGTACTCGATTCGCCAGAACTTGACCACGGTGCGTAACCGGGTCAACGAGCTCGGCGTCGCCGAGCCACTGGTGCAACGCCAGGGTGCCAATCGCATCGTGGTCGAGCTGCCGGGTGTGCAGGACACGGCCGAAGCCAAGCGTATCCTCGGCAAGACCGCCAACCTGGAGTTCCGTCTGGCGGCCGACCCGAATGCGCCGCGTGGCACCACCGAGCAGTTCGGCTTCCGCGAGGAAGGCCGCCCGCCGGTGCAGCTCGAGCGTGAGCTGATCATCACCGGTGACCAGGTGACCGACGCCCAGGCCAGCTTCGACGAGAACGGTCGCCCGCAGGTCAACATCCGCCTGGATGGCCACGGTGGTGACCTGATGAACCGCGCCACCCGCAGCAACGTCGGGCGCAGCATGGCGGTGATCTTCATCGAGCAGCGCCCGCAGACCCGCTACGTGAAGCAGATGGTCGACGGCGTCGAACAGGAAGTGCAGGTCGACTCCTTCAAGGAGGAGAAGCAGATCATCAGCCTGGCGACCATCCAGTCGCCGCTGGGCAGCCAGTTCCGCATTACCGGTCTGAACGGCCAGGGTGAGTCGTCCGAGCTTGCGCTGTTGTTGCGCGCCGGTGGCCTGGCCGCGCCAATGTACTTTGCCGAAGAGCGCACCATCGGCCCGAGCCTGGGTGCCGAGAACATCGTCAAGGGCATCGAATCCACCGAGTGGGCGATGGTCTTCGTGTCGTTGTTCATCATCGCCATCTACCGTTTCTTCGGTGTCCTGGCCACCATCGCCCTGGCGTTCAACCTGACCCTGCTGGTCGGCCTGATGTCGGTGATCGGTGCAACGCTCACCCTGCCAGGCATTGCCGGTATCGTGCTGACCCTGGGCATGGCGGTCGATGCCAACGTGCTGATCTTCTCGCGGATTCGCGAGGAGCTGGCCAAGGGCCTGAGCGTTCAGCGGGCGATCCATGAAGGTTTCGATCGCGCCTACTCGGCAATTCTCGACAGTAACCTGACCACGCTGCTGGTCGGCGCGATTCTGTTCGGGCTGGGTACTGGTCCGGTGAAAGGCTTCGCTGTGACCCTGTCGCTGGGCATCGTCACCTCGATGTTCACCGCGATCATGTTCACTCGCGGCATGGTCAACCTGATCTTCGGTGGCCGTAACTTCAAGAAACTGTGGATTTGAGGTGAGATCATGAAGTTACCTTCACGAATTCCGTTCATGGCGATACGCAACATCGCGTTCGCCGTCACCGTGGTTATCAGCCTTATCGGTCTGGGTAGCCTGTTCAAACATGGTCTTAATTTCGGTCTGGATTTCACCGGCGGAACGTTGATCGAGCTGACCTACGAGCAGCCGGCGGATCTGGAGCTGATCAAGCGCGAGCTGGGTCAGGCCGGTTACGCTGACGCCGTGGTGCAGAGCTTCGGTTCCACCACCGACGTACTGGTGCGCCTGGCCGGCGACTCGCCCGATCTGGGCAACGAAGTGGCCAGCGCGCTGCGCAAGATCGACACCGAGACCTCGTTCGAGGTCAAGCGCGTCGAGTTCGTCGGCCCGCAGGTGGGCGAGGAGCTGCGTGACCAGGGTGGCCTGGCCATGCTGCTGGCGCTGGGCGGCATCTTGCTGTACCTGGCCTTTCGTTTTCAATGGAAGTTCGGTGTCGGCGCGGTCGGTTCCCTGGCGCACGACATCATTGTCACCCTTGGCATACTGGCATTCTTCAAGGTGCCCTTCGACTTGACCGTGCTGGCTGCGGTGCTGGCGATGGTGGGCTACTCGCTGAACGACACCATCATCATCTACGACCGGATTCGCGAGAACTTCCGGATGATGCGCAAGGCCGACATCATCGAGAACATCGATGTCTCGGTGACCCAGACCCTGCTGCGTACCATTGCCACCTCGCTGTCGACCGCCCTGGCGCTGATCGCGTTGCTGGTGTTCGGTGGCGACAGCCTGGGCGGCTTCGCGCTGACCCTGCTTATCGGTGTGGTAGTGGGTACCTACTCTTCGGTGTACATCAGTGCGCCGGTGCTGATCTGGCTGAAGTTGACCTCCGAGGACCTGATCCCTCCGGCCACTGATGCCGAGGGTGTCGACGAGCGCCCATAAAGCGTGATTCGCTCATCATCTGTGCTGCATTAAAGGCGGGCGACAAGGGAACTTGTCGCCCGTTTTACATTTCCAAGGCTGGGAGTAGGGCGCATATAGGCGCTGCAGTTGTGATCAGGAGAATCGCATGAACAAGTCATTGTTGGTTGGTGCTGTGCTGGGTGCCGTTGGTGTCACTGCAGGTGGTGCTGTCGCGACCTATAGCATGGTGAGCGGACCCAAGTACGCCGAGGTTCTGGCGGTCAAGCCGGTGACCGAGACCATCAAGACCCCCCGTGAAGAATGCCGTGACGTGGCCGTTACCCGTCAGCGCCCGGTACAGGATCAGCATCAGATCGCCGGTACCGCTATCGGCGCCGTGGTCGGTGGTCTATTGGGTAACCAGGTAGGCGGCGGTAATGGCAAGAAGATCGCTACCGTGGCAGGCGCGGTGGGCGGCGGTTATGCCGGCAACAAGGTGCAGGAAGGCATGCAGGCGCGTGACACCTACACCACTACCGAAACCCGCTGCAAGACCGTCCACGACACCAGTGAGAAGATCGTCGGCTACGACGTCAAATACGACCTGGATGGCAAGGTAGGCCGTGTGCGCATGGACGAAGAGCCGGGCAGCAAGATTCCGGTTCGCGACGGCAAGCTGGTACTGGCTGACTCCGAGTCGGGCGAGTGATCCGCTCGGCGGGCTGAAGAAAAGGCGCTCCCGAGAGCGCCTTTTTCATGGGCGATAAAAAACCGGCCTTGGGCCGGTTTTTTTGATTCAGGTCTTCAAGGTCTAGCGAGCTAGAGCCATGCGGGGCCTAGGCGGCCCTGAAAAACAGGCGGGGGAAGCGGAGTGTACTTTTGTACAGGAGCGTTCCGAGCCTGCTTTTAGCGCCGCAGTGCCGACGCGCAGCAGACTTTCGCCAGCCCTTAGCGCTTGAGCGATGCCGACAGGTGCGGCTGAATCGCGGTCAGTACGGCCTTGAAGCACTTGGTGTTGCCGGCAACGATCTGGCCCTTCTCGAGGAATTCGTGGCCGCCGCTGAAGTCGCTGACCAGGCCGCCCGCTTCCTGGATCAGCAGGGCGCCGGCTGCCATGTCCCACTCGGACAGGCCGAATTCCCAGAACGCATCGAAGCGGCCGGCGGCGACGTAGGCCAGGTCGAGGCTGGCGGCGCCGGCGCGGCGTACGCCGGCGGTCTGGCCCACCAGGCTGCGGAACATGCCCAGGTAGTTCTCGAGGTTGTCCAACTGGTCATTGCGGAACGGGAAGCCGGTGCCGAGCAGGGCGCCGTCCAGGCTCTTGCGGTTGCTGACGCGCAGGCGGCGACCGTTCAGGGCGGCGCCCCGGCCGCGGCTGGCGGTGAATTCTTCCTGGCGAACCGGATCGATGATCACGGCGTGCTCCAGGCGGCCGCGGTATTTGCAGGCCAGGCTGACGGCGAAGTGCGGGACGCCGCGAACGAAGTTGGTGGTGCCGTCGAGCGGGTCGATGATCCACTGGTAGTCAGCGCCTTCGCCGCTGCCTTCGAGCAGGCCGCCTTCCTCGCCGAGAAAGCTGTGGGTCGGGTACGCCTTGCGCAGGGCCTGGACAATCATCAGCTCGGCCGAGCGGTCGATCTCGGTCACGTAGTCCTTGGCGTCCTTTTCATCTACGGCGATGACGTCCAGGCGTTCGATTGAGCGGAAGATCATTTCACCGGCGCTACGGGCTGCGCGCAGCGCGATATTCAGCATGGGCTGCATGGAAGTTCACCTGGGGTCGTAATAAAGCCGGCCATTCTAGCAGAAAAGCCCGGCGCATGAAGTGCCGTCGGTGTCCTGCATGACACAAAGGAGGGTGCTTCTGTAAGATTTGTCACCTCATTTATCCGACGCGGGCTTCTACCTTGCTGCAGAACATTCGAGTGGTACTGGTCAATACCAGTCATCCCGGCAATATCGGCGGGGTGGCCAGGGCCATGAAAAACATGGGGCTGTCGCGCCTGGTGCTGGTCGAGCCGCGCCAGTTTCCCAGTGAGGAGGCGGTCGCCCGGGCCTCCGGCGCTACCGATATCCTCGATTCCGCCCAGGTGGTGTCCTGTCTCGAAGAGGCCCTGGTCGGCTGCAGCCTGGCCTTTGGCACCAGTGCCCGGGAGCGGCGCATTCCCTGGCCGTTGATCGATCCGCGTGAATGCGGCGTGGCGGCGGTGCAGAAGGCTGTCGAGGGTGGCGAGGTGGCGCTGGTGTTCGGCCGTGAGCACGCTGGCCTGACCAACGAAGAACTGCAGCGTTGCCACTTTCACGTGCACATCCCTTCCGATCCGGCGTTCAGCTCGTTGAACCTGGCGGCTGCCGTGCAGGTGCTGACCTACGAGGTGCGCATGGCGGCCCTGGCTTGCGAAAGTGCCCCGGTCGCGCCGCAGCAGGATGCGCCCGTGGAGGAAGGTGATCAGCCGGTGACGGCGGATGAGATGGAGTCCTTCTACGGGCATCTGGAGAAATCGCTGGTGGAAATCGGCTTTCTTGATCCCGCCAGCCCGCGGCACCTGATGAGTCGCCTGCGCCGCCTGTATGGGCGAGCCGAGGTGACCCGCCTGGAAATGAATATCTTGCGCGGCATCCTGACCGAGACCCTCAAGGCCGCGCGCGGTGAGCACCATAAACGGGGAAAGACTGATGTTTGAGCGCATGCGGGAAGATATCCAGGGTGTATTCCATCGTGATCCGGCGGCGCGCAATGCCTTCGAGGTGGTCACCTGCTACCCCGGGCTGCATGCGGTGTGGCTGCATCGTGCCGCCCACGCGCTCTGGGCCTCTGGCTGGAAGTGGCTGGCCCGTGGTGTGTCGAATTTCAGTCGCTGGTTGACCGGGATCGAGATTCACCCGGGGGCGGTGATCGGCCGGCGTTTCTTCATTGACCATGGCATGGGGATCGTCATCGGTGAGACCGCCGAGATCGGCGACGACGTGACGCTCTATCAGGGCGTGACCCTGGGCGGCACCAGCTGGAACAAGGGCAAGCGCCACCCGACGCTCGAGGATGGCGTGGTGGTGGGAGCTGGCGCCAAGGTGCTCGGCCCGTTCACCGTGGGCGCGGGTGCCAAGATCGGCTCCAACGCGGTGGTCACCAAGGCGGTGCCGGCGGGTGCGACCGCGGTCGGCATCCCGGCCAAGATCATCGTCAAGGGCGATGACGGGCTCGAGGCGCAACGCCAGGCCATGGCCGACAAGCTGGGCTTCGATGCCTATGGGGTCAGCCAGGACATGCCCGATCCGGTGGCCCGTGCGATCGGCCAGCTGCTCGATCACCTGCATGCGGTCGACAATCGCCTCGAAGGCATTTGCGGCGCGCTGGGTAAGCTGGGCAGTGACTACTGCGCCAAGGATATGCCGCAATTGCGTGACGAGGATTTCGCCGGCGTCTGCAAGGAGCAGGGCGACAAGCCGGCGGCGTGATGCGGGGCGGGTCTGGCTTTGCTATGATCCGCCGCCACTTTGCGTGGAGAGGGATTCTAAATCCGAGTGTTTTGGTTGGTCTTATAGTTGACTCAAATACTCGGAAAAGGGGATAATCGCTTCACATTGTGAATCCTTGGTAACCCTTCATGCGACTGACTACCAAAGGCCGCTACGCCGTGACTGCCATGCTCGACCTGGCGCTGCATGCCCAGAACGGGCCGGTATCCCTCGCCGATATCTCCGAGCGTCAGGGCATTTCCCTTTCGTATCTCGAGCAGCTATTCGCCAAGCTTCGTCGTGGAAGCCTGGTTTCCAGCGTACGCGGGCCGGGTGGTGGCTATCAGCTGTCGCGCAACATGCAGGGCATCCAGGTCGCGGAAGTGATCGACGCGGTCAACGAATCCGTCGATGCCACGCGGTGTCAGGGGCAGGGTGGTTGCCACTCCGGCGACATCTGCCTGACCCACCACCTGTGGTGCGACCTGAGCCAGCAGATTCACGAGTTTCTCAGCGGCATCAGCCTGGCCGACCTGGTCACGCGCCGCGAAGTGCAGGAAGTCGCCCAGCGTCAGGATCAACGTCGCTGCGCCAACAACGGCAGGGCGCACCATCTGGATAAGATTGAAGCGTCCACCGTCGATTGAGCACGCAAGGCGCCGGCCTGATACCTGATTAGGAGATACCGAAAAAATGAAATTGCCAATCTACATGGATTACTCTGCGACAACGCCGGTCGACCCGCGCGTTGCGCAGAAAATGATCGAATGCCTGACCAATGAAGGCAACTTCGGCAACCCGGCTTCGCGCTCCCACGTATTCGGCTGGAAGGCCGAGGAAGCGGTCGAGAACGCCCGTCGCCAGGTGGCCGAACTGGTCAATGCCGACCCGCGCGAAATCGTCTGGACCTCCGGTGCCACCGAGTCCGACAACCTCGCCATCAAGGGCGTCGCTACCTTCTACGCCAGCAAGGGCAAGCACCTGATCACCTCGAAGATCGAGCACAAAGCGGTGCTCGACACCATGCGTCAGCTCGAGCGTGAAGGTTTCGAAGTCACCTACATCGAGCCCGGTGAAGACGGCCTGATCACCCCGGCCATGGTCGAGGCGGCGCTGCGCGAGGACACCACGCTGGTGTCGATCATGCACGTCAACAACGAGATCGGTACCGTCAACGACATCGCCGCGATCGGCGAGCTGCTGCGTGCCCGTGGCGTGTTCTTTCACGTCGATGCCGCGCAGTCGACCGGTAAGGTCGACATCGATCTGCAGGCGCTGAAGGTCGATCTGATGTCCTTTTCGGCGCACAAGACCTATGGCCCGAAAGGCGTCGGCGCGCTGTACGTACGCCGCAAGCCGCGTATTCGTCTGGAAGCCCAGACCCACGGTGGCGGCCACGAGCGTGGCATGCGTTCCGGTACCCTGGCGACCCACCAGTGCGTCGGCATGGGTGAAGCCTTCCGTATCGCCAAGCAAGAGATGGCTGCCGAGAACGCCAAGGTACTGGCGCTGCGCGATCGCTTCTTCAAGCAGGTCGAGGCCTTGGAAGAGCTGTACGTCAACGGCAGTATGACCGCCCGCGTGCCGCACAACCTGAACCTGAGCTTCAACTACGTCGAAGGCGAGTCGTTGATCATGGCCCTCAAGGACCTGGCGGTTTCGTCCGGTTCGGCCTGCACTTCGGCGTCCCTGGAGCCTTCCTACGTGCTGCGTGCCTTGGGCCGCAACGACGAGTTGGCGCACAGTTCGATTCGCTTCACCTTCGGCCGCTTCACCACCGAAGAAGAAGTCGACTACGCCGCGGAGAAGGTCTGCGAGGCCGTTACCAAGTTGCGCGAACTGTCGCCGCTCTGGGATATGTTCAAAGAAGGTGTCGACATTTCCAAGGTGGAATGGGCAGCACACTAAAAGCTGCCGGTGAGCGGCGCCTGATGAGAGAGGATTGATAACATGGCTTACAGCGAAAAGGTCATCGACCACTACGAGAACCCGCGCAACGTCGGCAAGATGAACGCGGAAGACCCGGACGTCGGCACCGGCATGGTCGGCGCGCCGGCCTGCGGCGACGTGATGCGCCTGCAGATCAAGGTCAACGAACAGGGCGTCATCGAAGATGCCAAGTTCAAGACCTACGGCTGCGGTTCGGCCATCGCCTCCAGCTCCCTGGCCACCGAGTGGATGAAGGGCAAGACGCTGGACGAGGCGGAAACCATCAAGAATACCCAGCTCGCCGAAGAGTTGGCGTTGCCGCCGGTGAAGATCCACTGCTCGGTGCTCGCCGAGGACGCCATCAAGGCGGCCGTGCGCGACTACAAGCAGAAGAAAGGTTTGCTCTAAGGAGGTTTGTCGATGGCCATCAGCATGACTCAAGCCGCTGCCCAGCATATCCGTCGCTCGCTCGACGGTCGTGGCAAGGGTGAGGGCATCCGTCTCGGGGTTCGCACCACCGGGTGTTCCGGCCTGGCCTACGTGCTGGAGTTCGTCGACGAAACCGCCAGCGAAGACCAGGTGTTCGAAAGCCATGGCGTCAAGGTGATCATCGATCCTAAGAGCCTGGTATACCTCGACGGCACCGAGCTGGACTTCGTGCGCGAAGGGTTGAACGAAGGCTTCAAGTTCAACAACCCGAACGTGCGCGGCGAGTGCGGCTGTGGCGAAAGCTTCAACATCTGATGAAGCGATCAGGCCCCTGTCACTTCGCCCTGTTCGAGCTGCAGCCGAGCTTTCGGCTGGATCTCGATCAGCTTGCCGCCCGTTACCGTGAGCTGGCGCGCAGCGTGCACCCGGACCGTTTCGCCGGTGCGCCCGAGCGTGAGCAGCGCGTGGCGCTCGAGCGTTCGGCAAGCCTCAACGAGGCTTACCGCACGCTGAAGAGCGATTCGCAGCGCGCGCGTTACCTGCTGGCGATGCGCGGCCCTGAGCTGCCGCTGGAAGTCACCGTGCAGGATCCCGACTTCCTTATGCAGCAGATGCAGTGGCGTGAAGAGCTCGAAGACCTGCAGGACGAAGCCGATCTGGCTGGCGTGGCCGCCTTCAAGGGCCGTCTGAAAGTCGCCCAGCAGGCGCTGAACGAATGCTTCGCCGAGGCTTGGGAGGACGATGCGCGCCGAGAAGAGGCCGAGCGCCTGATGCGCCGCATGCAGTTTCTCGACAAGCTTTCCCACGAGGTGCGCCAGTTGGAAGAGCGCCTCGACGATTAATGCTCGCGCGGCTGCCGTGGCCGCGCCTGATACCCAGATAAGCACCGACTACCTATGGCTTTATTGCAGATTGCTGAGCCCGGCCAGAGCCCTCAACCTCACCAGCGTCGCCTGGCGGTAGGGATCGATCTGGGCACCACCAATTCCCTCGTGGCGGCCGTGCGTAGCGGCGTCAGCGAGCCATTGCCCGATGCCGAGGGGCGCCTGATTCTGCCATCGGCCGTGCGCTACCGCGCCGATCGCGTCGAAGTGGGCGAGGCAGCTCGTCTTCAGGCCGCCAGTGACCCGTTCAACAGCATCCTGTCGGTCAAGCGCCTGATGGGTCGCGGCCTTGCCGATGTGAAGCAATTGGGTGAGCAACTGCCTTACCGCTTCGTGGCGGGCGAGTCGCACATGCCGTTCATCGACACCGTGCAGGGCCTGAAAAGCCCGGTCGAAGTGTCCGCCGATATCCTCAAGGTGTTGCGCCAGCGTGCCGAAGCGGCCCTGGGTGGCGAGCTGGTTGGGGCGGTCATTACCGTGCCGGCCTATTTCGACGATTCCCAGCGCCAGGCCACCAAGGACGCTGCGCGTCTGGCCGGCCTGAACGTGCTGCGCCTGCTCAACGAGCCGACTGCCGCTGCGGTGGCCTACGGTCTCGACCAGAAAGCCGAAGGCGTGGTGGCCATCTATGACCTGGGCGGCGGTACCTTCGATATTTCCATTCTGCGTCTGACCGGCGGCGTGTTCGAAGTGCTGGCGACCGGGGGCGACAGCGCCCTGGGCGGCGATGACTTCGACCATGCCATCGCCAGCTGGGTCGTCGAGCAGGCCGGTCTCTCGGCCGATATCGAGCCTGGCGCCCAGCGCAGCCTGCTGCAGGCGGCCTGCGCCGCCAAGGAAGCGCTGACCACCGCCGATAGCGTCGAAGTGGCGTACGGACAGTGGCGGGGCGTGCTGCCCCGCGCCGACTTCCAGGCACTGATCGAGCCGATGGTGGCGCGCAGCCTGAAGGCCTGCCGCCGCGCCGTTCGCGACGCCGGTATCGAGGTCGAGGACGTCGGTGCGGTGGTCATGGTCGGCGGCTCGACCCGTGTGCCGCGGGTGCGCGAGGCGGTTGGCGAGCTGTTCGGCCGTCCGCCGCTGACCGATATCGACCCGGATCAGGTGGTCGCCATTGGCGCCGCGATCCAGGCCGATGCCCTGGCCGGCAATCGCCGGGCCGATGGTGAAGAACTGCTGCTGCTCGATGTCATCCCGCTGTCCCTGGGGCTGGAAACCATGGGCGGGCTGATGGAAAAGGTGATTCCGCGCAACACCACCATTCCGGTCGCTCGCGCCCAGGAATTCACCACCTACAAGGATGGCCAGAGCGCCATGATGATCCACGTGCTGCAGGGCGAGCGCGAGCTGATCAGTGACTGCCGCTCCCTGGCGCGCTTCGAATTGCGCGGCATTCCGCCGATGGTGGCGGGGGCAGCGAAGATTCGGGTGACCTTCCAGGTCGATGCCGACGGTCTGCTCAGCGTCAGCGCCCGCGAACTCGCCTCGGGCGTCGAAGCCAGCATTCAGGTCAAGCCGTCCTACGGCCTCACCGACGGCGAGGTCGCGCGCATGCTGCAGGACTCCTTCCAGCATGCCGGTGGCGACAAGGCCGCCCGTGCCTTGCGCGAGCAGCAGGTCGACGCCCAGCGCCTGCTCGAGGCGGTCGAGGGTGCACTGCAGGCTGATGGCGAGCGTTTGCTGGATGCCGAAGAGCGTATGGTGATCGAGCTGCAGATGCAGGAGTTACGTGATTTGTTGATGGGCACCGATGGCCTGGCCATCGAGCAGCAGACCAAGCGTCTGTCGCAGGTGACCGATGCCTTTGCCGCCCGGCGTATGGATTCGACGGTTAAAGCCGCGCTGGCCGGGCGCAGCCTGAATGAGATCGAGGAATAAGCGATGCCCGTGGTAACTTTTCTGCCCCACGAGAAATTTTGCCCTGAAGGGCTGGTGGTCGAGGCGCCCTCCGGTACCTCGATTCTGGAACTGGCCCACGAGCACCATATCGAGATGGAAAGCGCCTGTGGCGGCGTGTGTGCCTGCACCACCTGCCACTGCATCGTGCGCAAGGGGTTCGACTCGCTGAACGAGGCCGACGAACTTGAAGAGGATTATCTGGACAAGGCCTGGGGGCTGGAAGCGCAGTCGCGCCTGGCCTGCCAGGCTATCGTCGGTGAGCAGGACATCACCGTCGAGATCCCCAAGTATTCGCTCAATCACGCCGCTGAAGCGCCGCACTGATCAGGAAACCACGACATGAGCCTGAAATGGGTTGATGTGCTCGAAATCGCCATCCAGCTCGCCGACAGCAAGCCGGACGTCGATCCCCGTTATGTCAATTTCGTCCAGCTGCACCGCTGGGTGGTCGAGCTGCCGGAGTTTTCCGACGACCCGCAGCGCGGCGGCGAGAAGGTCCTCGAAGCCATTCAGGCTGCCTGGATCGAAGAAGCGCAGTAAGCGTGGGCTGGACGATATCCAGCCTTTTATGCCGAGCAGGTGCCACCTCGGGGCATCGCTCTTATGCTTTTGACTGGAACCCGCGTATAATTCGCGGGTTTAATTTTTGGCTTTAATCCACCGTTTCTGGAGTTTCCCAATGGCTGTTCAACGTACCTTTTCCATCATCAAGCCGGATGCCGTTGCTAAGAACGTGATCGGCAAGATCACCACTCGCTTCGAAGAAGCCGGTCTGCGCATCGTTGCTTCCAAGCAGCTGCAACTGTCCGAGCGCGAAGCGGCCGGCTTCTACGCCGAGCACAGCGAGCGTGGTTTCTTCAAGGATCTGGTCGCCTTCATGACCTCCGGTCCGGTTATCGTTCAGGTGCTGGAAGGCGAGAACGCCATCGCCAAGAACCGTGAACTGATGGGCGCCACCAACCCGAAAGAAGCCGCTGCCGGCACCATCCGTGCCGACTTCGCCGTTTCCATCGACGAGAACGCGGTTCACGGTTCCGACTCGGAAGCTTCCGCTGCTCGCGAAATCGCTTACTTCTTCTCCGCTACCGAGATCAACGCTCGCATTCGCTAAGGCGAAGCGTGCGAAGGTGACGTCATGACCGACACGAATGGCAAGATCAACCTGCTGGGCCTGACCCAGCCGGAAATGGAGCAGTTCTTCGACAGCCTCGGAGAGAAGCGCTTTCGTGCCGGTCAGGTCATGAAGTGGATTCACCACTTCGGCGTCGATGATTTCGCCGCCATGACCAATGTCGGCAAGGCCTTGCGCGAGAAGCTCGAGGCCGCCGCCTACATTCGCGGACCCGAAGTGGTCAGCGAAGACATTTCCTCCGATGGCACGCGCAAGTGGGTAGTGCGCGTGGCGTCGGGCAGCTGCGTGGAGACCGTGTACATTCCCCAGGGCGGGCGTGGCACCCTGTGCGTTTCCTCGCAAGCGGGCTGTGCTCTGGATTGCAGCTTCTGCTCCACGGGCAAGCAAGGTTTCAACAGCGACCTGACCAGCGCCGAGATCATTGGCCAGGTATGGATCGCCAACAAGTCGTTCGGCAGCGTGCCGGCGAAGATCGACCGTGCCATCACCAACGTGGTGATGATGGGCATGGGCGAGCCGCTGCTGAATTTCGACAACGTCGTCTCTGCCATGAAGATCATGATGGACGACCTGGGCTACGGCATTTCCAAGCGCAAGGTCACCTTGTCGACTTCCGGCGTGGTGCCGATGATCGACAAGCTCGCCGAGGTCATCGACGTGTCCCTGGCGTTGTCGCTGCACGCGCCCAATGACGAGCTGCGCAGCCAGCTGGTACCGATCAACAAGAAGTACCCGCTGGACATGCTGCTGGCCGCCTGCAAGCGCTACGTTTCCCGCCTCGGCGAGAAACGTGTGCTAACAGTCGAATACACCCTGCTCAAGGACGTGAACGATAAACTCGAGCACGCCGAGCAGATGGTCGCGCTGCTGGCCGACGTGCCCTGCAAGATCAACCTGATTCCCTTCAACCCGTTCCCCCATTCGGGTTACGAGCGTCCTAGCAACAATGCGATTCGCCGTTTCCAGGAGCTTCTGCAGAAGGCCGGACACAACGTCACGGTGCGTACCACCCGTGGCGAGGACATCGATGCTGCCTGCGGGCAACTGGTCGGCCAGGTCATGGACCGCACCCGTCGTAGCGAGCGCTATATTGCCGTGCGCCAGCTGAATGCCGATGCCGAGGCGGCGCGTCCCACCGCCAGCCGTAACTGAGAGGATCTCCATGACCGTGCTGCGTTCCCTGCTGTTCTTGTTCGGTGCCTGTCTGCTCGCCGCGTGCGTATCCACTGGCGACGTCGACCCGATGAAAACCCCTGAAGGGCGCAAGAAGGCCTACGACTCGTTCGTGCAGCTGGGCATCGGTTATCTGCAGCAGGGCGAGACCGGGCCGGCCAAGGTGCCGCTGAAGAACGCGCTGGATATCGACTCCTCGGCTCCCGATGCCCATGCCGTGCTGGCCCTGGTGTTCCAGCGCGAGATGGAGCCCAAGCTGGCCGATGAACATTTTCGCAAGTCGCTGTCCAAGAACCCCAGGGATGCACGTCTGCTGAACAACTACGGCGGCTTCCTGTTCGAGCAGAAGCGCTACAAGGAAGCCATGGAGCGCTACAGCCTGGCCGCCGAAGACAGCCTCTATCCCGAGCGCGCCCGGGTGTTCGAGAACATGGGCATGACCGCCATGATGCTCAACCGGCGTCAGGAGGCCAAAGGCTATTTCGAGCGTTCGTTGCGCCTCAACAGCCGCCAGCCGCGGGCCTTGCTGGAAATGGCCAATCTCTCCTTTGAAGATCGCGAATACGTGCCGGCGCGCAGTTATTACGAGAGCTTCAGCGCCATTTCCGAGCAGAACGCCCGCAGCTTGTTGCTGGGCGCGCGCCTGGCCACGATCTTCGAAGATCGTGACCGTGCTGCCAGCCTCGGCCTGCAGTTGAAACGTCTTTATCCCGGTACGCCGGAATATCAGCAATATCTGTCGGAGCAAAGATGAAAGCGGCCCAACCCGAAGTTGCAGCAGCTCATCGCGTCAATCCTGGAGAAGCCCTGCGTGCAGCGCGTGAGAGCCGAGGCTGGTCGGTGGCGGAAGTCGCCACCCAGCTCAACCTCACGCCGATGCGCCTGAGCCAGCTGGAGGCTGGCGAGTTCGAGAAACTGCCGGGCAACACCTTCTCCCGTGGTTATATCCGCGCCTACGCGAAGTTGCTGGGCCTGGAGCAGGCGCCCCTGGTGGCCGACTTCGATCAGTTCACCGGCAGCAACGCCACCGGCAGCAGCGTGCATGCGCTGGGCCGCATCGAGGAGCCGACACGCTACTCGCAAAGCATCCTGCGCCTGGTCAGCTTTTTGCTGCTGCTCGGCGTTGGCGGCGCCTGTTTCTACTGGTGGCAGGATCAGGGCTGGCAGCTCGACGACCTGAAGAACGTCGGCCTGGGCCATGTCGAAGTCGACGGCGCCGACGGCAGCACCCAGATTCATCCGCTCGACGAGCCGGAAGACCAGGCCGTCGCCGCGGCGCAGAATCAGGGTACCGAATTGCCGTTGCCAGGGGTTCCGGCCGAGCAGGCCGAGGAAGCCCCGAGCGAAACGCCGCCGGCCACCGCTACCGAACTACTGGAGCAGAACCCGCCAGCTGGCCAGGCCGCGCCCGCTGAGCAGGCTCCTGCTGCGCCTGCCGAATCGACTGCACCTGTGGCGCCAGCCGCACCGGCTGCCCAGGCGCCTGCCACCGCAGCCGCTCAGCCCCAGGCCCCGGTCGCTGCCGGCGAAGGCTTGGTCAGCATGAAATTCACCGCCGATTGCTGGATCCAGGTGACCGATGCCAATGGCAAGGTGGTCGCCAGCGGCTTGAAACGCGGCGGTGACAGCCTGGATGTACGTGGCCAGGCGCCCATGGAACTGCGCCTGGGCTTTGCCCGCGGCGCCCAGGTGACCTACAACGGTGCTGCTGTCGATGTGACGCCGCATATCTCCGGTGAAACCGCACGCTTGAAGTTGGGTGGGCAGTAATATGCACGGTGAATCACCGATCAAACGTCGGCTCTCTCGCAAGATCTGGGTCGGCTCGGTACCGGTCGGCGGCGATGCCCCGATTGCCGTACAGAGCATGACCAACACCGACACCAATGATGTCGCCGCCACCGTCGAGCAGATCCGTCGCCTCGAGGCGGCCGGTGCCGACATCGTGCGCGTCTCGGTACCGGACATGGACGCCGCCGAGGCCTTCGGGCGCATCAAGCAGCAGGTCAACCTGCCGCTGGTGGCCGACATCCATTTTGACTACCAGATCGCCCTGCGGGTGGCCGAGCTGGGCGTCGACTGCCTGCGCATCAACCCGGGCAACATCGGCCGTGAGGATCGCGTCAAGGCGGTGGTCGAGGCGGCGCGCGACAAGGGGATTCCGATTCGCATCGGCGTCAACGCCGGCTCCCTGGAAAAGGACCTGCAGAAAAAATACGGTGAGCCGACGCCCGAGGCGCTGGTCGAGTCGGCGCTGCGCCATGTCGAGCATCTCGACCGTTTGAATTTCCCCGATTTCAAGGTTAGCGTGAAGGCCTCCGACGTGTTCATGGCCGTCGAAGCCTATCGCCTGCTGGCCAAGCAGATCGAGCAGCCCCTGCACCTGGGCATCACCGAAGCCGGCGGCCTGCGCTCCGGTACCGTGAAGTCCTCGGTGGGCCTGGGCATGCTGTTGGCCGACGGTATCGGCGACACCATCCGCATCTCCCTGGCTGCCGATCCGGTGGAAGAGATCAAGGTCGGTTTCGATATCCTCAAGTCGCTGCGCCTGCGCTCGCGGGGCATCAACTTCATCGCCTGCCCGAGCTGCTCGCGCCAGAACTTCGACGTGGTCAAGACCATGAACGAGCTGGAAACCCGGGTCGAGGACCTGCTGGTGCCGCTGGACGTGGCGGTGATCGGCTGCGTGGTCAACGGCCCCGGCGAAGCCAAGGAAGCCCATATCGGCCTGACCGGTGGCACGCCGAACAACCTGGTGTACATCGATGGCAAGCCGGCTTCCAAGCTGACCAATACCAACCTGGTGGATGAGCTGGAAAAGCTGATTCGCGAAAAGGCGGCCGAGAAGGCCGCAGCCGATGCGGCCGTGATCGTGCGCGGCTGATCCGTGCTTAAGGAAAACAAGTGAGCAAGTCCCTGCAAGCCATTCGTGGCATGAACGATATCCTGCCGCAGCAGACCCCGGCCTGGCGTTACCTGGAAACCACCCTGGCGGCCTTGCTGGACAGCTACGGCTATCAGGAAATCCGCCTGCCGATCCTCGAGTTCACCGACTTGTTCGCCCGCGGCATCGGTGAAGGCACGGACGTGGTCGACAAGGAGATGTACACCTTTCTCGACCGCAACAACGAATCCCTGACCCTGCGCCCGGAAGGCACCGCCGGCTGCGTGCGCGCCGTGCTCGAGCATGGCCTGACCGGTGGCGGTCAGGTGCAGAAGCTTTGGTACGCGGGCCCGATGTTCCGTTACGAGAAGCCGCAGAAGGGCCGTTATCGCCAGTTCCACCAGATCGGCGTGGAAGTCTTCAACCTGCCCGGGCCGGACATCGATGCCGAGCTGATCACCCTGACCTGGCGCCTGTGGAAGCAACTGGGTCTGGGCGATGCGGTGACTCTGCAGCTCAACAGCCTGGGTTCCAGCGAAGCCCGCGGTGTGTACCGTGATGCGCTGGTGGCCTACCTGCGCGAGCGCTTCGACCAACTCGACGAAGACAGCCAGCGGCGCCTGACCACCAACCCGCTGCGCATCCTCGACAGCAAGAATGCCCAGACCCAGGCGTTGCTCGCCGATGCCCCGACGCTGCACGACTATCTGGACGACGAGTCCCGCGAGCACTTCGAAGGCCTCAAGGCGCGTCTGGATGCCGTCGGCATCAAATACGAGATCAACCCGAAGCTGGTGCGTGGCCTGGATTACTACGGCCGCACCGTGTTCGAGTGGGTGACCGACAAGCTCGGCTCCCAGGGCACCGTGTGCGCCGGTGGCCGTTACGACGGGCTGATCACCCAGTTCGGCGGCAAGCCGACCCCGGGCGTGGGCTTTGCCATGGGTGTCGAGCGTCTGGTGCTGCTGCTCGAAACCCTGCAGTGCGTACCCGCCGAGTTGAACCGCCCGGCCGATGCCTTTATCTGCGCCTTCGGCGAGGCGGCCGAGCTGGCGGCACTGGCACTGGCCGAGGACATACGTAATCAGGTTCCGGGGCTGCGTCTGCTGGTCAATGCCGGTGGTGGCAGCTTCAAGAGCCAGTTCAAGAAGGCCGACAAGAGCGGCGCGCTGTATGCTCTGATTCTCGGTGAGGACGAACTGGCCAAGCGCGTGGTAGGTTGCAAACCTTTGCGTGACGACAGCGAACAACAAAGCATTGCCTGGTCGGATCTTGCCGACCATCTGGCATCCTGCATCCAGCAGGCTTGAGCGATTTAGCGATTAAGGAGTATTGGGGTGGCGTTGAACAGCGATGATGATGAACTGGCCGGCCTGAAAGACTGGTGGAATCGTAACGGCAAGCCATTGCTGGCGGGCGGCGCCCTGGCGCTGATCGCGGTATTCGGCTGGCAGGGTTGGCAGAAGTATCAGACCAACCAGGCGCAGGGCGCATCGGTGATCTATCAGCAGCTGCTGGAGTCGGCCATGACCCCCAGCGGTCAGCCGGACGCCGCCAAGGTGGCCGCCCTTGCCGGTGAGCTGAAGAAAGACTTCGGCGGCACCCAGTACGCCCAGTACGGCAGCCTGTTCGTGGCCAAGGTCGCGGTCGAATCCGGCAAGCTGGACGACGCGGCGACTGAGTTGCGCAGCGTGGTCGACAAGCCGGCCAACGAGACCCTGGGCGAGCTCGCTCGTCAGCGTCTGGCCCGTGTACTGGCCGCCCAGGACAAAGCCGACGAAGCGCTCAAGCTGCTCGACGGCGACGCCGATCAGGCCTTCCAGGCCAGCCGTGAAGAGCTCCGGGGTGACCTGCTGGTGAAGCTGGGTCGTACCGACGACGCCCATGCCGCCTATGTGAAAGCCAAGGGCGCGTTGGCTGAAGAAGCTGCCGTCGGTGGTCTGCAGTTGAAGATCGACGACCTGGCCAAAGGGGATGCATGACGTGATGCGTTGGAAGAATGCCGCACTGCTGGCCCTGGCCGTTCTGGCCGTGGGTTGCAGCAGCAACAGCAAGAAAGAACTGCCGCCTGCCGAGCTTCCCAAGTTCACCGAGGAAGTGAAGCTGCAGAAAGAGTGGAGCCGCTCGATCGGTAACGGTCAGGGCGACATCTACAACATGCTCGAGCCGGTGGTCGATGGCGAGCAGATCTTCGCCGCCGACGTTGAAGGCCTGATCGTGGCCATGGACCGCATGACCGGCAAGGTCGCCTGGAAGCAGGAGCTGGACGTTCCGGTTTCCGGTGCCGTGGCGGCTGGCTATGGCATGGTCGTGGTCGGCACCCTCAAGGGTGAAGTGATCGCCCTGGATTCGTCCAGCGGTGAAGAGAAGTGGCGCGCCCGCGTGCCGAGCGAAGTGCTGTCCGCCCCGGCCATCAGCAGCGACACCGTGCTGGTGCAGACCCAGGATGACACCCTCGTCGCGCTGGATGCCTACAGCGGCCAGCAACGCTGGATCTTCGAGAACACCCCGGCGGTGCTGACCCTGCGCGGCACCGGCAGTCCGCTGCTGACCAATCAGCTGGCCATCGCAGGCCTGTCCAGCGGCAAGGTCATCGCCCTGGACGCGCAGCGCGGCATCCCGGTCTGGGAACAGCGCGTGGCCATTCCCCAGGGCCGTTCCGAGCTCGACCGCATCGTCGATATCGATGGCGGCCTGCTGCTCTCCGGTGGCCAGCTGTACGTGGTCACCTACCAGGGCCGCGTCGCGGCACTGGACCTGCAGAGCGGTCGGGTGATCTGGCAACGCGAGGCGTCCAGCTCCATGGGTGTGGCCCAGGGCTTCGGTAACGTGTACGTGACACTGGCCAGTGGCACCGTGGAAAGCATCGACGAGCGTTCGGCGTCGGCACTGTGGAACAACGACGCCCTGGCACGCCGCCAGCTGTCGTCGCCTGCGGTGTTCTCCAGCTACGTCGCCTTTGGTGATCTGGAAGGCTACCTGCACCTGATCAGCCAGGTCGATGGACGCTTCGTCGGTCGTACCCGTATCGACAGCGACGGCCTGCGTGCGCGCCCTCTGGTGGTTGGCGACTGGCTGTATGCCTTCGGTAACGGTGGCAAGCTGGTGGCCCTGACCATCAAGTGAGCCCCGGCCCTGCTGGTCTGGCAGCGCCAGGCGAGCAGAGCAGCTAGGCTGTCTACGAAAAGTACCTGCGCTCGGTGATGCTTCGTTAAAAATCGGTTCGGACTGCTCATTTACAGCTCGTAAACTCCGCGTCCTCACCGATTTTTGCCTCGCCTGACCTTCGCTCGGGGACTTTTCGCACGCAGCCTGGTGCGAGATTTGTGGCCGCTGCCTGTGCAGCGGCTTTTGTATTTTTTGAAATAACGAAGTGGAGAGCCGAATGGTTCCCGTAATTGCCCTGGTGGGCCGGCCGAACGTCGGCAAATCCACCTTGTTCAACCGCCTGACCCGCACCCGCGACGCGATCGTCGGGGACCTTTCGGGTCTGACCCGCGACCGCCAGTACGGCGAGGCCAAGTGGCAGGGGCGCACCTATATCGTGATCGACACCGGGGGTATCTCCGGTGACGAGGAAGGCATCGACGCTAAGATGGCCGAGCAGTCCCTGCAGGCCATCGAGGAAGCCGACGCCGTGCTGTTCCTGGTCGACGCCCGTGCCGGGTTGTCCGCCTCCGACCAGATGATTGGCGAGCACCTGCGCAAGCGCAACAAGCGCAGCTTCCTGGTGGTCAACAAGGTGGACAACCTCGATCCGGACCTGGCCCGCGCCGAGTTCTCGCCCCTGGGTATGGGCGAAGCCCTGCCGATCGCCGGTGCCCATGGCCGTGGCATCACCCAGATGCTCGAAGCCGCCCTGGGCAGCTTTCCCAAGGATGCCGGCGAGCCGGAAGAGAGCGAGGAGGCCGAAGTGGTCGCCGAGGGCGAGGAAGCCAAGCGCATTCCCGGCCCGAGCGAGAAGGACGGCATCAAGCTGGCCATCATCGGCCGCCCCAACGTCGGCAAGTCGACCCTGGTCAACCGCATGCTCGGGGAAGACCGGGTCATCGTCTACGATCAGGCCGGCACCACCCGCGACAGCATCTACATTCCCTTCGAGCGTGATGACGAGAAGTACACGCTGATCGACACCGCTGGCGTGCGCCGCCGCGGCAAGATCTTCGAGGCGGTGGAGAAGTTCTCGGTGGTCAAGACGCTGCAGGCCATCCAGGACTCCAACGTGGTGGTATTCGTCATGGACGCCCGTGAAGGGGTGGTCGACCACGATCTCAATCTGCTCGGCTTCGTGCTCGAGAGTGGCCGCGCCCTGGTCATCGCCCTGAACAAGTGGGACGGCATGGAGCCCAGCGAGCGTGACTACGTGAAGACCGAGCTGCAGCGCCGGCTGTTCTTCGTCGACTTCGCCGATATCCACTTCATCTCGGCGCTACATGGCACCGGCGTTGGTCACTTGTACAAGTCGGTGCAGGCCTCGTTCAAGTCGGCGATCACCCGCTGGCCGACCAGCCGCCTCACGCAGATCCTCGAGGATGCCGTGCAGGAGCACCAGCCGCCGCTGGTCAACGGTCGCCGCATCAAGCTGCGCTACGCCCACCTGGGGGGCGCCAACCCGCCGCTGATCGTGATCCACGGTAACCAGGTCGACGCCGTGCCGCGTGCCTACTCCCGTTACCTGGAAAACACCTACCGTCGTGTGCTCAAGCTGGTCGGCACGCCGATCCGCATCGAGTACAAGGGTGGCGAAAACCCCTATGAAGGCAACAAGAACACCCTGACCGATCGCCAGGTGAACAAGAAGCGCCGCCTGATGAGCCACCACAAGAAGGCCGAGAAAAAGCGCAAGGACAAGCGCTGACAGCTCCTGGTAATCAGCAGGTGTTGAAGGAGGGGTAGCTACAGCAGTAGCTACCCCTTTTTCGTTCTGGCGGCTCCCACCAATCGTCATGGGCATCGTTCCGTTGCCGCTACCGGTCATGAACGAAAAAGCTGGGGCACTCTGCGCCGTTTCAAGCCACTAACCCAGAACCCCATCGCCACAAGCAAGGAGTCATGATGAATGTTTTGATGGTGCTGACCTCCCATGATCAGCTCGGCAACACCGGCGCGAAAACCGGCTTCTGGCTCGAAGAATTCGCGGCGCCTTACTACGTGTTCAAGGATGCCGGCGCCACCGTCGTGCTCGCCTCGCCGGCCGGTGGCCAGCCGCCGCTGGATCCGAAAAGCGATGCGCCCGACGCGCAGACCGACGCTACACGCCGCTTCAAGGCCGACGCCGAGGCGCAGCGTGAGCTGGCCAGCACCGTGAAGCTGGATTCGGTTAACCAGCAGGATTTCGATACGGTGTTCTACCCGGGTGGCCACGGCCCGCTGTGGGACCTGGCCGAGTCGCGCGAGTCGATTGCCCTGATCGAAGCCTTCGAACGCGCCGGCAAACCCATCGGTTTCGTCTGCCACGCGCCGGGTGCGCTGCGCCACGTCAAGGCGGCCGATGGCAGCCCGCTGATCAAGGGCCGGCGGGTCACCGGTTTCAGCAACAGTGAAGAAGCCGGCGTGCAACTGACCGACGTGGTGCCATTCCTGATCGAAGACGAGTTCCAGAAACTGGGCGGCCAGTATGAAAAGGGCGAGGACTGGGGCTCCTTCGTGATCGAGGATGGCAAGCTGGTCACCGGCCAGAACCCGGCCAGTTCGGAAGCCGCCGCCGAGGCGCTGCTGGCCAAGCTCAAGTAGGCCTTGGCAACGCTGGCGCCACCTCCTGGCGCTGCAGCCACGCATGAAACGGTTGTGAGGGAAGGGCCTGTAGGTGATTATTTAATGCAATTGTGAGTGAATCGCAGTTGGATTATGATCGCGGCCCCTCCCATCTGGACCTTCTTTTCATGCGCTGGAGTCGTGCTTCAATCTGCCTGTTGTCCCTGTGTTCCGTCGGCATTCATGCCGCTTCGCTGACCGTGCCGGATGACGGCACGCTGGAACTGCCCGACTCCGTCGTTACCGGCAGCGCAGAAAGCGCCACCGGCCCCGTGCAAGGCTATGCGGCGACGCGCTCGGCCAGCGCCACGCGCACCGATACCGCCCTGCACGAAACGCCCCAGTCGGTCAGCGTGGTACCGCGTGACGTGATCGACGACATCTCCGCCACCCGCCTGCAGCAGGCACTGGACCAGGCTGGTGGCGTTGGTCGTGCCAACAACTTCGGTGGTCAGGGCCTGACCAACTTCACGGTGCGCGGCTTCACCTCCGCCGAGTTCTACCGCAACGGTTTTCCGATCAACCGTGGCTATCCCAATTCGCCGGACGCCAACACCCTGGAGCGCGTGGAAGTGCTGCGCGGCCCGGCGGCGACGCTGTATGGCCGTGGCGACCCCGGCGGCACCTTCAACGTGGTCACCAAGCAGCCGCTGGACGAGCAGCGCACCACAGTCGGCAGCCAGTTCACCGACCAGGGCCTGCGCCGTGGCACCCTGGACACGGGCGGCCCGCTGGACGAAGAAGGCCGCCTGGCCTATCGCCTGAACGTGGTGGGCGAGGGCGGCGACAGCTTCCGTGACGATGTGGAGAGCGAGCGCTACGGCATCGCCCCGGTGCTCAGCTGGCAGGTGTCCGACGCCACGCGCATCACCTTCGAAGGTGATTTCATGCGTAACAACCACCCGCTCGACCGTGGCCTGACTCACTACCCGGGTCAGCGTGGGCAGCCCAGCCATTCCACCTATTACTGGGAGAAGGGCACCGACAACAAGCTGCATAACGACAATGACATGGTGCAGTTGCGCTTCGAGCATCAGCTCAATGACGATTGGTCGTTGGCCGGCGGTTACCAGTACCTGGACGGCTCGCTCAAGGGCAACGCGGTGGAGGCCAACGGCATTGCCGCTGATGGCGTGACGCTGAATCGCAACTTCAACTACCGCAAGCTGGAGTGGACCGATCACGATTTCCAGCTCAACCTGACCGGCCACTTCGAGACGATGGGGCTGGCCCACACGCTGATCACCGGGGTCGAGTACGAAGATTACGATTACAGCTCAATCATCAATCGCTCCACCGCCGCCTACCCGATCAATATCTTCGATCCGGTGCTCGGCCAGCCCCGTCCCGCGCTCGGCAATATCACGACCCATGATCGCGAGAACCTGAAAACCTGGGCCGCGTTCGTGCAGGACCAGATCGCCCTGACCGAGCGCTTCAAGGTGCTGGGCGGCGTGCGCCTGGAGCGCTTCGAACACAAATACGATGATCTACGGGTAAACAACGCAGACTGGGAAAAGGCCGACAACGCAGTGACCCCGCGTGTCGGCGTCATCTATGACCTGACCGATAGCGTTGCCGTCTACGCGAACGCCTCCAAATCCTTCAAACCCAACTCGGGTGCGGCGCGCCTGAGCGGTGGTTTCGATCCCGAAGAAGGCAAGGCCTACGAGCTCGGCATGAAGTGGGCGGCGCTGGATGGCCTGCTGAATATCGATACGGCGGTGTTCCATACCATCAAGGAAAACGTGCAGACAGTCGACCCGGTCGATCCCAACTTTCGTATCGCCGCGGGTGAAGTGCGCAGCCGTGGTTTCGAGATCAACGTGGCCGGTGAGCTGACGCCGGAGTGGCGGGTGATCGGCGGCTACGCCTATGTGGATGCCGAGGTCACGCGTGACAACTCACTGCCTAAGGGAACCCGCCTGGCGAATATCCCGCGTAACGCCTTCAACCTCCTGAGCGTCTACGAGTTTCGCGATGGGGTCTGGCGTGGCCTGGGGCTGGGTGCCAACCTCAAGTACGTGGATGACCGTGCCGGGCAGACGGCCGCAACCACCTACACGATGAGCGATTACACGGTTACCGACCTGCTGAGCTTCTACAAGGTCAACGAGCAGCTGCGGCTGAACCTGGACGTGCGCAACCTGTTCAACAAGGGTTACGAGGAAGGATCGTTCAACGCCTACGCCTACCCGGGCGAGCCGCGCACCGTGCAGACCGGCTTCACCTACACCTTCTGATAACCCGTGGCGCTAGAACCTGTTCATGATCGTTCAGGCCCGATTCGTCGATTTTGGCAGCTAAGTGGCGCAAGCGATCATTTGCAGTGGTGGGCTAAAGCCCACCCTACAGATCGTGCCAGCCTCGTAGGGTGGGCCGGGCGGCGATCCGCTTCAGCCCACCGATGTGAGCAGGTTTGAAATCGCAGCACGAACGGCCGCTTCTGCCTTGTAGTTGTCGCTTCATGCGCATAAAGATCGTGAAGAGGTTCTCAGGCGAAGGCCTGAGCGCTTAGCGGTTGCACCACCGGGCGCCCCTGACGGTCTTTCAAGATATCCACCGCCACGCCATAGGTGCGCTGCAGCAACTCTGCGGTGACGATCTCGCCTGGGTGGCCGCTGGCCGCCAGTTTGCCGTCGACCAGCACCAGCAGGTTGTCGGCGTACTGGCAGGCCAGGTTCAGGTCGTGCAGCACCACCACGGTCACCAGGTTGCGGCTGCGCGTTTCCTGGCGCACGCGGTCGAGCAGGGCGATCTGGTGGCGCAGGTCCAGGGCGCTGACCGGCTCGTCGAGCAGCATCACCTCGGGTTCGCGCATCAGTACCTGGGCGAAGAACGCCATCTGCCGCTGCCCGCCGCTGAGCGAGCCGATGCTGCGCCCGGCCAGGTGGGCGATACCGACCTGGGAGAGCTTTTCCATGGCGCGCTGCAGCAGTGCGTCATCGAGGCGCAGGCCGATCTGGCCGAGATTGCCCAGCACCACCACTTCGAGCACCGACAGCGACACCTCGGTGCTGCAATCCTGGGGCATATAGGTGAAGTCGCGGCGCCAGGCTTCCAGTACGCGTCGCCCTGGCGCCTGGGCGCCGCGGCGGTGTTCGCCATGGGTGATGGCGCCGCCGGCCAGCGGCAGGTCGCCGGCCATGGCGCGCAGCAGGGTGGTCTTGCCGGTGCCGTTGGGGCCCAGCACCACGTGGATGGCGCCCGGCTCCAGGGTGGTACTCAGGCCATGCAGGATGGTGCGCCCGGAGCGGGCGAGGGCGAGGTTGTCGAGCTGGATCATGTGCGGCCTCGCTGGGGGGCGAAGATCAGCCAGAGCAGGAACGGCACGCCGACGATGGCGGTGACGATGCCGATGGGAAACAGCGCGCCCGGCACGATGGATTTGGACAGCACCGACGCCGCCGACAGCATGAAGGCGCCGCAGATGGCCGACAGCGGCAGCAGAAAGCGCTGATCCTCGCCGACCAGCATTCGCGCGATATGCGGCGACACCAGGCCGACGAAACCGATCACACCGACGAAGCTGGTCGCCGTGGCGGTCATCACCGCCACCAGAATCAGGATCTTCAGGCGCAGCACGCGGATGTTCACGCCCAGGCTCACCGCGCGGGTTTCGCCAAGGCTCAGGGCCGCCAGCTTCCAGGCATCGCCCATCAGGATCACGCAGCACAGCAGGGTCACGCCGGCGGTGATGCCGAGGGTCGTCCAGGTCGCCTTGCCGAGGTTGCCGAACAACCAGAAGAGGATCTGCTGCGACAGCTCCGGCGAGGACAGGAACTGCACCAGCGATAGCAGCGACTGGAACAGGAACAGCATGGCGATGCCGCCGAGGATGATGGTGTGGCTGCCGGCGTGGCGCAGGGTGGCCAGGGCAAACAGGAACACCACCGCCAGCATCGAACAGGCGAAGGCGCCCAGCGGCACGCCGATCAGCGGGCCCAGCCCGAAGCTGCCAAAGGCCAGGCTCAGCGCCGCGCCAAAGCCGGCCGCGGCGGCCATGCCCAGGGTGTAGGGGCTGGCCATGGGGTTGTTGAGCAGGGTCTGCATCTGCGCGCCACCAGCGCCGAGGGAAGCGCCGACCGCCAGGGCCATCAGCGCCACGGGCAGGCGCAGGTCATGGACGATGGTGTCGGTCATCGCCGGGCGCTCGCCGATATCCAGCAGCGAGCGCAGCACGTCCCACGGTGAGAGCATCGACGGCCCGGTGGCGATATCCAGCACCAGGCAGGCGCTGCATAGCAGGGTGAACAGCAGGCAGTTGCGCCAGCGCTTGCGCTCGCGCAGGCGGTGTTCGGCGATGGCATTGCGCTCGACCGCAGCTGCCACCACGGTTTCCGGCTTATTCATGGGCGCTGATGGCATAGGTGCCCTCGAGCAGGATCGGCAGGTACTTGCGGTAGTAATTCTCGTAGTTGGCCATCGGGTTCAGGTCGGCAAAGATATCCGGGTACAGCTGCTTAGCAATGAACTGCAGCATGGTGAAGTCGCCCAGGCTGCGCGAGCTGCCCTGGTAAACGCCGTACAAACGACCGTCACGAATCGCCGGCAGTTCCGCCCAGCCCGGGCGCGAGGCGAAGGCCTGCAGCTGCTTGCGCGCCGTGGCCTCGTCCACGCCAGGGCCCATGGACAGGGCGGTGGGGTTGGTGTTGTCTTCTCGGCCGGAAATGATGATCACCTCGGGGCGCGCGACCAGCACCTGCTCCGGGTTGATCTGGCCCCAGTCGCGCACGTAGGGCGCGGCGATATTGTCACCACCGACCGCGATGGCCATCGCGCCCCACATGTTCTTGCCGTAGGTGAAGGAGTACTCGGCCGGGCCCTTGTTGCCGAACTCGATATAGATGCGTGGCTTGGGCTTGTTGGCCTTGGCGATGCGCGAGTCGATATCCTTGACCGCCGCGCTGTACAGGTCCGCTAGCTCACGGGCGCGGGCCTGCTGGCCGGTCACTTCACCGAGCAGCAGGGTGGAATTCACGTGGCGCTCCAGGGTCTGGGCGTTGTAGTCGATCACCAGCACCGGCACGCCGGCCTTCTCCAGCCGCGCGACCTCATCGGGCAGTGCCTGGAATTGCCAGTCGGTAAGCACCAGCAGATCCGGCTCCAGGCTTAGCACCTTCTCGACCGAAAAACTCTGGGTTTCCACCTCGCCGATATCGGCCAGGGTGTCCAGCTTCGGGTAGTGCGCGACATAACGCTTCCAGTTCTCCGGCACCTTGCGCTCCCAGGCCCCGCGGGAAATCCCCACCACCGAGTCGAACGCCTTTTCGCCACCGACGGCTGCGTAATCCTCGAAGTTGAACCCCAGCACCACCCGTTTGGCTGGCAAGGTCACCGTCACACTACGGCCCAGCACATCGACCACCTGCTCGGCGCGACAAAGGCTAGAAAGAAGAAAAGCGATAACCATTACTACTAGCGGGTAAGCGCGTTGCTTGCTCATCGTCTTGTTGTCCGTTTTTACCGTGGGGTGCTGGTTGCCGTTGGGCCAGAGTGGCGCGAAAAGCTCTGCGAAGGCAGGGCTTTGGTGGGGAAGGTGAGTAAGGGATTCGAACCCTTCTTCAGCTTACGCGATGCCCCTGCCGTACTCGTGTGCGCGCGGATTTTACACGCTTTCCGCTGCGGCCGCGCTGCAGCGGTTTCGGCACCAGAATGCTTGTGGTTGGCTAGGCTGCAAAAGGGATATCACGCAGCTACCCTCCGGCAGCCAATTGAAGGGAGATACGCCATTGGCGTACTATCGCGCATAATCTTTATCGAAACTCCGATTTTCACCAAACGCTTGAAAGAGCTGCTGGCTGACGACAGCTACGGCTCATTTCAACGAGCCCTGGCAGAGCGGCCAGATATGGGCGATGTGATCGAAGGCACGCGCGGAATCCGCAAGGTGCGAGTGGCCTCAAGCGGCCATGGCAAAACGTGGTGGGTCCAGGGTCATCTACTATCACTTCACGTCCGCTTCGCAGATTGCGCTGTTGCTGATCTACCCGAAGAACGAGAAGGATGATCTGTCAGCCGATGAGCGCAAAGTGCTCAAGCAAATTATCGATCGGTGGAGGTAATCACCATGAACAAGTTCTTCGACGACCTGCTGGAAAGCGTTCAGCAGATGGACGAGATTCACCGGGGCGAACGCCAGCCATCCAGGGAGTTCACCGTGGATGCCCTGCAGGTGAAAGAGATCCGCAAGGCCACTGGCCTCACTCAAGCCAAGTTCGCGGCCATGATCGATGTGCAGCTCGGCACCCTGCGCAACTGGGAACAAGGCCGCCGCGAACCGACCGGCCCGGCCAAGGCGTTGCTGCGCGCTATCCACAACGACCCCAAGCACGTCATCCAGGCACTGTCCGTCTAGATTTCGACACTTCTTCGACAGTCCCAAACGCCGCCCACAAAAAAGCCCTGTAAAAACAGGGCTTTAATGTTTCTGATCTGGAGCGGGCTAAGGGAATCGAACCCTCGTCATGAGCTTGGGAAGCTCAGGTAATGCCATTATACGAAGCCCGCTTGAGGGCGCCTTTATACCCGAATCCGCCGGCGAAATGAAGTCCGCGTTGCCGTTTGGTGATCAGCCGGGGCAATGCCGGCTGCTCTGCTGCGCCTTATACGGCCATGGCGTGCAGGCCGGGGTGGACGCTGAAGCGTTTGCTGGTGGTGTGGTGTTGCAGAAAGCCGAGCAGGGCGTTCTGGGTCTGCAGCCAGGCGCCCTTGTGTTCCATGTCGATAAAGTGGCCGGCGTTGCTGACCGTGGCGAAGTGGCAGTCGTTGATGTAGCGGGCCATCAGGCGGGCGTCGGCGGCGGCGGTGTATTCGTCGAGTTCGCCGTTGATGAACAGCAGCGGGATGTCGATGCCGCCCAGGCGATCCATATGACAGTGGGCCTGCATGCGCAGCACCTGTTGCACATGGGCGTTCATCTGCCGGTATTCATGGGCAGTCAGGCGGCTGGTGTGCTTGTGGTTGTAGCGTTTGAACAGCGACGGCAGGTGCTTGCCGATGGTGTCGTTGATCAGGTGACCGACCTTGTCGCCGTCCTGCTGGCTCAGGCACATCAGGGCGCGGCCCAGGTAGCCGAGCATCGGTTCGTTGAGAATGGGCGAGAACGAGGCGAACACGGCCTTTTCCAGCGTAGGCGGGCGCTCGGTGAGGGCCAGCATGCTGGCTATGCCGCCCCAGGAAAACGACATCAGGTAATGGGCCCCGTAGTGGTCGATCAGGTCGAGCAGGATCGCCGCTTCGTCTTCCTTGCTGATGCAGTGGTCGTTGCGGTTGTGCGCCCGCGACTGGCCGGCGTAGGGCTGGTCGAAGAGCACCACGTTGAAGCGGGTGCCGAGGTACTTGACCGTCTGCGCGAAGGAGGCGGTGGTCGCCAGCGAGCCGTTGACCAAGATGATGGTCTTCTGCGCCGAAGGGTTGGCGTGAAACTCCGTGTGTACCTTGTACGTCCTGTGCACGTCGATGACAGCGATTGCTGGCTTCATATGGATTCCTCCGGGCGCAAAAGGTGAACGAGGCTGACGGCGAACGTAAACCGGGCCAGTCGCCTAGCTAGGAAAGCGCCTGGACATGACAAGGCAATGTCAGGCTGGAGGATCTTGTGATTGGCTGGTTAGCGGAGGTTTCAGGGCTTTGAGGTAACGGGCTTGGGCATGCGCTCATCTCACCAGTCGGTTTTGCGCGGCACCCAGGCCACTCGGCGGCGGCAGTTCACACGCTGGCGATTTCTGCCGCGCTGAGGGCGCGGTACAGGCCGGGCGCCAGTTGCGGATCGAGAACGATCTCGCCCATACGCTCGCGGTGCAGGGCGACGACGCGGTTACGGAAGTGGCCGAACATGCGCTTGACCTGATGGTAGCGCCCTTCGAACAGGGTCAGCCGGGCGTGGTGGCTGTCCAGCACCTCGAGCTCGGCGGGCAGGGTGGTGAGACCCTCGAAGGCGAAGTACAGGCCGCGGGCGAAGACCTCGGCGTACTCGTCGGTGATCGGTTGCTCGGTGGTGACGTGATAGACCTTGGGTTTGCGCTCTTGCGGCTGGGTGATGCGCCGCGACCAGCGCCCGTCGTTGGTTATCAGGAGCAGGCCGCTGGTGTTGAGGTCCAGGCGCCCGGCCAGGTGCAGCTCGTGCTTGTCCGGCTCATCGAGCAGGTCGAGTACGGTGCGGTGTTCGTCGTGCTCGGTGGCGCTGACCACGCCGACCGGTTTGTGCAACATCCAGTAGCGCGCGCTGCGCCCGGCCTGCAGCAGTTCGTCGTCCAGCTCCACACGCTGGAAGTCGCGGATATCGAAGCGTGGATCAACGATGATCTCACCGTCCACGCGCAGGCGGCCGATGCTGATCAGCAGGCGGCTGTCCTGCCGGCTGAAGCGCGGGAAATTGCTGAGGAAACGATCCAGGCGCATGGTTCAGTCGAGCTCTCGAGAAGCGGTGATGTGCACGGCCCCCGCGCAGCGCGGGCACAGGCAGGCACGGTTCAAGGCCTCGGGCGGTAGTTCTTGCAGCGCTTGCGGCTGGACCTCGACTGCGAAGCACCAGCAGTGCGTCACCTCGTTGTCGCTCGCGGCCTGGGCACAGCGGTTGGGCTGGCCGCAGGCGGGGCACAGGCTGGTGTTCATTGGGCTACCAGGTTGCTGTGAATTTTTGCAAAGAGGGTGTCTGCGCAGGGCGGCAGCCCGCTATTGGTGACCCGGTTAACGATCGAGCCGTGGCCGGCGGCCGAGGTGGCGGGCCAAGCGTCGGCGAGCCGATCCAGCAGGCTGAGCATCCGCAAGCGAACGCTGATGGTTTGGGCAGACGGTGACGGCATGGTGCTGGCTTCTCGAGGGGTGGCCGCAATGCTAGGTGGGCTATGCCCAAGGCGCAAGCCGAGCGGCGCGAAGCCTGGTGTTCGCGTTGCTCGGTCTGGCTTGACGTTGGCCGAGGCGTTCACGCCTGTTCGATAACGGCCACCCGCTGGCCGGCGCGCACCGCGGCGCCCGGTTGCACAAACATCAGAATTGGCTGCGCGGTCTCGGCGCATGGTGTTGAGCGTTGCAGCGGCCACCGCTGAAATCATTTGTAGCCCCTTACCGACGAGTGGAGCGGATTCGCCGTAGCCGAGATTGTCTGATGCGCTGGGGACACCCCGGTATCGGCAGCCGCCGGTGCGTGATTCGCGGTCGAAGGAGGCCGCTCATGATTCGTAAATCCATGCTCGTTGCGTTGTTGGGTTTCTCGCTGACCGGTTGCGCCGTGTATGGCGACAGTCGCTATGGCAATCGCTACTACGAACGCCAGTACCACCCGGGCACCTATGTGGAGCGCACCGAGGTGTATGGCGCACCCCGCGTTTACGTCTATGAGGATCGTCGCTACGGCCGGCGCTACGCACCGCCCGTCTACCATGCACCGCCGCCCAGGTATTACGCGCCGCCACCGCCGCCGCGTCATTACAACCCACCGGGCTATGACCAACGCTATTACGGCCGGCACGACCGCAATCGCCGTGACTACCGCCCGGCACCGCGGCCGGGTTGGGAAGGGCAGCGCCATCACTTCCAGCAACAGCAACGCCAACGCTATTCGCCGCCGCAATGGCAGCAGCGCGAGGCGCCGCGGCGCATTCAGGGCATGCCCATGCGCGAGCGCTAACAGCCGTGCCGATGCGTACCGCGGTGCGCATCGGCACGTTCGTCGCCTGTAGTGGCATCTGGCAATTGTTTTTTGCGTGCCCGCGCCGCACCATGACGGCGTTGCGTGTCTGGAAGCATTGTCGTGCCAATCGGCGGTTCTGGCGTTCTCTCACTTCGTTATCGCTGGCCGTTGCTGGTGGCGTGGCTGCTCGCCCTGTCGCTGGTGGCTGGCGGCCTGCAGGCGCAGTGGGATTTCCAGCGTATCGCCGCCCGTGCCGAGCAACTGTATGGCCCATTGGGCGCCGGCAAACCGCGCATCGATGCCTGGCAACGGCTGCTCGACGAGCAGCGCAACGCCCCCGAAGCCGCCAAGCTCATGGCCGTGAACCGGTTTTTCAACCTGCAACTGCGCTTTCGTGACGACCAGCAAATCTGGGGCGTTGCCGACTACTGGGCGACGCCCGTCGAAGCGCTGATGCGCGGCGCCGCCGATTGCGAAGATTACGCCATCGCCAAGTACTTCAGCCTGCGTGAGCTGGGCGTGCCGAGCGAAAAGCTGCGCATCACCTACGTCAAGGCGGTGCGCCTCAACCAGGCACATATGGTGCTGACCTATTACCCGACCCCCACCTCGGTACCCCTGGTACTGGATAACCTGATCGATGCCATCGAGCCCGCTACCGAGCGGCGTGACCTGGTGCCCGTGTATGCCTTCAATGCCGAAGGGCTGTGGGTGCCCGGGCCGGCTGGCGGCAAGCAGGTGGGAGACAGCAAGCGCCTTTCGCGCTGGCAGGATTTGTTGAAGAAGATGCGCGCCGAAGGGTTCCCTTAAGGCGTAGCGAGGAGTTGTGCATGTCACTGTTCAAGCAGTTGTGTGTCGCCATCTGCGTGCTGATGCTGGTGAGTTTCGCCGGCAGCGTCGTGGTCAACGTGGAGAGCTCGCGCGAGCAGCAGGTCAACCAGCTGCGCTCCCACGCGCAGGACGCGGCGACGGCACTGGGTCTGTCGCTCGGCTCGCACCTGGACGACCCCGCGATGCTGGAACTGATGGTCAGCTCGATTTTCGACAGTGGCTATTTCGAGAGCATCCGGGTGATCGGCCCGGATGAAAAGGTGCTGGTCGAGCGCTCCGGCCCGAGCCTGGGCCGGGGTGCGCCGCAGTGGTTCGCCGATCTGGTCAACCTGGCGCCGGCCCAGGGCGACGCCATCGTCAGTGACGGCTGGAATCAGGCGGCCCGTGTCGAGGTGGTCAGCCACCCGTATTTCGCCATCGCCAAATTGTGGCAGACCGCCTACGCCACCTTCCTGTGGCTGGCGCTGATCAGCCTGCTGTGCATCATCCTAGGCGTGCTGCTGCTCAAGCGCCAACTGCGCCCGCTGGAATACATGGTCGAGCAGTCCAACGCCATCGCCCGCCGCGAGTTTCTCAGCGCGCCGAACCTGCCGCGCACTCCCGAGTTTCGCCGGGTGGTAAACGCCATGAACCAGATGGTGGAGAAGCTCAAGACGCTGTTCGACGAGGAAGCCTCACGTAGCGAGAAGCTGCATGCCGAAGCCTACCAGGACAGCCTGACCGGCCTGGCCAACCGTCGCTATTTCGACCTCGACCTGCAGGCCCGCCTGACCGGAGAGGAGCGGGCCAGCAGCGGTGTGCTGATGCTGTTGCGGGTCAATGACCTGATCGGGCTGAACCAGCGTATCGGCGGGCAGCGTACCGACCAATTGCTCAAGGCGGTGGCCGAGCAGCTGCAGCAGGTCAGCCAGGGACGTTTTCTGCTGGCGCGTAACCGCGGCGGCGAATTCGCCTTGCTGGCCGGCGGCGTCGATCGCCATGAAGCCGAGCAATTGGCCGAGCAGCTGTGCAGTGCATTGCTGTCGTTGCAGCAGACCGGTGCCAGCGATTGCTCGCCGGTCGCCCATATCGGCATCACCACCTTCGCGCCGGGGGCGAGCAGCAGCGAGCTCTACAGCGCGCTGGATGCCGCACTGGCCGAGGCCGTCAGCAATGGCCGCAGCCACTGGGCGTTCGTCGGGCATCGTCAGCAGGTAGCTGCCAACAACGAGCGCAACGATTGGCACCGCCTGCTGGACAGCGCCCTGGAGCAAGGGCGTTTCCTGCAGTACGTGCAGCCGGTGGTCAACGCTGCCGATCCCACTCAGGTGCTGCATAACAAGGTGCTGGCGCGCTTGCTCGACGAGCATGGCGAGACCATCCCGGCCGGCCAGTTCCTGCCGTGGCTGGAGCGCTTCGGCTGGACCGCTCGCCTGGATCTGGTGATGCTCGACGCCTTGCTGGCGCAGCTCGCCAATCATGAAGGGCCGGTGGCACTGAGTTTGTCGGGCATCACTGTGCGTGATCCACTGGCCCTGCAGCAAGTCTACGAGCGCCTGCGCCTGCATCCGGCGGCCAGCGGCCGTCTGATTCTGGAGCTGGACGAAGGCCAGCTGCCGGGCTCCACGGAGCTCGAGGCGATTACCCGCAAGCTGCGCAGCCTCGGTGTCGAGCTTGGCCTGCAGCACTTCGGTGGGCGCTTCAGCATGATCGGTAACCTGGCCAAGCTCGGTCTGGCCTACCTGAAGGTGGATGGCAGCTTTATCCGCGGCATCGATCAGGAAGGCGATAAGCGCCTGTTCATTGAGGCCATGCAGCGCGCGGCCAACAGCATCGACCTGCCGTTGATCGCCGAACGGGTGGAAACCCGTGGTGAGTGGGAAGTGTTGCGCACCATGGGTGTCAGCGGCGTGCAGGGGCGCCTGTTCAGCGAGCCGGCTGCCTGGGCCTGATCAGATCAGGCCGCGCTCTTCGTCGTTGATCAAACGGTTCATGCCGCCGAGTGCATCGCGCGCTCGGCTGCGACCCATCAGCTTGCTCTGGGCTGCGTCCGGTAGATCGGTGATACGCACCACGCCTTTCTTGATCAGCACGTCGATCAAGTCCTCGAGTACGCGGATCATGTCCAGGTCGCTCTGCTTGAGTTGCAGCAGGCTGCTTTCCACGTTCTGGTTGGAAAACCAGGCCCGGGCTTCTTCGCTATCGGCCGGCAGTTCGCCGTTCATTCCTTCGAAGGGTTCGGGCTGCACGCGCAGCAGTTCGCCTTCGGCATTACGTTTTATGTAGAACACGGCCTTCTCCGATAAACCTGTCTGCAACAGACCCTAATGCCCCGCCACGAAAGTGTGGCGGGGCATTGGCCTATCATGGGTCGACTTTGATCGTGTGGCTGGCGATCAGCGTGTTGATGTCATAGCTCGGCAGGCTGGCTTGGCCCAGGTCGATCTGTACATCGGCCTTGGCTGCGACCTGCTGGTTGCTGGTGTCGGTGTTGTTGAACTCGCCCTTGGTGCTGATCAGCAGGGTGGAACTGCCGTTGTCGGTCACCAGTTTCAGGTAGCTGTCCAGGTTGTTGCTGTGATCCTGCAGCAACGAGCTGAGGTCGATGGTGTCGCCCTCGGCGACGTTGAAGTCCTTGATCGCATCCTTGCCGAAGTCGCCTTTCTGCCAGGCGAAGGTGTCGGCACCGGCGCCGCCGAACAGGATGTCGTCGCCCGCTCCGCCCACCAGCAAGTCATTGCCGCCCTGGCCGTAGAGGATGTCGTTACCGCCACCGCCATACAGCTTATCCGCGCCGCCGCGGGTATCGCCCGCCACGTTGAAGGTCTCGTGGTTGGCGCGGATGTAGTCATACAGATCGGCGTTGCTCGGTGCGAGACCGTTCTTCAGCTCCAGGAAGGTTTCCAGGGCTTTCACACCAGCACCATCATGCAGGTCGGCGGGCCTGGCCGGGTTGCCATCCACGCCCCATTTCAGGCCGTCGGTATTGATCACGTCACCAAAGATGATGTCGTTGCCCTCGCCGCCGGAGATGGTGTCGTTGCCTACCGTCACCGGCACATTCGCATTCGAACCACCATGCAGGGCGACCGAGAGTTCATCGGCTGAGTTGACGATCTCGACCTTGCCAACCGGCACCTTGGCGTAATCCACGCGGGTGATGTTATCGATCGCCATCGTGGCGCTGGCGAAGTTGCTCGACTTGTCATCGACACTGAAGGCCAGACGATAGGTTCCTGCGCCGACGACCGCGGTTTCCGCCGTGGTCCAGTTGCCGCCGGTGGTTCCGCCACCGGTCTGCACATCGGTCCAGACGCCCTGTACCAGTTGCTGGAGTTTCCAGCTAAGCGCGTCACCGTTGCCGGTATCCGCGGTGCCGTAGGCGAAGCGCAGGCTGCTGAACGCACCGTCGGCAATGGTCAGCGACGGCGTTGTGGCGGTGACGGGAGAGCCTCCAACCGTGTCGCGAATCATCAGGGCATCGGAGCTACGGCCGACGGAGCCACTAAAGTTGCCTGTGCCGGATGTCTGCCAATTGGCGAGGTTGTTCCAACCCGTGGTGTTGTTGTCGAAGTTGGCCAGCGTGGCCGCCGAGCCGTTGGCCAGGTAGGTGGACGCAGGCGCGTCGGTGGTGTTGTCGAACAGGCTGAGATTCTTCTGGCTGACGCCCGAACCGATACCGATGGCCTGCACGGCGCTCTTGCCGGCGAGCACGTTGAAGGTATCGAGCGAGCCCAGCAGCACCTGATCATTGGTGGTCGATCCGTTGCCACTGACCGTGATGGTGTTGCCATTGTAGTAAAAGGTCGGGTCACCGTCGGACAGGAAAAAGGTCAGGTTCTCGTACCCAGCCGCTTTGGTATTACCAGCAGCGCTCTGCGCGTCGAACCAGGCGCTCGCTACCTTGAAGGCAGCTTCATAGTTGGTGCCGCCGTTGGCGGTCAGGCGCTGGATATCGGCCAACAAGCTGTCGAGCTTGGTGCCATTTTGCAGGTCGGCAACCCTGGTGCTCAGCGTGACGTCGCCGGCAAAGCCCACCAAGGTGAGGTTGACGACTCCATCATGGCCCGCCAGGGTTTTCGCGAAGTTCGACAGCGCGCTCTTGGTCAGGCTCATGCGATCACCCTGCATGCTGCCGGAGGTGTCGACGAGCAGGGCGATGTTGTAGTTGGTCGCCGGTTGGAGGGTGGTCAACGTACCGCCTGCGTCACCAAGCAGCACGTCGTTGCCAGCACCGCCACCGATGGTGTTGTCACCGTTGTCGTTGGCGCCGTTGCCCGCGACGCGGATGGTATCCGCCGGCTGGTTCACCTTCAGGGTGACGGTGGCGATATCGCTGCCGCCCTTGCCGTCGCTGATGCTGTACTGGAAGCTGGCGTCGCCATAGAAGCCCGCCTTCGGCGTGAACACCACGTTGCCATTGTTGAGCGTGACCGTGCCGTTGGTGGCGTTCTGCACGCTGGTAATGGAGAGCGCATCACCATTCGGATCGGTGTCGTTGCCGAGCAGGGTGCTGCCGGCGATCGTCAGGCTGTCGCCGGCTTCCATCACCAGGCTGGAGGTGGTGGGCACGTGGTAGAGCATGTCCGAGTCGACGACCTTGAAGGTGCCACCCTGGCCCACCTCGACCTTCAGGCGCGCATCGCCGCCCTGATCCCAGTAGATGATCTCGATCTGCTGAGGCCCGGCATTGGCGGCGCCGATGGTGAAGGATCTACCCGTGGCGGTGGCGCTCGACTGGATGTTGTTGAACTCGGCGACGACCTGGCCATTGATGCGGATGCTGTAGCCGTCATCGGCGGTCACCCGGAACTGGTAGGTACCGGCTGCCAGGTTGATATAGCCGCTCATCTTGATGATGGCGTCGGAGGTATTACCCGGGTCCGTGGACAGCGAATTGGCCTTGGCTCCATTGCCCGTGGTGGTGTTCACGCCCAGGAAATTCTGCAGGTTGGTGCCATTGCCCAGGCCGGATGCACTGCTCAGGTGGCCGTAATCGAGCGTGGTGGCGTTGAAGGTCGCCGCCGGATTTTGGCTGTCGATGAACTGGCGAACCTGGCTCAGGTTGGTCAGGTTGGCGCCATCGTTGCCCGCCCCGGTGCTCGAGTCGTTATAGCCATAGTATTCGGCCTTGAGACCCGTGACCTTGGTGTAGCTGTCGTCCTTGGCATCCGGGGTGCCGTCGGTGATGCCGCCAATGGCGCTCTGGCCACCGATATCCAGCTTCACCGTTTCCAGCGGCTCGCCCACTACATTGTCGGCAAGCGTCGGTACGGTCACCGAGAAGCTGGTGACACCCGCGGGCACGGTGATCTTCCCGGTGCTGGCATCGTAGGTCACGCCGTTGCTGAAGCTCTGGGCGGTCAGCTTGTAATCGACGTTGGCGATCGCCGTGCCGGTGGCGTTGAAGGCCAGCACGGTCGGCGTCGAGCTGGCATTGCTCAGGGTGACGTTGAAGACCAGGTTGTTGCCTTCCACCACATTGTCATCAGCCGTGCCGGGTTGCCCGATGTCGATGATTTTTACCGTCGGTGCCGGATCGTTATCGATAATGGTCGCAGTACCGGTTTTCCCACCAACAGTCAGGCTGAAGGTTTCGGTCGGCTCGCTGACCGTGTCATTGATGGTCGGCACGGTAACGGTGAAGCTGGTCACGCCTGCCGGCACGGTGACCTGGCCGGTGGTGGCGTTGTAGGTCACGCCGTTGCTGAAGCTCTGGTTGGTGAGTGCTGCGTTGTAGTCACTACCTGCCACGGCCGTACCAGGGTTTAACGCCAGACTGAAGGTGGTCGGCGTGCTGCTGGCATTGGTGAGGTTGACGGTAAAGACGGCGTTGTCGCCTTCGTCCACTTGGCCGCCAGCGCTATCGACCGCGGCACTGACGGAGCCGACAGTCGGCGCTGCATCGTTGTCGATAATGGTCGCAGTGCCGGTTTTCCCACCAACGGTCAGGCTGAAGGTTTCGGTCGGCTCGCTGACCGTGTCATTGATGGTCGGCACGGTGACCGTGAAGCTGGTGACGCCTGCCGGCACGGTGACCTGGCCGCTGGTGGCATTGTAAGTCACGCCGTTGCTGAAGCTCTGGTTGGTGAGTGCTGCGTTGTAGTCACTACCTGCCACCGCCGTACCAGGGTTTAACGCCAGACTGAAGGTGGTCGGCGTGCTGCTGGCATTGGTGAGGTTGACGGTAAAGACAGCGTTGTCGCCTTCGTCCACTTGGCCGCCAGCGCTATCGACCGCGGCACTGACGGAGCCGACAGTAGGCGCTGCATCGTTGTCGATAATGGTCGCAGTACCGGTTTTCCCACCAACAGTCAGGCTGAAGGTTTCGGTCGGCTCGCTGAGGGTGTCATTGATGGTCGGCACGGTAACGGTGAAGCTGGTGACGCCTGCCGGCACGGTGACCTGGCCGGTGGTGGCGTTGTAGGTCACGCCGTTGCTGAAGCTCTGGTTGGTGAGTGCTGCGTTGTAGTCACTACCTGCCACGGCCGTACCAGGGTTTAACGCCAGACTGAAGGTGGTCGGCGTGCTGCTGGCATTGGTGAGGTTGACGGTAAAGACGGCGTTGTCGCCTTCGTCCACTTGGCCGCCAGCGCTATCGACCGCGGCACTGACGGAGCCGACAGTCGGCGCTGCATCGTTGTCGATAATGGTCGCAGTGCCGGTTTTCCCGCCAACAGTCAGGCTGAAGGTTTCGGTCGGCTCGCTGAGGGTGTCATTGATGGTCGGAACGGTGACGGTGAAGCTGGTCACGCCCGCCGGCACGGTGACTTGGCCAGTGGCGGCGTTGTAGGTCACGCCGTTGCTGAAGCTCTGGTTGGTGAGTGCTGCGTTGTAGTCACTACCTGCCACGGCCGTACCAGGGTTTAACGCCAGACTGAAGGTGGTCGGCGTGCTGCTGGCATTGGTGAGGTTGACGGTAAAGACAGCGTTGTCGCCTTCGTCCACCTGGCCACCAGTGCTGTCCACGGCAGCGCTGACGGCACCGATGCCAGGGGCCACTTCGGTGCCGATGATGGTGATGGTGGCGGTGGCGGTAGCAGTACCTCCATAGCCGTCACTGACGGTATAGGTGAAGCTTTGAGTCTTGAGCTCACCCGATTTCAGGTTGTTGTCATTGGCGGCAAAGTTGAAGCTGCCATCGGCGTTGACGGTCAGTACGCCCGTGGCCAGCACGACCTTGCCGTTTGCCGGGACGTCGGCACCGTTGATCTTGACGACGTTGAGTGTCTGGTTGGCCTGGGCATCGCTGTCGTTGTTGAGTAGGCCCTTGCCCTGCTCGATGACCAGCGTCTGGCTTTCATTGACCACGTAGGCGCTGTTTGCCGACGCAGGACCGGAACCGGAGAAGCCGGTCAGGAAGTAGTCGGACCCATCCCCTGCGCCATTTGCCGTAGGTAGCGCTTCGAAACGGATGCTGTCGAACACTTGGGTGCCGGTATCGAGCGAGAAGATGCCAGAGCCGCCACCGCTGAGCTTGAAGGTGCCGCTGGCCACTTCAACACCTTCGTACATGGCCACCCAGCGCCCGACTTCGCCACCTTCTTCGGCAGCGATCAGACGACTTACACGGAATTCGGCCTGGTTGAGATTGCCGCTGAAGTTCAGTGTGATGGATTCGGATTTGCCGGTGGTCGGGTCGTATTCCAGCTGGTCAGGAACCTGATTGACCACGGCGCGCGGCGAACCTGCGACACCCAGGGCGTTCTGGTTGCCGTCGACAGCCAGCTGCAGCAAGTTGGCGTTGTCGCCATTGCCATCTCGTGCCTGGATTACCGTCTTCTGATTGTTACTGTCGTTCTGTGCCCAGTTGTTGGTGGCTGAGCCACCACCCAGGTCGCCGATCATCACGGTGTAAGGGCTGCCGACAGGATCGTCCACCGCTACTGGATTACTGTTCACAAGCGCTTGGTCGATGCCTTTGCCGGACGTGTTGCCGAACTGATCCTGCAGTGTCGCTTCAACGACGATAGTCTTGCCTTCGCCGGGGTTGGCGAAGGTGGTGTCGACGTGCCCCGAGGTGATTTGCGCTGCAGTCAGTGTGAAGGTCTTGATGGTCGTGCCATCGGTAACACTGACGGTGTCGCCGGCCACGGAGCCAGCTGGCAAGCCGACTCGAACGTCGATCGCACCGCTGAGCTCGTTCTGACCGATCACCCCATCGTTGTTGATGTCTTCGCGAATTTCTACGGTTGGAGCTGCCCCCGTGGCACCTGCCAGCGTATCGACGCGTGCCGTGTCGGTTCCTTTTTCCGACGTGTTGCCGAATTGGTCACGCAGGGTGGCTTCGACGGTCAGGGTGTTGCCTTCGCCTGGGCTCGGGAAGGTGGTGGTGACGAAGCCTGCAGTGATTTGCGCAGCGGTCAGCGTGACGGTCTGCGGCGTGGTGCCGTTGGTGATGACCAGCGTATCGCCCGCTACGGCGCCGGCCGGCAGACCTACGCGCACGTCTACCGGGCCATTCAGTTCGGCCTTGCTGATGATGCCGTCGTTGTTGGCATCTTCGGTAATGGTAACGACCGGAGCAGCACCCGTGGTGCCGGCCAGGGTGTCTACCTTGGCGGTGTCTGTGCCTTTTTCGGAGGTGTTGCCGAACTGATCTTGCAGCGTTGCTTCAACGGTCAGGGTGTTGCCTTCCCCTGGGCTTGGGAAGGTGGTGGTGACGAAGCCTGCAGTGATTTGCGCAGCGGTCAGCGTGACGGTCTGCGGCGTGGTGCCGTTGGTGATGGCCAGCGTATCGCCCGCTACGGCGCCGGCCGGCAGACCTACGCGCACGTCTACCGGGCCATTCAGTTCGGCCTTGCTGATGATGCCGTCGTTGTTGGCATCTTCGGTAATGGTAACGACCGGAGCAGCACCCGTGGTGCCGGCCAGGGTGTCTACCTTGGCGGTGTCTGTGCCTTTTTCGGAGGTGTTGCCGAACTGATCTTGCAGCGTTGCTTCAACGGTCAGGGTGTTGCCTTCCCCTAGGCTTGGGAAGGTGGTGGTGACGAAGCCTGCAGTGATTTGCGCAGCGGTCAGCGTGACGGTCTGCGGCGTGGTGCCGTTGGTGATGACCAGCGTATCGCCAGCCACGGCGCCGGCCGGCAGACCTACGCGCACGTCTACCGGGCCATTCAGTTCGGCCTTGCTGATGATGCCGTCGTTGTTGGCATCTTCGGTAATGGTAACGACCGGAGCAGCACCCGTGGTGCCGGCCAGGGTGTCGACCTTGGCGGTGTCGGTACCTATCTCGGAGGTGTTGCCGAACTGGTCACGCAGGGTGGCTTCGACGGTTAGGGTGTTGCCTTCGCCCGGGTTGGCGAAGGTCGTTGGGACGAAGCCTGCAGTGATCTGCGCAGCCGTGAGCGTAATGCTCTGCGGGGTGGTGCCGTTTGTGATGACCAAGGTATCGCCAGCCACTGCACCTGCTGGCAGGCCTACGCGGACGTCGATAGGGCCGTTGAGCTCAGCCTTGCTGATCACGCCATCGTTGTTGGCGTCTTCAGTGATGGTGACTACTGGGGCCGCGCCGGTGTCGCCGGCAAGGGTGTCGATAGCTCCATTGTCGGTAGCGCGGCCAGTATTGCCAGCCGGATCAGTGACCTGGGCACCAACGGTGTATGGGCCTTCAGCCAATGCCTGCGGTACATCGACGGTATAAGTGCCGCCAGCCAAAACCGGGGTGGTGAAGGTAAAACTTGTACCGTTCTGGGTGACGGTCAGGGTGACGATGCTACCAACCGGCGCGTCGGTCGTACCGGTAATGGTTGGAGTGGTGTCGTTGCTAATCGTCGGAGCATCGACGCTGATGGTCGGTGCGGTGGTATCGACGCTATAGCCTTCGGTATCGGAGGCGGTGCCGACGTTACCGGCGGCATCGTTGGTGCTGATGCTGGCAGTGATGGTCTGGCCTGCATCGGCGACCAGGTCGGCACCGGGCACGTTGATACTGAAGCCCAGGGTGCCGTTGGTGTTGGTCACCAGGCCGGTGAAGGTATTGCCATTGACGGTCAAGGTGACGGTGTCGCCAACCTTGGCATCGCCACCAACGGTGCCAGTAACGGGGATCTGCTGGCCGGCTTCGGTGCCGTTGATCACGTCATCAGCGGTGATATTGGCATCGAGGGTGATGGTCGGTACTGGAGCAGTGGTATCGACGCTATAGCCTTCGGTGTCGGATGCAGTGCCGACGTTACCGGCGGCATCAGTGGTGCTGATGCTGGCGGTAATGGTCTGGCCAGCGTCGGCTACCAGGTCGGCGCCCGGCACGTTGATACTGAAGCCCAAGGTGCCGTTGGTGTTGGTCACCAGGCCGGTGAAGGTATTGCCATTGACGGTCAAGGTGACGGTGTCGCCAACCTTGGCGTCGCCGCCAACGGTGCCAGTAATGGGGATCTGCTGGCCGGCTTCGGTGCCGTTGATCACGTCATCAGCGGTGATATTGGCATCGAGGGTGATGGTCGGGACTGGAGCTGTAATATCGATAGCCCCGCTGTCGGTGGCCGAACCGATGTTGCCAGCTGGATCCGAGACCTGAGCAACGACGGCGTATGGACCATCGGCCAATGCCTGAGGCATATCGACGGTGTAAGTCCCACCAGCCAGAACCGGCGTGGTCACGGTAGTGACGTTGGTGCCCTGGGTAATGGTCAGCGTAACGGTGCTGCCCACTGGTGCATCGGTAGTACCGGTGATGGTCGGCGTAGTGTCGTTGGTGATAGCCGGCGCATCGACCGTAATCACCGGTGCGGTGGTATCGACAGCACCGCTGTCGGTAGCCGAACCAGTGTTGCCAGCTGGATCAGTCACCTGAGCGCCAACGGTATACGGGCCTTCAGCCAATGCCTGAGGCACATCGGCGATATAGGTGCCGCCAGCCAGAACCGGGGTAGTCACGGTAATGACGGTACTGCCCTGGGTAATGGTCAGCGTAACGGTGCTGCCCACCGGCGCATCGGTGGTGCCGGTGATGGTTGGCGTGGTGTCGTTGGTGATCGCAGGCGCATCGACGGTGATTGCTGGAGCAGTCGTGTCGATGGCACCACTGTCGGTAGCCGAGCCGGTGTTGCCGGCGGCGTCAGTGATCGAGGCATCGACGGAATAGGGCCCTTCGACCAAGCCAGCCGGTACGTTTGCAGAATAGGTTCCACCAGCAACCACGGTAGCCGTGGTGGTCAGTACGGTGGTGCTCTGAGCAATAGTCAGCGTAACGACGCTGCCCACTGGTGCATCGGTAGTACCGGTGATGGTCGGCGTGGTGTCATTGGTAATGGCCGGCGCATCGACGGTGATCGCCGGCGCGGTGGTATCGATGGCACCACTGTCGGTAGCCGAACCAGTGTTGCCCGCCGGATCAGTTACCTGAGCGCCAACGGTATACGGGCCTTCGGCCAGCGGCTGAGGTAGCTCGACGCTGTAGGTACCGCCAGCCAATACCGGCGTGCTGACCGTAAAGGTGTTGGCGCCTTGAGTAATGGCTAGGGTAACGGTGCTGCCCACCAGCGCATCGGTGGTACCGGTAATGGTCGGCGTGGTGTCGTTGGTGATAGCCGGGGCGTCGACGGTGATTGCTGGAGCAGTCGTGTCGATGGCGCCACTGTCAGTGGCCGAGCCGGTGTTGCCGGCGGCGTCGGTGACGATGGCATCAACCGAGTACGGACCTTCAGCCAGGCCAGCAGGCACGTCAGCGGAATAAGTGCCGCCCGCCACGACCGTAGCTGTGGTGGCCAGTACGGTAGTGCCTTGTGTAATTGTCAGCGTAATAACGCTGCCTACTGGTGCATCGGTAGTACCGGTAATGGTCGGCGTAGTGTCGTTAGTAATAGCAGGCGCATCGACGGTAATTGCCGGAGCCGTGGTATCGATGGCACCGCTGTCAGTGGCCGAGCCAGTATTGCCAGCGGCGTCAGTGATCGAGGCATCAACGGCGTAGGATCCTTCGACCAGGCCTGCCGGTACGTTGGCAGAATAGGTTCCACCAGCAACCACGGTAGCCGTGGTGGTCAGTACGGTAGTGCCTTGTGTAATTGTCAGCGTAATAACGCTGCCTACTGGTGCATCGGTAGTACCGGTGATGGTCGGCGTGGTGTCGTTAGTAATAGCAGGCGCATCGACGGTAATTGCCGGAGCCGTGGTATCGATCGCACCGCTGTCAGTGGCCGAGCCGGTGTTGCCGGCGGCGTCGGTGACGGTGGCATCAACCGAGTACGGGCCTTCAGCCAGGCCAGTAGGTACGTCAACGGAATAAGTGCCGCCCGCCACGACCGTAGCTGTGGTGGTCAATACGGTACTGCCCTGGGTAATGGTCAGCGTAACGGTGCTGCCCACCAGCGCATCGGTGGTACCGGTAATGGTCGGCGTGGTGTCGTTGGTGATAGCCGGGGCGTCGACGGTGATTGCTGGAGCAGTCGTGTCGATAGCACCGCTGTCTGTGGCCGAGCCAGTATTGCCGGCGGTGTCAGTGATCGAGGCATCAACGGAATAGGGCCCTTCGACCAAGCCAGTAGGTACGTCAGCGGAATAAGTGCCGCCCGCCACGACCGTAGCTGTGGTGGTCAGTACGGTGGTGCCCTGAGTAATAGTCAGCGTGACAGTGCTGCCCACCGGCGCATCGGTAGTTCCGGTGATGGTCGGTGTGGTGTCGTTGGTGATAGCCGGGGCGTCGACGGTGATTGCTGGAGCAGTCGTGTCGATGGCGCCACTGTCAGTGGCCGAGCCGGTGTTGCCGGCGGCGTCGGTGACGATGGCATCAACCGAGTACGGACCTTCAGCCAGGCCAGCAGGCACGTCAGCGGAATAAGTGCCGCCCGCCACGACCGTAGCTGTGGTGGTCAGTACGGTGGTGCCCTGAGTAATAGTCAGCGTAATAACGCTGCCCACCGGCGCATCGGTAGTACCGGTAATGGTCGGCGTAGTGTCGTTAGTAATAGCAGGCGCATCGACGGTAATTGCCGGAGCCGTGGTATCGATGGCACCGCTGTCAGTGGCCGAGCCGGTGTTGCCGGCGGCGTCGGTGATCGAGGCATCAACGGCGTAGGATCCTTCGACCAGGCCTGCCGGTACGTTGGCAGAATACGTTCCGCCGGCAACCACGGTAGCCGTGGTGGTCAGTACGGTAGTGCCTTGTGTAATTGTCAGCGTAATAACGCTGCCTACTGGTGCATCGGTAGTACCGGTGATGGTCGGCGTCGTGTCGTTGGTAATGGCCGGCGCATCGACCGTAATTGCCGGAGCGGTGGTATCGACAGTACCGCTGTCAGTGGACGAGCCGGTGTTGCCGGCTGGGTCAGTTACCTGAGCGCCAACGGTATACGGGCCTTCGGTCAGAGCCTGGGGCACATCGGCGATATAGGTGCCGCCAGCCAGAACCGGGGTAGTCACGGTAATGACGGTACTGCCCTGGGTAATGGTCAGCGTAACGGTGCTGCCCACTGGTGCATCGGTAGTACCGGTGATGGTCGGCGTAGTGTCGTTGGTAATGGCCGGCGCATCGACCGTAATTGCCGGAGCGGTAGTGTCGATAGCGCCGCTGTCGGTGGCCGAGCCGGTGTTGCCAGCGGCGTCAGTGACCGAGGCATCAACGGAGTAAGGACCTTCAGCCAGGCCAGCAGGCACGTCAACGGAATAAGTGCCGCCCGCCACGACCGTAGCTGTGGTGGTCAGTACGGTACTGCCCTGGGTAATGGTCAGCGTAACGGTGCTGCCCACCGGTGCATCGGTAGTTCCGGTAATGGTCGGCGTCGTGTCGTTGGTAATGGCCGGCGCATCGACCGTAATTGCCGGAGCGGTGGTATCGACAGTACCGCTGTCAGTGGCCGAGCCGGTGTTGCCGGCTGGGTCAGTTACCTGAGCGCCAACGGTATACGGGCCTTCGGTCAGAGCCTGGGGCACATCGGCGATATAGGTGCCGCCAGCCAGAACCGGGGTAGTCACGGTAATGACGGTACTGCCCTGAGTAATTGTCAGGGTAACGGTGCTGCCCACTGGTGCATCGGTAGTACCGGTGATGGTCGGCGTAGTGTCGTTGGTGATAGCCGGCGCATCGACCGTAATCACCGGTGCGGTGGTATCGACAGTACCGCTGTCTGTGGCCGAGCCAGTATTGCCGGCGGTGTCAGTGACCGAGGCATCAACGGAGTAAGGGCCTTCAGCCAGACCAGCAGGCACGTCAACGGAATAAGTGCCGCCCGCCACGACCGTAGCTGTGGTGGTCAGTACGGTACTGCCCTGGGTAATGGTCAGCGTGACAGTGCTGCCCACCGGCGCATCGGTGGTACCGGTAATGGTCGGCGTGGTGTCATTGGTAATAGCAGGGGCATCGACGGTAATTGCCGGTGCAGTCGTGTCGATGGCGCCACTGTCGGTAGCCGAACCGGTGTTGCCGGCGGCGTCAGTGATCGAGGCATCAACGGCGTAGGATCCTTCGACCAGGCCTGCCGGTACGTTGGCAGAATACGTTCCACCAGCAACCACGGTGGCTGTCGTGGTCACAACGGTAGTGCCTTGTGTAATGGTCAGCGTAACGACGCTGCCCACCGGCGCATCGGTAGTTCCGGTGATGGTCGGTGTGGTGTCGTTGGTGATAGGCGGGGCATCGACAGTGATTGCTGGAGCAGTCGTGTCGATGGCACCACTGTCGGTAGCCGAGCCAGTATTGCCGGCGGCGTCGGTGACGGTGGCATCAACCGAGTACGGGCCTTCAGCCAGGCCAGTAGGTACGTCAACGGAATAAGTGCCGCCCGCCACGACCGTAGCTGTGGTGGTCAGTACGGTACTGCCCTGGGTAATGGTCAGCGTAACGGTGCTGCCCACCGGCGCATCGGTGGTGCCGGTAATGGTCGGCGTGGTGTCGTTGGTAATGGCCGGCGCATCGACGGTGATCGCCGGCGCCATAGTATCGACGGTATAAGGACGGCTGGCCGTGGCGGTGCCGACATTGCCTGCTGCATCCGCACTGCTGACCGTCGCGCTGATGGTGTTGAGGCTGCCGAGGTCAGCGCTGCTGACCGGAATGCTGAAGCCGAGCGCGCCGTTGCCGAGGGCGATGACCGTACCACTATAGAGGGTGCCCCCCAGGTTCAGGGTGATCGCGTCGCCAACTCGCGCATCGCCGCCCACCGTGCCGGTGATGGTCACCGTGGCGGTGCCGAGGTCGGCGCTGTTGAGAGCGTCATCGCCAGTGATCGGATCGATGCCGATGGTTACCACTGGAGCGGTTGCGTCGGGTGGGGTTGTATCGGGTGTGGCCGTGGCCGCTGCAGTGGTGAAAATGGCCGGGTCGTTGTCTTCGATCAGGTTGAAGCCGGGGGTGCCCAGTCCGGTAGTCTGAAAACCGATCGTCGGATCAACGCGTTGTGCCGTCTCGTCGAGCATTACCGCGCTATGGCCGCCACCCGCGCCGCCGCCACCAGCGCCCGCGCCGGGACCTGCCGCGGTGGGCTCGAGGTCGACGGTGGGGTCCATGCCTGCTGCCAGTGCCTGCTCGAGTTCACTGGCGGGCGCTTGCGCAGCCTCCGCAACGTCTTGCGTTTCGGGGTTGCCGGCTTGCCAGGAGCTGTTGGCACCAAGCTGGACGGTTTCGCCGTTCGCCATCTCAAGCGTCACGGAGCCGCCATCGGCCGTGGTGACCTGCTCGCCAGCGAAGACGCGATCCCCCTCAAATACCTGACGCCGAACTCCGTCAATCGAGGTGACGAAGACTTGGCCAATCAAAGATTTGATGACGGCGGCGAAATTGCTCATAACCAGCTCCATGCGCATGCGCGAGGTAAAATCTGTGAAAAGCGTCTATACCGATTTATAGCGGATAATGCTGAAAATACGGCGTCATATAATTGGCGGAAATTTATTGCTTGAGGGTGGCCGCCAGACTATTGACCCTTCGGGTCCGATCATAAACAATCGGACCGGTTGATGTCACTTTGATATTTTCAGCTGTTTGCCTTCTATCAAACACTTGAAGTTCCGTGGCAATGATAGTCTTCTGCCGGTCGCTCAGCGACTTGATATATACCGATCAAACATGTCGGCTTTAACAGGGAATTTACTGAACATGCGTTTCGTTGCCACGCTTCCTCTTGCCCTTGCCCTTGCCGTTTCAGCCCAGGCGCAGACGTTGACCGAGGCCATGCAGAACGCACTCACCGTGCATCCTGAAATCCAGTCCGGTATCAATGCGCGGCTGGCGGTCGAAGAGGACATGAAGGCGGCTCGGGCAGGCTATCTGCCGCGTGTCGACGTGCAGGCCGGCTATGGCCGCGAGGGTACCGAGAACAACAGCACCCGTGCCAGTGACGACCGCGGCTATCGGACCCTTAACCGCTCCGAAGCCAGCCTGACCGTTCAGCAGATGCTGTTCGACGGCTTCGCCACCCGCAATGAAGTCGCTCGTCAGCGCGCTACCGTCAACGCCCGTGCCTATGCGCTGCTGGCCAACTCCGAGCGCACGGCGCTGGAGGTGGCCCAGGTCTACCTGGATGTCTTGCAACGTCAGGAGCTGGCGCGCCTGGCAGAAGAGAACCTGCGCAGCCACGAGCGCATCTACGATCAGATTTCCCTGCGCAGCGAGCGCGGTGTAGGGCGCATGGCCGACCTCGACCAGGCCGAGGCGCGCCTGGCCCAGGCGCGTAACAACCTGCTGACCGAGCAGACCAATCTGGCCGATGCCCAGGTCACCTACCTGAGCGTGGTGGGTCGCGAGCCCGTCGACCTCGCCATGCCGGACAGCATGGGCGTTCATCTACCTGAAAGCCTGACGGCTGCCCGTGACGAACTGCTGGCCAACAACCCCAACATCAGCTCGGCCGAGGCCGATGTGAGGGCAACCGAGGCGCAATACGCCGCGGCGAAAAGCATCTACTACCCACGCTTCGATGCCGAAGTTTCCACCGGCCTCAACGACAACGTCGACGGTGTGGAAGGGCAAAACAAGGAATGGCAGGCAATGGTGCGCATGCGCTACAACCTGTACGCGGGCGGTAGCGACAGCGCCAACGTGCGCTCCAGGGCGTACCTGAGCAACCAGGCCATGGATATTCGCAACAATGCATTGCGCGTGCTCAACGAAGAGGTCGGGCTGGCCTGGAACGCACTGCAGAACGCCCGCGCGCAACTGCCGATCGCTCAGCAATACGTCGACCACAGCTCCCGAGTGCGTGACTCCTACCAGAAGCAGTTCGGGCTGGGCGAGCGCACCCTGCTGGATCTGCTCGACAGCGAAAACGAATACTTCACTGCCGCCCGCCGCCTGCAGGAAGTGCGCTTTACCGAGCTGTTCACCCATTACCGCATCAAGGCGACCACCGGTACGCTGCTCAAGAGCCAGGGAATCGCGGCGCCGATGGCTTCCGTGCCGCTCGATACGGTCAAGACTAATGTGCAACTGCCCAACATGAACTAGAGTTCGGTTTTTTAGGTAAGGGTAAATGTGCAGTGGCAGTAGAACCTGATCCATCCCAGCCACGTAACGATCCCCGTGACCGTTACGACGATCCTCTGCTGGATAGTTTACTGTCGTTGTGCAGTCTCCATCAGAAATCCGTCAGCCGGGCCATGCTCACTGCCGGGCTGCCGCTGCCCAAGCAGCGCCTGAGCGCCGAATTGCTCCCCCGGGCTGCCGCCCGCGCCGGGCTGCAGGGCCGCTGGCTGCGGCGCAATCTCGACAAGATCCCCGAACTGGCGTTGCCCGCGCTGCTGTTGCTGCGCGACGGGCGCAGTGCGCTGCTGCTTGGTTGGGAGGCCGATGGGCAGGCGCGCATCATGCCCAGCGAGACGGAAGGCGGCGAAGTGCGGGTCAGCGCCGAAACCCTGGCCGAGGACTACAGTGGCCGGGTGTTCTTCGCCCAACCTCAGCACAAGTTCGATTTCACCCGCGGCGAGCTCATTCCCCGGGCCAGCTCGTGGTTTCGAGATACCCTCAAGCGCTCGCGCTGGCTGTACATCGACGCGGTCGCGGCCAGCCTGCTGATCAACCTGATCGGCCTGGTCACCCCGCTGTTCGTGATGAACGTCTATGACCGCGTCGTGCCCAACCAGGCCGAGGCGACGCTGTGGGTGCTGGCCATCGGCATCGGTGGGGTGTTCATCTTCGATCTGTTGCTCAAGACATTGCGCGGCCTGTGCCTGGATCTGGCTGGCAAGAAGACCGACATGATCATCTCGGCCACCCTGTTCGAGCGCATCGTCGGCATGGCGATGAAGCATCGTCCGGCGCGGGTCGGCAGCTTCGCCCAGAACATTCACGAGTTTCAGAGCCTGCGCGACTTCCTCGCGTCCCTGACGCTGGCCAGCGTTATCGACCTGCCCTTTACCATCCTTATCCTTGCTGTCATCGCCTATCTGGGTGGGCACCTGGTGTGGATCCCCATCATCGCCTTCCCGCTGGTCGCACTGATCGGCTGGGCGCTGCAAAAGCCGCTGGCCGAGACCATGGAGCGCAGCATGGCCCTGGCGGCCGAGCGCCAGTCCGGCCTGATCGAGAGCCTGGCCGGCCTGGATGCGGTCAAGGTCAACAACGCGGAGAGCGAGCGTCAGTACCTCTGGGAGCAGACCATCGGCACCCTGGGCCGCTTCGAACTCAAGGCGCGCATGTTGTCGAGCCTGGCGATGAACGCGACGCTGTTGCTGCAGCAACTCGCCGGCGTGGTGATCATCGTGCTGGGCGTGTACCAGATCATCGCCGGCAACCTGAGCATGGGCGGGCTGATTGCCTGCTACATGCTCAGCTCCCGCGCCCTGGGACCCCTGGCCCAGGTGTCCGGTCTGCTGATTCGTTACCAGCAGGCCCGCGTGACGTTGGACTCGGTCAACCAGATGATGGAGCTGCCTCAGGAGCGCCAGGCCGACGAGCGCCCCCTCAAGCGCCAGACGCTGCAGGGCGGCATCGAATTTCGCCAGCTGGATTTCCATTACCCGGATCAGCAGCAGGCCGCGTTGCAGGGCATCAACCTGGTGATTCGCCCCGGCGAAAAGGTCGGCATCATCGGTCGCAGCGGCTCCGGCAAGAGCTCGCTGGCCAAGCTGATCGTTGGCCTCTACCAGGCCGATGCCGGCAGCCTGCTGGTCGACGGTATCGATGTGCGCCAACTGGATGTCAGCGACGTGCGCTACAACATCGGTTACGTGCCCCAGGATATCCAGCTGTTCGCCGGCACCCTGCGCGACAATCTGGTCTCGGGTGCGCGCTACGTCGAAGACGAGCTTGTACTGCAAGCCGCCGAGCTGGCCGGCGTGCACGAGTTCGCACGCCTGCACCCCAATGGTTACGAGCTGCAGGTGGGCGAGCGCGGCCAGAATCTTTCCGGCGGTCAGCGCCAGAACGTGGCCCTGGCCCGGGCACTGCTGCTGGATCCGCCGATCCTGCTGCTCGACGAGCCCACCAGTGCGATGGACAACACCGGTGAAGAGCGCCTCAAGCAGCGCCTTGCCGCCATCAGCAAGAACAAGACGCTGCTGCTGGTCACCCACCGCGCCTCGATGCTCAGCCTGGTGGAGCGGCTGGTCATCGTCGACCGGGGTCGCATCATCGCCGACGGTCCGAAAGAGAGCGTCATGGAGGCGTTGAAGAAGGGGCAGATCAGTGTCAGTTAAGGACTCCCTCCAGCGCTTCATACGCGCTGCCGCTTCCTATTTCGGCCCCCGTGACGAGGTTGGCGACGAGCCGCTCCCCGAGGTGCGCAAGGCGCTCATCGAGGATGCGCCGCGGGTCATGCGCCTGACCCTCTGGGGCATCATCGCCTTCGTGGTGTTCTGCCTGCTGTGGGCCAATTTCGCCGAAGTCGACGAGGTGACCCGCGGCGAAGGCAAGGCCATTCCGTCCTCGCGGGTGCAGAAGATCCAGAACCTGGAAGGCGGCATCGTTTCCGAGCTGTTCGTCCACGAAGGGCAGGTGGTCGAAGCCGGCACGCCGCTGTTGCGCCTGGACGACACGCGCTTCGCCTCGAACGTGGGCGAGACCGAAGCCGATCGCTTGTCGTTGGCCATGCGCGTCGAACGCCTGAGTGCCGAAGTCGAAGGGCGTGAACTGGCCATTCCCGAGGACATCGCCGCCAAGGCACCAGGCCTGGCGCAGAGCGAACGGGCGTTGTTCCTCAGCCGTCAGCAGCAGTTGCAGGACGAGATCGCTGGGCTGCAGGAACAGTTGACCCAGCGCCGTCAGGAAGTGCGCGAGTTCGTGTCCAAGCAGAGTCAGTTCCGAAACAGCCTGGAATTGTTGCGCCAGGAAATCCGCATGTCCGAGCCGCTGGTGGCCGAGGGCGCCGTATCGCCGGTGGAGGTGCTACGCCTCAAGCGGGCCGAAGTGGAAAGCCGCGGTCAACTGGAGGCGACCGGCCTGGCGATCCCCCGTGCCGAGGCAGCGATCAAGGAGGTGGAGCGCAAGATCGACGAGACCCGTGGGCGTTTTCGCAGCGAGGCGCTGACCCAGCTGAACGAGGCGCGCACCGACCTGAGCAAGATCGAGTCCACCGGTAAAGCGCTGGAGGATCGGGTCAATCGCACCCTGGTCACCTCGCCGGTACGGGGTATCGTCAAGCAGCTGCTGGTCAATACCATTGGCGGCGTGATCCAGCCCGGTAGCGACATGGTGGAAATCGTGCCCATCGACGACACCATCCTGGTCGAGGCGCGCATTCGTCCGCAGGACATCGCCTTCCTGCATCCGGGGCAGGAAGCCGTGGTCAAGTTCACCGCCTACGACTACACCATCTACGGTGGCCTTAAGGCCAAGCTGGAGCAGATCGGCGCGGATACCGTGACCGACGAGGAAGGCAACAGTTTCTACCTGATCAAGCTGCGCACCGAGAAGAGCCACCTGGGCACCGAGGAGCATCCGTTGCTGATCATTCCGGGCATGGTCACCTCGGTGGACATCATCACCGGCAAGAAGAGTGTGCTCAGCTACCTGCTCAAGCCGATCATTCGCGCTCGCGCCGAGGCGCTGCGCGAGCGCTGATCGGTCAGGCCAGATCGGCCAGGGGGTGATCGTCGAACGCGGCGAAATGCGCGGCGATCACCTGCTCCGGCACCTGGGTCACGTCCGGCCAGTGCCAGCGGGGGGCGTGATCCTTGTCGATCAGCCGGGCCCGCACACCTTCGGCGAACTCCGGGTGACGACAGCAGCTCAGGCTCATGCCATATTCCATCCGAAACACCTGGGCCAATGACAGGTGCCGGGCGCGCCTGATCTGCTCCCATACCAGATGACCGGTCAGCGGGCTGCCGCCGAGCAGGGTCTTGGCGGCCTTGGCGAGCAGGGCGTCGTCATCGTTTTCCAGGCTGGCCAGGGCCTGCCAGCTCAGGGGCAGGGTGGCCTGATCGAGCAGGGCATCGAGGCGCTCGCGGCGTGGCAGCCACTGCGCGGCGGGTAGCTCGCCTTGGGCCTGCTGTGCGAGCGCCTTGAGTAGACTATGCAATTGCAGGTCGGCCTGGTCACGCCAGTTCAGCTGAATCAGCCCGTCGATCAGGGCGTCCTGCTGGTCGTCCAGCAGAAAGCGATCGGCCAGGTTCAGGTCGAGGGCGTCGCGGGCATTCAGAGGGCTGGCGGTCAGCCCGAAGAACAGGCCCAGCTTGCCGGGCAGGCGAGACAGGAAGTGGCTGCCGCCCACGTCCGGAAACAGGCCGATGCTGATTTCCGGCATGGCCAGCCGGCTGCTCGGCGTGACGACGCGAATCCCCGCGCCCTGCAGCAGCCCCATGCCGCCACCCAGAACGTGGCCGTGAGCCCAACAGATCAGCGGCTTGGCGTAAGTGTGCAGATAGTGATCGAGGCGATACTCGCGGGCGAAGAAGCGCTCGGCTAGTTCGGGCGCCTCACCGGGGCTGGCCAGGCATTGCTTGGCCAGTTGCACCACATCGCCGCCCGCGCAGAATGCCTTGCTGCCGTTGCCGCGCAGCAGCACGCAGGCAATATCAGCGTCGTCGGCCCAGGCCTGCAGGCGATCCTGCAGGGCGTCGATCATCGGCAACGACAGGGCATTGAGGCTGGCGGGGGCGTCCAGGCTGGCGATGGCGATGCGGTAGCCATGCAGGCTGGGGCGTTCTTCGAAGGTGACATTCATGTGCAGTTCCAGGGGCAGTTGCCGGTAAACGTCATTGATTGCGCCAGTTGGCCGTGCGCTTTTCCAGAAAGGCGTTGACCCCTTCTCGGGTATCGACGGCATCGAACAGGTCGACGAAGCGTTCGCGCTCGGCAGCCAGCCAGGTCGTCGGAGCCCTTTCGCGCGCACCCTGGATCAGCGGCTTGATGGCGCGCACTGCCACCGGGCTCTGGCTGGCGACCCTGGAAGCCAGTAACAGCGCATGGCCGCGCGCTTCGCCGGTATCGACCACCTGCTCCACCAGGCCGATGCGCAACGCGGTGTCGGCATCGAGCCGTTCCCCGCACAGAATCATGCGCTTGGCCCAACCTTCGCCGACCAGCCAGGGCAGGTTCTGGGTGCCGCCGGCGCAGGGCAACAGACCGACGCTGGCTTCCGGCAGGGCCATCATGGCCTGGCGCTCGGCGATGCGGATGTCGCAGGCCAGTGCACACTCCAGGCCGCCACCCATGGCGTAGCCGTTGATCGCCGCAATGGATACCCCGCGGAAGGCGCTGAGTCGTTCGAATGCCTCGCCAAAGCGGCTGGCCATTTCCCGGGCGCGGGCCTTGTCGCCATCGGCGAACAGTTTCAGGTCGGCCCCGGCCGAAAAGAACTTGCCACCCTGGCCGGTGATGACCAGCGCATAAATGTCGTCATCGCGGTCCAGGTGGTCGATCAGCTGCTTGAGACCGATCAGCGATTCTCGGTCCCAGGTATTGGCAGGTGGGTTATTGATGGTGAGCAGGGCGGTGTGGCCGTGCTTTTCCACCGTGAGCTTGTGGGTCAGGTCGAAGATACCGGGTTTGTAGGGTTCCAGTGCCGTACTCATAAGGTGTCCTCTTCTAGCGGTGGTGTCTTTACTGTAGCGTCAAAGCTCGCTCGGCGTGGCAGCGCGTGCTCTGCCAGGTGGCCAGATCGCAGTCCGGTGCCGCCCTCCGGGCTACCAGCGCGTTTTGCTGGCGACCGCCACCGCCGGACGACGCTGCAGGTCCAGGCCGTTGGGCTGGCAGGGTTACTGGCCGCTCCTTTTTACGCGGTTATCGGCGGTTCGTGTGATTCGCTTTTGGTCTAAGAAATTGCCGCTGCCAAACCTTGTCGTCATACGTGACCGGGCGTTGCCTTGACTTGAGCAGGAGGCTTCTCTAGCGTGCCGGTTTCATTGGATTACCGGGAGCAGGCATGTCCGCCGCAGACAAGGTCAAGCTGGAGGCCGGCTGGAAACAGGCGCTTCACGACGAGTTCGACAAGCCCTACATGAGCGTCCTGGGCGATTTCCTGCGCCAGGAAAAGGCGGCCGGCAAGGAGATCTATCCACCCGGCCCGCTGATCTTCAACGCCCTGAATTCCACGCCCCTCGATCAGGTCAAGGTGGTGATCATCGGCCAGGATCCTTACCACGGTCCAGGCCAGGCCCATGGCCTGTGTTTCTCGGTGCAGCCCGGGGTGGCTACGCCGCCGTCGCTGCTGAACATCTACAAAGAGCTCAAGCGCGACCTCAATATCGATATTCCCAGCCACGGCTATCTGCAGTCCTGGGCGGAGCAGGGCGTGTTGCTGCTCAACACCTCGCTCACCGTCGAGCGCGGCAATGCCGGCTCCCATGCGGCCAAGGGCTGGCAACCATTCACAGACCGGATCATTTCATTGGTCAGCGAGCAGCGCCCGCATCTGGTGTTTCTGCTTTGGGGCGCCCATGCGCAGAGCAAGGAGCGCTTGATCGACACCAGCAAGCACCTGGTGCTGCGCTCGCCCCATCCCTCACCGCTGTCGGCGCATCGCGGTTTTATCGGTAACGGCCACTTCAGCCGCACCAACAAGTTCCTCGAGCAGCATGGGCTGGCGCCGATCGACTGGCGCCTGCCGCCGCTCCAGGATTGATCAGCCGGTGCAGATCTGCCCGGCCAGGTCGCTTTGCAGGGACGCGATGCGCTGGTTCACCTGGGTACGCTGCTTGTCGTCGGCAGCGGCCAGCAGATCGCTGAGCAGGGCGGCCATCGCCTGGCGCGATTGCTCGTAGGCCTGGGTGGCCTGCTCGTCATGGGCGCCGCGACGGTTCTCCAGCACCTGGTTCATGCGCTGGGCGAAGTCCTCGGCGTCGCGCTGGTCCAGCACGCTGCGAAATTCGCTCTGCCAGCGTGCACGGTTTTCCAGCCACAGGCGGTTCTGATCACGGCGCTCGCTAGCCCACTGGCCGATGCGCGCCCGCTGTGTCTCGTTGAGTGAGCCGAACCAGGGGCTCAGGCGCTTTTCCAGGCGCTCGGCACGCTCGCTGATCTGGGTCTGCAGGGGCGGCTCGAGAAATTTCTGGCGGTCTTCGACATTGCCCTTTTCCATCCGCGCATAGAGCCGCTCGACCTGTTCGGGGCGCAGATCGGCAAGCAGCGCGACGGCCGTGGGGTTGGTCTGCTGCACGACGGCATGGAACGCCTGCTCGGCCTCGATCATCTGTGCCTCCAGTTGACTGGCGTCTGGCGCGGGCTCCTGAAGCAGGTCCTGAGTGCGCTGCAGCCAGTCCACATAGCGCGGCAGTTCGGTGCTGCAGTGCCAGGCCAGATGCTCCTGCAGCTTCGGCTTGAACCAGGCCTTTTGCTGCGAATCGAGATCCAGGTACTGATCTACCCGCCAGGAAATCACCCAGTCCAGGTTGCGATAGGCCAGGCCAGCCTTGCTACAGGCACTGACCAGCAGGCCGAGCGATAGCAGCAGGAGCAAGCTCTTCAGATACCCGGACATGTCGATTCCTCTCGGTGCGCGCTGGGAAAGAGTACGCCAGCCATGTCGACAGCGCGCATTCGGACATATCCGCTAAAAAAGCCTGACGGAGTCAGACCTGAGAGGTCAGGGCAGCGGCGAGTGGCGCTGCCACAGCCGGAACAGGGGTTCGGCCAGAAACATCACCAGAAACAGGCGCAAGGCCTGCAGCGCCGTGACCAGGGCCACCGACAACTGCAGCGCTTCTGCGGTCAGGCACAGTTCGGTGATGCCGCCAGGCATCATGCCGAGCATCAGCGACACCGATTCGATACCACTCACCCAGCCGATGGCCGAACCGAGCAGCGCCGTGACGATCATCGCCAGCAGGGTGAACAGCATCACGCGCAACAGAAAGCCCGGTGCGCTGCGAAAGAACGCCCGGTCGAAATGACAGCCCAGGGCGCAGCCTATCAGCCATTGCCCGGCCTGACCGAGCCAGCCCGGCATGCCGATATGCAGATCGAAAATCACGCTGGCTGCGGCGCACAGCGTCAACGGGCCGAGCATCCAGGGGTTGGGTTGCCCGAGGCGGCGCCACAGCACGGCCAACAGTGCACCTGCGGGCAGCAGGATGGCCAGCCAGAACCAGTCCACCGGCACGGGCGGTGCGGGCTCGGCGGGTGGCAGGCCCCAGGTGAACAGTGCCGGGATCAACAGGATGACCATCAGCAGGCGCATACTGTGCGCGGCGGCGATACGTGCCGGTTGGGCGCCATGGCGGCGGGACAGGTTGACCATTTCGCTGGCTCCGCCCGGCATGCTGGCGAAGAACGCCGTGGCACGATCCACCCCGGCGCGGCGCAGGCCGGCAATGCCGATGGCGCTGAGGGCGAGGGTAGCGAAGGCGCCGAAGAGGATGATCGTCAGGTTGCCGAGCACCTGCTCGAGCACTTCGCTGGTGAAATGCAGGCCGATGCCGGCGGCCACCAACCATTGACCGACCTGGCGGCCGCCCGGCATTTCCTGGCTGAGTACGCCGCAGCAGCGCAGCAGGATGACTGCCAGCAGCGAACCGATCACCCACGGCAACGGCCAACCGACGAGGCTGGCCAGGTAACCACCAGCTGCGCCAACCAGTGGCGTGAGCCACCAGCTGCGCAGGTGCTTGGAATTGCCGTGCGGGTTTTCGCTATCAGGCATTGGCCGCATCGGCCTTGCGCTGGCTGCGCTTGCGCCAGGTGCGGTAGAACGGCAGGGCGATCATCACGGCGATCAGTGCCCATACGCCCCAGGTGATCGGGCTGGCGAACAGGATGCCTAGCTCGCCGTTGGAGATCGACAGGGCGCGGCGCAGGTTCTGCTCCATCATGCCGCCGAGAATGAATCCCAGCAGCACCGCCGACAGCGGAAAGTCCATCTTGCGCAGGATGTAGCCTGCGACGCCGATGCCGATCATCAGATACAGGTCGAACGCGGTGGCATGCACCGCATAGACGCCTATCGAGGTGATGATGGCAATGGCCGGCACCAGGGCCCAATACGGCACGGCCAGGATCTTGGTGAACACCTTGATCATCGGCACGTTGATGATGATCAACATGATGTTGGCCACGAACAGCGAGGCGATCAGACCCCAGACGATATCCGGTTGGTCGCGGAACAGCAGCGGGCCCGGGGTAATGTTGTACAGCGTCAGGGCGCCGAGCATCACCGCGGTGGTGCCCGAGCCGGGAACGCCGAGGGTCAGCATCGGTACCATCGAGCCGCAGGCCGCGGCGCTGTTCGCCGTTTCCGGCGCCGCCAGGCCGCGCAGGTCGCCGTCACCGAACTTGTTGTCCTTCACCGCCAGGCGTTTCTCGGCCATGTACGACACGGCGCTGGCCAGGGTTGCGCCGGCGCCTGGCAGAACACCCATAAAGAAGCCGGTGGCACCGCTGCGCAGGTTGGTAGCGAGTACCGACATGCCTTCCTTGACGTTGAACAGCATGCGGCCACTGGCGTCGATGGCCTTCTGACCATGGTGGGTGCGCTCGAGCAGCACGAGGATCTCGCTGACCGAAAACAGACCCAGCACCAGCACCACGAACTGAATGCCGTCGGCCAGGCCCAGGCTGCCGAAGGTGAAGCGGTACACGCCGCTGTTGGAGTCGATACCGACGCACGACAGGAACAAGCCGATACAGGCCGCGATGGCGGTCTTCATGGGTTTGTTGCCGGCCATGCCCGCCAGGCAGACGATGGCGAAGACCATCAGCACGAAGTATTCGGCCGGGCCGAAGGCCACTGCCCACTTGGCGAGCAGCGGGGCGAAGATCACCACGCCACAGGTCGCCATCAGGCCACCGACGAACGAGCTCCAGGCGGAGATCGACAGCGCCACGCCAGCCTTGCCCTGGCGGGCCAGCGGATAGCCGTCCAGGGTAGTCATCACCGCCGAGGCCTCGCCTGGGATGTTCAGCAGGATCGAGGAAATACGACCGCCGTATTCGCAGCCCAGGTAGACCGCCGCGAGCAGGATCAGCGCGGTTTCCGGTGGCAGGCCGAGGGCGAAGGCGATTGGAATCAGCAGCGCCACGCCATTGATCGGGCCCAGGCCCGGCAGCAGGCCGACGACGGTGCCGATCAGGGTGCCGCACAGGGCGGTGAACAGGTTGTAGGGGCTCAGGGCGACGCCGAAGCCCTGGCCCAGGTAGCTAAAAGTATCCACGGATCAGATCTCCAGGCTGGAAAGAATGCCGAGCGGCAGCGGGACGTCGAGGATCTTGTCGAACAGCAGGTACAAGCCGACTGCCAGCACCACGCCGGAAATCACGCTGGTCTTCCAGCTGCCCTCATAGAGTCGGGCCATGGCGATGCCGAAGATCAGGCTGGCGGGAATGAAACCCAGGGGCTCGAACAGCGCCGCATAGAGGGTGAAGACCACCACGCAACCGGCCACCTTGGCGATCACGTGCCTGTCCAGCGGGGGCTCGTCGTCATGAGACGTCGTGCTGGACGGTTTGACCAACAGGTAAATGGCGCCCAGGCCCATGAGGATCAGCAGCAACATCGGGTAGGCGCGCGGGCCCACCGGTTCGTAGGAGAAGGGCGCATGGTAGCCCCAGGCAACGATGCCCAGCCCTGCGCACGCCAGCAGTAGCACCACGCCAAATATGCGTTGTGACATGAGGGAGTCCTCGTTTTTTATCATGCCAAAAGCATCCCCTGGGCAGTGCCCAGAGGATGACCGTGAGTCGTAAGCGGTTAGAGCGGGTTACTGCTGAATCAGGCCGAATTCCTGAGCCAGCTCCTTGTACTGGGCAACCTGCTTCTTCACGTAGGCGTCCAGTTCTTCACCGGTCATGGCGAACGGATACAGCTCGCGGCTTTCACGCAGCTTGGCGAAGTCGTCGGAGGCCAGCAGCTGGTCGAACGAGTTCTTCCACCAGGTGTAGGCTTCGTCGCTGACCTTCGGGCCGAGGTAGAAGCCGCGGATTACCGGCCAGACCACGTCATAGCCCTGTTCCTTGGCGGTCGGGATGTCGGCCACCTTGGCACCCGGCAGGCGCTCTTCGGCGAAGACGGCGAGGATACGCATGTCGCCGCTTTCGACGTGCGGCACCGAGTCGGAAATGTCGGTACTGGCGACCTGGATATGGCCACCGAGCAGGGCGGTGGCCAGCTCACCACCGCCCTCCATCGCGACATAGCGCATTTCGCGCGGGTTGATACCGGCGGCGCGGGCAACCAGAGCGGTTTGCATCCAGTCCTGGCTGCCGACGGTACCGCCGGAACCAATCACCACCTTGCCGGGGTTTTCCTTGAGAGCCTTGACCAGGTCATCCAGATTCTTGAGCGGCGAGTCCTTGCGGACGGCCAGGGCACCGTAGCTGGTGCCAACGCCGGCCAGCCACTTCACGGCGTTCTCGTCGAAGCGGCCGAACTTGCCCTGGGCGAGGTTGAGCAGCGAGCCGCTGGAGAAGGCGGTGATGGTGCCTTCTTCGGAAGGGCGCTGGGCGACCACGGCGTTGTACGCTACTGCGCCGACGCCGCCGGGCATGTAGGTCACACGCATCGGCGATTTGAGCAGCTTGCTCTCCACCAGCGCGCTCTGCGCCAGCTTGCAGGTCAGGTCGAAGCCGCCGCCGGGGGCTGCCGGCGCGATGCATTCCGGACGACGGGGCTCATCGGCCAGTAGGGGGCCTGCGAAGGCCATGCAGGCGGCTGTCAGGGCTATACGGGTAAAGGTCTTTTTCATGGGACGGATCCTCCGAGTTTTTATTGTGAGTTACCAAATAGGCAGCGAGTAGCCAACGATGATGCGGTTTTCATCGGCATCGCGAGCGAAATCGGAGCGGAAGCTGGCATTACGCACGCGCACGTAGAGATCTTTCAGCGCGCCGCTCTGCACCACGTACTTGAGTTCGATGTCGCGCTCCCACTCGCCGCCGGTCTGGTTGCTGCCGCTGATCTTGGCGTCGTCACCACTGATGTAGCGGGCCATGAAGCTCAGGCCAGGAACGCCGACCTTGGCGAAGTCGAAATCGTAGCGGGCTTGCCAGGAGCGTTCGTCGGCGTTGGCAAAGTCGTTGATCTGCACGAAGTTGACCAAAAACGGATCGCTGCCATCGATATAGGCGAAGCCGGTGTCGCCGCTCATGTCCTGATAGCCGAGGCCGAACTTGTGGCTGGCGATGGCGTAACTGACCATGCCGTTCAAGGCCCGGTTGTCGATCTTGCCGGCCTTGGACGCGCCGCTGTCGTTGCTGATGGCCAGGCGCAGGTCACTGGAGAGTACGCCGGCGCCCAGGGCATGCTTGGTCTGCAGCCCGAAGAAATGCTGGCGGTAGATATCGTCGAGGTCGGCGAAGTAATAACGCCCCGTCACGCTTTTGCTGAAAGCGTAATCGAGACCCGCCAGGTCGAGATGGTCGGCGGTGATGCCGCCGGCATAACGGCCGTTCTTGCTGTTGAGCAGCATGTCTTCGGAGTTGGTCGAGGCACGGTCGATAACCTTGTCCAGGCGACCACCGGTGAGCGTCAGGCCGTCCAGTTCGGACGAGGTCAGCAGGCCGCCTTCGAATACCTGCGGCAGCAGGCGGCTGTCGCTGGCCTTGATCACCGGCAGTTCGGGAATGTGCGAGCCGTAGCGCATCTCGGTTTCCGACACCTTGAGCTTGGCGGTCAGGCCCAGACGGGAGAACTCATCCGGCGTACCGCCGTCATCCTGAACCGGCAGCAGGTCGGTACCGGTGCGGCCGCCGCCGGAGTCCAGCTTGACGCCCAGCATGCCCATCGCATCGACACCAAAACCGACGGTGCCTTCGGTGAAGCCGGAACGCAGGTCCAGCAGGAAACCCTGACCCCATTCTTCGCGTTTGTTCTGGCCAGTGCCTTCGCGGAAATCACGGTTCAGGTAGATATTGGTGGTGGTCAGGCTGGCGGAGCTGTCTTCGACGAAAGCAGCGTGAGCCATTGGGGCGAGTAGTGCGGTTGGCAGTGCGAGGCTGAGCAGGCTCAACGGCGAGATAGCCTGGCGCATGGCTGTCGGCATGTGGGGTAACTCCATTGTTGTTATTGTTTTTCACGACCGCACAGCACTGCGCAGATCGTTTTGCGAGCGGATCGAGCCGCCCTGTAGCGATCCTAGAAGTGCAACCTTTCATCAACCTTTCAGTGTTGAAAGTTGTTGCATATGTGCCGCCGCTGCACGCCGTAACTGCCAACGCCTCGCGCTAGCGGTAAACTCTCGCCACACATGGCGGTCAAGTCCATGGTTCGGTTGGAGGTTGCAGTGCGAATTCTGCTGGTCGAGGATCATCCGCAGTTGGCGGCAAGCGTCACCCAGGCGCTCAAGAGCGCTGGTTGGACGGTGGATGTTCTGCATGATGGCGTGGCGGCGGATCTCGCCCTCGGCAGCGAGGAGTACGCCCTGGCGATCCTGGACGTCGGCCTGCCACGCATGGATGGCTTCGAGGTGCTGGCCCGTTTGCGCGCCCGTGGCAAGACCGTGCCGGTGCTGATGCTCACGGCCCGCGGAGAGGTCAAGGACCGCGTGCACGGCCTCAACCTGGGCGCCGACGACTACCTGGCCAAGCCCTTCGAACTGAGCGAGCTGGAGGCGCGGGTCAAGGCACTACTGCGTCGCAGCATGCTCGGTGGCGAGCAGCAGCTGCGTTGTGGCGACCTGGTCTATGACCTGGATACCCGACGCTTCACCCTGCTGGAGGAAAGCCTCGCCCTGACCTCCCGCGAACAGGCCGTGCTCGAGGCGATGATTTCCCGGCCTGGACGGGTGATGAGCAAGGAGCAGTTGGCCTCCCAGGTGTTCGGCCTGGACGAGGAGGCGAGCGCCGATTCCATTGAGATCTACATCCATCGCCTGCGCAAGAAGCTCGAGGGCGGTGCGGTGCGCATCGTCACCTTCCGCGGCCTGGGTTATCTGCTGGAAGCCACGGGTGGTTAGCCCCGGCAGTTTGCGTGGCCGGCTGATTCGCCGGCTGGCCGTGCTGTTCACGGTCATCCTGCTGGTCAGCAGCCTGACCGCCTACTGGAGCGCCCGGCACGCCGCCGATACGGCCTATGACCGCACCTTGCTGGCCTCGGCACGGGCGATCTCCGACGGGCTCTACGCCGTCGAGGGCATGCTCAGCGCCAACGTGCCCTATATTGCCCTGGATACCTTCGCCTACGATAGCGCCGGGCGTATCTACTACCAGGTGCTCGGGCCCAAGGGTGAACTGGTCTCGGGTTACGAAGACCTGCCGGCCGCCCCGCCGGAAACACCGCGAACCAACGATTACCCGGCACTGGCCAAGTTCTACGACGGCGACTACCGCGGCCAGGGGGTGCGGGTGGTAAGTTTTCTGCAGCCGGTCAGCGAGCCCGGCTACAGCGGTGTTGCCGAGATTCGCGTGGCTGAAACCCAGGGTGCCCGGGAGCGCATGACCCGCGATCTGCTGCTGGGCACGCTGTGGCGCATGGGTTTGCTATCGCTCAGCGCGCTGCTGCTGGTCTGGTTGGCAGTAAGCGCCGGGTTGCGCCCGCTCGAAAGCCTGCGTAGGACGGTCGCCGCGCGAAGCAGCGACGACCTGCGGCCATTGCCGGACGAGGACATGCCCAGGGAGCTGCGACCGCTGGTCAACGCCTTGAATCAGTTCAACGACCGCCTGCGCGGCCTGTTCGAGCGGCAATCGCAGTTCATCGCCGATGCCTCCCATGAGCTGCGCACGCCCCTGGCGGCGCTCAAGGCCCGAGTCGAACTGGGCTTGCGTGACCAGGACCCGCGCATCTGGCACGCGACGCTGGAAGACGCCGCCCTCAATGCCGATCGCCTGACCCATCTGGCCAACCAGCTGTTGTCGCTGGCGCGAATCGAAAGCGGTGCGCGGGCAATCGCCGAAGGCGGGGCGTTGCGCCTGGATCTCAGCCAACTGGCCCGTGAGCTGGGCATGGCGCTGGCGCCCCTGGCCCATTCGCGCGGCGTCGCCCTGGCGCTGGAAGCCGAGCAGTCGGTGTGGATTCGCGGCGAGCCGACGCTGCTCAACGAGCTGTTGTGCAACCTGGTCGACAACGCCATGGCGTATACCGAAGCCGGCGGCAACGTCATCCTGCGGGTGCAGGAGCCGGGCGTGCTGGAGGTCGAGGACGATGGGCCGGGCATTCCCGAGGAGGATCGGGAGCGGGTATTCGAGCGGTTCTACCGACGCCAGGCCCAGGGGCTGGGCGCTGGCCTGGGGCTGGCCATCGTCGGCGAGATCTGCCGCGCCCACCGGGCCGATATCAGCCTGCATCAGGCCAGCCCCCATGGGCTGCTGGTGCGTGTGGTATTCCGCGGCGAAGCCAGTTGACCGCGGGGCGAGGCAGGCCTCGCCCCGCAGCGGTCACTGCAGCATGGTCATGGCTGCGTCCATGGCCGCCGACAGATCTTCGTCGGCGTGGATATCCAGGTCCGGCTTGATGCCGAGCTTGGCGAACGCCGGAATCTGGCTCCAGTCCAGCTGCGTGTAAGGATGCGGGGTGCCAAGGTGGCTCTGCAGCGTGGCGACCTGAACGATGTCTACGTAATCGACCTTGCCACCGTCGCGGCTGAAGTTCAGGTACTGGCTCGGGATGCAGGCGATCATTTCCGGGAATTCCCAGGTGCGCAGGATCTTGTCGCCAATGATCGGATGGATCTGCTCGATCACGTGGTTGAGGCTGATCGAGTCGGCCAGCAGCTCGCTGTGCTCTTCGGCGTAGGTGAGAATCGGCAACACGCCAATCTGGTGCACCAGGCCGGCGAGGGTGGCCTGGTCCGGCATCAGGCGCGTGTAGTGGCGGCACAGGACGTGGCAGATGCCGGCAATCTCGGTGCTCTTGGTCCACACTTCGCGCATCTTGCGGTCGACCACATCGGTGGTCGCCTGGAACATCTGCTCCATGGCCAGGCCGGTGGCCAGGTTGCAGGTGTAGTTGATACCCAGGCGGCCAATAGCCATCTGCAGATCGGTGATTTCCCGGTTGGTGCGCAGCAGCGGACTGTTCACCACCTTGATGATGCGCGCAGTCAGCGCCGCATCGTTGCCGATGACCTTGGTCATCTCGGGAATGCCGACGTTAGGGTCCTCCGCCGCCTCGCGAACCTTCAGGGCGACCTCGGGCAGGGTAGGCAGCACCAGTTCATCGTGGTCGATGGCCCTGGTCAGATCCAGCAGGACTTTTTCGGCGAGTTTGCTCATGAAATTCTCGTTATTGGCGGAGTGAGGGCAGACGCTACCCAGTGTAGGTCAGCGCTGAATTTCGCGGTTGCTGTCCAGCGCGTACGGCAGCTCGAGCAGGTCGAGCGGTAGACCTTCCAGACTGCCCAGGTGAACGCGGCCATCGAGCGCGGCATCTTCCTGCACGACCGCCAGCAGCTCGATACCCTCGGCACTCGAGGCGGCCAGCACCACTTCGCCCACCGCGCTGCGGTGCACAGGGGAGAACAGTTCGGTACCAGGCACGGGCGGTTGCTCGCCAGCCATGCGCAGGCGATAAAGGCGGCGCTTGAGCTTGCCCAGGTACTGCATGCGAGCAACGATTTCCTGGCCGGTGTAGCAGCCCTTCTTGAAGCTCACGCCGCCCACGGCCTGCAGGTTGATCATCTGCGGGATGAACAGCTCGCGGGTCGTGCCGGTCACCTGGCCAATGCCGGCGCGGATCTGCGCGAGCAACCAGTCATTGAGGCTGGCTTCGGCGAGGTGCTCGCTCAGGCGTGCGCGCAGGGGGTCGGCCTGCTCGGCCGGCGCCCATAACTCGGCGCGGCCGTCGCTGAGGCGAATGGCGAGCAACGAATCCGTACTGGTCACGCTGTCGGCCTCGGCGGCGAGATCCAGTCCCAGGGCCTGCAGGACGGCATCCGCGCCACCCAAGCCGAAGCGAACCCAGGCGGCGCTTTCATCGCCCAGCTTGGCCTTGGAGAACACCGCATATTTCTGCAGTTCGGCGAGCTGCGGTGCCAGCAGCTCCTGGCTCATGGCCAGGAGAAACCCGTCGGCTACGCTGACGATACGAAAGCTCGACAGCATACGGCCCTTTGGCGTGCAGCGAGCGCCCAGGCTCGAGCCGCTGGTGCCGAGGTAGTTGATGTTGCAGGTGATCTGGCCCTGCAGGAACTTGCCTGCATCGGGGCCGCGCACGGCAAGGATGCCTTCGTGGGTAAGCGGGCAAAAGAAAGCGCTGTCGGCCATGGTCGAGACGATCGTGGGCAAAGAATGAGGCTGCCATGATAAGAGCAGCGGCAAGCGTCTAGCTACAGGCAAAAGCACCGCCTGGCGTTTCGGCTGGCGACGCTGATGCAAGCGGCGGCTGTTGGTATACTGCCGGCCTTTTCCGAGGAGCATTGCCATGGTCGACGCCACTGAACTCAATCGCCTCTTCTGGCACAGCCGGCGCGGCATGCTGGAGCTGGACGTTTTGCTGGTGCCATTCGTGCAGGAGGTCTACCCCTCGCTCGACGAGGGCGATCGTGCCCGTTACCGCAAGCTGCTCGAGTGCGAGGATCAGGACATGTTCGGCTGGTTCATGCAGCGTGGCGAGCCGGAGGATGCCGATCTGCGTCACATCGTTCGCATGATCCTGGATCGTGTCCAGCCCAAGTAAACGCTTCGAGTGCCACTGGCGGCCGTCACGGCGGCTGCTGGAAATCTACCTGTGCGCCCAGGCCCTGGCGCTGCTGACGTTACTGCTCGTCGAGGTTGCCCTCTGGGCGCGTCTGCTCGGCCTGCTGGCGTGCGGCTGCCATGCCGCCTGGGTATTGCCCAGGCATGTGTTGCTGACCCATCCGGCCGTCTTCAACCGTTTACGTCATGACGACGAAGGTTGGCAGGTGCAGCGCGGCGGCGGGCAATGGCAACCCGTCACCCTGCAGGCAGACAGCATGGCGCTGCCCTGGCTGGTCATCGTGCGTTTGCGCCTGCCGGGGCGCCCGTTCACCCACAGCCTGTGCATCCCTGTCGACGCCATGCTGCCGGACATGCATCGACGCCTGCGGGTGCGCCTGAAGTTCAGCCGTCAGCGTTGGCGGGTTGCAGAATAGTGTCGCGTGCTTCGGCTAGCAGGTCCGGGTAATCCAGGGTGTAGTGCAGGCCGCGCGACTCCTTGCGCGCCATGGCCGACAGGATCATCAGTTCCGCCACCTGGGCCAGGTTGCGCAACTCGATCAGATCCCGGCTGACCTTGTAATTGCTGTAGAACTCGTCGATTTCATCGAGCAGCAGGCGCACGCGATGTTGGGCGCGCTGCAGCCGCTTGGTGGTGCGCACGATGCCCACGTAATCCCACATGAAGCGCCGCAGTTCGTCCCAGTTGTGGGCGATGATCACGTCCTCGTCCGAGTCGGTGACCTGGCTGGCGTCCCAGGAGGGCAGGTCGGCGGGCATCGCCACTTTATGCAGGTTGGCGACGATGTCGGCGGCGGCCGAACGCGCATACACGAAGCACTCGAGCAACGAATTGCTGGCCATGCGATTGGCGCCGTGCAAACCGGTGAAGCTGGTTTCGCCAATGGCGTACAGACCTGCCACGTCGCTGTGTCCGGCCTGATCGACGAGCACGCCGCCGCAGGTGTAGTGGGCCGCGGGTACCACCGGAATGGCCTGGCGGGTGATGTCGATGCCGAATTCCAGGCAGCGCTGGTAAACGGTCGGGAAGTGGTTTTTGACGAAGTCCGCCGGCTTGTGGCTGATATCCAGATAGACGCAGTCGATACCCAGGCGCTTCATCTCATGATCGATGGCGCGGGCCACGATGTCACGTGGCGCCAGTTCCTCGCGGGGGTCGAAGCGCGGCATGAAGCGTTCGCCGTTGGGCAGGCGCAGCAGTGCGCCTTCGCCACGCAGGGCTTCGGTAACCAGAAAGCTCTTGGCCTGGGGGTGGTAGAGGCAGGTGGGGTGGAACTGGTTGAATTCCAGGTTGCCGACCCGGCAGCCGGCGCGCCAGGCCATGGCGATGCCGTCGCCGCAGGCGCCGTCCGGGTTGCTGGTATAGAGGTAGACCTTTGCCGCGCCGCCGGTGGCGAGAATGACGAAGCGCGCGTGGTGAGTGTCCACCTCGCCGCTGCGCCGGTTCAGCACATAGGCGCCCAGGCAGCGCTGGCCGTCTCGGCCCAGTTTGCGTTCGGTAATCAGATCCACGGCGACCCGCTGCTCGAGCAATTCCACGTTGCGGCGCTGGCGTGTGCGCTCGAGCAGGGTGTTGAAGATGGCTGCGCCCGTCGCGTCGGCAGCGTGGATGATGCGTCGGTGGCTATGGCCGCCTTCACGGGTCAGGTGAAATTCGAAGCCGCCGTCTTCGCGATCATGCTTGTCGTCACGGGTGAAGGGCACGCCCTGTTCGATCAGCCATTCGATGGCTTCGCGGCTGTGCTCCACGGTGAAGCGCACGGCATCTTCACGGCACAGGCCGGCACCGGCATTGAGGGTGTCGTTGACATGGGAATCGACGGTGTCGCCGTGATCCAGCACCGCGGCGACTCCGCCCTGGGCCCAGTAGGTCGAGCCATTGGTCAGCTCGCCCTTGCTCAGCACGGCGATGCTCAGGTCGTCGGGAAGGGTGAGCGCCAGGGTAAGGCCGGCGGCCCCGCTGCCGATAACCAGAACGTCGTGCTGAAAATGTTGGCTCATTGTTATGGGTCCGCTGGGTGGCGTGCAGCTGAAAGGATGCGCCTGTCGATCACTGCGGGTGCTCTCTGTCGACACGGTCATGGCCGTCAACTTTTTGTATCTGGAGGTCACTCGAATGGTCGCTATGAGCCTGCGGCGGGGCTTCAAGGGCCATGGCGGCAGCTCGGCGGCCCCTAGTATATAGAGGGGGGCAACGGCACAATAGCCGACCTGGTAGGTTGTGCGGCGCAGAACGTGTATCGTGTTGGGATGGCGATATGCCTGCGCGGCTGGCCGCCATGCTGGAGCTGCATCTTATCCGCTGAAACCTGTATGAACTTTGTCATGGGGCAGGGTTCTATAGCGGAGTCGCCCCGGAGAGGGAATGTGTCTGGCGAGTCGGCGAGCGAAGTGGTCGTACCATTCGATTCGATCCGTCAGGTGATCTAAAGACAATTCGCGCAGCAGGCAGTGGCCCTGGTGCGTGGTTTCGTGCAAAACCAAAAAATGTTTTGTGGGAAGCTTGTTTGTAGGGGGAGAACTTTTGCATATGACTCGAGTCTATTTCGGCAGATCGATCTTCTGGCAGGCGCAGACCTCCTACGGGCTCAACGAGGAGTATTCATGCTAACCCAGGAAGAAGATCAGCAGCTGGTCGAGCGCGTGCAGCGCGGTGACAAGCGAGCATTTGATCTGTTGGTGCTGAAGTATCAGCACAAGATTCTCGGGTTGATCGTGCGATTCGTGCACGACACCCATGAAGCTCAGGATGTCGCCCAGGAAGCTTTTGTAAAAGCTTACCGGGCACTGGGAAACTTTCGCGGCGACAGTGCGTTCTATACATGGCTGTACCGCATCGCCATCAACACGGCGAAGAATCATCTCGTTTCTCGTGGCCGCCGGCCACCGGACAACGATGTAAGTGCAGAGGATGCCGAGTTCTACGATGGCGACCACGCCCTCAAGGATATCGAATCTCCCGAGCGAGCCCTGTTGAGGGATGAAATCGAAGCCACCGTGCATCGGAGCATCCAGCAACTGCCAGAAGATTTACGAACGGCGCTAACGTTACGTGAATTTGATGGTCTTAGTTATGAAGACATTGCGAGCGTCATGCAGTGTCCAGTTGGTACCGTGCGTTCGCGAATCTTTCGGGCGCGTGAAGCCATCGACAAGTCCCTGCAACCTTTGTTGCAGGAAGCCTGAGACAGCGGCGACAGCCAAGAGAGGAACCGCTATGAGTCGTGAAGCCCTGCAGGAATCGCTGTCCGCGGTGATGGATAACGAAGCGGATGAACTTGAACTTCGGCGTGTGCTCGGTGCGAGCAACGATGCCGATCTGCGTGCCACCTGGTCCCGTTATCAGGTAGCCCGTGCCGCGATGCACAAGGACCTGCTCGTGCCTAAACTGGACATCGCCGCAGCCGTTTCCGCGGCTCTGGAAAACGATGCCACTCCAGTTGTGCAAGAGAAAGTCGTGCGTGGTCCGTGGCGCAGCCTGGGACGCGTAGCCGTTGCTGCGACCGTCACGGTTGCCGTGTTGGCCGGCGTGCGTTTCTACAATCAGGATGACGTTTCTGGTGCCCAGTTGGCGCAGCAGGATCAGCCGTCCATCGCGCTGCCGCAAGCTCAGGGGCCGGCCATTCTGGCAGGCTTCAAGACTTCGGATGAGCAGCCGGCTGTAGAGACCGTCTCTGCCGAAGGTGAAGGCTGGCATGAACAGCGTCTGCCTGAGTACCTGCGTCAGCATGGTCAGCAATCTGCCCCTGGCACTGCTGAAAATGCACTGCCGTTTGCACGGTCTGCGAGTGTAGAAGAGCGTTAAGAACGACGCGTATGCGCTCCATTCTCGTCACCTCCCTGATGCTCGGCGGTATTTTGGCAACCCCTGCCATGGCCGCCGATGCACAGGGATGGTTGCAACGGCTGAGTCAGGCCGAGAGCAAGCAAAGCTTCCAAGGCACCTTCGTTTACGAACGCAACGGCAGTCTTTCCACTCACAGCATCTGGCGTCAGGTCGAGCCGGGTGGAACTGTGCGCGAGCGGTTGTTGCAACTCGATGGACCGCCGCAGGAAATGCTGCGGGTCAACGGCCAGGCGCAGTGCGTCAACGGCCCGATTGCCTCCGTCGTCGTCGATGAGCAGGCGTGGCCTGCCCATGGTCTCGATGCCAGGCAGATCGAGCAATGGTACGAGCTGAGTCTGCGTGGCGAGTCCCGGGTAGCCGGGCGCTCGGCCGTGGTGCTTGGCCTGGTTCCGCGTGATCAGCATCGTTACGGTGTTCAGCTTTACGTGGACAAGGAAACCGGCCTGCCGCTCAAGTCGCTGCTGGTCAATGACCGCGGTGAGCTACTCGAGCGATTCCAGTTCACCCAGCTTGATACGGCGGCTATGCAGCCAACTGCCGTATTGCAGCCTTCTACCCAATGCGCACCGGTGCGCGTCGTCAAGGCGCGTACGCCGTCGGCAGAGTCCTGGCGCTCCGAGTGGTTGCCGCCGGGTTTCAATCTCAGCGCGGTAACCCGGCAGCGCAGCCCGTTATCTACCGATAGCGTCGATTGTCTGGTTTATGATGACGGTCTGGCGCGCTTTTCCGTCTTTCTCGAGCCCCTGCACGATGCGGCTGTAGCCGATGCGCGCAACCAGCTTGGGCCTACCGTGGCCGTGTCCCGGCGCCTGACAACGGACGATGGAGATGTCATGGTAACGGTGGTGGGCGAAATTCCGCTGGGAACGGCGGAGCGTGTCGCCATGTCGATGCGTACCGGCGACGTGCACGCCACGCCGTAACGGCCGACGATAACGATCAAGGCCGATGTGCCGCCTGTTTGTTGTACCACTGGCCCCACAGGGGCCTCGTTTGTTCTGGATGGGGAAGAAACTGCAATGTCGATGCCTAGCCTGAAAAATTATGCGGCCGCGTTGTTCGCGGTGTTTCTGATGGGGCAATCCGTGGCGGCGCATGCACAGCTACCGGACTTCACCCCATTGGTCGAGGCGGCTTCACCTGCCGTGGTCAACATCAGCACCCGGCAGAAGGTGCCGAACGCCGTCGCCAGCAGTGGCGGGCTCGCCGTTCCGGACCTGGAAGGCCTGCCGCCGATGTTCCGCGAATTCTTCGAGCGCAGCATTCCTCAGCAGCCTCGCGCGCCAGGTGGCGGTGGTCGCCAGCGTGAAGCACAGTCGCTCGGCTCGGGCTTCATCATCTCCAAGGATGGTTACATCCTGACCAACAACCATGTGGTCGCCGACGCCGATGAAATCATCGTTCGCCTCTCTGACCGCAGCGAGCTGGAAGCCAAGCTGATCGGTACCGATCCGCGCAGTGACGTGGCGCTGCTCAAGGTCGAGGCGGATGATCTGCCGACCGTGAAGCTGGGCAACTCCGACAACCTCAAGGTCGGTGAGTGGGTACTGGCCATCGGCTCGCCGTTCGGTTTCGATCACTCGGTCACCGCCGGTATCGTCAGTGCCAAGGGGCGCAGCCTGCCAAACGAGAGTTATGTGCCGTTCATCCAGACCGACGTGGCGATCAACCCGGGTAACTCCGGCGGCCCGCTGTTCAACCTCGATGGCGAAGTGGTCGGTATCAACTCGCAGATCTTCACCCGCTCCGGCGGCTTCATGGGGCTGTCCTTTGCCATTCCCATGAGCGTGGCGATGGATGTGGCCGACCAGCTCAAGGCCAGCGGCAAGGTCAGCCGCGGCTGGCTGGGTGTGGTGATTCAGGAAGTGAACAAGGATCTCGCCGAGTCGTTTGGCCTGGAGAGACCGGCCGGCGCCCTGGTCGCCCAGGTGCTTGAAGACGGCCCGGCTGCCAAGGGCGGGCTGCAGGTCGGCGATGTGATCCTCAGCCTGGATGGCAAGCCGATCATCATGTCTGCCGACCTGCCTCATCTGGTTGGCGCCCTGAAGCCGGGCACCAAGGCCAACCTGGAAATCGTCCGTGAGGGCGCGCGCAGGAATCTGAAGCTGGCGGTCGGCACCATGCCGGCCGATGACGCCGACGAAGCGACCCCAGGTGCCACGCCAGGCGCCGAACGCAGCAGCAACCGTCTGGGCGTCAGCGTTGCCGAGCTGACCGACGAACAGAAAAAAGCGCTGGATCTGCGCGGTGGCGTGGTGATTCGCGAAGTTCAGGATGGTCCGGCTGCGCTGATCGGCCTGCGTCCGGGCGACGTGATCACCCACCTGAACAATCAGGCGATCAGCTCGGCGAAGAACTTCACCGAAGTGGCGCAATCGCTGCCGAAGAATCGCTCGGTGTCGATGCGCGTACTACGTCAGGGCCGCGCCAGCTTCATTACTTTCAAGTTGGCCGAATAGGTCTGGCCGACCAAGCTGAGATGGGCGACGAAAGTCGCCCTTTTTTATGGCCGCCTCATGACCTCTGCTTGGGGGCATGCCTGAGAAATGCCGACCGCCCAAGGCAGGTGTGGCAAGCGGATACTCGATTACTGCGCTCTCACGCTTGTCCTGACGTGACGTGGGGGCAACCACTCGGGTAAACTTTGCGGCTATTTTCGGCAGGCATTCGCCTGCGGCCTTTTTCGAGTGTTGTCCTGTGAGTGACCTGAGTCATATCCGCAATTTTTCCATCATTGCCCACATTGACCACGGCAAGTCGACGCTGGCTGACCGTTTCATCCAGATGTGCGGCGGCCTGACCGCGCGCGAGATGGAGGCTCAGGTTCTCGATTCCATGGACTTGGAGCGCGAACGCGGCATCACCATCAAGGCCCACAGCGTCACGCTCTATTACAAGGCAAAGGATGGCATCACCTATCAGCTGAACTTCATCGACACGCCCGGTCACGTCGACTTCACCTATGAGGTGAGCCGTTCGCTGGCAGCCTGTGAAGGTGCGCTGCTGGTCGTCGATGCGGGGCAGGGGGTGGAGGCGCAGTCGGTGGCCAACTGCTACACCGCCATCGAGCAGGGCCTGGAAGTCATGCCGGTGCTGAACAAGATGGACCTGCCGCAGGCCGATCCCGATCGCGTCAAGGACGAGATCGAGAAGATCATCGGTATCGATGCCAGCGACGCCGTGGCCTGCAGCGCCAAGAGCGGCGTGGGCGTCGACGAGGTGCTCGAGCGTCTGGTGCAGGCCATTCCGGCGCCGACCGGTGAGATCGAGGCGCCCCTGCAGGCGCTGATCATCGACTCCTGGTTCGACAACTACCTGGGCGTCGTGTCCCTGGTGCGCGTGCGCCACGGCCGCGTCAAGAAAGGCGACAAGATCCTGGTCAAGTCCACCGGCAAGGTGCACCTGGTCGACAGCGTCGGGGTGTTCAACCCCAAGCACACCGCCACCGCCGATCTCAAGGCCGGCGAAGTGGGCTTCATCATCGCCAGCATCAAGGACATCCACGGTGCGCCGGTGGGCGACACCCTGACCCTCAGCTCCACGCCCGACGTGGAGATGCTGCCCGGCTTCAAGCGCATCCAGCCGCAGGTCTACGCCGGCCTGTTCCCGGTCAGCTCCGATGACTTCGAGGACTTCCGCGACGCCCTGCAGAAGCTGACGCTCAACGATTCGTCCCTGCAGTACCTGCCGGAGAGTTCCGACGCCCTGGGCTTCGGCTTCCGTTGCGGCTTCCTGGGCATGCTGCACATGGAAATCATCCAGGAGCGCCTGGAACGCGAATACGACCTGGACCTGATCACCACGGCGCCGAGCGTTATTTTCGAAGTCGTGCTCAAGACCGGTGAAACCATTTATGTGGACAACCCGTCGAAGCTGCCGGATGTGTCCTCGGTCGAAGATTTCCGTGAGCCGATCGTACAAGCCACGATCCTGGTTCCACAGGAACATCTGGGCAACGTCATCACCTTGTGCATCGAAAAGCGCGGCGTGCAGCGTGACATGCAGTTCCTCGGCACCCAGGTTCAGGTTCGCTACGACCTGCCGATGAATGAAGTGGTGCTCGATTTCTTCGACCGTCTGAAATCCACCAGCCGTGGCTATGCCTCGCTGGATTACCATTTCGACCGTTACCAGTCGGCCAACCTGGTCAAGCTGGACGTGTTGATCAACGGCGACAAGGTCGATGCCCTGGCGCTGATCGTGCACCGTGACAACGCCCATTACAAAGGGCGCCAGTTGACCGAGAAGATGAAGGACCTGATTCCTCGGCAGATGTTCGACGTGGCGATTCAGGCTGCCATCGGCGGCCAGATCGTGGCGCGGACCACTGTCAAGGCGTTGAGAAAGAACGTTCTGGCCAAGTGTTACGGCGGTGACGTGAGCCGTAAGCGCAAACTGCTGGAAAAGCAGAAGGCCGGTAAGAAGCGCATGAAGCAGGTGGGGAACGTGGAGATTCCACAGGAAGCCTTTCTTGCTGTACTCAAGTTGGATAGCTGAGGCCTATGTCATTCAATTTCCCGCTGTTGCTGGTCATTGCCGTCGCCGTGTGCGGCGCCCTGGCCCTGTTCGATCTGGTATTCCTGGCGCCGCGGCGTCGTGCGGCGATCGCCAGTTACCAGGGCAAGGTCGAGCAAGTCGACGACGCAGTGGTCGAGAAGCTCAACAAGGAACCCTTGCTGGTCGAATACGGCAAGTCGTTCTTTCCGGTGCTGGCCATCGTCCTGGTGTTGCGCTCCTTTCTGGTCGAGCCGTTCCAGATCCCGTCCGGCTCGATGATCCCGACCCTGGAAGTGGGCGACTTCATCCTGGTCAACAAGTTTGCCTACGGCATTCGCCTGCCGGTGCTGGACACCAAGGTGATCGAAGTGGGTGACCCGCAGCGCGGCGACGTCATGGTGTTTCGCTACCCGAGCGACCCCAACGTCAACTACATCAAGCGGGTAATCGGCCTGCCAGGCGACCACGTGCGCTACAGCAGCGACAAGCGCCTGTTCGTCAACGGCAAGCCGGTTGCCGAGCAGTTGATCGGCGAGGAGCCGGGGAGCCTGGGCAGCGCCACGCTGTACAGCGAACGCCTGGGCGATGTGGAGCACCGCATCCGCAAGGAAATGACCCGCTACCGCGCCGAGCCCGGCAAGGAGTGGACCATCCCGGAAGGGCACTACTTCATGATGGGCGACAACCGCGACAACTCCAACGACAGCCGTTACTGGAACGACCCGAATATCCCCAAAGACGTGCTGGGCATGGTTCCGGATCGCAACATCGTCGGCAAGGCGTTCGCCATCTGGATGAGCTGGCCGGATCCGAAGTTCAAGACCCTGCCGAACTTCTCCCGTGTCGGGCTGATTCACTGATCTGATGAAAATTTGCGGCGCCGTTCAATACGGCGCTGCCACCTATCTATAGTCTTGTGATGCGCCCGGTGCGCATCGGACCATCTGGATATTTTTGGGGATGAACATGAAATTCGCACGCTCGCAGCAGGGCTTGTCGATCGTCAGCTGGCTGGTGGTACTGGCTGTCGTGGCGTTTCTGGCCAGCACGGCGTTCAAGGTGGTGCCGCATTACCTCGACTACATGTCGATGGAAAAGATCATCACTTCGGTGGAAACCGACCGCCTTCAGGAAGTCAGGACCGTGGGCGATTTCTACAGCCACGTCAGCCGTGGCATGACGGTCAACAGCATCCGCGACCTGAATATGCAGGACGCGCTGAAGGTGACCCAGGACGGCAACGAGTTCCTTGCCCACCTCAAGTATGAAAAACGTGAGCACCTGATCGAGAACATCGACCTGGTGGTTAATTTCGATAAAGAATTTCGTGTGCGTATGCCGTGAGTGTTTCGTTGACCCGCCTCGAGCGCCAGCTCGGGCACAGCTTCAAGGACCAGGATCTGATGATCCTGGCCCTGACCCATCGCAGTTTTGCCGGGCGCAACAATGAGCGTCTGGAGTTCCTCGGTGATGCCATCCTCAATTTCGTCGCCGGCGAGGCGCTCTACGAGCGTTTTCCCCAGGCTCGCGAAGGCCAGCTGTCGAGGCTGCGTGCGCGTCTGGTGAAGGGCGAGACCCTGGCCGTGCTGGCACGCGGTTTCGATCTGGGCGAGTACCTGCGCCTGGGTTCCGGCGAACTGAAGAGCGGTGGCTTTCGCCGCGACTCGATCCTCGCCGATGCCCTGGAAGCGCTGATCGGCGCCATTTATCTGGATGCCGGCATGCAGGTCGCCCGCGAGCGGGTGCTGGCCTGGCTGACCAGCGAGCTGGACGGCCTGACCCTGGTCGATACCAACAAGGATCCCAAGACCCGCCTGCAGGAGTTCCTGCAATCGCGCGCCTGCGAGCTGCCGCGTTACGAAGTGGTCGATATCCAGGGCGAACCCCATTGCCGGACATTCGTGGTCGAATGTCAGGTCAATCTACTCAATGACAAGACCCTGGGCCAAGGCGCCAGTCGCCGGATCGCCGAACAGGTCGCGGCCACCGCCGCGCTGATCGCCCTGGGTGTGGAGAACGGCAATGACTGATTCGCCCGTAACGCGCTGTGGCTATGTCGCCATCGTTGGCCGTCCCAACGTGGGCAAATCGACGCTGCTCAATCACATCCTCGGCCAGAAGCTGGCGATCACCTCGCGCAAGCCGCAGACCACCCGCCACAACATGCTCGGCATCAAGACCGAAGGCGAGGTGCAGGCCATCTATGTCGATACCCCCGGCCTGCACAAGAACAACGACAAGGCGATCAACCGCTACATGAACAAGAACGCCTCGTCGGCCCTCAAGGACGTCGACGTGGTGATCTTCGTGGTCGATCGCACCCGCTGGACCGACGAGGACCAGATGGTCCTCGAGCGCGTCCAGTACGTCGAAGGCCCGGTAATCCTCGCGGTCAACAAGACCGATCGTCTGGAAGACAAGGCCGACCTGATGCCGCACCTGCAGTGGCTGGCAGAGCAGTTGCCCAACGCCGAGATCGTGCCGGTTTCGGCGCAGCACGGCCATAACCTCGATGCGCTGGAAAAGCTGGTAGGCGAGCGTTTGCCCGAAGGCGTGCATTTCTTCCCCGAAGACCAGATCACCGACCGCTCCGGACGCTTCTTCGCCGCCGAGCTGGTGCGCGAGAAGATCATGCGTCAGCTCGGCGCCGAGTTGCCGTACCAGATCACCGTGGAGATCGAGGAATTCAAGCGCGAAGGGCGGATCATGCACATCCATGCGCTGATCCTGGTCGAGCGCGATGGGCAGAAGAAGATCATCATCGGCGAGAAGGGCGAGCGCCTCAAACGCATTGGCCAGGAAGCGCGCAAGGATATGGAGTCGATGTTCGACACCAAGGTCATGCTCAACCTCTGGGTCAAGGTGAAGAGTGGCTGGTCCGACGACGAGCGCGCCCTGCGTTCGCTCGGTTACGACGATATCTGACCGCGGCATCCACCGCGCCGCGGCTGGCTAACCCAGCGAGTTTACCCCCATGCTTGCGCCCAGCCAGCCCGCCTATGTCCTGCACAGCCGCGCCTACCGCGAGAGCAGTGCGCTGGTGGATTTCCTCACCCCGCAAGGCCGCTTGCGCGCCGTGCTGCGTGGCGCGCGGGGCAAGGCCGGCAGCCTGGCCCGGCCGTTCATTCCCCTGGAGCTGGAAACCCGCGGCCGTGGCGAGCTGAAGAACGTCGGTCGCCTGGAAGCCGCCGGCATTCCCAATCTGCTCACCGCCGAGGCGCTGTTCAGTGGCCTGTACCTCAACGAATTGCTGATCCGCGTACTGCCGGCCGAAGACCCGCACCCGGTGATCTTCGAGCATTACGCCATGACCATCCTGGCGCTGGCCCAGGGCCGGCCCCTGGAGCCGCTGCTGCGTGCATTCGAATGGCGGCTGCTCGACGAACTCGGCTATGGTTTCGCCCTCGACAGCGACGTGCAGGGCAATGCCGTGGTCAGCGACGGCTTGTACCGGCTGGAGGCCGACAGCGGCTTTCTGCCCATCGGCCACTGGCAGCCGGGCGCGTTTCTCGGTCGTGAGCTGCTGGCCATGGCCGATGCCGACTGGAGCACGCCCGGCGCGCTGGCTGCCGCCAAGCGTCTGATGCGCCAGGCACTCGCCCCTCATCTCGGCGGCCGACCCCTGGTCAGCCGCGAATTGTTCATGACGCTCAAGGAGCCGACCCCGTGACTGAAGCCAACCGTGTTTTGCTGGGTGTGAATATCGATCACGTCGCCACGCTGCGCCAGGCGCGCGGCACCCGCTATCCCGACCCGGTAAAAGCCGCGCTGGATGCCGAAGAGGCGGGTGCCGACGGCATTACCGTACACCTGCGCGAAGATCGCCGGCATATCCAGGAGCGCGACGTGCGCGTGCTCAAGGAAGTCATGCAGACGCGCATGAACTTCGAAATGGGGGTGACCGATTTCATGCTCGCCTTCGCCGAGGAGATACGCCCCGAGCACGTGTGCCTGGTGCCGGAAACCCGCCAGGAGCTGACCACCGAAGGCGGCCTGGACGTGGCGGGTCAGGAGGCGCGGATTGCCGCCGCCGTCAAGCAACTGGCGGCCGCTGGCAGTGAGGTGTCGCTGTTCATCGATGCCGACCCGCAGCAGATCGAGGCCAGCAAGCGCGTCGGCGCGCCGGCCATCGAACTGCATACCGGGCGTTATGCCGATGCCCATACGCCGCAGGAAGCAGCCGTCGAGCTGCAGCGTATCCGTGAAGGTGTCGCCCTGGGTGTTTCCCTGGGATTGATCGTCAATGCCGGCCACGGCCTGCATTACCACAACGTCGAGCCGGTGGCGGCGATCCCGGGCATCAACGAGCTGAACATTGGTCACGCGCTGGTCAGCCACGCGCTGTTCGTCGGCTTCAAGGAGGCCGTGCGGGAGATGAAGCAGCTGATCGCAGGCGCTGCGGTACGCTAACGCATTGCCCCGTAGGCCATCGCCACTTGCGCCGCCAGTGCTTCGGCGGCTGCGCCACGGTTGCTGCCGCGCAGCAGCTTGATGTGATAGTCGCCCAGGGGCGGCAGATCGTGCTCCTGCTGAGAAAGGCGGCGTAGCGGCGGTTTGACCAGGCTGGCGGGCAAGGCCGCAATGGCCAGGTCGGCCAGCAGCGCGGCTTCCTGACCCGCACATTGTTCGCTGGAATAGGCGATGCGGTAGCTGCGCCCGAGGCGGTCCAGGCCGTCCAGGGCGGCACGACGCCAGGCACAACCGGTACTGGCCAGCGCAAGCGGTAACGGGTTGCGCTTGACGGCCAGGCCACCTTCGCGACCTGCCCACACCAGTGACTCGCTGCAAATGACTTCGCCACGGGCGTCGTCGGCATCGGCATCGCCGGTATTGAGCAGTGTCAGGTCGAGTTCGCCAGCGTCCAGGCGCTCGATCAGCTCGCAACTGCGACCCACCGAGACATCGACTTGCACGGCCGGATGGCTGAGGGCGAACTGCGACAGCAGATCCGGCAGCGAGCCGACACCGATGTCGAAGGGGGTACCGAAACGCACGGTACCCGTCAGGTCGGGCACGCGAAAATGTGCCACCGCTTCCTCGTTGAGCTTGAGCAGGCGGCGGGCATAGCCGAGCAGGATCTCGCCATCCGGCGTGAGACGCACCCGGCGACTCTCGCGAAGAAACAGCGCCCGCCCAAGGGTTTCCTCCAGGCGCTTGATCTGCTGGCTGACCGCCGCTGTGGTGCGGAACACCTGCGCGGCCGTGCGGGTGAAGCTGCCGCTTTCGGCAATGCCGACAAAGGTCTTCAGCACATCGCTTTCCAATAAGGGCAATGCGGCGGGTACGTCTGCTGGCGACGGTCTGTTCATTTGTGGTTAATATTTTCTTAATCGTATGTTAGGTATTTGTCGATTTAATTAACGATAGGCGCAGCTCAAGCTGTCGGCAAGCAATCACCGATAACCGGTGAGCACTGGCTGCCGAGGAGAGTTGTCATGAAGTCGAATGAACAGCATGCCGCACCTGTCGGGCGCGCCAACCCGGCGAGGTCGCCGGATGACAGCCCCCATGAACTGACACAGTGGCTGGGCGACTGGTATTTCGCCTGGTGCTGGAGGCGCAAGATGCGCCGCCTGCTGCTGCTCGATCGGACCGGGCGGATTCGCCTGGGAAGCGCTCATGGGCGCGTCAGTGCCGGGGCGCAGATGTCCCTGGCGATGATCGCGGCGCGGCAGGCCGAATGGCGCCGCAAGGGTGATGCCGCCAGCTAAATCCCTGTCACGGCTTGCGTGCTACCAGCACGGCCCGGCGTGGCGCCGGCAGGCCTTCAAGGGTGCGCCGGTGGTCGAGCGGGTCGAGAAACTCGGGCAGCGACTGGTAGCGCATCCAGTCGGTGCTGCGCTGTTCCTCGACCGAGGTGACGCTGACATCCACGCAGCGCGCGTCAAGAAACCCGGCGCGGCGCAGCCATAGCTCCAGCGCGGGGACCGAGGGCAGGAACCAGACGTTGCGCATCTGCGCGTAGCGGTCTTCGGGTACCAGTACCTGTTGGGCGTCACCTTCCACCACCAGGGTTTCCAGCACCAGCTCGCCACCCTTGCGCAGGCAGTCCTTGAGTTCCAGCAGGTGATCGATGGGCGAGCGGCGGTGGTAGAGCACGCCCATGGAGAACACCGTGTCGAACCCCAGCAACTTGGCCGGCAGCTCTTCGATACCCAGCGGCAAGTGCCAGGCTGGCATATCTGGCAGGTAGTTCTTCATGGCCAGGAACTGGCAGAGGAACAGCCAGTTCGGGTCGATGCCGACCACACTGCGGGCGCCGGCGCCGAGCATGCGCCACATGTAGTAGCCATTGCCGCAGCCGACGTCGAGCACCCGTCTGCCTTGCAGATCCAGGTGCGGGGCGACCCGCTGCCATTTCCAGTCCGAACGCCATTCGGTGTCCAGGTGCACGCCGAACGGATGGAAGGGCCCCTTGCGCCAGGGGATCAGACCACGCAACGCACTGTCCAGCGCCGTTCGGGTGGCCTCGTCACAGGGGCCGTCGAGGCGGAAGTCCTGCTGTAGGTCGATCTGCTCGGCCGTTAGTGGCGGCAGCGCTTCGACGGCGGCGTACCAGCGCTGCAGGTCGCCGTGACCGATGGCCAGCTTGGCGTCGATCTGCCCGGGCAGGGCGGCGCTCCAATCCTGCAGAGGCGTGCCGGCGAGCTCGGCCTGCAGGGCGTCCAGGTCCATGCGGCGCATCATGGCAGGGCCACCAGGGAGGCGAAGTTCAGGCACTGGAACCAGGGCACCACCTTGCTGAAGCCGGCGGCGTGCAGGCGCTCGCGGTGCTGTTCGAGGCTGTCGGGCAGCATGACGTTCTCGATGGCGCTGCGCTTCTGGGCGATTTCCAGTTCGCTGTAGCCATTGGCCCGCTTGAAGGCGATATGCAGGTCGGTGAGCAGGGCGTGCTGCTGGCCGTCTTCGAAACGCAGCTTTTCCGACAGGATCAATGCACCGCCCGGTAGCAGCGTGCGATGAATACGGCTTAGCAACTCCAGGCGATTTTCCGGGGCGATGAACTGCAGGGTGAAGTTCATCGCCACCAGCGAGGCGGGCTGCCAGTCCATGGCGAGGATGTCCGCCTCGATCACCTCGACCGGCAGCAGCTCCTGAAACATGGCGTCCTGGGCGTGCAGGTATTCGCGGCAGCGCTCGACCATGGCGCTGGAGTTGTCCACGGCCATCACCCGGCAGCCATCGGCCTGTACGTGGCGGCGCAGTGCCTGGGTGACGGCGCCCAGCGAGCAGCCCAGGTCGTAGAGCAGGCTGCCGGGCCGGGCGAACTGACCGGCCAGCACGCCGATGTTCTCGACGATGGTGGGGTAGCCCGGTACCGAGCGCTTGATCATGTCCGGGAACACCCGGGCCACGTCCTCGTTGAAGACGAAATCCGGCACCTGATCCAGTGGCTGGGCGAAGAGTTGGTCGGGCTGTCTGTTCACGGTCGGTCTGCATGGCGCTGGAAAGGCGCGCATTTTAGCCAAGTCCGGCGATTAGCCAAACCTCACCGCAAGCCTGATGCGATGGTCGGCGTGTGTGGGGCGATGCAGGCGACTGGTCAGCGCACGCGGATCTGGCAGTCGAAGGTGTCGGCCGGCGCGGCGCTGGTATCCCAGGGCTGGGCGTAGGTCAGCAGCAGTTGGGCCTCGCCTGGCTCGGTGGCCTGGAAGCGCCAGGTGGAGTGGCCGTCGCCGCCGACCAAGTCGGAGTCTTCGGCCGCGCTGTAGACTTCCGGGCCCAGGGCCTTGAGCACCGCGGCCGCGTCTTCCTGTACTGTCCAGCGGTAGCCCGTGGTCGGGTTGCTCGGCAGGCTGAGAATCAGTTGCTGGCCAGCCTGCAGGCTGATCGGGCACTGGCTCTGTTTCTGCACCTGCAGGCTCTTCGAGGGGCTGGCGCAGGCGCTCAGCAGAACCAGGCCAGCGAGAAGAGGCAGACGGTTGGCGTTGATCATGACGGGCTCCAGGCGCGGAAATCGACCGTCAGCATAACGGCAGAACGCCAAGGCTGTAACCCGCCCGCGGCCTGATTCAGTCGACGATGAACAGGCGCGCGCCACGAGTCGTCGAACTGCGGTGCGCTTCGGCCTCGTCGGCCACCTGATAGCTCATGCCCGGGGTCATCACGAAACGGCGGCCGTCTTCGAGCTCGGTGTGCAGTTCACCTTCCAGGCAGAGCAGGATATGGCCCTTCTTGCACCAATGGTCGGCCAGGTAGCCCGCCGTGTATTCGACCATGCGCACGCGCAGCGTACCGAACTGGCAGGTGCGCCAGTAGGCCATGCCCGTTTCGCCGGCATGTTCGGTAGCGGAAATCTGGCTCCAGTCGGTGACGCCAAAGGGGATATCGCTGATGTTCATCAAATGGCCCTGCAGAAAGGAGAGGGTGTTAGTGCCGAGCAACGCTCACACCTTCGAGGTTGGCGAACGAGGTGTCCTTGGCGGTGAGCAGGAAGTCGCGCATGAAGGGCGCATCGAGCATGTCGGTGCGTACGCCGGCATAGAGCGTGGCGAACAGACCCTTGTCGCCCAGGCGCTTGGCGGTCACGTAACCGCGTGAACTGTACTCGTGCAGCGCCCAGTTGGGCAGGCCGCAGACGCCGCGACCGCTGGCCACCAGTTGCATCATCATCACCGTCAGCTCGGAGGTACGCACCTGAGCCGGCTCGATGTCGGCGGGCTCCAGGAAGCGGGTGAAGATATCCAGGCGATCACGCTCCACCGGATAGGTGATCAGGGTTTCCTTGAGCAGATCCTCGGGGCGGATATAGGCGCGGTTGGCCAGGGCGTGCTGGTTGGCCACCGCCAGCATGGCTTCGTAGGTGAACAGCGGCACGTAGGTGATGCCTGAGAGCTCCAGCGGGTCGGAGGTCACTACCAGGTCCAGATCGCCGCGGGCCAGGGCGGGCAGCGGGGCGAAGGAAAAGCCCGAGGCCAGGTCGAGCTCGACCTCCGGCCAGGCGTCGCGGAACTGATCGATGGTCGGCATCAGCCACTGGAAGCAACTGTGGCATTCGATGGCCATATGCAGGCGGCCAGCCGTACCGCCGGCGAGGCGCGACAGATCGCGCTCGGCGCTGCGCAGCAGCGGCAGCACGCTATCGCACAGCTGTAGCAGGCGCAGCCCGGCGCTGGTGAAGCGCACCGGCTTGGTCTTGCGCACGAATAGCTGCATACCGAGGCGTTCTTCGAGCTCCTTGAACTGATGCGACAGCGCCGACTGGGTCAGGTGCAACCGGTCGGCGGCCTCGACCAGGCTGTCGGTTTCACGCAGGGCGTGAAGGGTCTTCAAATGGCGGATTTCGAGCATCGGGTACCTGTAGGCTATTCAACTGCTCAGGAAATAAGATGAACAGTATTCATGCCGGTCAGTGTCGCCGATGAGCCGGTCTGCTGTCGAGTCGCCCTCCATGTGTCCGCCTGGCAGGTTTCATCAAACTGTCACCAATCTGTGGCAGCGCGCCATGGTCCATCACTGCGAGACTTGCCTGCTATTCGGCTTATCGTTCGTGGACCCCAAGATGCGCGTGGTTATTTTTCTGGCTGCCTGGCTATGCAGCCTGTCGTCCCTGGCGACTGAAACATGCAAGGTCGGTATGGGCGTCGAGCGCGCATCCGTCGGCAAGGTGAGCCTGGCGTATCAGAGCATCGGGCGTCGCAGCGATCCTGCACTGTTGCTGGTCATGGGCCTGGGCGGGCAACTGATCCACTGGCCCGACGACGTGGTCGAGCAGCTGTGCGAACAGGGCTTTCGGGTGATCCGTTTCGACAACCGTGACGTCGGGCTGAGCCGCTGGAACGCCGAGGCGCCCAGCGCCAACCTGGCCTATGAAGTACTGCGCTACCGCCTTGGCCTGGCGGTGGGTGCCCCGTATGGCTTGCGTGATATGGCCGCTGATTCACTGGGGCTGATGGATGCGTTGGGCATTGGCGAGTTTCATCTGCTGGGCGCCAGCATGGGCGGCATGATCGCCCAGCATATCGCCGACATGGCGCCGCAGCGGGTGCGCAGCCTGACCCTGGTGATGACCAGCTCAGGCGCCCAGGGGCTGCCGGCACCGAGTCCGGCGCTGTTGCACCTGCTGGCACGCCGCGAGGCGCCGAGCCGGGAGGTGGCCCTGGAGCAACAGGCCGATCTGCTGGCCGCGCTGGGCAGCCCGAGTGTGGTGGATGATCGTGCAGCGCTGCTGCAGCAGGCCGAAATCGCCTACGACCGGGCCTTCAACCCGGCGGGGGTGGAGCGGCAATTGCTGGCGATTCTTGCCGAAGGCAGCCGGGTCGATCTGCTCAATCGTCTGCAGGTGCCGACCCTGGTGGTGCATGGCACCGCCGACCCGCTGTTGCCGGTGATGCACGGCGTGCATGTCGCCGCGCATATCCGGGGCAGTGAGCTGCGCCTGATTCCAGGGCTGGCCCACCGGTTTCAGGAGCGCTTCAAGGCGCCGTTGCTTGCCGCGGTACTGCCACATCTGCAAGCGCATCGCCAGGATGTGCAACTGGTACAGATGTAAGCAGCGCGCTCGCCTCGCCCGGAGCCAGATAGGCTTCCAGACGGCTGCGCTCGGCGCCACTCAGGAACAGCCCCAACTTGCTGCGGCGCCAGAGAATGTCATCCACCTCGGTGGCCCATTCCTGTTCGCGCAGGTAGTCCACCTCGCGGGCGTACAGACCATGACCGAAGTGCTCGCCCAGGTCGGCTTCGCCCTGCACCTTGTCGAGCAGCTGCCAGATACGGCTGCCATAGGTGATTGCCCAGCGACTCGCCAGCTCGGCAGTCAGCCAGCTGTGGCGGGCGCGCAGGGCTTCGACCAGGCTTTCGCGGCTTTGCATGTTCTCGCCGCCCGGCAGTGGTGCCTCGGCCGTCCAGCGCGCCTGCATGTTCGGGAAGAACGGCGCCAGCTGGGCCAGCGCCGACTCCGCCAGCTTGCGGTAGGTGGTCAGCTTGCCACCGAACACCGACAGCAGCGGCGGCTCATTGCCCTGGGCGGACAGCGACAGGGTGTAGTCGCGGGTGATGGCCGACGGCTCGTCGGACTCGTCATCGCACAGCGGGCGCACGCCAGCGTAGCTGTGCAGGATGTCCTCGCGGCTCAGTGACTTGCGGAAATGATCGTTGACCACCTTGAGCAGGTAACCGGTTTCTTCCTCGCTGATACTCACGGCAGCCGGGTCGCCCTGGTACTCGCGGTCCGTGGTGCCGATCAGGGTGAAGCGATCCAGGTAGGGGATGGCGAAGACGATGCGGCGGTCTTCGTTCTGCAGGATATAGGCTTCCTTGCCCTCGAACAGGCGCGGCACCACGATGTGGCTGCCCTGGATCAGGCGGATGCCGTAGGGCGATTTCTGCTGCAGGTCGTCACGGATGAAGCGTGCCACCCAGGGGCCTGCGGCATTGACCAGCGCCTTGGCGCGGATCGAGAAACGGCTGCCATCGGCACGCTCCAGATCGACTTCCCAGGCACCCTTGCTGCGCCGTGCGCTGACGCAGCGGGTGTGGGTATGCACGTGGGCGCCGTGCTCGCGGGCCGCCATGGCATTGAGTACCACCAGGCGGGCATCGTCGACCCAGCAATCGGAGTATTCGAAACCCTTGCTGATCTCGGCCTTGAGCGGGCTGTCGGCGCCAAAGCTCAGGCCGCGCGAGCGCGGCAGCGCCTTGCGCTTGCCCAGGTTGTCGTAGAGAAACAGGCCGGCGCGAATCATCCAGGCCGGACGCAGGTGCGGGCGGTGGGGAAGGATGAAGCGCATCGGGCTGACGATGTGCGGCGCCTTGGCCAGCAGCACTTCGCGTTCGGCCAGGGCCTCGCGTACCAGGCGGAACTCGTGGTGCTCCAGGTAGCGCAGCCCGCCATGGATCAGCTTGCTGCTCGCCGAGGAGGTATGGCGGGCCAGGTCGTCCTTCTCGCAAAGAAACACCGACAGGCCGCGACCTGCCGCATCACAGGCAATGCCGGCGCCATTGATGCCGCCGCCCACCACGGCAATATCGTAAACCTCGGACAGCGGGCTGTTGGACAGGCTGGGTGTGGACATCGTCGTGGCCTCGTATAGCGTTTGTATTTTCAAATCGAACATGAATGTTCATTTTCGAAAATATTAGCGCATGAATAAATGGGTATCCAGTGCTGTTCGATCAAAAAGAATCACGAAATACGCCGGAATGAAAATTCGCGAACACAGTTACAGATGCTCGCCGGCCGAGAAGGTTCGCTGGATGTTCGAATTGGAATAAAAACGACACGCGCCGCCGCGATGGGCGTGTCAGGCCCAGGGCGGCGGTGGTTGCAGGAGGGCGTCAGACAACGTCGAGACGGATCTTGTGCTGGTCGAGCAGCTGGCAAAGGCCGGCAACCGGCTGCTGGTCGGTCACCAGGCAGTCGATCAGGCTGATCGGGCCCAGGCGAATCATCGCGTTGCGGCCGAACTTGCTGGAGTCGGCGGCGAGAATCACCTGGCGAGCATTGGCGATGATCGCCTGGGAAACCCGTACTTCCTGGTAGTCGAAATCCAGCAGGCTGCCATCTTCGTCGATGCCGCTGATACCGACCAAGGCGAAGTCGACCTTGAACTGGTTGATGAAGTCCACGCTGGCCTGGCCCACCAGACCGCCATCGCGGCGCACATTGCCGCCGGTCAACAGCACGTCGAAGTCATCCTTGGCGGCGAGCATCGCGGCGACGTTGAGGTTGTTGGTGATGATCTTCAGGTGGTTGTGGTTGAGCAGCGCCCGAGCGATGGCTTCGGTGGTGGTGCCGATGTTGATGAACAGCGAGGCATGGTCGGGAATCTGCGCGGCCACCGCTTCGCCGATGCGCTGTTTCTCCTGGCGCATCTGGTCGGCGCGCATCGCGTAGGCGGTGTTCTCGACGCTGGAGTCATAGGCCGCGCCGCCATGGTAGCGGCGTAGCAGGTTGGCATCGGCCAGCTGATTGATATCGCGGCGGATGGTTTGCGGGGTGACGACGAACTGGGTGGCCAGCTCCTCGATGCTGACGTACCCGCGTTCGCGGATCAGATCGAGGATTTGCTGCTGGCGAGGGGGCAGATTCATTGAATGTCCTTCGGGCCGCACGGAATTTCCCCATGATGCCGCACGAATCTGCTCACTGCCAGCAACAGCCGGGGCTGAGGGCTTACTGCTGCGCTTCGTGGGGCTGCCAGTCGCGGGTGCGGCCCACGGCCTTCTTCCAGCCCTCGTAGAACTTCTCCTTGTCCGTATCGGCCAGCTGGGGCTCGAACTCGCGCTCGATCACCGCCTTGCCACGCAGTTCGTCCAGGCTGCTCCAGAACCCGGTGGCCAGGCCGGCCAGGTAGGCGGCGCCCAGGGCGGTGGTCTCGCGCATTTGCGGGCGCTCCACATGGGTGCCCAGGATGTCGGCCTGGAACTGCATCAGGAAGTTGTTGGCCACCGCGCCGCCATCCACGCGCAGGGATTTGAGGCGCTCGCCGGAATCCTGCTGCATGGCGTCGAGCACGTCGCGGGTCTGGTAGGCGATGGACTCCAGGGCGGCGCGGATGATGTGGTCGATCTTCACGCCGCGGGTCAGGCCGAGCAGCCCACCACGGGCATAGGGATCCCAGTAGGGCGCGCCCAGGCCAGTGAAGGCCGGGACCAGGTACACGCCGTTGCTGTCCTTGACCTTGCCGGCGAAGTACTCGGTGTCGTAGGCGTCGTTGACCACCTTCAATTCGTCGCGCAGCCACTGGATGGTGGAGCCGGCGTTGAAGATCGCCCCTTCCAGTGCATAGGCCACTTCGCCGCGCGGGCCGCAGGCGATGGTGGTGAGCATGCCGTGCTGGGACTTGACCGCCTTGTCGCCGGTGTTCATCAGCAGGAAGCAGCCGGTGCCGTAGGTGTTCTTGGCCTGGCCTGGTTCGACGCACATCTGGCCGAACAGCGCGGCCTGCTGGTCGCCGGCGATGCCGGCGATGGCGATGCCGCTCTTGGTGTGGCCGTAGACCTCGGACGAGGATTTGACCTCGGGCAGCATCTCCCTGGGGATATCCAGCACCTCCAGCATCTTCGCATCCCATTGCAGGGTGTGGATGTTGAAGAGCAGGGTGCGCGCGGCGTTGGTGTAGTCGGTGACGTGCACCTTGCCGCCGGTGAATTTCCAGATCAGCCAGCTATCGATGGTACCGAACAGCAGCTCCCCCTTGCGGGCGCGCTCGCGGCTGCCTTCGACATGGTCGAGGATCCACTTCAGCTTGGTGCCCGAGAAGTAGGGGTCGGTGACCAGGCCGGTGGTTTCCTGGATGTATTCTTCCAGGCCATCGCGCTTGAGCTGCTGGCAGATTTCGGTGCTGCGGCGGCATTGCCAGACGATCGCGTTGTGGATCGGGCGGCCGGTGTTCTTGTCCCACACCACGGTGGTTTCGCGTTGGTTGGTGATACCGATGGCGGCCACCTGGTCATGGTGCAGACCGGCCTGCGCCAGTGCCTCGACCATCACCGCGCTTTGCGTGGCGAAGATTTCCATCGGATCGTGTTCGACCCAGCCGCTTTGCGGGTAATGCTGGGTGAATTCGCGCTGGGCGATGCACACCACATTGGCATCGCGATCGAAGATGATCGCCCGGGAGCTGGTGGTGCCCTGGTCGAGGGCAATGAGGTAGTTCTTGTCGGTCATGTCGATTGCCTTGAGGTAAGCGGAGGACAAAATGGCGTGCGTCTCGTGCCGATGCGTACGCCGTTGAAATCAGGAAGCTTTGACGTCGCGGTCGGCGGCGCGTTCTGCCGTCGGCGCTTCGACCACGCTGGGCAGGTGGCGCGCGACCAGGGTGCGGTACGCCGCGGCGCCGAGGCAGGCGCCCAGGATCGGCGCGAAGATCGGCACCAGGAAATAGGGGATGTCACGGCCGCCGGTGAGGGAGATCTCGCCCCAGCCCATGATGAAGGTCATCAGCTTGGGCCCGAAGTCCCGCGCCGGGTTCATCGCAAAGCCGGTCAGCGGGCCCATGGCACTGCCGATCACGGCGATCAGCAGGCCGATCAGCAGCGGTGCCATCGGGCCGCGGGGCAGGCCGTTGTTGTCGTCGGTAATGGACATGATCACGCCCATCAGGATGGCGGTGATCACCACTTCGACCATGAATGCCTGCCCGGTGGAGAGCGCCGGATTGGGGAAGGTGGAGAACACCGACGCCAGTTCCAGGCTGGCCTGGGAGCCACGAACCATCTGGTTGGCCTGTTCGAATTCGCTGAACAGCCCGCTGTACAGGGTGTAAACCAGCAGTGCGCCGCAGAAGGCGCCGGCGATCTGGGCGAGTATGTAGAACGGCAGCTTGCGCTTTTCGAAACCGGCGAACAGCCAGAGCGCGACGCTCACCGCCGGGTTGAGGTGCGCGCCGGATACGCCTGCCGTCAGGTAGATGGCCATGCTGACGCCGACGCCCCAGATGATGCTGATTTCCCACAGGCCGAAACTGGCACCTGCGACCTTGAGGGCGGCAACGCAGCCGGTGCCGAAGAAGATCAGCAGGGCCGTGCCCAGAAACTCGGCCATACATTGGCCCGATAGCGAGGGTTGTTGTAGTGCAGCTGTCATGGGAAGCCTCGTTTTTGTTGTTGTGCGGCGCTGGTGTCAGGTACGGCGGCCCACTGCGGGATTAGGGCGGCGTTTGCACCATTGCCATCGGGGTAAGGGTCTCTGGATGTTCGTAATCGAAAAAAGTAGATCTGGTTTGCGCATATTGTCAAAAATCGAACCCCTCAAAGGGTGGATATTTTCGATATCAATCGCGCATACAGTTCAATAGGTCAGTTTCGCGACTGATAGGTTCCGTTGTGAAACAAGTTTCCTCGGCGGCCGCCGATTGGCGCAGCGTTTCGCCGGTCGTGGCGCTAGAATCGCCGGACGTTTCCCACGCCTTCCGGAGCCTGCATGACACCCGCATTGAATCTGTTGAAGAAGGTTCGTGCCGCGCATCGAATCCATAGCTATGAACATGATCCCAAGGCGGCTTCCTATGGCCTGGAAGCGGCCGAGAAGCTAGACCTTGAGCCGGCTCAGGTGTTCAAGACGTTGTTGGTGGCCAGCGAGAAAGGGGAGTTGCTGGTGGCGGTGGTGCCGGTGGTCGGCAGCCTGGACCTCAAGGCCCTGGCCCACGCGGCCGGGGTGAAGAAGGTGGACATGGCGCCGGTCGACGCCGCGCAGCGCGCGACCGGGTATCTGGTCGGCGGCATCAGCCCGCTGGGCCAGAAGAAGCGCCTGCGGACCTTTATCGATAGCAGCGCCAGGGGTTTCTCCGCCATCTATGTCAGTGCCGGGCGGCGCGGGCTGGAGGTCGAGTTGAGCGCCGAGGTCCTGGCCGAACATACCCAGGCGCAGTTCGCCGATATCGGTCGCTGATCCGCCCGGCACCATGGGTTGCGCCGGCCGCATCAGCGCGCGCCGAGCTTGAAGCGAAGGCCAGACACTGGCACTGTCGGCATCGCCGCCGCGCTTCCCTGACAGGGCCGGGTGCGGCGTATCATGGAGTGGGGCGGTAACGGCGCCCGCATCGGCAGGAGGCTAGGCGAACAGTGAAAGGCGTTGGTTGGGTGACGGGAGGCCTGTTGGCGGCTTTGCTGCTGAGCAGCGCCTGCGCCAGGGCTGAAACCCTGGTCATGGAGGCCGACGTCTGGTGCCCTGTCAATTGCGCGCAGGATGCCGAGCGCCCCGGCATCTTCGTCGAGCTGGCCATGCAGATCTTTGCCGAGGCCGGCATTCAGGTCGAATACCGCGTCACCAACTGGGCGCGCGCCGTGCAGGACGTGCGCAGCGGCCGCGCCAACGCCTTGGTCGGCGCTGGCGTGCGCGACGCGCCGGACTTTCTCTTCGGCCGGTCGGCGCCAGGTATCTCCCGCAACTGTTTCTATGCCCGAGCCGACAGCACCTGGCGCTATACCGGGTTGGATTCGCTCGCCGGGATTCGTCTGGGCGTGATCAACGGCTACAGCTACGGCCAGGAGCTCGATGAGTACATCCGCCGTTATCAGCGAGAACAGGAGCGATTGCAGCTCGCCGCCGGCGAGCAGGCACTGGCGCTGAACGTGCGCAAGGTCGAACTGGGGCGCCTGGATGCCTTGCTGGAAAACACCTGGGTCATGGCCTTGTATCAGGATCAGCACGGCAATCATGACGACCTGGTTCAGGTCGGCTGCCGGGTGCCGGACGTGCCGATCTACATCGCGTTCTCCCCGGCGCTGCCCTCCAGCGCCCGCTACCGCGACATCTTCGACGAGGGTGTGCGGCGTTACCGGCAGGATGGCCGTCTCGACGCCTTGCTGCAGCGCTACGGTATCCACACGCAGCCCTGATTGCACTGTTGCGCCGTAATGGCGGCGCGCTGTATCGCAGCCAGGCGATGCGATGCAGGCATGCTGAGCCTATCTGCCGCCTAGAGGAAATCCCGATGCTCCTGCCTTTTCATCAAATCGACGCCTTCAGCGACAAGCCCTTCGCGGGCAACCCGGCGGTGGTCTATCGCCTCGAGCACTGGCTCGAGGATGGGCTGATGCAGCAGATCGCCGCCGAGCACAACCTGGCCGAAACCGCGTTCGTGGTGAAGGAGGGCATAGCCTGGCGCATCCGCTGGTTCACGCCGACCACCGAAGTACCGCTGTGCGGGCATGCCACGCTGGCCAGCGCCCATGCCTTGTTCGAATGCCATGGCGAGCCGGGTGAGCGTATCGATTTCGACTATGTGGACGGCACCTTGTCGGTCGGCCGCGAAGGTGATCGCCTGGTGCTGGATTTTCCCTGCGTGCAGCCGACGCCGATTGCCACGCCCCGGGGGTTGGCAGAAATTCTCGGGCAGGTGCCGGTTGCCGTGCTGGATGCGCCGCAACTGCTGGTGGTACTCGAATCCGCGGCCGCGGTACGGGCCTGCCAGCCCGATCTGCGTGCGCTGGCGCAATTGCCCTGGTCGGCGGTGATCGTTACGGCGAAAGGCGAGACGGTCGATTTCGTGTCGCGCAACTTCGCGCCGGCGGTGGGCATCGACGAGGATCCGGTTACCGGTTCGGCGCACTGCATCCTCACGCCGTACTGGGTGCAGCAGTTGGGTAAGGCGGAGCTGAGCGCCTACCAGGGCGGCGCTCGCGGGGGCTTTCTGTGGTGCCGTCTGAATGGCGAGCGGGTAGCGATCGCTGGGCAGGCCCGGGTGGTGAGTAGTGGCCAGCTATACCTCTAGTCCGCCCGCTCCAGCGTGGAGGGCGCCGCCACGCTGCCGGCAGCAGCGAAGGCCACCAGGTGATCGGCGGCAACGCGGATACCCACCTGTTCACCAGGCAGGTGATCGGCGTGGCTGGGGAACAACGCTTCCAGCTGGCTGCCGGTGGGCAACTGCAGGCGATACAGGGTGGCGGCGCCGAGAAAGCTCTTGCCGACGATCTTGGCCTTTTGCGCGCTCTGTGGGTCGCGGACGATATCGTCCGGGCGCAGCAGCACATCCACCGCGCTGCCAACCGGCCAGGCATAGGCACGATTGCCGCGGATCACGCCCAGCTCGGTCTGCACCTCGTCGGGCGCCAATAGCTGGCCACGAATGAAGTAACCCTGGCCGATAAAACTGGCAACGAAGGGCGTCTGCGGCTCGTGGTAGAGGTTGAACGGCGTGTCCCATTGCTCCAGGTGCCCGGCCCTGAACACACCGACCTGATCGCTGACGGCAAAGGCTTCCTCCTGGTCATGGGTGACCAGAATGGCGCTGGTGCCACGGGCCATGAGAATGTCGCGCACCTCATGGCTGAGGCGTCGGCGCAGTTCGCCGTCGAGGTTGGAGAACGGCTCGTCGAGCAGCAGCAACTGCGGGTTGGTGGCCAGGGCACGGGCCAGGGCGACGCGCTGCTGCTGCCCGCCGGACAGCTCGTTCGGATGACGCTTGCTCAGGTGGTCGAGCTTGACCAGCTCCAGCAGCTCGCGGGTCAGCTGCTCGCAGTCGGGCTGCTTGCGAATGCCGAAGGACACGTTCTGTGCCACGCTCAGGTGGGGGAACAGGGCGTAGTCCTGAAATACCATGCCGATACGGCGCCTCTCCGGCGCCAGGGTGAAGCCAGGGCGGGAGATCACCTCGCCGGCCAGGGCGATTTCACCTTCCAGCACCGGCTCGAAGCCGGCGATGGCGCGCAGGGTGGTGGTTTTGCCGCAACCGGAAGGGCCGAGCAGGCAACCGATTTCCCCGGCGTTGAGGTGCAGGTTCAGCTGCTGCACGATGCGCTGGTCACCGTAACCGCAACCCAGGTTGCGCAGGCTCAACAGCATCGCCTGGCTCATGCGTGGTGGTACGCCGGTTCGACCAGGAATTCGAGCAGTGCCTTCTGCGCATGCAGGCGGTTCTCCGCCTGGTCCCAGGCCGCCGAGCGCGGGTCGTCGAGCAGGTCGACGCTGATTTCCTCGCCACGGTGGGCCGGCAGGCAATGCAGGAACAGCACGTTCTCGTCGGCGGCGTCGAGCAGGGCGCGGTTCACCTGATAGGGCGCGAACAGCTTGTGACGCTCGGCGATTTCCTCTTCCTGGCCCATGGAGGCCCACACGTCGGTGCTCACCAGGTGGGCACCGGCCACCGCCTCGCGCGGGTCGCGGAAGATCCTCACCCGCGCGCCGGCTTCGGCCAGCAGGGCAGCGCTCGGCTCGTAGCCTTCCGGACAGGCGACATGCAGGGTGAAATCGAACTGCATGGCCGCTTCTATATAGGAGTTGCACATGTTGTTGCCGTCGCCGATCCAGGCGGCGGTCTTGCCGACGATGCTGCCGCGGTGCTCGAGAAAGGTCTGCATGTCGGCCAGCAGCTGGCAGGGGTGCAGATCGTCCGACAGGCCGTTGATCACCGGCACGCGGGAGTTGGCGGCGAACTCGGTCAGGGTGCTGTGGGCGAAGGTGCGGATCATGATCGCATCGAGCATGCGCGACATGACGATGGCCGAGTCGGCGATCGGCTCGCCGCGGCCCAGCTGGGTGTCACGCGGTGACAGGAAGATGGCCTGGCCGCCGAGCTGGATCATGCCGGCTTCGAAGGACACGCGGGTACGGGTCGAGGCCTTTTCGAAGATCATGCCCAGCACGCGATTGCGCAGGGGTTCGAACAGCACGCCGCTGTTGCGCAAGCCTTTCAGCTCCATGCCGCGTCGGATCAGGCCCACCAGTTCGTCCGGTGTGCAGTCCTTCAGCGAGAGAAAGTGTCTTGCGCTCATCGTTAACTACCTTTTGACATACAGGGCGCAGGCTCTTTTTTCAGCAAAAACGCGAGAACCTGCGGCTGGGGGCCGCACAGGGCGACGAAACGGGAAGCCGCCGATCTTATAAGTAAATGACGCCTAGGCGCAAATTTGCCCGGATTGCCAGATGTGACGGGCCTTTCAGGCCTCCGGGCGGCCTGATGCATGGCCCTGATGGCCCGCGATTCATGGCGCTGAAGCTGCTGGTACGCAGCGGCGCTGGCGCCCATGATGGGCCTTTGACAATAAAGCGAGGCTGGCCATGACCACGACCCTCCATCACCGTGCCTGCCACCTGTGCGAGGCCATCTGCGGGCTGACCCTGGAAATCGAGCAGGCTGCCGATGGGCGGCCCCAGGTACGCGCCATCAAGGGCGACCGCGACGATCCGTTCAGCCGCGGCCATATCTGCCCGAAGGCGGTCGCCCTGCAGGACATCCAGAACGACCCGGATCGCCTGCGCCAGCCCATGCGCCGTACCGGCGACAGCTGGGAAGCCATCAGCTGGCAGGAGGCCTTCGAATTCGCCGCCAGCCGCCTGGCCGCCGTGCAGGCAGCCCACGGGCAGAATGCGGTGGCGGTCTATCAGGGCAACCCCAGCGTGCACAACTATGGGTTGATGACCCACAGCAACTACTTCCTCGGCCTGCTCAAGACCCGCAACCGCTATTCCGCCACCTCGGTCGATCAACTGCCCCATCACCTGACCTGCCACCTGATGTATGGCCACGGTTTCCTGATCCCCGTCCCGGATATCGACCACACCGACTTCATGCTGATTCTCGGCGGCAACCCGCTGGCGTCCAACGGCAGCCTGATGACCGTGCCGGATGTGGAAAAGCGCCTCAAGGCCATCCAGGCCCGCGGCGGCAAGCTGGTGGTGGTCGACCCGCGCCATACCGAAACCGCGGCCATCGCCGATCAACACCTGTTCATTCGCCCTGGGCAGGACGCCGCCTTGCTGCTGGGTATGCTCAACACGCTGTTCGAGGAAGGGCTGGGGCGCGCCAGTCACTTGCCGGTGGCGGGACTGGATGAGCTGCGCCATGCGCTCTTGCCGTTCGGCGTGGATGAGATGGCTGCCCGCTGCGGCATACCGGCGGGGATGATCCGCCAACTGGCCCGCGATTTCACCGCGGCCGAGCGCGCCGTCTGTTACGGGCGCATGGGTGTCTCGACCCAGGTGTTCGGCACCCTGTGCCAATGGCTGGTGCAGGTGATCAACCTGGTGACCGGCAACCTGGATCGCGAGGGGGGGGCGCTGTGCACCGAGCCCGCGGTGGATCTGGTGGGTGCCACCTCTGGCGGGCACTTCAATCGCTGGCAGAGCCGAGTATCCAGGCTTGCGGAATATGGCGGCGAGCTGCCGGTCAGCGCCCTGGCCGAGGAAATGCTCACCCCGGGGGATGGGCAGGTGCGGGCGCTGATCACCGTGGCCGGTAACCCGGTGCTGTCCACGCCCAACGGCCGTCAGCTGGAGCGTGGCCTCGAGGGCCTGGAGTTCATGCTCAGCGTGGACCTGTACATCAACGAAACCACCCGGCATGCCGATCTGATCCTGCCGTCCACCGCGCCGCTGGAGCATGACCACTACGACACCACCTTCAACCTGTTCGCCGTGCGCAATGTCACCCGCTTCAATCAGGCAGTGCTGCCCAAGCCCGAGGGCGCGCTGGATGACTGGGAAATTTTCGTCGGGTTGGCGCAGGCCTTCGCGGCGCAGACGGGGGCCACGTTGAAGCCGACGCAGCCGCCGGCGCAGATGATCGACCTGGGCCTGCGGATGGGGCCCTATGGCGATCGCTCGCCGCTCAAGCTGTCATTGCAGACCTTGCTGGCGCATCCCCATGGCCTGGATATCGGCCCACTGAGACCCAACCTGGCGCCACGCCTGAAAACCGTCGATGGCAGGGTGCAGATCGCTCCCGCGCTACTGCTGGAGGACCTGCAGCGTTTCGTGGCGCAGCCGGCGTCGGCTGACGGCCAACTGCTGCTGATCGGTCGCCGCCATGTACGCAGCAACAATTCCTGGATGCACAACTATCACCGGTTGGTGAAGGGCAAACCGCGCCATCAGTTGCTGATGCACCCCCAGGACCTGGCGCAACGTGGGCTCACCGATGGCCAGCGGGTCAGCGTGCGTTCGCGGGTCGGCGTGCTGGAAGTCGAGGTACTCGGCAGCGCCGAGATGATGCCGGGCGTGGTCAGCCTGCCCCACGGTTGGGGGCACGGCCGCCCCGGCGTGCAGATGAGCATCGCCCAGGCGACCCCCGGGGTTAGTGCCAATGACCTGACCGACGAACGTCTGCTCGACGCGCTGTCCGGCAACGCTGCGCTCAATGGCGTGCCGGTGGACGTGGTGGCGGCTTGAATCAGGTGCGGTGCGTCTGCACGACTGAGCATTGCGCTCGGCTTTTGGTTACAATGCGCGCACCGTATCGACCCACGAGTCGGATAGTCCAGTTCTGAGGTGCCTAATGGATATCATCGAAACCATCAAAGAGCAGATCGCCAACAACACCGTTCTGCTGTACATGAAAGGCTCGCCGAATGCGCCGCAGTGCGGTTTCTCCGCCCGTGCTTCCCAGGCGCTGATGGGCTGCGGCGAGAAGTTCGCCTATGTCGACATCCTGCAGAACCCGGAAATCCGCGCCAACCTGCCCAAGTACGCCAACTGGCCGACCTTCCCGCAACTGTGGGTGGCCGGTGAGCTGGTCGGCGGCAGCGACATCCTGCTGGAAATGTACGAAAAGGGTGAGCTGCAGACCCTGATCAAGGATGCCGTGCAGAAAGCCGGCGCCTGATCGACTGACGATCCCGAATCCGCAGCCAGCGATGGCTGCGGATTTTTTTCGTCTGCAGGAAAGTGTCGGTGCTTGTGTTGAGGCAACGATGTGGCGAAGCGGACGGCCGACCGCTTTGCCTTTTTGGTGCTCCTCATGCCACAAAATTATCAGGCGATACCAATCGCCCCTTCAGGAGGCCGAGCGGAATCATTGTGGAGAGGGTTGAGCGACATGGATGTCGCGAGAGCCGCGATGGGCCAGGGACGGCCCTTCGCGGCGGGCCCTCGGAGCAATGATGAAGCGAGGGAACCCCAGCGGAGCTGGGGCCGGATGTCGGGGCTAGACCTTTTGGTTTCTTTTGGGGCGATGCCAAAAGAAACCCGCTCGTCAGAGCGGAACCGAACGTATGAACAACGCGATAACGCTGGCAAGCCCAACTCTCGCATGGAACGTAAAGAGCTCGCGGCTAAAGCCGCTCCCACGCAATCGCTGAATGACCGTTTCTGCCTTAAACCCTCCGCTGCAGAGAGTACCCGCACGCCGTCAGGGCATGGTGATAGCCAGCACCTTGATGCAGCCCGACTGCGGGTAATGCCAGTGCACATCGACGTCCCACAAACGTACCCCATAGCGACGTTCGGGCGTGGGCTGCTGATAGGCCGGGCGTGGATCCTGGGCCAGGCATTGCTCGATCAGCTCTACCAGCGGTTCGCCCAGGCGCAGGGCGTGACTGCGGGCGCTGTCCAATGCGCTGTCCTGCCAGAGCACATCAATTTGCGCTGGTGCATCGGTCGCGATGTGATTGTGGGCGCCCGGCACGTTGTCCGCATAGGGCACGTAGGGTTTGACGTCGAGCACCGGGGTGCCGTCGAGCAGGTCGATGCCGGACAGCCACAGGCGATCCTGATCGACTTTCTCCAGTTTCACCACCGACTGGCCAATGCCGTTGGGGCGATGGGTCGCCCGGGTGGCGAACACACCGATGGCGCGGTTGCCGCCCAGGCGCGGCGGCCGCACCTTGAGGCGCGGTTTGTCTTCCAGCGCCTGGTGGAACAGGAACAGCAGCCACACGTGGCTGACCTTCTCCAGGCCCTGGACCGCGTCGCCGCCATCGAATGGCGGGCACAGTTCCAGCACGCCGCGTGCGGCGGGCGCCAGTTGCGGTTGCCGGGGAATAGCGAACTTCTCCTTGAAGCAGGAGCGCACGTAGCCGATGGGCGAGACCTGATGATTCATGGCGTGTCAGTCACGCAGGCGCTGGGTCAGGCCCTTGAGAAAGTTGCGCAGGAACTGATCGCCGCAGGGACGGTAATTGCTGGTACCGGCCTTGCGGAACAGTGCGCTCATTTCCGGTTTCGACACCACGAAATCGACGCTGCGCATGATGGTATGGATATCGTCTTCCTTCAGCTCGAAGGCCACACGCAGTTTCTTCAGCACCTGGTTGTTGCTCACCGGCAGCTCCAGCGCCGGCGCCGGGCGGCTGTCATCCTTGCCGCGCTTGAAGTAAACCAGGCCGTCGAGAGCATGGGCCAGCAGCTCATCGCTGCACGGCAGGAAACCGGGCTCGTCGTCCTTTTTCAGCACGGCGGCGATTTCCTGCTCGCTCACCGAATGGCCGCCAAGCTGGACGATCTCGGCCAGCTGTTGGTCGCTGATGTCGAGCATATAGCGCAGGCTGCGCAGTACATCGTTGTTGATCATGGATATTCCTGATGGCGGGCGCGCCAGCGCGGCGCATCCCTGTGAAAGGCAATGGCGTGGCTCAGAAGCGTTCCTTGGCACCCAGGTAGCGCCACTGGCCCGGCGGAACCTTGCCCATGGGCACGCCGCCGATGCGGATGCGTTTGAGGCCCAGCACCTTGAGGCCGACGCTGTTGCACATGAATACCAGCTGGCCGGGCAGCGGGTTCTTGAGGGCGAAGCGCAGGCGGGTTTCGTTCTGCCAGCTGACCTTGCAGGGCGCCAGTGGCGTGCCGTTGAACACCAGGCCCTGGTTGAGGCGCTTGAGGTCGCGTTCGGACAGCTCGCCGCTGACCTCCACCACGTACTCCTGCTCGAGCTTGGCCAGGTCTTCGCGCAACTTGCGCTCGGTGCGCCAGTCTTGGGTCAGCACGTGCAGGCCATCGGCGCCGGCCTGCAGGGGAATGCAGGGGGTCAGGCGAGCGAAGTGCCCCTTCAGGGTGCGTTGCTCGGCGCGGTCGTCGGGCCAGCGGCTATCCGGGCCGATTTCTTCGGCAGCACGTTCAGGGAAACGTCCGCTGGGGATATGTAACAGCAGAGTAACCGGCGTCAGCGGCTCGGCAACGGCGTCCGGAAGCAGGGCGACGCTTTCGTCGGTGACCTTGCGCTGTGGCTCGTCCACCACCTCACCGTCGACCGTGACCCAGCCGCCTTCGATATAGAGTTCAGCCTCGCGGCGTGAACAGCCGGTGAGTTCGATCAGGCGTTTGGACAGGCGAAGGGGAGCGGTCATGGCGGAGCATCGTCAGCGAAGTGATGCCCATTGTACCGTTGCGCAGAGACTCATGCGCGCGGCATGAAAAAAGCCGGGCAGGGTGCCCGGCTTATGGATGGGGTGATCAGAAGATCAGCGAGAAGATACCGATCACGACCAGCAGGCCGATCAGGAAGATGATGCCGATGGTGCTGCCCAGAAACTTCAGCATGGTGCGACTCCTGTTTTGTCCGTTCAGTATTGGGACTGGAGCGCGCCGGGCATCGTTCAGGGTAAATGTCCCCTGCTCTGGTACAGAGGTACGAAAACGTAGGCGAGGCAGTCAGCGCAAGGCGAAAGCAGGCTAAAAAGCGGAGTGTACGAGCTGTACATGAGCATTTTTAGCCTGCTTTCAACGCAGCGATGGCAACGTAGGTAGTTTTCTAGCCGCCCAGGTAGGCGTCACGCACCTTTGGATCATTCAGCAACTCATGGCCACTGCCCTGCATGACGATCCGCCCGTTCTCAAGCACGTAGCCACGGTCGGCGAGCTTGAGCGCCTGGTTGGCGTTCTGCTCGACCAGGAACACCGTCACCCCGTCCTTGCGCAGCTGTTCGATGATGTCGAAGATCTGCTGGATGATGATCGGTGCCAGGCCCAGCGATGGTTCGTCGAGCAGCAGCAGCTTGGGCTTGCTCATCAGCGCACGGCCAATGGCGAGCATCTGCTGTTCGCCACCGGACATGGTGCCGGCGCGCTGCACCAGGCGTTCCTTCAGGCGCGGGAACAGGTGCAGCACCTTGTCCAGTTGCTCCTGATTGTCCGCCTTGCTGCCGAAGAAGCCGCCCATGGCGAGGTTTTCCTCGACGGTCAGGCGGGCGAACACGCGGCGGCCTTCCGGCACCACCGCAATGCTCTTGCGCATGATCAGCGGGGTTTCCATGCCGACCAGCTCTTCACCCTGGTAACGGATGCTGCCGCTGGTGGCCTGGGGCGTCCCGCACAGGGTCATCAGCAGGGTGGACTTGCCGGCGCCGTTGGCGCCGATCAGGGTGACGATCTCGCCCTGGCGCACTTCCACGCTGACGCCGTGCAGCGCCTGGATCTTGCCGTAGAAGGTGGAAACGTTGTCGAAATACAGCATTACGCTTCCCCCAGGTAGGCTTTGATCACGTCCGGATTGTCGCGGATCTGCTCCGGCGTGCCGTCGGCCAGGGGCGTGCCCTGGTTGATCACGAAGATATGGTCGGAAATGCTCATGACCAGCTTCATGTCGTGTTCGATCAGCAGCACGGTCACGTTGTGCTCGTCACGCAGCACGCCGATCAGCGCTTTCAGGTCGTCGGTTTCCCGCGGGTTGAGGCCGGCGGCCGGTTCGTCGAGCATCAGGATGCTCGGCCGGGTCATCATGCAGCGGGCGATTTCCAGGCGGCGCTGCTGACCGTAGGCCAGGGTGCCGGCCGGGCGGTTGGCGAATTCGGTCAGGTTGACCTGCTCCAGCCAATGGGCGGCATAGTCCATGGCCTCGCGCTCGCTGCGGCGAAACGCCGGGGTCTTGAACAGCCCGGAGAGGAAGTTGGTGTTGATGTGGCGGTGCTGAGCGACCAGCAGGTTTTCCACCGCGGTCATTTCCTTGAACAGGCGAACGTTCTGGAAGGTACGCACCACCCCCTTGCGGGCGATCTTGTGGCCCGGCAGGCCTTCGATCTGTTCACCGTTGAGGCGGATGCTGCCCGAGGTCGGTTTGTAGAAACCGGTCAGGCAGTTGAACACGGTGGTCTTGCCGGCGCCGTTCGGGCCGATCATCGACACCACCTGTTTTTCATTGACCGAGAGGCTGACCCCGTTGACGGCCAGCAGACCGCCAAAACGCATGGACAGGCCGCTCACTTCTAGAATCGGGCGGCTCATCGTTGTTTCAACTCCAGGTGGGGGCGCTGCATGGGCATCAGGCCCTGCGGACGCCAGATCATCATCACGATCATGGTCAGGCCGAATATCAGCATGCGGTACTCGTTGAAGTCGCGCATTTCCTGCAGCAGGGTCATCACCACCGCGGCGAAGATGATGCCGAGCTGCGAGCCCATGCCGCCGAGCACCACGATGGCGAGGATCATCGCCGACTCGATGAAGGTGAACGACTCCGGCGTCACCAGGCCCTGACGGGCGGCGAAGAAGCTGCCGGCGAAACCGGCGAAGCTGGCGCCGATGGTAAAGGCCGAGAGCTTGACCGTGGTCGGGTTGAGGCCCAGGGCGCGGCAGGCGATTTCGTCTTCACGCAACGCTTCCCAGGCGCGGCCGATCGGCATGCGCATCAGGCGGTTGATCACGAAGATGGCCAGCAGCACCAGCAGCAGGGCGATCAGATAGAGAAAGATCACCTTGTAGGTGGAGTTGTAGGCGATACCGAGGAAATCATGCAGGGTCTGGCCGCCATCCGGCGCGCGGCGATCCAGCGACAGGCCGAACAGTTCCGGCTTGGGAATCGAGCTGATGCCGTTCGGGCCGCCGGTGATGTCGGTGAGGTTGCGCAGCATGATGCGGATGATCTCGCCGAACCCCAGGGTCACGATGGCCAGGTAGTCGCCCCGTAGCCGGAGCACCGGGAAGCCCAACAGGCAGCCGAAGGTGGCAGCCATCAGGCCCGCTATCGGCAATGCCGTCCAGAAGCCGAAACCGGCGTACTCGGCGAGCAGCGCGTAGGTGTAGGCACCCACGGCGTAGAAGCCGACGTAACCCAGGTCGAGCAGGCCGGCGAGGCCGACCACGATGTTCAGGCCGATGCCCAGCATCACGTAGATGAGGATCAGCGTGGCGATGTCCACCGCCGCGCGGGAGCCGAAGAACGGCCAGGCCAGGGCCACCACGAACAGCGCCAGCATGATCCAGCGCTGCACGCTGGGCAGGGTCAGGGTGTCCTTGAGGTTCGCCGGCATGCTCGGCAGCGCGCCCTTGAGCTTCTCCCCGCCAAGCAGGCGATCACGCAGCACCAGGTGCCAGATGAACAGCAGCGCGGCGGCGATGCCGATGGTCCACAGGGTTTGCGCGCTGGCACCCTGTACCTGCAGGCTGATGCCGACGACGCTGAGCTTGAGGCCGAGAATCGGGTAGGAGATCAGTAGCAGGAGAATGCTGCTGAACAGGGCAGTCTTGAGGTTCTTGCTCATACCTTTTCAACCTCCGGACGGCCGAGAATACCGGTCGGGCGGAACAGCAGCACCAGTACCAGCAGGCTGAAGGCCACGACGTCCTTGTACTGGTCACCGAAGATGTCGGCGCCGAAGGCTTCGGCCACGCCGAGTACCAGGCCGCCGAGCACGGCGCCCGGAATGCTGCCGATGCCGCCAAGTACCGCCGCGGTGAACGCCTTGATGCCGGCCAGGAAGCCCAGGTGCGGGTTGATCACGCCGTATTGCATGCCCAGCAGCACGGCCGCGACGGCCGCCAGGGCGGCGCCGATGACAAAGGTCAGGGCGATGATGTTGTTGGTGTTGATGCCCAGCAGGTTGGCCATCTTCAGGTCTTCGGCGCAGGCGCGGCAGGCGCGGCCCAGGCGAGAGCGAGAGATGAACAGGGTCAGGCCGATCATGGTCAGGAAGGTGACCACGAAGATCAGCACCTGCATGTAGGAGATCACCACGCCGTTCATGGCGCTTTCCCCGAACACGAAGTTGCCGGGCAGCGGGTTGCTGATGGCCTTGTCCTTGGAATCCTGGGAAAGCATTACGGCGTTCTGCAGGAAGATCGACATGCCGATTGCCGAAATCAGCGGGATCAGCCGGTTGCCGCCGCGTAGCGGCCTGTAGGCGACCCGTTCGATGCTGTAACCGAAAGCACTGGTGACGATGATGCTCGCCGCGAAGGCGCAGATCATGATCAGCGGCAGGCTGTCGAGGCCCATCATCGCCAGTAGGGTGATGGCAATGAAGGCGACGTAGGAGCCGATCATGTACACCTCGCCGTGGGCGAAGTTGATCATGCCGATGATGCCGTAAACCATGGTGTAGCCAATGGCGATTAGGGCATAGGTACTGCCGACGGTCAGGCCGTTGAGCAGCTGTTGCAGGTAGTGATAAAGATCAGGCATTGCCTAACTCCTGGGTTTGCGCGCACGACAGCGCTTGTGGCGCAGCGCGAAACCGGGATTCTTTCCAATAAACAAAGCCCACTGCACGTGCAGTGGGCTTTAGGCTCAGGCGGGGGGCTTTACTTGGCTTCGGACTTGGTGCCGTCCTGGTGCCATTCGTAGACCACGAAGTTGAAGTTCTTCAGGTCGCCCTTCTCGTCGAAACCAAGGGTGCCGGTCGGGGTTTCGAAGGTGTTGGCGCGCAGGGCTGCGGCTACTTCGGCGGTGTCGGTGCTGCCGGCCTTCTTGATGCCTTCGGCAATGACCTGTACGGCAGCGTAAGCCGGGAATACGAATGGACCGCTCGGGTCTTCGTTCTTGGCCTTGAAGGCCTCGACCAGTGCCTTGTTCTTGGGATCCTGGTCGAAGGATTGCGGCAGGGTCACCAGCATGCCTTCGGAAGCCGGGCCGGCGATGGCCGAGATTTCCTTGTTGCCTACGCCTTCGGGGCCCATGAAGCGAACGTCCAGGCCTTTTTCCTTGGACTGACGCAGCAGCAGGCCCAGTTCCGGGTGGTAGCCGCCGTAGTAGACGAAGTCGATGCCCTGCTGCTTGAGCTTGGCGATCAGCGAGGAGAAGTCCTTGTCGCCGGCGTTGATGCCTTCGAACACGCCGACTTTTACGCCCTTGGATTCCAGGGTCTGCTTGACGGCGCTGGCGATGCCTTCACCGTACTGCTGCTTGTCATGGATGACGGCGACGTTCTTCGGCTTGATGTGGTCGGCGATGAAGTTGCCGGCAGTCGGGCCCTGCAGGCTGTCCAGGCCGATGGTGCGGAAGATCAGCTCGTAGCCGCGGGCGGTGATTTCCGGGCTGGTGGCAGCCGGGGTGATCATCAGGATGCCTTCGTCTTCGTAGATGTCCGAAGCTGGCTGGGTGGAGCTGGAGCACAGGTGGCCGACGACGAACTTGGCGCCATCGTTGACGATCTTGTTGGCAACGGCCACGGCCTGCTTGGGATCGCACGCGTCGTCATAGACCACGCCTTCGAGTTGAGCACCGTTCACGCCGCCGGCCTTGTTGATCTGCTCGATGGCCATCTTGGCGCCGACGAACTGCATTTCACCGTACTGAGCGACGGCCCCGGTCACCGGGCCGGCCATGGCGATCTTGATGGTGTCGGCGGCGACCGAGTAGCTGGCGCAACCAGCCAGGGCCATAGCGGCGAACAGCTTGGAAATCTGCTTAGTAGCGTTGTTCATAGTGCTCCACTCGTTGTGTTTTGTTGTAGTTCTGGTAGCCAAAGCAGCAGAACCGGAGTCGACTTCCGGCCATATCCCCGGCAACTGTACCGATACAGTGTAGAGCGCGAATTTGCGCCTTGGAAAGTCGGCAGTCGAAAGAGATCGGTAAGAATGTCGCGTAATTGCAAGAAATGTATAGAAATACGGCTAGTTCCTGACCGCCGGATGGTTGACAGTCCCTTGCCTGTCAGCCGTCCGTCGTTATCATGACGGCCGTCAAAAAACGGCCATCGAAATACGGAACCGCCATGAACAAAGAACCAAGCACCCTCTATGCCAAATTGCTCGGCGAAACTGCTCCCATCACCTGGCAAGAGCTGCAACCGTTCTTCGCCCGCGGCTCGCTGCTGTGGGTCGACGGCGAACAGGACTTGGTCGAGGTGGCCGAAGCGGTGGCCGAAAACCGTCAGGAGCGGGTCGCCGCCTGGCTGGAAGCGGGAGATGTCGCGGTATTGGCCGACGCCCGAGCCGAGGATCTGGTCAACCGCGATCCGTCCCTGTGGGCTGTGGTCGTCGCGCCATGGGTACTGGTGCAAGAGCGCGCCGAAAAGGAGCACTGAGTTGAAACGGGCGTATCAAGTGCGCTGAGATGGGTATTCGCGGCGGCTCGCATGTTTCGAAAATGCCCACTATTGGTGCTTTTGATGACCTTTTATGGTGCGGCCTAGTTTTCGCATCATCCTGCACCGTGGCTGTCTATGGTGAGGAGTTCGGCGTTGACTGGCGCTTCGGTCATTTCCCACCACAGGAGACAATCATGTTCGAGCCTGGCCATTTTCACCGCAGTAACGGCGTAGCAACCGCTGATATCCCGCGCTATGCCATCGACCTGCATTACGACATCCGCCAGGATGCAGCCGAGGGACCGATGCTGCACATGACCTTGAAGGGCGAGGTCGACGGCACGGCATTCGAGGAATCCTTCGAGCTGCACCGCGACACCGCCTTCAACTTCGCCAGTGTGGTCAGCCGCCTGGCGCACAAGCATGGTCTGCCGACGGGCGTGGTGCTGATCAGCCACGAACATGACGAGTTCGACCAGATGTTCGAGGACATTCGTCATCGCCTGGATGCCCACAGCGGTGATCCGGTGAATCTCGATCACCTGGAAAAGGATGGGCTCTAAGCGTAACGTTCGCGCCGTTGAGGACGGCCAATCAGGGAGTCCCGCATGAAGCTATCCGCCAATCTGACGATGCTGTTCACCGAGCGGCCCATGCTCGAGCGCATCGTGGCAGCCGCCGCAGCGGGTTTCGAAGGGGTGGAAATACAGTTTCCCTATGAGATACCGGCGCTGCGCCTGAAGGACGAGTTGGAGCGGGCAGGGCTGCCGCTGGTGCTGATGAATTTCCCCGGTGGCGACTTTCTCGACGGTGGCCCTGGCCTGGCCGCGGTACCGGCGCGCCAGGCGGCATTCGACGAGGCGCTCGAAGCTGCGTTGACCTACGCGGCCATGGTGCGCCCGCGGTTCGTCAACGTATTGCCGGGGCGCCTGGCCGAAGGCCTCAAGCGCGAGCAGGCGCTCGATACCCTGGCGGGCCATATCCGCAAGGCCGCCGAGGCATTCGGGTTGTTGAACATCGGGGTGGTCAGCGAGGCGATCAATCCCCTCGACATGCCGGGCTTTCTGGTCAATACGCCGCAGCACCTGCAGGCGCTCCTGGCCGCCGTGGATCACGAGAATTTCCAGGTGCAGCTGGATATCTATCACATGGCCCGGCAGGGCATCGACCCGGTGCTGGCCGTGGAGGCGCTGGCGGGGCGAGTCGGCCACGTGCAGTTCGCCGATTGCCCGGGGCGCGGGGCGCCAGGCAGTGGCGGTATCGATTTTGCTGCAGTGCGCGGGGCGCTGGAGAAGGCCGCTTACCGCGGCTGGCTGGGCGCCGAGTATCGCCCCGAAGGGAGCGATACCCGTGCCAGCCTGGGCTGGATGACCGCCTGGCGGTCAGTTGACCAGGGGTGAGGGGGTGCCGACCGGCGCCAGCTTGAGCGCCTGGTTGTCATGTTTTGGCTGGGCCGGCACGCGCTGATTGTAGGCATGGCGCCACAGCGGGTGCTGTTCGGCCTGTTGCCACAGTTGCGCGTGCAGACGGGCCAGCAACACCGGGTCGCTGAGCAGCGCCAGCTTGCGTTTGCCATCGAGCTTCTTGGGGCCCAGTTCCAGGGCTTCGCCCAATGCCCGTTGGCGCGCCTGTTCGAGCAGTGGTGCCTGCCCATGACGCGCCGTGGCCATGGCGCAGGCCAGGGCGTTGGGGAAGGGCCGCAGTACCGCTTCGATAAAGCCGTTTTCCATGGCGTGCTCGCGGTTGTGCCGGGTGTAGGCATAGGTCGACAGCAACTCCTGAGGCGGGTTGGATTCCTCGGGAATCAGGAACAGCTTGGCCTTCTTGCTGCCCAGGCCCAGGCTGAGGCGGCTGGAGAACACCGAAACCGGGATCGACAGCATCAGCGAGACCACGATCGGCGACAGCCACCACAGGAAGTTCGGGTCGAGCCAGGCCACGCCCGCCGTCCAGACGATGCCCAGCAGCGCCTGCCAGCCATGACGGCGCACGGCGTCGCCCCAGGTGGTGATGCCGTTGTCACGCTGTGGCGAGTTCCAGGTGGCGGACCAACCCAGGAAGGCGGCGGTGACGAACAGGGTGTGGAACAGCATGCGCACTGGCGCCAAGAGCACCGAGAAGAGCATCTCCAGCAGCATGCTCAAGGTCGCCTTGAACGCGCCGCCATAAGCCTTGGCGCCCTTGACCCAGATAAGGATCACGGCGAGCAGCTTGGGCAGGAACAGCAGGGTCAGGGTGGTGGAGAACAGCGCGATGGCCTTCTCCGGGTTCCACCGCGGCCACACCGGGAACAGCTGGCCGGGTACCAGGAAATACTGCGGCTCCATCAGCGTGTGGATGGCCAGCAGGGCGGTGGAAAGCAGCAGGAACATAAACCACAGCGGTGCCGACAGGTAGGACATCACGCCGGTCAGGAACACCGCGCGGTGCACCGGATGCATGCCCTTGACCAGGAACAGGCGGAAGTTCATCAGGTTGCCGTGGCACCAGCGCCGGTCGCGCTGCAGCTCGTCGATCAGGTTGGGCGGCAGTTCCTCGTAGCTGCCCGGCAGGTCGTAGGCGATCCACACGCCCCAGCCGGCGCGGCGCATCAGCGAGGCTTCGACGAAGTCGTGGGACATGATCGCGCCGGCGAACGAACCCTTGCCCGGCAATGGCGCCAGGGCGCAGTGTTCGATGAACGGCTGCATGCGGATGATCGCGTTGTGGCCCCAGTAGTGGGATTCACCGAGCTGCCAGTAGTGCAGGCCAGCGGTGAACAGCGGGCCGTAGGCGCGGGTGGCGAACTGCTGCAGGCGTGCATAGAGGGTGTTCATGCCCGCGGCTTTCGGCGAGGTCTGGATGATGCCGGCCTGGGGTTGGCTTCCATCAGCCGCACCAGCTTGGTCAGGCATTCGCCGCTCATCACGCTGTCGGCGTCGAGCACCACCATGTAGCGGTAATCGCCACCCCAGCGGCGGCAGAAGTCGTCGATGTTGCCACTCTTGCGCTTCACGCGGCGGCGACGACGGCGGTAGAAGATGTTGCCGAAGCCCTCGGTCTCCTGGCACAGCTCCAGCCAGGCGCGCTGCTCGGCCACGGCGATATCGGCGTCGCCGGTATCGCTGAGCACGAAGAAGTCGAACTGGTCGAGCTCGCCGGAGGCCTTCACCGACTCGTAGGTGGCGCGCAGGCCGGCGAATACCCGGGGCACGTCCTCGTTGCAGATCGGCATGATGATCGCGGTACGTGCCTGCGGGTCGATCGGCTCGTCACCGGCGCTGCTGCCGGAAATACCGTAACGGTCATAGCCGCGCATCAGTTCCCAGAAGCCCATCAGGGCTGTCCAGAAACCGGCCGATACCCAGCAGAACAACAGGGAAAACAGTGCCAGGATGCTGCCTTGCACCACATAGGGCAGTACTTGGAAGAAACTGTCCTGCCACCCTTGCTCCATCACTTCCTGCAGGTTGATCAGCCCCCAGCCCTGGTAGGGCAGGATGCTGTTCATGTACCAGGTGGCGACGGCGGTCTGGCCGAGCATCAGCAGGAGCAGCACGTAACGGCGCAGCGAACCGACCCGGCGCCAACGGGCCGGCTCCAGTTCGCGCTCGGGCGGACGGGGCGGATTACGCTTGCCGAACAGCGCGCGAAAGCCGCGGGTCAGCAGGTTGGTGCGCCACGGCTCGGGGGTCATCTTGGTGCGGTTGAGCGGCGGCGCGGCGCGCAGAACCGGCCGCCCGGCTGCATCGAGAGCGAGCAGGCCGGTCGCTTCCAGAGGCTCGCCCGCGCCGAACTCGATACGGCGGGCGGCGGACTTGTGCACCGCCTCTTCGGCCTCGGCTGCCGGCACGCCGCCGAGGCGGCTGTGCAGTTCGGTGAAGTCGCGACAATCAGCCAGCGCCTCGCGCTCGGTGGCACTCAGAGGCAGGCTGTCCAGGTACTCGTCCAGGGCGGACTGCTCGGTGGTTTTCATTGGGGGGCAACCGTGTTGGGCGGGAGTTGATAGCTCCAGGTCTCGCTGAGGGTCTTGTCACCCTCGACCAGAGCCGCGCGCATTTCCACCGCTTGCTTGGGATCCTTGACCTTGAAGCGCACCGTCATGCGCCAACCTTTGGTGGCCTTGTTGTACTGCAGGTGATTGTCCAGCACCTCGGCGTTGTCGTTGATGCTGAAGTTGCTGGCTACCGCGGCATCGGGCTTGAGCGCTTCCAGGGACGGGCCTTCGAAGTCCACCAGCAGGGCGATGCTGCCATCGAGCTTGCGGGTCAGGTTGGGCTGCTTGACTTCACCGGCGCTGCGCATGGTCTGCTTGACCCAGGCGATGTCCTGGCCCAGCTGGGCGCGCTCGTCCTTGGTCCAGTGCATGCGGTAGTCGAACTCCATCGGCTCGCCCGGCTCGGGCTGCTCATCGGGGATCCAGAAGGCGACGATGTTGTCGTTGGTCTCATCCGGGGTGGGGATCTCCACCAGCTCGACCTTGCCCTTGCCCCATTCGCCCTTGGGTTCGATCCACACGCTGGGGCGCTGTTCGTAGTGGTCGTCCAGGTCTTCGTATTGGGCGAAGTCGCGGCCGCGTTGCAGCAGGCCGAAACCTTTCGGGTTCTGCACTTCGAAGGTGCTTACCGCGAGGTTCTGCGGGTTGTTCAGCGGGCGCCAGATATGCTCGTCGCTGCCGGTATGGATCGCCAGGCCGTTGGCGTCGTGCAGGGCCGGGCGGTAGTTGGCCTTGGCGGAGCGCTGGTTGCTGCCGTACAGGAACATGCTGGTCAGCGGCGCGACGCCCAGCTTGTTGACGTTGTCGCGCAGGAACACCCGGGATTTCACATCGACCACCGCGTCGTTGCCGGGGCGCAGGATGAACCGGTAAGCACCGGTGGCGCGGGGCGAGTCGAGCAGGGCGAAGATCACCAGGTGCTTGTCGCCGGCTTTCGGGCGCTCGATCCAGAACTCGCGAAAATAGGGGAATTCCTCGCCGCTGGGCAGCGCGGTGTCGATGGCCAGGCCGCGGGCCGAGGTACCGTAGACCTGATCCTTGCCGACCACGCGGAAGTAGCTGGCGCCGAGCAGGCTCATGATTTCGTCGAGCTTGTCCTTCTCGTTGACCGGGTACATGACGCGAAAGCCCGCGTAGCCCAGCTCCTTGGTGGCGTCCTGATCGACTTTCAGGTCGCCGAAGTCGAAGCGCTCGGGGTCGTATTTGATCTCGTTGACGCGGGTGGCGGTCACTTCGTTGATCTTCACCGGGGTCTCGAAGTGCATGCCCTGGTGATAGAAGCTCAGCTTGAAGGGCGTCTTGCTGTCGGCCCATTCATACTTGTCTTCACGTGCCTTGATCTGCTGGTAATCCTTGAACGACAGGGTGCGCAATTCGCTGGGCAGGTTGCTGGCAGGCGCGGCGTAAGGCTTGTCCAGCAATCCCTTGGCTTGCGAAGCCACATCGTCGAGGGAGAAAGCCAGCACCTGGGCACTGAACAACGTGGTGGTGCAGGCCAGGCACAGCGCAGCTGGAAGCATGCTGTGGCGGACAGATGCCTTGACGGTTTTGAGGATCACGGATCCCTCCAGAAAACAGTAAGAAACAGCGGCACGGTCGGCCGAACACTTCCTTCCGACCGTCGCCATTGCAGATGATTCCTGGGAATTTCCTTTCCTTTGGCTCAGCTTGTGCTACGCCGTACCGGCAGCCACTTGAGCAGCCGTTTGCGGGTCGGCACCACGGCGTTCTCCTGGGCCCAGACGCAGAGGATCACCGTCAGTAGCAGGAACAGTGGGTAGAAGACGATCGACAGCTCCTGCTCGCCAGCCTGCACCGCGCACTGCGCCCAGTTGGCGAAGCAGTCGCCGGAGGCCACGCCGAGCAGCTTTTCCGAACGGGAAAACAGGGTGAAGGCCGGTACGTGCAGCACGAACAGCGGCAGCGAGGCGGCGCCCAGGCGCTGTGACCAGCGCCTAACCGATTCGCTGTCTGGCGAGGCTGCCAGCGCACAGAGGTAGATCAGCATGACCTGCGCCGGCAGCAGCAGGCCGTTATGCAGCAGGTAGTACCAGAACTGCGGCCCTTCGATCAGCCAGGCCGTGGCGAGGAAACAGGCCACTACCGTGGCGATCATCAGCCCGACGCCGCCCGCGCCCGGGGTACGGCCGGCGTCCTGCAGGTCGCGGAACAGCCCGTAGGCGAGAATGCCGGCGAGAAACTCGGGCAGGCGCACCAGCGGGTTGCGGTGCAGGATGCCGGTGAACGGCATGCCGTAGTCACCGTTGAGAATCACCAGCACCGGCGGAATCAGGTAGATCAGGGTGATGATGCCCAGCCACAGCACCTTGTGCTTCAGGCGCGCCAGGCGCGGCGCCACGAAGGGAAAGGTGAGGTAGAAGAAGAACAGCGTGGAGATCGACCACAGCGGCGCGTTGAAGGTCAGGTAGAAGGGGTTCCAGGCCTGCAGCATCAGCAGTTGCAACACGCTGTTGAAGGCCAGCTCGCCGTTGCTCATGAAATGCTCGAGCGTGGCGCGCGAGATATCGGTCATGTCCTCGTTGGTGTCGTACACCACGAAACGGACACTGGCCTTGGTGTCGTCCGGCGGAATGCCCAGGCTGCTGATGACGAAGATCACCGAGATGGTCAGCAGCAGCGAAAAGATATGCAGCGGGTAGAGATTGGCGAAGCGCCTGCTCCAGAAACTCACCGCCGGTTCGCGCAGCTGGCCGCGCTGGCAGTAGACGTGGGCGAGTAGAAAGCCGGAGAGCACGAAGAAGGTACTGGTGGCGAAGAAGCCCGCGCCGCTGAGCTGCTTGATGATCGGCAACTGCTGTTCTGGGTAGTTGTGCAGGGTGTGGAAGACCACGATGTACAGGCCGAGTATGAAGCGCAGCCACTCGAGCCCGATGAAATGTTCCTTGTCGGTGCGGGGCATCCCCGTTCTCCTTATATCGACAATCGCCCCGGCACGGATCGACCTGCACAGGCGAGCCTCACGGCAGCCGGGTCAGGTTCTGACAGCAGCATTCGGGTTTCGATCTATCGATTTGCCAGCAGGCGGGCACGGGGGAGGTCTGTTCACGACCTCGCGAGCTAGAGCCATACCAGGCCTAGGCGGACGGTGAGCAGAGATTTCGAGGGGAGGCCGGGCGGCGATCCGCTTTAGCCTCGATTTTGCCTGACTAGGCGTAAAGAGCTCGCGGCTAAAACCCCTGCCACGAGATCGCGAACGGCTGCTATCGCCACGTTGCAGTCCACATAGATAGAACCCGGCATGAAGATCGTGAACAGGTTCTAAAAAGCAGCGAGCTGCCCTATCAGGCAGCCCGCAGCATAGGGCGATCAGTCGAACAGCACCTTGGCGACATCGCTGAAGCGTTTGGCGAAGTGCACGGTGATGCCCTGCTTGAGGTAGTCCGGCAGCTCCTGATAGGAACCGCGGTTGGCCTCGGGCAGGATCAGCTCGTGAATCTTCTGCCGGCGTGCGGCGATGACCTTCTCGCGCACCCCGCCGATGGCCAGCACCTGGCCGGTCAGGGTCAGCTCGCCGGTCATCGCCACGCCTTTCTTCGGCACCTGGTTGCGGGCCAGGGAGAGCAGGGCGCTGGCGATGGTGACGCCGGCGCTCGGGCCGTCCTTGGGCGTGGCGCCTTCGGGCACGTGCATGTGCACGAAGGCCTGGTCGAAGAAGGTCGGGTCACCCTTGTAGGTCTTCAGGTTGGAGCTGACGTAGCTGTAGGCGATCTCCGCGGATTCCTTCATCACCTCGCCGAGCTGGCCGGTGAGCTTGAAGCCGCGGTTGAGGGTGTGGATGCGCGTCGCCTCGATCGGCAGGGTGGCGCCGCCCATGCTGGTCCAGGCCAGGCCGGTGATCACGCCGACACCGGACAGCACCTGCTCGCTGCGAAACACCGGCATGCCCAGGTAGCCTTCCAGGTCCTTGGCGGCGATCTTGACCTTGCTCTGCGGATCCTCCAGCAGTTGCACCACCGCCTTGCGCACCAGCTTGCCGAGCTGCTTCTCCAGCTGGCGCACGCCGGCCTCGCGGGCATAGCCTTCGATCAGCGCGCGCAGGGCGCTGTCGCTGATCGACAGCTGCTTGGTGGATACGCCGGCCTTGTCCAGCTGCTTGGGCCACAGATGGCGTTTGGCGATGGCCAGTTTTTCCTCGGTGATGTAGCCGGACAGGCGGATCACTTCCATACGGTCGAGCAGCGGGCCGGGAATCGAATCCAGGGTGTTGGCGGTGCACACGAACAGCACCTTGGAGAGGTCCAGGCGCAGGTCCAGGTAGTGGTCGAGGAATTCGACGTTCTGCTCCGGGTCGAGGGTCTCCAGCAGCGCCGAGGCCGGGTCGCCCTGGAAGCTGCTGCCCATCTTGTCGATTTCGTCGAGCATGATCACCGGGTTCATCACCTCGACCTCCTTGAGCGCCTGCACCAGCTTGCCGGGAAGGGCGCCGATGTAGGTGCGGCGGTGGCCCTTGATCTCGGCCTCGTCACGCATGCCGCCCACCGAAAAGCGGTAGAACGGCCGGCCCAGGGATTCGGCGATGGACTTGCCGATGCTGGTCTTGCCCACGCCCGGCGGGCCGACCAGCAGCACGATGGAGCCGGCGATCTCGCCCTTGAAGGCGCCAACGGCGAGGAACTCGGTGATGCGCTGCTTGATGTCGTCCATGCCGGCATGGTGATCGTCGAGCACCTTGCGCGCGTGCTTGAGGTCGAGCTTGTCCTTGCCGACCACGCCCCAGGGCACGCTGGTGGCCCAGTCCAGGTAGTTGCGGGTGACCGCGTATTCCGGCGAGCCGGTTTCCAGCACGGAGAGCTTGTTCATCTCCTCGTCGATGCGCTTGCGCGCCTGTTCGGGCAGGGTCTTGCCTTCCAGGCGCCCGCTGAACTGCTCGGCGTCGGCGCTGCGGTCGTCCTTGGTGATGCCCAGTTCCTGCTGGATGATCTTCAGCTGTTCCTTGAGAAAGAACTCGCGCTGGTGTTCGCCCACCGAGCGGTTCACCTCGTCGGAGAGTTCGTTCTGCAAGCGTGCGACTTCGACTTCCTTGCGCAGCAGCGGCAGGACCTTTTCCATGCGCTTGAGAATCGGCACGGTGTCGAGCACTTCCTGCAGCACCTTCGATTGCGCGGTGGTCAGGGCGGCCGCGAAGTCGGTGAGCGGCGAGGGATCGTTGGGGCTGAAGCGGTTGAGGTAGTTCTTCAGCTCCTCGTTGTACAGCGGGTTGAGCGGCAGCAGCTCGCGGATCACGTTGATCAGCGCCATGCCGTAGGCCTTGACCTCGTCGCGGGAGTCGTTGGCGTTGCGCGGGTAGTCGACCTCGGCCAGGTAGGGCGGGCGGTGGTGCTTGAGCCAGCCGCGGATGCGCACCCGGGTCAGGCCCTGGGCGACGAACTGCAGCTTGCCGTCGTCATTGCTGACATGGTGCACGCGCACCACGGTGCCGTGTTCGGGCAGGCTGGAGGTGTCGAAGTGACGGGGATCGGTAACCGGCTTGTCCACATAGAACAGGGCCAGGGTCTTGTGCTCGGTCTTGCTGACCAACTCCAGGGTTTCCGCCCAGTGCTCCTCGTTGACGATCACCGGCAGCACCTGGGCCGGGAAGAAGGGGCGGTTGTGGATCGGAATCACATAGAGTTTGTCCGGCAGGTTCTGGCCGGGCAGCATCAGGCTGTGGCTGGCTTGCTCCGAAGCGATCTCGATATCGTGCGGGTCGTTCATGCGGCACCTGTCCATTGACGTTGAGGGTTAGATGGGGCGCCGCCGGCTTTTTTCAACATTTATTCATGGACCAGGCGTTTCGCTTGCCAGCCTCCGGTACCGCGCTTTTTCCGTCTTCAGGCCTCCTGTCGCCACCCATACAGTTTTGCCCGGCAACGCGGTAGAGTGCGCGCGTCGCCCCTTGAGTCGCGAATCATGCTCAACGCCCGCCTCATGCGCCTGGACGATCAGGCCCACGAACATACCCACGACCACCATCAACTGGTGATGTCGGTGTCCGGGCGTGCCGAGTTCGAGGTGGTGGGGCGTGGCGGCGAAGTGTGCCGCATGCGCGCCTGCCTGGTGCCGGGCGATGCCGACCATCAGTTCGCCGGTATCGGCGACAACCGCATGCTGATCGTCGACCTCAACGAGCAGGACATGAGCAGCGAAGACCTGCAACTGCTCGGCCACCTGTTCGACACCCCGCGCTACCCGCAGCTCGATGCCGACTTCCAGCACCTGCTCTGCTACGCCGGCGCCGAGCTGGAGCGCTATGGCAGCGACCCGCTGCTGGCCCGTTCGCTGGGCGGGGTGCTGCTGCGCGCCCTGCACCTGCGGCTGTTCGGCGAGCCGTCCGTGCGTGGCCATGGCTCGCTGGACGTGCAACGCCTGGACGGTTACATCGCCGACAACCTGGCACGGCGCATCAGCGTGGCCGAGCTGGCCCATGTCGCCTGCCTGAGCCCGAGCCATTTCCACGCGCAGTTCAAGGACAGCGTCGGCCTTACGCCGCACCAGTACCTGCTCAAGGCGCGCCTCGATCGCGCCACCCGTCTGTTGCGTGGCAGTGGACTGCCACTGGTGCGCATCGCCGAGGAGTGCGGCTTCTCCAGCCAGAGCGCACTGACCACCGCCATGCGCCGCTACCTGGGGCTTACGCCAAAGCGCCTGCGCGGCAGCGAATAGCGCTCAGGGCGCGGTTTTGGAGCCATTTCGTCTGATAGTGGCATTTTGACTTTATTGGTCATCATAAAAGCTCGAACTTATCCCAGGGGGCGGCTAATCTTTCCCGCAGACCTCCCTGATCAGCGTAGAGGCCCCTGCGGCCTCCCGGCAGGGCTGAGCAGCCCTTGACGAGCGCCTATGACCAAATCCTTTTTCCTCGCTGCACCCCTGTACCTGATCGGCGCGCTGGGCCTGGTCGAGGCCGCCAGCCTGCAGGGCGACGTGGTGGACGCCAAGGGCGCGCCGCTGGCCAATGCCGTGGTGACGCTGCAGGGCCCGGCAGGGGGCGCCGCCGCGCCGGGCAAGGCGGTGATGGACCAACAGGAGATGCGTTTCGTGCCCAGCGTGCTGGCCGTGCGCACCGGCACCGCGGTGACCTTTCCCAATCGCGACGACATTCGCCACCAGGTCTATTCGTTCTCACCGGCCAAACGCTTCGAGCTGCGCCTGTACCAAGGCACGCCCAGCGAACCGGTGCTGTTCGACAAGCCCGGCCTGGTGGTTCTGGGCTGCAATATCCACGACTGGATGGTGGGCTACATCTACGTCACCGATGATCCCTGGTTCGCCGTCAGCGACGCCCAGGGCAAGGTCAGCTTCGACAACCTGCCGGCTGGCGACTACCGCGTGACCCTCTGGCATTCGGCGCTGCCCGACATGCAACCGCGCCAGGGCGAGGCGTTCAAGGTCGAGGGCGCTGCGGCGCAGCGCTTCACCCTGCCGGTCGAGGCCGCCAGTGAGGCCGAGCCACCGGGCGCGCCACCCAGCGCCTTTGGCGATGCCTTCAAGAAAGCCGTGGAACATGGTTCGCACTAGCTTCCAGGCGCGTATCGCCAGTGTGCTGATCCTGCTGTTGCTGGTGGTGATCGGCGCGCTGTATTTCGCCGTGCAGGCGGCCACCACGGCGTCGATCCGCACCCAGGCGCGCGAGCAGCTGGAGGTGGGAACCAGCGTGTTCGGGCAACTGCTCGACGTCCACGCCCGGCAGCTGCGCGACGCGGTACAGGTGCTGACCGCCGATTTCGGTTTCCGTGAAGCGGTGGCCAGTGGCGACGAGGCGACCATCCGCTCGGCGCTGTTCAATCATGGCGCGCGGATCAATGCCGGCGTGGTGATGATGTTCGACATGGATGGCAAGTTGACCGCCAGCACATTGGCGCCGCTCTCCGTGTCGCGGGCCGAGCAGATCAACGGGCAACTGAGTCAGCATGGGCAGAGCCTGCTCATGCCGGTCGATGGCCGCATCTATCTGTTGGTGCAAGCCACCGTCAATGCCCCGGTGCCGATCGCGCGGCTGGTCACGGGGTTCGCCATCGATGAAGGGTTCGCCCGCGAGCTGAATCAGCTCACTCACCTGGAATTGACCCTCACCGGCAGCATCGAAGGCCAGCCGGACGTGCATGTGAGCACTCTGCAGGACATGCCGATGATCACCTTCGACGGTGACAGCGGCGAGGTCATGCATGGCGGCGAACCCTTTCTGGTGCAACGCCTGGTACTTGCCAGCGGTGACGGCTTCCGCGTGCAGGCCCTGCTGCAGCGCTCGCTTGAACAGGCCCGGGGCTCGGTGGCTGCCCTCAACAAGCAGATTCTGCTGATCGCCGTGGCCGCCCTGGTGGCGTCCCTGCTCGGTGCGCTGCTGCTGGCGCGCAGCCTGTCGCGGCCAATCCGCCAGCTGGCCGGTGCGGCGCAGCGGGTTGGCCAGGGCGACTACGACGTGCCGCTGGCCCTCGACCGCTCCGATGAACTCGGCAGTTTGGCCAGTGCCTTCCAGAGCATGCAGCGCGGTATCGCCGAGCGTGAGCGGCAACTGGCCCATAACGCCCTGCACGACTCCCTGACCGGCCTGCCCAATCGCAACCTGGCGCTCGAACGCCTGAGCAGTGCGATCATGGCCGAGCGGCATATCGCCTTGCTGTACCTGGGCATCGGCAACTTCCGTACGGTCACCGAAAGCTGCGAGACGGGCGGCGGCGACCGCGTCATGCAGCAACTGGCCGCCCGCCTGCAGGCGGCGTTGCGCCCCTCCGACAGCCTGGCGCGGCTGCACGGCGACGAGTTCGTGCTGCTGCTCGATGGCGCCGACGTCGACAGCGCGGTGGCCACGGCCGACCGGGTGCAGCAACTGTCCATGAAGCCCTTTCGTATCGGCAACGTGGACATTGCCCTGGATTGCCGCATCGGCATCGCTGGCTACCCCAATGATGGGGTGACACCTGAAGAGCTGCTGCGCCGCGCCAGCATTGCCATGCAGGACGCCGGGCACCTGGCTGGCCGCATCCAGGTCTACGAGAGTGGCCGCGATGCCGCCCTGCAGCGCCAGGTGCAACTGATCCGCGACCTGCGCCGCGCCGCCCAGCGTGACGAACTGCTGCTGCACTACCAACCCAAGCTGGACATCCGCAATCCGGCGCGCATCCAGGCCGAAGGCCTGCTGCGCTGGCAGCACCCGGAGTTCGGCATGGTATCGCCGGGCGAATTCATCCCCTTGGCCGAGCGCACCGGCAGCATCCAGAGCCTCACCGCCTGGGTGATCGAGGAGGGCGTGCGGCAGTTGCAGGCGTGGCGCCAGCGCGGCCAGGTGGTGCAGCTGTCGCTGAACATCTCTACCGAGGACCTGATCGACGCCGAACTGCCCACCCGCGTCGGCCGGTTGCTGGCCCATTACCAGATTCCCGCCTCGCAGCTGATCTTCGAAATCACCGAGAGCGGCGTGATGCTCAACCCGGCCGTCGCCCTGCAGGTACTTCACGCGCTGCGCGAGAAAGGCATCGGCCTGTCGGTGGACGACTTCGGCACCGGCTATTCTTCACTGGCGCAGCTCAAGCGCATGCCGGTGCAGGAATTGAAGATCGACCAGTCCTTTATTCGCGAGTTGGACGACACCAGCGAAGACGCGGTGATCGTGCTCTCGACCATCGAGATGAGCCACAGCCTGGGCCTCAAGGTGGTGGCCGAGGGCGTCGAGCTGCAGCGCAGCCTGGAGCTGCTCGACCGCTGGCAGTGCGACAGCGTGCAGGGCTACCTGATCAGCCGACCCCTGGCGGTGCAGGCGTTCGAGGCCTGGATGCAGCGGCCGTTAACTTCTCCCGTTTCCCTGGTGCATTGACCATGTGGCTATCGCAACTGACCGGCGCCCTGCTGTTGGGCTTGCTCACCTCGGCCGCCCTGGCCGGCGAAGGCCGCTTGCTGGCAACCGGCGGCGCCAGCAGCCTGGAAGGCGCTGCCGGTGGCGGCATCACGCCCTGGGCGGTGCTGTCCGGTTATGGCGAGAAGGGTGAGTGGGGCGCCGACGTGTTCGCCACGCGGGTGGAAACCGGTGACTACCGCCTGGACGTGGCCGGCGTGGCTGCGGCCTATGACAACCGCATCGAGCTGTCCTACGCGCGCCAGCGCCTCGACCTGGGCAACCTGGCCCGTGACCTGAGCCTGCCGGAAAACAGCCTCAGCCAGGATATCTTCGGTATCAAGGTGCGCCTGTTCGGCGACCTGATCTACGATCAGTTGCCCCAGGTTTCCCTGGGTATCCAGCACAAGCGCCAGAAGGACTTCCTGATCCCCAGCCTGGTCGGTGCCCAACGCGACGAGGACACCGAAGGCTACCTGACCGCCAGCCGGCTGATCCTTGGTGGCGCCTTTGGCTACAACCTGCTGCTTAACGGCGGCGTGCGCTACAGCCGCGCCAACGAGCTGGGCCTGCTGGGCTTCGGCGGTGATCGCCGCGACCGTCGCTCGGTGCTCAAGGAAGGTTCGCTGGCCGTGCTGCTCAACCGCCAGTGGGCGGTGGGCGTCGAGTACCGGGAAAAGCCGGACAACCTCAACTTCGCTGGCGAAAGCGACTGGGCCGACCTGTTCGTCGGCTACTTCCCCAACAAGCACCTGGCCATCGTGCTGGCCTATGCGCGCCTCGGCGAGATCGCCACCCTGGATAACCAGAACGGCGCCTACCTGTCCGTGCAGGGGAGTTTCTGAGCATGCTGCGTTCACTCTGCGTGGCGCTGCTGGCGCTGGTGTTGATCGGTTGCGCGCAGCAGCCGGCCAAGGACGACAGCCTGTACCGCGACCTGGGCGAAAAACCCGGCATCACCCGTATCGTCGAGGGCATGCTGATCAACGTGGCAGGCGACCCGCGCATCGTGCAGTTCTTTGCCAGGGTGGATATCGCCGGGCTGCGTGACAAGCTGGTCGACAAGTTCTGCGTGATCGCCGGTGGGCCCTGCGTGTACACCGGCGACTCCCTCGAGGAGAGCCACAAGGGCCAGAACCTGTCGCCCAGCCACTTCAATGCCCTGGTCGAGAACCTGCAGGCCTCGATGGACAGCCAGGGCGTGCCGACGCCCGTGCAGAACCGCTTGCTGGCCCGCCTGGCCGCCCTGCGTGGGCAGGTGATCGAGAAGTAGAGCGGCTGCGCCCATGACGAAAGGGGGCGAAGCGGGTAGAGTCACCGGCTGTCCCCCTAAACCTCTTTTCGGACACCTCTAAAAACGTAGGCGATGGCAACTCAGGTAGTTTTTAGAGGTGACCTTTCGTGAGCCGACCATGTCCGTCACCTGGCACTGCAAACACCACACCGAACTGACCAAGACCGAGCTGTACGCTGCGTTGGCGCTGCGTACCCAGGTGTTCGTGGTCGAGCAGAACTGCCCGTATCTGGAAGTCGATGGCCGTGACCTGGAGGGCGATACCTGCCACCTGCTGGGCTGGCTCGGCGACGATCTGGTGGCTTACCTGCGCCTGCTCGACCCCGGCCTCAACGACGGCGAGGTGGTTATCGGCCGCGTGGTCACCGCGCCCAGCGCGCGGGGCACGGGGCTTGGCCACGGCATGATGGAGCAGGCCCTGCTGGCCTGCGGGCTGCGCTGGCCAGGCCTGCCCATATACATGTCGGCCCAGGCGCACCTGCAGGGTTATTACGGCCGCTATGGGTTCGAGGTGGCTACCGATGAATACCTGGAAGACGATATTCCCCATATCGGGATGCGCCGGATGCTGTAAGCAACGGTTCTGCAGCACTAACCGTACCCTGTGGGAGCGCGCGGGGATGCCTAGTCCATGCGCGCGAAAAGCTCACGGGCCTGCACTGGGCATCTCCGCCCGTTCCCATAAAATCGGGCGCATGGCGCCCTCCCACAAAAGACTGGATCAACCCCCATACCGGTGGCAGCCCATCAAAACGGCAGCCAAACTACAACCGCCGACCCGCTGCATCCCCGCCTCAATGAAAATCCCGGCTGCGCACATCCAGCCCCACTAGCCAGTCGGTCAGGTCGACCAGCCGCCCGGCGATCACGTGCTGCACGCCCTTGGCGGCTTCCAGATGGCCGTCGATGCGCAGCAGGCGCGATTGCAGCAGCGTCTTGCGCTGGCGCTCGGCCAGCTCCAGGCGTACCAGCACATTGATCATGCCGAACTCGTCTTCCAGGGTGACGAAGGTCACGCCGCTGGCAGTCTGTGGGCGCTGGCGGCCGATCACCAGGCCGGCCACGCTGACCATCCTGCCGGGTTCCACACGCTCCAGTTCGCGACGGCTGCGGCAGCGGGCGGCCCTGAGTTTGCCGCGCAGCAACGCCAGCGGATGGGGGCCGAGGGTGGTGCCGAGGGTTGCATAGTCGGTCAGCAGGTTTTCACCGACGCTGGGGCGCGGCAGGTTGATGGCGACCTCCTGTTGTGCCGGCAAACTGGCGAACAGGGGCAACTGCGGCTCCACCCCGGCGATGGCCCAGCGCGCCTGGTGGCGATGGCCGACCAACGCCTGCAGGGCGCCCGCGTCGGCCAGGCGCGCGCGGGCGTTGTTATCCAGGCGGGCGCGCTGGCAGAGGTCGGCGATATCGCTGAATGCGGCCTGCTCGCGGGCAGTGGCGATGCGCAGCGCGGCGTCTTCGCGAAAGCCCTTGACCAGGCACAGCCCCAGGCGAATGGCCGGTTGCGGCTTGCCGACGTCTTCCAGGGTGCACTCCCAGGCGCTGTAGCGCACGTCTACCGGGTGAATGCGCAAGCCGTGGCGGCGGACGTCCTGCAGCACCTGGTCGGGGTTGTAGAAACCCATCGGCCAACTGTTGATCGGCGCGCAGGCGAAGGCCGCCGGCTCGTGGCACTTGAGCCAGCAACTGGCATAGGTGAGCAGGGCGAAGCTGGAGGCATGGGATTCGGGAAAGCCGTAGCTGCCAAAGCCCTTGATCTGCTCGAAGATGCGGTTGATGTATTCGATCGGGTAGTCCTTCTCGAGCATGCGCTTGGTCAGTCGCTCGCGGTGCGGTTCCAGACCGCCGTGGCGCTTCCAGGCCGCCATGGCGCGGCGCAACTCATCGGCTTCGCCGGGGGTGTAATCGGCGGCGATGATCGCCAATTCCATCACCTGTTCCTGGAACAGCGGCACGCCCAGGGTGCGCTCGAACACCGGCTGCAGCTCCTCGGAGGGGTAGGTGACCTTTTCTTCCCCGGTTCGACGGCGCAGGTAGGGGTGCACCATATCGCCCTGGATCGGCCCCGGCCGCACGATGGCCACCTGGATCACCAGGTCATAGAAGGTCTTTGGCCGCAGGCGCGGCAGCATGGCCATCTGCGCCCGGGATTCGATCTGGAACACGCCCAGGGTGTCGGCGCGGCTGATCATCTCGTAGGTGGCCGGGTCCTCGGCCGGCAGGCTGGCCAGCGTCCAGCGTTTGCCGCGGTAGGCGGCCAGCAGGTCGAAGCAGCGGCGCAGGGCGCTGAGCATGCCGAGGGCCAGCACGTCGACCTTGAGCAGACCGACGGCGTCGAGATCGTCCTTGTCCCACTGGATCACGGTGCGCTCGGCCATGCTGGCGTTTTCCACCGGCACCAGGGTGTCGAGGGGCGTCTCGGAAATCACGAAGCCGCCGGGGTGCTGGGAGAGGTGACGGGGAAAGCCGATCAGCTCGCCAGCCAGCACCAGCACGCGGTGCAACACCTTGCTCTGCGGGTCGAAGCCGGCTTCGCGCAGGCGTTCGGCATCCGGGATGCGATCGCTCCAGCGCCCGCAGCAACCGGCCAGGGCGTTGATCTGGTCGGGCGGCAAGCCCAGGGCCTTGGCCACGTCACGAATCGCGCCGGCGCCATGGTAGGTGCTGACCACCGCGGTCAGCGCCGCGCGCTCGCGGCCATAACGGCGAAACACGTACTGGATGACTTCCTCGCGGCGGTCGTGCTCGAAATCCACGTCGATATCCGGCGGCTCGTTGCGCTCGCGGGACAGGAAACGCTCGAACAGCAGGCGGCTGTCCTTGGCCATCGGGTTGAGTTCGGTGATGCCCAGGGCGAAGCACACCGAGGAGTTGGCCGCCGAGCCACGGCCCTGGCAGAGAATCGACTGCTCGCGGGCGAAACGCACGATGTCGTGCACGGTGAGGAAATAGCTTTCGTAGCCCAGCTCGCTGATCAGCGCCAGTTCCCTTTCGATCTGCGCCCGCGTCTTGTCGCTGATGCCATCTCCCCAGCGCCAGCGGATACCGTCCTCGACCAGTTGGCGCAGCCAGGAGCTGGCGTCATGACCGGCCGGCACCAGCTCATGGGGATACTGGTACTTGAGCTCTTTGAGATCGAACCGGCAGCGCTCGGCGATATGCAGGCTTTCGCTGAGCAGCTCGGGCGGATACAGCTCGGCCAGTTCCTCACGGCGGCGCAGGTGGCGCTCGCCATTGGCGAACAGATGGGCGCCGGCTTCGGCCACGGGCAGGTGGTGGCGGATGGCGGTCATGCAGTCCTGCAGGGCGCGGCGGCCACGGGCGTGCATATGCACGTCGCCACAGGCCACGGCAGGGATGCCCAGTTGCCGGGCCAGGCCTAGGCCATGCTGCAGCAACGCCGCATCGTCGGCACCGCGGTGCAGCTCCACCCCCAGCCACAGGCGTTCGGCAAAGCGCTCACGCAGCCAGGCACCAGCCATGGCGTTGTCGTCCGGTGCCGGCAGCCAGATGGCCAGCAACCCGTCCGGCTCCACGGGCAGATCCTCGTCGAGCAGGATGTAGTGGCCCTTTTCCGCACGCCGCCGGGCGCGGGTAATCAGCGCACACAAACGCTGGTAACCGGCGAGATTCTCGACCAGCACAACCAGCCGGGCGCCGTTCTGCAGCCTCAGCTCGCTACCGACGATCAGCTTCACGTCGTGCTCCTTGGCGGCCTGCCAGGCCCGCACGATGCCGGCCAGGGTGCATTCGTCGGTGATCGCCAGGGCGCGATAGCCGAGCAGCTTGGCGCGCTCGAACAGCTCGGCAGCGCTGGAGGCACCGCGCTGGAAACTGAAGTTCGACAGGCAGTGCAGCTCGGCGTAGTCGGGGAGGCTCATGCGAACCAGCCGTGCAGCCGCAACGGGCCGTCTTCGCCGACGCTGCGAAAGGCCCAGCCGCGCTGGCCGCTGCGGGTCTCGATCAGGTAGTAGTCGCGGCGCACGTCCTCGCCGTCCCACCAGCCGGACTCGATGCGCTCCGGGCCGCTGAGAATCTGCAGCGGCTCGCGCAGCACCTGCGGTTCCGGTAGCAACCAGCTGGGCCGCGCGCCGCTCGGGCTGGGCAGTGCCGCGCGGCTTGTATCGGTGCGCCAGGCCTTCTCCGGGCGGTGATCGGCATGGGCGGCCAGGCTTTGCACGGCGTCGTCGCCCAGGCGCGCGCGCAGGCGTTCACGCAGTTGTTCCCAGCCCAGGGTTTGTTGTGGGCGATCCTCAAAGAGTGCCTGATGCTGCGGCACGAAAGTCGGCAGGTCGCGGGCCACCAGGCGCAGCGCCAGCACCGGTGACGGCAGTTGCAGCTGCTCCAGGCGGCCGCGGGTGAACTCCAGCAGCATGGCCGCCTCCCGCTCGGCACTGAGCAGGCCAACGGGCAGCAGGCTGTCTTCACCGTCACGGTGCTCCAGGTGCAGCACGAAACGCTGCACGCCGCAGTCCCGGCCCGCCAGGTAGGCGGCCAGGTCCGCGGTCAGGCGGCGTAGCGGAAACAGCAGGGCCTGGGTCGACTCCACCTCGAAGTGCAGCTCCAGTCGGCTGTCGAACACATCCGGTGGGCGGTAGTAATCCAGCGCCAGCGGGCGCAGGCCCATCAGGGTATCCAGGCCGGCCAGCAACTCAGGCGGGAAGCGCCGCGCCAGGCTGTCGCGGGGCAGCGCCTGCAGCTGGCGCACCTGGCGCAGGCCCATGCGCGCCAGCGTCGTGGCCAGCTCCTCGGGCAGACCGATGCGATCCAGCGGCATGGCCGCCAGGCGCTCGCGCAGTGCCTGCTCGTCGGTGATCGCCAAACCATCGTGCAGGTTGGCGAGCATGCGCGCTGCAGCCGGGTGGTGCGCCAGGGTGATGCGATGGCGAAACCCCAGGCCCGTCAGCTCCTCACGCAAGCGCGCCTCGAAGCGAGGCCAGGGCCCGAACAGGGACAGGCTCGATTGCACCTCGAGCAGCAGGCAGCGCGGATAGTGCAGGCTCACCTGGGAGCTGAAACCGTAGGCCCAGGCAGCCAGGAAGCTGCGCCAGCGCTCGATATCGGCGGGCTCGTACTCGGCACTGGCGAACGCGCAGTTCAGGGATTGCGCCGCCGTCAGCGTCAGCCCGGGGCGCAAGCCGAGTGCCCGGGCGGGCGAATTGACCGCCTGCAACACGCGTCGCTGGGGCGTGCCGCTCAGCAGTACCAATGGCGCATCGTGGTCCTCACGGCCACGCAGCACGCCGTCCATGGCCAGTTGCGGCAACAGGATGCAGGCCCAGCGCATCTCAAAGCCCCCAGGCGCTCAAGGCAAACGCCCGTGCCGGCGGCTGCCCACCTCGGCACTTGAGCACCCGTACTTGCGCGGGCTGCGCCTGGATGGTCAGGCGCAGGGCCGCCGGAGAAGGGTTGCGCGCCTCAAACAGCGGGCGGTAGGCAAAGGCCAGGGTCTGCCCGGTTTCCGCGGCGATCTGCAGGCGGCGCAGGGCACGGTCATCGGCACGCTGCGGCCACAGCACCACCGCGCCGCAACTGCCCGAGCGCAGGCACTGCTCGGCCGCCCACAAGGCATCCCGTGGACTCGCCTGGATCAGCGTCAGCTGCTTCATCTCTACACCCGCCGCCAACCAGGCGCTGGGGTAGGGCAGGTAGGGCGGTGCGACCAGTACCACCCGCTCCCCGGCAGCGCTCAGGCGCGCCAAGGTCGCCAGCACCATGCGCAACTCACCAATACCCGGCGCCTCGACCAGGAGCTCGCTCAACGCCGCCTCCGGCCAGCCACCGCCTGGCAGCGACGCATCCAGCGCCGCATTGCCCGTGGGCTGGTGGCCATTGGGCGCGACAATGCCCTGGCCGCGCCAGATACGGCGTTCATTGAGCAGATGATCGATAGCAACGACGGAGGACATGGCAGGCAGGTGGCAAGAAAAATACTGTTTAAATGTACAGTATTCTGTTGCGCCAGCAAGCCAGTATCCGCCGAGTGGATGGTGCTCGATTCTGGCTGCGCTGCTCCTCTGCCGAGCGGCTTCAACTGCAGAGCTCCGAGGCAGAGGGCTATGGAACGCCGAATCCAGCGTTGCAGGCGTGCCGATCAGCCTAGGGCAGCGCAGCTGTTACCCAGCGAATGAGCCAAGCATTTGATAGCACGCGAAAAAAATTACGCAATGGGCTTCGCCAAACGGATTTCTGCTGATATCATGCGCGCCGCCTGGGAAGATGCCGGAGTGGCCGAACGGGACGGATTCGAAATCCGTTGTATCAGCGATGGTACCTAGGGTTCAAATCCCTATCTTCCCGCCATATCTCAAGCCTAAGCCCCTGAAATTCCTAGAGTTTTGGGGGCTTTTGCTTTTCAGGGCCTTCCGACTGTCGAAACAGTGTCGAAAGGCATAATGGCTTGCTGCTCAACCCTGGAGCGGGGCCACATCCTGGCGACATGCACCAAGGCGAGAGTCCAGACCGCATCATTTTCAGCCTGATAGATGAGCCGGTAGTTTTCGTGGGGAATCAATTCGCGGGTGCCGACGATCTGTCCCAACCTGCCCTTGTCGGGAAAGTCTCTCAGGGATGCTGCTGCAGCACTGAACAGCTCATCCATACGTACGGCTGCTGGCGGGTTATCTGTCGCGATGTAGTCCCATATATCCAAACGATCCTGCTCAGCTTCGGGCGTCCAGATAACCTTCATTCGTGACCCAAAGCCTTAGCGCGGCGTGCAGCAAATGCGGCTTCTACATCTTCATTGGATCGACCACGACCAGCCTCGACAGAAGCTCTGGCAACAGCCACTTTGCGCTGAACAAATTCATCATGCGCCTTGGCTTGTTGCTGCTGGCGAATGTAATCGCGCATAAGGTCACGCATTATCTGAGAGGCTGGGAGGCGTGCAGCTTGTGCAGCAGCCATGAATCCGTCACGCAGTTCAGGCTCCAGCTTCAGGTTGAATACAGCTTCTTTAGCCATGACAGACACCCTTGATCGTGTGTACGACGTATATACGTTTTCAAGCATGGTAAGCCAAGACTCAGAGACTGTCAGCAAAGAGCTGCTATGCCTCCTGCTCAAGCAGCCAATGGCGGAGCATGGCGCTGTTGACCATGCGGCGTTTGCCGAGCTTCACGGTGGGCAGCACACCACGCATGGCCCAGGAGCGAGCGGTGTCGTAGGTGATGCCGTTGCGATCCGCCCAGGTTTCGATGGTTTCAACGTCCTGTTGCGGGCCTATCAGCTTGTTGGCGTCCAGCTCTTCTAGTCCCATGTCGTTCCGTGCCTATTCGTGTCAATATTCGAGGCAGTGAACTTGCCTCATGGATATAGTCCATATGGATAATATCCATAGAGGGGCATTATGGCAATATTCCATAAATGGTATTTGTTAATGGCTCAAGGCATGGCCGATAGAGCGCATCAATTGCTGAACGCAACCAGCCTCAAAGAGCTGGCAGAGGTGAACAGCAAGGACTACGTGCGCTGGCAAAGCATCAAGAGAGGAAGAGCGCGCATTGGTGCGGAAGAGGTGGAGCTTCTAGGGAAGCTGTACCCGCAATATCGCTGGTGGCTAATGACTGGGGAGGTCATGCCAGATAAAGGACAAGTTAGCCCCGACTACGACGAGGCCAACCGAAACTTGCCCAATCAGAACGCGGGATAGCGATTACATCGGAAGTAGCTAAACGTTGGTATGCCCGAGCAAAAGGAGATTGGTGTGGCGCAGAAGAGTTTAAATAAATATATATTGTCTATAGTGATTTTGGCGCTTTTGTTGCCGGCGGCATTTATGGGCGGAGTGATCTTATCTGAAACGATTAAAGATGACTTCTTACTGACTGCCGACTCTTTGTCTTCATGGATATCTGCTGGGGCAACGGTGGCGATAGCTGTTTTGACTTTTATACTGGCTAAAGAGACGTGGTACCTAAGGGCGGCGCAGACTAAGCAGCTCTCAGAGTTGCAGAGGGACTCTATTAAACCTTATGTGGATTTTTCGCTGGTTCATAGTCGGGTCGATTTTCATTTTATTGAGTTAAAGATTGCAAATTATGGTCGCGGTGTTGCAAAGAATATTAAATTTAAGCTACTGAGCGATCTTGATGGTATTGGCATTGAAGACGCCAATCCAGTGGTTGACAGCATTTTTAAGCTTGGGGCTATAAAAAGCGGTATATCGAATTTAGGTATAGGGCAGGTTTATAAGAGCTTTGTGTTTGGCTTTTTGGATGTTATTGGAAAAATTGGTGAGGATAAGGTTTTCTTAACAAGGTTTTCAATTGAGATCACTTATTTCGATACCCAAGGATACGAGTATAGGAATACTGTTTTAATTGATATGTCGTCATTTTCCGGCATCATTGAGCTAGGGGGGGTGACCCTGTTTACAAAATGGCAAAAAGCTTAGAGAAAATTAGTGCCTGGGCTCAAGGCCTAACAAGTAGTGGTGAAAGAATTAATGTGAACTCATACTCTAATGCTGATCGAGTCCGAGAAGGGAAAGCTTTAGAAGCTAGGTATAAGGCCTTCCAGAAAGCTAAGATAGATAAGCAAATAAACCCTGAAGGTTCGAGCTGAGCAGAGATGTACGTTCAATATACTTTTCTCCTATTTAAATGGGGGCAGCACAAGGAATAGTGATGAGAGCTGATAAGGAAGATGTTCCTGATTACCTGAAGCCACGAAAGAAACAAGGCCCATGGCGAACGCTGGCAATCTTGGGTGTTGGCTCTGCAATCTTTTGGGGCTTGGTAACAGTATTCGCAAAACCCATCGTGATCGACGTGGCACAGCTCAAGCAGGCAATCCGCTTTGGCGGTGAGCCCATATTCAGCCAGCAGCCTGCACAGCCTCAGCAGGCGCCAGCCGAAGCACTACAAGGCAATGATCAAGACTGGATCAGATCCAGCCAAGCCCAACAGACCATCCAAGCTAACCGCGAGCTTGAAGAATGGTCACGCCAACGCGCCCAGGAAACCCACGAACGGCAAACGGTATTCAACGATAATAACTACACGCCTAAGCAGCCTGTAAACACCTACAAGCCGGCACCCGCACCAGTTCAACAGATCGCATCAGTAGAGCAGCCAAGACAACAGCAACGCAGCGTGCAGCGTGAGCGTACTTCCAGGTGGATTAAAAGCTGGAATGGTGGCACCAATTATCTGGCCGAGTGGATATCCGTTAACAACCACATTGACGGCACCACCGTATGCGCGAACCACAAGCGTGGTTCAATTGACTATCGCGAATGCCGTAAAGCTGCCAAACAGCATTATCACGAGGAGTGCCGCACCTGGCGCGCTCGCTATGATAACGATCGAAAAACAAATAGCGACCTGATGAGGGATCGCTACTGTGTCGCTGCAAGTAGTTTTAATCCGATGGGTTAGTGGTTGTTAGCTCTAGCTGTTTGTTGATTTTTGATCTGGCCAAATAGCAAGTGAGCAGAAACGCTGCTGGCGGAATCAGGTGCATTGAGGCAATCAAAAGTATGGATGCAGCCAAAGCCTTAGCGGTTGGGCCAGACCAATAAGAAATTTCAAGCAACTTGTAATCTGATACTTGATTTAAAATCCCTAGTATCGCAGTCATGCTTAAAATGTAAAAAGCAAGCTGTGTGAGTCCGTACAGATATACAGGTGCGATATGGCTTGAAAAGGCTTGGTTATTTCGCATTGAGAAAACTACGAAGATAAAAATGGAGGCGCTTGTAATGAGTCTAAAATAAGCTATTTCAAGTGCGAATGTTGTCAGGTACATGTGGTGCAAAAAAGAGACGCTTCCAGCTCTAGTGAGAGTTCCTTTCTGAGCAGCAAGCAAATAGTTTATATCGCTCCAAAATAGATAAGCCGTAATGGCTGCAAGCAGTACCAATAGGCCGGTGACAGCAATAGAGGTGGCTGAAGGTTTAACACGGACTGATGCAGATGGCTGAAACGGATTACTCATGTTAATGGCTCAATTGGGAAGGGGGCATTCAATTCAAAAGGAATGAGGCTCAGAAACGGTTGTGATGCTGGGTTTCTAGTGGTCTACTTATTAGAGTAACAGCGAGATATTACGTGTCTCTTGCTTTTGCAAAAGTGCTCGCCTATATAAGGTGGCATGTTGCTTGCGGTAAAATGGGCGGTAGCAAAAAATGCTATCAATAATATAAATGCAATTATATTCATGAATTTGCTGCCACCAAATCTTTTCCTCCAGCGACTCGCAATTGCTAAGATAAAAAGGCAAAGAAAAGGAATGATGCAAAGGGCAATAGCAAGGCCTGTTAGCGTGATTGGCTTGGTAGACGTTATAGCGATGAGAATCAGCATTCCTGCCATAGGGAAGTGCCGAAGCCTTCGGGGCCATGGATTGTTTTTCATTACAGGTCGCATATCTATCCTTAGATGCGAAGAAATCGCAGCGGGCTTCAATCGTCACCTAAGGGCAATTGACTGGTCAAGGTGCGGGCAAGACGTTCTCAACGAATCATGAAATGTGTCGAAAAAGTGTCGAAAATACTGTGCCGAATAGTCATGAATCGACACGCTGAGCCCCAGTAAAATCACAGAGTGGCACGTACTGTGCCGTACTGATACCGCTCAAAAACGGGTTCAAATCCCCATGTCTCGTGCATAAAACAAGCCCTGATGTTGTGCATAATCAGGGCTTTGTAGTTCACCTGCGGCAAGCGCGAAGCCTCGCCGAGATCGTCTCACCTCAGGCCAAATCCGCAGCCTGGTGCCGCTCCGGCACCTGCTCGGACTCATCGCCCCAGGTGCGATTCACCCGGCGGCCACGTTTTACCGCTTCGCGCTCGGCGATTTCGTTGGCCCAGCGTTGCACGTGGGTGTACTCGTGGGCAGAGAGGAACTCGGCGGCGCCGTAGACGTTGTTGCGCACCAGCTCGCCATACCAGGGCCACACGGCGATATCGGCGATGGTGTAGGTGTCGCCGGCCAGGTAGCGGTTCTGCGCCAGGCGCTGGTCGAGCACGTCCAACTGGCGCTTGGCTTCCATGGTGAAGCGGTTGATGGCGTACTCGAACTTCTCCGGGGCATAGGCGTAGAAGTGCCCGAAGCCGCCGCCCAGGTAGGGCGCCGAACCCATTTGCCAGAACAGCCAGTTGAGGGTTTCGGTACGGCCGGCCGGATCCTCTGGCAGGAACTCACCGAACTTTTCCGCCAGGTACAGCAGGATCGAGCCGGACTCGAACACGCGGATCGGCGTGTCGCCGCTGCGGTCGAGCAGGGCGGGGATCTTCGAGTTCGGGTTGACGCCCACGAAGCCGCTGGAGAACTGGTCGCCTTCGCCAATGCGGATCAGCCAGGCGTCGTACTCGGCGCCGCCGTGCCCCAGGGCCAGCAGCTCCTCGAGCAGGATGGTCACCTTCACGCCATTGGGCGTTGCCAGGGAATAGAGCTGCAGCGGGTGCTTGCCGACCGGCAGTTCCTTGTCGTGGGTCGCGCCGGCGGTGGGGCGGTTGATCTTGGAGAACTGGCCACCGGAAGCTTCAAGGTGCTGCCATACCTTTGGCGGAACATAGGTTGTTTGGGTCATCGAATCCTCGCTATCGGCGTGATGGGGCAATGCAGGTGAACGCGAGGCTAGCCCCATTACGCCTGTTATTCGAGAGGCCATGGTGCATGTTGGATATCGACCGGGTTGATGGTGGGCCGATTAGCCGACGGACAGATTCCCTCCAGGCCCGCGTGTGCATTAAAGAAGGCGCAGCTTGTGATCCAACTGCAGCTGAAACCTCATGGGCCCCCGGGGTTCTGACTTGAGGTAGGGCAGACCGGGCGTTGCTGGCCTGGCATTCAGCCACGGCTTGGCGGATTGGCGAGGAGGGCATGCATGGCCGAAAAACGTATCAGCGCACAACAGCTTGGGCTCGAGGCCGGGCTCGACAAGGCGGATGAGAGGGCGCTGTTCAAGTGGCTGCTGGCAAGCTTCGTGTTCGGCAAACCGATCCAGCAGGCGGTGGCCGAGCGGGCCTACCGGGTCCTCGTCGAGCAGCAGGGGCTGGACACGCCTGCCAAGCTCGTCCACTGCAGCCAACAGCAACTGGTGCGGCTGCTCGGCCAGGCGCGCTACGTGCGGTACGACATTTCCACGGCCGCGCGCCTGCACAAACTCAGCCGCAAGTTACTGGACGACTACGCTGGCACCGTCACCGCCATCCGCCAGCAAAGTCCCTGTCGGCACGAGTTCGTGCAGCGCTTGCTGGCCTTCGAGGGCATCGGCCCGAAGACGGTGGAAATCTTTATGCGCGAGGCCGAGGCCGGGTTATATGGGCGTGAATGACTGAGGCCATCAACTGAGGCTCGTGGCCTCAGGCGCGCGCGCCGCCACGGGCATTCTTCTTCTGCAGTATCTCCGAGGCCTCGTTGTAGGCTGTCTGGAAGGTTTCGCTGCCGATCCACTGCACGGCGGTGTCTTCGTCCTCGTGGTGGAACAGGCTGCGGTAGACGATCAGCAGGCCCATCATGAAATCGGTCGCCGTTTCCGGGTCTTCCTCGGCGATCACCAGCTCCAGCACCGGGTACTGCAAATACACCAGGCACAGGGCGAGCAGGCTAATGGCTTCGGCCTTGTGCATGGCCTGGAACAGGTCATCGAAGTGGGCCGGGTCGAAGCCGTTCTCCTCGATGTCCTTGAAGTCGAAGGTGCCGAGGTCGATCTCCACGTCATCGAAGGGCTCGTCGATCAGCGGGTTGGCCAGCAACGGGTGCACGACATTGGCCCTGGGCTTGGCCATGCGGTTCTGCCTGGCCTTGGTCTTGGCCCGCTGGGCGCGTTTTTTCTGCTTGTCGGGAGAGGCCATGGCGGCGGATCCTTGTGCGGAGCTGAAAGCGGATGGGCATTGTATGCAGTCTTGGCTGTTTCGTTGCGGCAACTTTATGTAAAGCCATCGTGGGCCCGTTCGCAGATATCAGGCGGCTAGTAAAACCGCCCCTTGGCAAAGCCGTCGCCTGGTTCTAGATTGCCCGCAGCGCAGCCCGCGCTCAGTAAAGGGATTTATCGACCATGCCCATTCGCCAGATACTCGCCTTGCTCGTGCTGTGCAGCCTTTCCCTTCAAGCGCTGAGCCAGGTGTACAGCTGGGTGGACGAAAAGGGGCAAAAGCATTTCGGCAGCCAGCCACCGGCGGCCCAGCAGGTCGAGGCGGTGACGATCAAGCCCGGTTACGCCGGTGAAGCGCGAGCGGCAGCACCTGCTGCGCCCGCCCAGGCGGCGCGAACTGAAGCTGCGCCAGCCAAGACGTCGAAGCGCGAAATGTGCCAGAGCGCCATGCGCTGGACGGTCATCGACCTCGAGAACCTGCGCGAGATTGCCGAGGAGCGCAAGAGCGCCGGGCGCATCACGGCAGCCGAATACGCCCAGGCGCAAAAGAACCTGGCCGGTGCCGAGCAGCGGATCACCCTGCAGGACTGCCTGAGCAGCTCGGCCGAGGATCAGCAGCGCTATGAGTGCCTTTCCGGTGGCGCCGGTGTGCTGGCCTGCTCCGGGCTGCTGTCCGCCGCCATGCAGGAGGCCGAGCAGGAGGCCAGGCAGCGGATCGGTAATCCCTAGCCTTCGAGAGACACGGACACACGGTATCGGCAAAAAGCCACTATCTGGACGACTGGTTATCTCGCTGCAATATATCTGTCATGCAATCTTCATAAGCTCGCTACATCTTTCCTCCCGTTCGAGATTTCCATGAGCTTTGGTCGTTCGCTGCGTGCCCAGTTGGTGTTGCTGATTGGCGGTGGCCTGGTGTTGATGTTGCTGATTGCGCTGGCCGGTTTTGCGTTGTTGTCGCGCCAGCTGGATGGCTATGGGGCGCTGCTCAGCGGCCCGCTGGAAGAAGCACGCCAGGTGGACGGCGCCAACCTGGCCTTCAAGATCCAGGTCCAGGAATGGAAGAACGTGCTCCTGCGCGGTGCTGACGAAGCGCAACGCAACCGTTACTGGCAGCAGTTCCAGGATGAAGAGCAGCGGGTGCAGAGGCAGATCGGCACGCTGATCGATACCGCAGACAGCGCCGAGCTGCGCCAGCGGCTGAGCGAGCTGCGCGCCGCCCATGCCGAGATGGGCCAGGCCTATCGCCGTGGCTACCAGGCCTTTGCCGCAGCAGGGTTTTCCGCCCAGGCCGGCGATGCCGCGGTCAAGGGTATCGACCGGGCCACTACCGAGCAGCTGTCGTTGTTGGTCGACGAGTTGCACGCGCGTAGCCAGGCCAGCGCCGGGCAGCTGAGTGAAGATGCCCAGCGCAGCGTGTTATTTGGCAGCCTGGCGATGCTCGGGCTCGGCGTGCTGCTGGCGCTGTTCAGCGCCTGGCTGGTCAACCGACGCATTACCACGCCGCTGCTGCGGGCCACTGGGCAGCTCGAACTGCTCAGCCGTGGGCAGTTCGGCGAACGCCTGAGCGAAGGTCGCGAGGATGAGGTCGGGCAGCTGGCCGAGGCCGCCAATCGCCTGCGCGAGTTCATGCAGGCGCTGTCCCAGCAACTGCGCCGCGGCACCGGTGAACTGGACGCCGCCACGCAAGAGCTGAGCAGCGTGGCCGGGCATATCGGCCAGGGCATTCGCGACCAGTTCACCCGCACCGACCAGGTGGCCACCGCCATGCACGAGATGAGCGCCACGGCCGAGGAGGTGGCGCGCCATGCAGCCAGTGCGGCGCGAGCCGCTGACCAGGCCGACCAGGCGGCCCAGGAGGGTGAAACCACCATGGCCGGTACCATCGCCACCATCGAGCAGCTGCACGGGGAGATCACCCGCACCGCCGAAGTGATCGCCCGGCTCGACAGCGACAGCGAGCGCATCGGTGGCGTGCTGGAAGTGATCCGCGGCATCGCCGACCAGACCAACCTGCTGGCCCTCAACGCTGCCATCGAGGCCGCGCGCGCCGGTGAGGCCGGCCGCGGCTTCGCGGTGGTGGCCGATGAGGTGCGCAACCTGTCGTCGCGCACCGCCAGCTCGATCAGCGAGATTCACCAGTTGATCGCCAACGTGCAGGGCGCCTCCAAGGAGGCCAGCGCCGCGATCGCTGCGGGAGCCCAGCAGAGCGCGGCCGGCAGGGCACAGGTCGGGGTGGCCGGCGAGCGCCTGCACAGCATCACCCGGGCGGTGGAAGCCATCCGCGACATGAACCGGCAGATCGCCACGGCGGCCGAGGAACAGACTTCGGTGGCCGAGGACATCGCCCGCAACCTGGCCGAGATCGTGTCCATCGCCCAAAGCAACGAAGCCGACCTGCAGCGCAGCGAATCGGCGAGCCGCGCCATGCAGGGCCTGTCCGGTGATCTGTCGACGTTGGCGGCGCGCTTGCAGCACTGATCAGACATGGGAAGGAGAGGGCTGAAAGGTCCTCACACCCTGAACTGATCCATCAGCCTCATTTGTTGGTTGGCCAGGCTGTTTGGCTGATTGCTGACCTTCGCCGATTCGCTGGCCTGTTCGGTAAGGGTTTCGGTCACGCTGCGGATGGCGACGACGTTGCGGTTGACCTCTTCGGCCGCCGCGCTCTGCTATTCGGCGGCGCTGGCGATCTGCAGGTTCATGTCACTGATCACCGATACGGCGTCGGGCCAGGTTACGCACCTCGTCGGCCACCACCGCAAAGCCGGCAATGGAGCATGGCCGTTACTGGTCAGGGCGCGGTCAGACCTTGGACAGCACGACCAGCATACCCAGCGCCAGAACGATCAACACCAGGCCCGAAAGCCGCTCGAGCAATGGCAGGGCGCGCTGGAAGCGATGCAGCAGGCGGCCATTGCCGATGGCCAGGGCCACCAGCAGGTCCCAGCCGAGCACCACGGTGAACATCCAGATGCCATAGAACGTCTTCCAGCCGGCACTGCTCTGGGCCCCCAGCATGCTCGCCAGGCTGACATAGAACAGCGCATTCTTGGGGTTGAGGACGCCGGACAGAAACCCCATGCCGGCCGCCTGCAGCCAGGTGCTTCGCCCGCCAGGCGGCGCCTCGCCGGGGGCCTGCAGCAGGCTGCTGCCGGCATGGCGGATGAACAGCATGCCCAGGTACAGCAGGTACAGGCAGCCGACCAGTTGCAGGGTGATGAACGGCGCGCTGCCCTGCTTCAGCACCGACACGCCGGTGAACGCCGCGACGATGAATACTCCATTGGCCACGGCAATGCCCAGACAGGCGCCGCTGGCGACCCGCCAACCCGCCGTCAGGGAGGTGCGGGCGACCAGGAAGAAATCCGGGCCGGGGGAAATCAGCGCCAGGAAGTGGGCGGCGGCAATGATCAAGAACTGCTGCATGGCGGGCGTCGCTCATCAGGAAAAGACGCCCGGAGTCTGTCGCTGCGTGCAGCGGCTGTATTGAAGAAAATCGTCAGCCTGCAGGCCAACGCCGCAAGGGCAGGCCCTTTGCGGATGCCGCCAGGCCGGGCCGGCATCGCGTGGGCAAGGCCGCTATGCCACCACCGGAATCAGCGGATCAGCCGCGGCCAGGGCGGTGGCGCGGACGGCGGCGGGCGGGTAGATCCACTCGGTATTGATCTGGGTTTTCAGCTGCTTGCCCTCGGCGCCGGTGAGCACCACCTTGCGCTCCCAGCCCTCACTGAATACCGCGCCCCACTCACCGAGATCCAGGCAGGTGACGTACTTGGGCTGGCGGTAGGCGATGGGGGCCACGCCGAGCAGGTCGGCGGCCGCATTGTTGCCGGCCGAGCGACCCAGGGCAATGGCATGCTGACAGCTCATCAGCGCGTGGTGGCCGTCATCGTCGACGGCGGCGAAGGCGGTGTCGCCGGCGGCGTACAGGTTCGCCAGCCCGGTAACTCTGAGGTTGCGATCCACATGCAGGCGGCCATGCCCATCGCGCTCGGCGGACAGCTGTGCGGTGAGAGGCGAGGCCTGCACGCCAACCGTCCAGATCACCGTCAGTGCTTCGATGCACTCACCGTTGGCGAGGATGACACCCCCGGCATCCACGGCGCTTACTGAAGTGCCCAGGTGCCAGGTAACGCCTTGCCTGGCGCTGGCCTCGGCGATGAGCGGCGCCATCTGGGCGCCCAGGCTGGCGCCGATGCGCTCGCCACGGTCGACCACGATCACGCGGATCGCCGTCTCGTCGCCAAGAATCGCCCGCAAGCGGGCCGGCAGCTCGGTGGCTGTCTCGATGCCGGTGAAGCCGCCGCCGGCGACCACCACGGTATTGCGGGCGAGGCTCTCCGGTAACTCGCCCAGGCCGTGCAGATGGTGCTCCAGGGCGATGGCATGCTCCAGGCTGTCGACATCGAAGGTCTGCTCGACGTCGCTCAGGGCCGGGCGCTTGACCTGGCTGCCGCTGGCCAGGATCAGGCGGCTGTAGCTCAGTTGCTGCTCTGCCTGGTGGCTATCGCGGTACGTCACGCACTGGCTGGCGCTGTCGATAGCGGTGACCCAACCCTGCACGAAGCGCACGTTCACGGCGGTGAACAATGCGTCGAGCGGTGCGTTCATGCGCGCCACATCCGCCTCGTAGAAGCGCGGGCGTACGTGCAGCTCGGCCTTTGGCGCGATCACGCACACCTCGATATCGTTGCGCCGTTGCAGGTCGAGCAGACGCGCGGCGCTGAGGGCGCTCCACAGGCCGGCGAAGCCTGTGCCGATCACTAGAATACGTTGTTTCATGGGCGAGTCCTCAAAGCGTTTGCCTGGCCGCCGCGTGGGCCGGGCGTCACACCAAATGGCGTGGTGAGCCGATTCTGTACTTGAAGTGGACCAGCGTATTGATCCATAAAGCCTCGACCCGATTGATCCAAGTGAGACGATGATGGCGCGCGAAAACCCTGGCCCTCTGGTGGTATCGCTGCCGCTCGGTGCGCCGCAACCGGGCGAGGGCCTGCAACGCTGGTTGTACGGCGCGTTGCGCGAGGCGATTCTCAGCAGCCGTCTACCGGCGGGCAGCCAGCTGCCGAGCACCCGTGCGCTGGCCGAGCATTACGGCATGGCCCGCGGCACCGCGCAGGCGGCGTACCAGCAACTGCAGTCCGAAGGCTACCTGGATACCGGCAGCGGCTATGGCACGCGGGTGTGCAGGGTGCTGCCGGATGCCACGCTGAACGCCGGTTATGTGCGCCGCCGCGTGCTGCCCGCCGCGGAGCAGCAGCGCGATGCGCCGGATACGCTGTGGGCGCAACGCCTGCAGGCGGAAAAACCGATCTTCATGGGCAGCGGCGCTCAGCCTGGGCTGCGGCCGTTCTTTCCGCACCGGGGCGACGTGCTGGCATTTCCCATCGACCTGTGGCGCAAGCTGCATACCGCCCATCTGCGCCCATCGCGCCTGTTGGACATGCTCGATGCCGACCCGGCCGGTTTGCCCGCGCTGCGCAGCGCCATCGCCCAGTACCTGGCGATTGCCCGTGGCGTGCGGGTGGGCGCCGAGCGCATCGTGATTCTTGGCAGCGTGCAGCAGGCCCTGGACCTGACCTTGCGGCTGGTGGTGGCGCCTGGCGAACGGGTGTGGATGGAAGACCCCGGCTACCCCGGCGCGCGGCAGTTGATGAAGGCCAGCGGCGTGGCGCTGGTCGATGTGCCGGTGGACCGCCAAGGTCTGCAGGTCGAGATGGCCATGGGCATGGCGGCGGATGCGCGGCTGGCCTATGTGACGCCCTCGCACCAGGCGCCGCTGGGCGGCGAGCTGTCACCGGCGCGGCGCCTGGCGTTGCTGCGCTGGGCCAGCGAGCAGGGCAGCTATATCTTCGAGGACGACTACGACAGCGAGTACCGCTTCGTCGCCAAGCCCATCCCGGCGCTGCGCAGCCTGGCCGGCGGCGATGCCTCGGTGATCCTCGCCGGTACCTTCAGCAAGCTGCTGTTTCCGTCCCTGCGCCTGGCTTACGTGGTGCTGCCGCCGCAGTTGGTGGAAGGCTTCACGCGGCTGGTGTCGCTGACCGCGCGGCATGCCAACAGCCTGGGCCAGGCGGTGCTGGCGGATTTTATCGAGCAGGGGCATTTCGACCGTCACCTGCGCCGCATGCGCAAACTCTATGCGGCGCGGGCCGAGGCCTTCGCCGAGGCCGCCGAGCGGCACTGGCAGGGGCTGATCGAGGTGCCACCGATACGCGCCGGGCTGGATGTGGTCTGCCGTCTGCACGGCATCGATGAAGGCGAGGCCCAGGCGCGCCTGGCCGAGGTGGGTATCGACGTGCTGCCCTTGCAGCACTATTGCGTGAAGACCCAGGCACCCGGGCTGGTGATGGGCTTTGCGGCGTACACCGAAGCGGCCATCGACGAGGCTGCCAGGGCCGTGGCGCGGCTGCTTCGACGCCTCTGAAAGCGGCTCAGCCCGCGACGATGATCACGGTGATACAGCAAACACTATGCGGGCAATCCAGGGCGTCGTGAGCCAGGCCATGGTGGCGCCGGTACCCTGACCTCGCTCAGCCGCCGATTGCCGGGGCTGGGGAAGCGCTCGCTACGGCGAGCACTCGGCACGGTTACTTGCGGCGCCACTGACCCTGCTGCTGGATGTACTGGCCAGCGGGGGTCTTGTCGATGGCCTTCTGGCCGGCGATGGTTTCCACGTCGCTGAGCTGGATGCCGTTCTGCTGGGCGAGCTTCTGGTATTCGGCGCGGCGTGCGGCATTGATCAGCTTGGCGATCTCGTCGGCCTGGCCGCCGGCCTTGACCACGCCAAGGTAACCATTGGGCATTTCACCCAGCTGGCCGCTGGCCTTGGCATCGCCCAGGGCGGACATCGCCTCGTTGAGGCTGATGGCATGGGCCGGCAGGCTCAGGCTGAGCAGCAGCAACAGGCCGGCGAAGGGTTTGATCAGGTTCATGCGTGGCTCCTCAGAACAGTCCGCTGGATTCACTGAACATGCTGTCCAGCGCCTTATCCACCTTGATATAGATCTCGTGCTCGATCTTCACATTCAGGTTGATGTTGATCGGCTCGTTGGGCATCGCCAGCTGTACCGTCGGGGTACAGGCTGTGGTCAGCAGCCCCAGCAGCAGGGCGGTGATGCAACTACGCAAGCGCATGGCGCTTCTCCTCGTCAAGGCTCCTTGGGGGCGGTGTTGCGCTGCAGCATTCGCTGCTGCACGCGCCGCGTGATGATGTCGTTGACCCGGTCGGTCAGCTGCAGGCTGGCGAGCAGGTTGGGAATGTCCTCCTCCAGGTTGATGTTGAAGTGAATCGGCCGGCCGTTCTCGATGGCCGGGTTCTGCCCTTCCAGGCGCATGCCCAGGGTCAGCGTGCCGTGCTGATCATAGTCGACCGCGCTGTGCAGGGTGGTGAAGCGGAAGTCCTCCAGGGACTGGGTCACCAGCTGCATCGCCGGGTTGCTGCGGCCCAGGGCCTTGATCCTCTCCGAGCTGAACTGCAGGTATCCGCCGGGCTGGCGGGCGGCGATATGGCCGTTATCGATCTCGATACCGTTCGGGCCCAGGCGCACCGGCAGGTCGCCGTCCAGGGTGCCGCTGCCGGCCAGACCTTCAGCGGGGTAGAGGACGAACAGCTGCTGGAGTTCCAGGCCGCGGACCTGGATTGGAAACAGCTGATTAGCGGCGGCCAGGTTCCATTGTCCTGGGGTGAGGGTGACCTGGCCTCCCATCAGCGCGGAGCGCGCCAGGTTGACCTCCAGCTGGCCCTTGGCAGCAGCGGCCAGCGGCGCGCCATAACGCACTCGCGCTTCGAGGGGGCCGATCGGCAGGCCGGGGTTGGCCTGCTGGATTTTCAGTTCCGGGATGTACAGCTCGAAGCGCTGGCGCGCCAGCTTGAACTGCAGGCGGGTGTCAACGCCGCTGAGCTCCGTGCGGTCGTAGATGCCGCCCAGGCCGTTGCCGGCCAGGTTCAGGTCGAGGTCTGCTGCGCTGCTGCCGGAGGCCAGCGTCAGGTTGGCGTCGGCATTCAGGCGGCCACTGTCGAGCTCGAGCAGCTCGGGCCATTGCACCAGGGTCTTGGCCAAGGGGTTGCCGGAGCGCAGGAACAGCTCGCCGAGGGTGGCCTTGAGCTGCAGGTTCTGCTGCGCATCGAGGCCGGCATCCAGGTCGAGCTGCAGTTCGCTGTCGTTGCCCAGTTTGCCTTGCAGGGTACCGGCCCCATCGGCGGCGGCCAGCTGGCCTTGCAAACGCCAGCCCTGGGGCTTGAGGTTGGCCTGTTCCAGGCGCGCTATGCTCAGGTTCAGCGGGCCGGTGAATTGCCAGCCCTGCAGGGCACCCGCCTGCAGCGCCAGCCTGAGGTCGCTGCCGCCAAGATCGGCCTGCAGCTTTTGCGCGCCCAGCGCGGCGCCTTTCAGGCTGGCGGCCTGCAACTGCGAACCCTGGGCAAGGCTCAGCTCGATTGCGCTGGCATCAGCGTAACCGGCCAGATTCAGCTCGCTGCTCAGCTCGGTGGCTTGCCAGCCGGCCTGGTTCGCCCTGGCGGTGCGCGTGGTCAGGCGCGTATCGGCGAACTGCAGCGCCCAGGGCGCCGAACTGGCGACGGCGACGCGGCCTTGCAGATCCAGGCGCGTGGTGCCGCGCAGTGCAGCCGTCACCTGCAAGGGCAGGCTGCGCTCGGCCAATTCGGGGCGCAGGTTGGTGAGCGCCGTATCCGCTTGCACCTGCACGTGCAGGGAGTCGCTGCGCAGTTCCGGCGGCAGCGCCGTCAGCCAGTCGGGGTTGGGCTCGCTGAGCTGCAGATCGGCCTCGACGCGACTGGCGATCCACTGCTGGCCTCGATTGTGCGCCGCCAGGGCCAGTTGCCCCTGCAGCAGGCCGATGCCAGGCACCGGCCAGGGCTCTGGCAGATTGCCGTGCACCTCGAACCGGCCGCTGGCTGCCAGCACATTGTTCACCTCCAGCTGGCGGCGTGGCAGGTCGAGCTGCCAGGCGCCTTCGAGGCCGGCCGCGCCGGGTGCTGCCGGCCATTGCCTACCTTCGGGTAATGCCCAGGCGCTCAGCAGGTCGTGCAGCGCGGCGGCCTGGGTAAGATCACTGGCGTCGAGCTGGCCCGACCAGGTCAGGCCCTCGCCGTGCTGCTGCAGGTGGCTGGTCAGGGTCGCTTGCGGCTGCTGGTCCACCGCCAGGGTCAACTGCAGCTCGAGCGCGTCGGGGCCTGGTTCGAGGTCGAGCGCGGCGCTCAGGATCTGCGCCTGCTGAGTGAGGTTCACGCGCAGGGCGATGGGTTGAGCTTCACTGCGCTGCAGATCCAGGCTGCCGCTGGCGATGCATTGCCCGCGGGCACAGGGCAGGGTGGCCTCGACATGCGCGATCCTCAGGCTGCGTGGCAGCAGGGCCAGCGGCGCCGCCAACTGCTGCAGATCAAGGTCGGTCGACGGCGTGGCGGTTGGGGCGTCTTGCTGTGCCGGTTGCCAGCCGAGCGATAAACGGTCGATAGCCACATGCCGCCAGAACGGCAGGCTGAACGCGAAGTCGCGCCAGGCCAGGTCGAGGCCATGGCCGTATAGCTCCAGGGTGCCAGCACCGCTGCGCTGGCGCAGCGCCAGGCTATCGATGCGCAGGCCCGCGCCCGAGATCGAGGCGCCGTGCCAGTCGAGGGTTTCGATACCGCTGCGCTGCAACAGGTAGCGGCCACCCAGATAAACGGCGACTACCAGCATCAGCAGCAGGGCAAATGTGACGGACAGTCGCAGCCAGACGCGGCGGCTGAGCATGGGCGTGGGTCCCTAAACGGATCAATTCGCGACGGTAACCCGAAGTGATCGAGGCTGCCAAACCGGGCGCGCCTGATTGGTGCTTCAGACTTCTGTGGCATGCAGATGACAGGGTCGGATTTGGTGCACGGCCTGCACGCCCCGCCCGTCGCGGCGTGCCGCCTTGTCAAGGCTGATTTTGCCCCGCAAAGGCGCATATTTCCGACCTGATTGCGGGACTTGTGCACAATCGCGAGGCAGCTTGTCAAGCTGCATAATGCCTCTTGCTAAAACCTCGCCAATAGCGTAAGTGCAAAGATAAGTTTATGAAAAATATAGACTTTTTTATATGGTGAAAAAATGAGCAGTTTGAGCGCAAGGCCCATTTCATCAGTGTTAGGAGGTATTTCGCCCACCATACCCACAAAGTTATCCACAGCTTCTGTGGATTGTCATGCGCAGCCGCTCTGCCACGGGCCAGGGCTTTACCTGTGAATAAAAAAGAGTAGAGTGGCGCGCCTGTTCAGAACCCTGCTTTAGTCTTATGCCCCGCGTTTTACCCCGCAGCGAATTCCACACCCTCCCAGTACGTACCCAGGTTCCCGTTCGTGTCGCCACCTGGCTGCTCGATAGCCCACGACTGGGCGAGGCGCCCAGCGTGAAACGCATCGCGGGCCGTCTGCTCAAGCAGCCTGCGCGCCAAGGCGTGGTTCAGGCGCAGAGCCGGCTGGGGCAGATGCTCTGCCGCGAGTGCGGCAATACACGCGACCGCCGCATCGGTCTGGAGCTGCTGCGCCAGGCGGCGCGTGCCGGCGACGGCCTGGCTCAGCTGGAGCTGGGCCGTCTGTACTGCCAGCCGCGTACCCTCGAGCCGGAGCAGGCCCGGCACTGGTTGGAGCTGGCGGCGCTGCAGGGGCACGACGAGGCGCGAGACCTGCTCCAGCGTCTGTAGCCGCTGCCGAGCAGCCAGCGCGGTTATACTGCCCGGCAGTCTTGCCTGGATGCCTTTATGCCTTTCGATCTCCTGACCCTGTTGCCGGCTGTTCTGGCCGGCGCACTGCTGGCCGCCGTTCCGTTATGGCTGCGCATGGCCGCCGCCCTGCGCCAGGCCGAGGAGATGCGCCTGCAGTCGGGCCTGGCCCAGGAACGCATGAATGCAGCGCAGCTGGCCCAGGCCGGCTTGAGTGCGCAACTGGACACCTGCCGCGACGAGCTCGCCGAGATCCTCGAGATCAAGGCCGACCAGCAGGCCGAGTTGGCGGCCCTGCGCCGCGAAACCCAGCTGTTGCAGAACGGCCTGCAACTGGCCCGCGAGCAGCTCGAGGGTGCCCAGGCGCTGCGCGAGCGCCAGGAAACCGAACTGCGCCGCCTGGATAGCGAGCGAGCGGGGTTGGCCGCCGAGCTGCATGAGCAGCAGGAAAACCATCAGCAGCGTCTCGAGGATCTGCAGGGCGCCCGCGATGCCCTGCGCGCGCAGTTCGCCGAGCTGGCCGGCAAGATCTTCGACGAGCGAGAGCAGCGCTTTTCGGAAACCAGCCAGCAGCGCCTCGGCCAGCTGCTCGACCCGCTCAAGGAGCGCATTCAGGCCTTCGAGAAGCGGGTCGAGGAGAGCTACCAGCAGGAGGCGCGCGAGCGCTTTTCTCTCGGCAAGGAGCTGGAGCGCCTGCAGGGGCTCAACCAGCGCCTGAGCGAGGAGGCGATGAACCTCACCCAGGCGCTCAAGGGCCAGAAGACCCAGGGCAACTGGGGCGAGCTGGTGCTCGAACGGGTGCTCGAGCATGCCGGGCTGCAGAAGGGCCGCGAGTACCACACCCAGGTCAGCCTGAAGAGCGCCGAGGGCGAGCGCTTCCAGCCGGACGTGCTGATCCAGCTGCCGGGCGACAAGCAGGTGGTGGTCGATGCCAAGGTCAGCCTCACCGCCTATCAGCAGTACGTGTCGAGCAACGAGGAAACGGCGCGGCAGCTGGCCCTCAAGCAACACGTGCTATCGTTGCGTAGCCACCTCAAGGGCCTGTCGCTCAAGGATTACCAGCACCTCGACGGGCTGCACAGCCTGGATTTCGTGCTGCTCTTCGTGCCCATCGAAGCGGCCTTCGCGGCGGCCTTGCAGGCCGACCCGGGGCTGTTCCAGGAGGCCTTCGACCAGCATATCGTGATCGTCAGCCCGACCACGCTGCTGGCCACCCTGCGGGTGATCGACAGCCTGTGGCGCCAGGAGCGGCAGAGCCAGAACGCCCGGGAAATCGCCGAGCGGGCAGGGGCGCTGTACGACAAGTTCGTGGCCTTTATCCAGGATCTGGACGAAGTCGGCCTGCGCCTGCAGCAGCTCGACAAAGCCTATGCCGGCGCGCGTAACAAACTGGTGGACGGACGCGGCAACCTGATCAGCCGCGCCGAAAACCTCAAGCTGCTCGGCGCCCGGGCCAGCAAGAGCCTGCCGCCGGAGCTGCTCGAGCGTGCCGCCGGGCTGCCGCTCGATGAGTTGGAGCCGGACTGAGCCCGGGGCGTTTGCCATTGGCTCAGTCGTCCCGCGTCAACACTTCCAACAGTTCGATTTCAAAGTTCAGGTTCGAGTTGGGCGTGATCGCGCCCATCGAACGCTCGGCATAGGCCAGGTGCGCCGGCACGAACAGCCGGCGCTTGCCACCGACCTGCATGCCCATCAGGCCCTGATCCCAACCCTTGATGACCCGCCCGGTGCCGATCACGCACTGGAACGGCTTGCCCCGCGAATAGGACGAGTCGAACTCGGTGCCGTCTTCCAGCCACCCGCGGTACTGGGTAGTGATCAAGGCGCCCTTGACCACCGCCTTGCCATCACCGGGGTGGATGTCTTCGATACGTAGTTCTTCGCTCATTTTCGTGGTTCCAATCGTGCAGAGGGCCGCGTTTTCGCAGGAAATGCGGGGCTTTGCAACAGCGGTTCAGCGAACCACTGAGGAAGCGGGCGGCGACGCCTAGTTCATGCCCGCGATTCGCGCGCATGGCGCGCTCCCACAGAAGCGGGGCGTTATCGTTTTTGTATTTGATGGCTTCGGCGCATCGGTTGGGGGCAAAAGAGGAGATTTTCACGGGGGCCGATCACCGTGGGAGCGGGCCATGCCCGCGAAAGAATCACGGGTATCAACTAGGCGTGCCCGTCCATTCCCACAGCTGGTGCACCACTGGCTGCTTACTGCCGCGGCAAATGCCGGCTGATCAACGCCCGCAGCGCCGCGGGTTTCACCGGCTTGGGCAGAAAATCCAGGCCCGCGGCATGCACCTGGGCGATCAGTTCGGGGCGGCCGTCGGCGCTGATCACCACGCCGGGTACCGGCTCGCCCAGGCGGGTGCGCAGCCAGGCCATCAGCTCGGTGCCGGTATCGCCTTCGTCGAGGTGATAATCCACCAGCGCCAGGTGCGGGCGTACGTCCTCGTCGAGCAGTTGCTCGCATTCGGCCCTGGTGCGCGCCGACCACACCTGGCAGCCCCAGCGCGACAGCAGGCTGTGCATGCCGGTGAGGATGCTTTCCTCGTTGTCGATGCACAGTACCTGGGTGCCGGTGAGCAGTTGGCCGTTGCCCTCGGGGCGCACCCGCTGGGCTACCGGGGCCTGGCTGCGGGCGATCGGCACGGTGACGCTGAACACGCTGCCCTTGCCCGGCCAGGAGCGCACTTCCAGGCTGTGGCCGAGCACCCGGCACAGCCCGTCGGCGATGGCCAGGCCGAGGCCCAGGCCTTTTTCGGCGCGGGTCTGGTGGCTGTCCAGGCGCTTGAATTCCTCGAAGATGGTCTGTCGCTTGTCTTCGGGAATGCCCGGGCCGCGATCCCAGACCTCCAGGCGCAGCTGCCCGCCCTGGCGGCGCACGCCGAGCAGTACGCGACCCTTGGCATAACGGAAGGCGTTGGTCAGGAAGTTCTGCAGTATGCGGCGCAGCAGCTTGCTGTCGCTGTCTACCCGCAGCCTGCTGCCCTGCATATGAAAGTCGACGCCATGCTCGGCGGCCAGCACCTTGAATTCGGCGCCCAGGGTGTCGAACAGGCTGTTGAGTACGAAGGGGTTGCGATCCGGGGTGATGCGGCCGTTTTCCAGGCGCGAGATGTCCAGCAGATCGCTGATTAGGTCCTCGGCCGAGCGCAGCGAGCTGTCGAGGTGGCGCACCAGTTCCTGGGCTTCCTTGGGCAACGCCTCTTCCTGGTGGGAGAGGGCGGCGGAGAACAGCCGGGCGGCGTTGAGCGGCTGCATCAAATCATGGCTGACCGCCGCCAGAAAACGGGTTTTCGAGGCGTTGGCCGCTTCGGCCACCCCGGTGGCGGCGGTCAGCGCTTTGTTCAGTTGCGACAGCTCATGGGTGCGCTCGGCGACGCGCTGCTCGAGGCCCTCGTTGGCGGCCTTGAGGGCGCGTTCGGCTTCGCGGAATTCGGTGATGTCGGTGAAGCTCATGACGAAGCCGCCACCGGGCATGGGGTTGCCGATCAGCTCGATGACCCGGCCATTGGGAAACACCCGCTCGTAGCTGTGGGCGGTGCCCTGGCGCATCCAGTACAGGCGCTTGGCGACGCTCTCCTCGACGTCGGCGCTGCCAAGCATGCCGCGCTCGGCGTTGAAGCGAATGATCTCGGCGATCGGCCGGCCGACGCAGATCAGCCCCTCGGGATACTCGAAGATTTCCAGGTAACGCTGGTTCCAGGCCACCAGGCGCAGGGACTGGTCGACCACGCTGATGCCCTGGCTGATGTTCTCGATGGCGCCCTGCAGCAGGGCGCGGTTGAACTGCAGCACCTCGCTGGCTTCGTCGACGATGCGCACCACGTCCTCGACCTGCATGTCGCGGCCTTCGATGGCGGCCTTGACCACCGCGCGGGTCGACGAGGCGCCGAGCACGCCGGCGAGCAGGCGTTCGGTGTGGGCGATCCATTCGCTGTTGGCCGGTTGTGCCGAGTTGAAGGCTTTGCCCTGGCGCCGGGCGAAGTGGCTGAAGCTGTCCAGTGCGCGTTCTTCGCCGACGAAGCGGCCGGCGAGCAGCAACAGGTCGTTGACCTGCACCGCCAGGGCGCCACGGCCGCCCTGTTTGCTGCCGAAGTCGTGGTTGACGAAGCGCCCGGCCTGCCAGTGTTCGGACACCCGGGTGCGCGAGAAGAACGATACCCAGGCGAACAGCGTCAGGTTGCCGGCCAGCGACAGCACCACACCGCGGGTCAGGGCGTCGACTTCGAAGCCGATCGGTGCGTAGAGCAGGGTGCGCAGGCCGGGAAAGATATCCAGCGGCCAGCCAAGGCCACGGGCCAGCACCGGCAGCACCAGGGTGTAGATCCACAAGGCTGCGCCGGTGATCAGCCCGGCGAATACGCCGCGGCGGTTGGCCTGTTTCCATACCAGGGCGCCAAACATGGCCGGCGCCAACTGGCCGATGGCGGCGAAGGAGATTTGCCCGATGGTCGCGAGACTCGCGTTGGTGCCGAGCAGCCGATAGCACACGTAGGCGAGCAGCAGGATCAGCACGATGCTCACCCGCCGCGCCGTGAGCATCCAGTGGCGGAACGCCTCGAACGGTCGCTCGGTGCTTTTGCGGTGCAGCAGCCAGGGCAGCAGCATGTCGTTGGAAATCATCGTCGACAGCGCCACCGAGGCGACGATCACCATGCCGGTGGCCGCGGAGGCGCCGCCGATAAAGGCCAGCAGGGCCAGGGCCGGGTGGGCTTCGGCGAGCGGCAGGCTGATCACGAAGGAGTCCGGGCTCACCCCGCCGGGCAGCAGCATCTGCCCGGCCAGGGCGATGGGGATCACGAACAGCGCGGCCAGCAGCAGGTACAGCGGGAACACCCAGCGCGCCAGGCGCAGGTCACGGGGGTCGGTGTTCTCCACCACGGTGACGTGGAACTGCCGCGGCAGGCAGACGATGGCGATCATTGCCATGCCGGTCTGCACCAGCATCGCTGGCCAGTTCACCGCCTCGGCCCAGTACGCCTCCAGTTCGGCGCTGCGTTGCGCCTGGCTGAACAGGTCGCCGAAGCCGTTGTACAGCCCGTAGGTGACGAAGGCGCCGACGGCGATGAAAGCCAGCAGCTTGACCAGGGATTCGAAGGCGATGGCCAGCACCATGCCGCGGTGGTGCTCGGTAACGTCCAGGTTGCGGGTGCCGAACAGGATGGTGAACAACGCCAGGATCACCGAGACGATCAGTGCGGTGTCCTGGGCGCGGGTGCCGGCGGGGTCGGTTTCCGAGCCGATCAGCAGATTCACGCCCAGCACGATGCCCTTGAGCTGCAGGGCGATGTAGGGCAGCACGCCGACCAGGCAGATCAGCGCGACGACGATGGCCAGGGACTGCGATTTGCCATAGCGCGCGGCGATGAAATCGGCGATCGAGGTGATGTTTTCCTGCTTGCTGATCAGCACCATCTTCTCGATCACCCAGGGGGCGAACAGCAACAGCAGCATCGGCCCCAGGTAGATGGGCAGGAACGACCACAGCTGTTCGGCGGCCTGGCCGACGGCGCCGAAGAAGGTCCAGCTGGTGCAGTACACCGCCAGCGACAGCGAGTAGACCCAGGCGCGAACCCTGGGCGGCAGCGGTTTGCGGCGGCGGTCACCGTAGAAGGCAATGGCGAACAGCACGGCCATGTAGAGCAGGGCGACTGCAGCGATAAGCCAACTGGACAGCGACATGCAGACTCCACGAAAACATGAGGGTGGTGAGGCGAGCGCATCCTGGCCTGCCTGCGCTGGCGGTTTGCGCTCACCTGCCTAGTGTCGCAGCAAAGCGGCGTAGCGTCAGGCGCTACCAAGGTCGCAGGGGCATGGGGGCGGGTTTGCGGCACCCTGTGCTCACTTGTTTTTAGGCAGACAGGCCGGTTGTTCGGTGAGAAACTGCCCCGCCTGGCAGCGTCGCACGTGGAGAAAAACGATGTTCAAGCCGCAATTGATCACCCTGCAGCGCGGTGCCCTGCGCATCGAACCGTTGCTCGATGGCGATATTCCGGCGCTGGTCAGCCTGGCTGAAGCCAACCGCGAGGAACTGCTCTACATGAGCGGCACCCAGCGCCTGGATTGGTATCGCCTGGCTTTGCAAGAGCAGCGTGAGGAGCGCGCCTTGCCCTTGGTGATTCGCCTCGCCGATCAGGTGGTCGGCACCACGCGGTTCGCCGACTTCATGCCGACCCTGCCGGCCGTGGAAATCGGCTGGACCTGGCTGGACGCCGCCCAGCACGGCACGGGCCTCAATAACATGGTCAAGTACCTGATGCTGCGCCACGCCTTCGAAAGCTGGCAGATGGTGCGCGTGCAGCTGAAAACCGCGGCCAGCAACCTGCGCGCCCAGCGCGCCATCGAAAAGCTCGGCGCCATCCGCGAGGGGCTGCTGCGCAACCATCGGCGCCTGGCCGACGGGCGCCTTGACGACACCGTGCTGTACAGCATCACCGACCAGGAGTGGCCGCTGGTCAAGGCCGGACTGGAGGCACGCTTCGGCGTGTGAGCCATGCCTACCGGCGAGCGCATCCGCTTTTGGGAAAGCCCCGCACTGGCCGGTGTCGAACTGCTGCAGGCGCGCTATATCAAGCAGCGCTTCACCCCCCACGTGCACGAAGGCTTCGTGTTCACCGTGATCGAGGGCGGCGCCCAGCGCTTTCGCCATCGTGGCGCCGACCACCTGGCGCCGATTGGCAGCATGGTGTTGATCAACCCCGATGAAGTGCACACCGGCTCGGCCGCCCACGAGCAGGGCTGGTTCTATCGAGCGTTCTACCCGGCCCCGGCACAGGTCAGCGGTGTGCTCGACGAGCTCGGGCTGGCGCAACGCGGCTTGCCGTCGTTCGCCGCCAGCGTGCTGCAGGATGTGCAGTTGCACCAGGCGTTCGGCCAGCTGCATCGCTTGCTCGACAGCGACGCCAGCGTGCTGCAACAGCAGACCGCCTGGCGCGAGACGCTGCTGCTGCTGCTGTTCCAGCGCCATGCCGGCGTCAGGCAGGCGCCAACGCCTGGCCAGGAGCCACGGGCGGTAAGCCTGGCCAAGGAGCTCTTGGCCGCGCGCCTGGGCGAGCCACCGACACTGGAAGCATTGGCGGCTGCGGTGAACCTCTCGCCGTTTCACTTCGCCCGGGTATTTCGCCGCGCCACCGGCCTGCCGCCCCATGCCTGGCTGCAGCAACGCCGCCTGGAGCGGGCACGGGCGCTGTTGCGTAATGGCTGCGCGCCGCTGAGCGTGGCGCTGCAGCTGGGCTTTGCCGACCAGAGCCACCTGACGCGGCAGTTCAAGCAGGTGTATGGCGTGGGCCCCGGCGAGTACCGCAAGGCCTGCCATCGCAGCCCCGTAGCCTGTGGTTGAGCGCAGCGATACCCAGGGCCGAATAACGGTCGCTGGCTCGGCAACAATCGACCTGCGTATTACCTGTGGGAGCGGGCCATGCCCGCGATTTTTCGCGCGCATGGCGCGCTCCCACAGGTACTACGCTGACGCTGTTTTTGCCTATCGACACTGATTGGGAGAGAGCAGGTTGCTGGTTGCCCCATCCTGGGTATCGCTGCGCTCAACCCAGGCTACCTGGTGTGCGAACTGCGCAAGATCGTTCAAGACAGCCGGTGCAGGCTGGGCTAGCCTGATGCGCTCCTGATCGCCCACAAGCGGTCTTTCCAGCCAAGCGACCAGCCGATGTCCCGATACCAAGAATTCTTCCAGGGCCTGCGCGACATGCTGCCGATGCTGCTGGGCGCCATGCCGTTCGGCATCATCTACGGCAGCCTGGCCGGCGCCGCCGGGCTCGACGCCTGGCAGACCATCGGCATGTCGGTGCTGGTGTTCGCCGGCTCCGCCCAGTTCATCGCCGTTAGCCTGCTGACCGGTGGCGCCACCCTGGCGGTACTGTGGCTGACCACCCTGGTGGTCAACCTGCGCCATGCGCTGTACAGCGCCACCCTGCAGCCGTTCGTGCGCCATCTGCCCAAGCGCTGGCGCATGCCGCTGGCCTTCTGGCTGACCGACGAGGCCTTTGCCGTGGTGCAGCAGCGTTACGCGCGAAACGACGACTCGCCAGACAAGCACTGGTACTTCCTTGGCGCCGGCCTGGCCATGTACGGCAACTGGATCACTTGCACGCTGATCGGCCTGCTGTTCGGCCAGGCGGTGCCGAACCTTGCTGCCTGGGGCCTGGATTTCGCGATGATCGCTACCTTCGTCGGCATCGTCGTACCCATGTTGCGCAACCGTCCGCAGGTCGCGGCGGCGCTGGTAGCGGCAGTCACGGCGCTGATCTTTCATGACCTGCCGTACAAACTCGGGCTGATGGCCGCTGCCTTTGCCGGCATCGTCGTTGGCGTGGCGCTGGAGCGTTATCAACGGCCGCTGCAGGAGGAGCTCTGCTGATGGAAAACTGGATCCTGATCTTCGGCATGCTGGCGATCACCTTCGCCTCCCGCTACAGCCTGTTCGCCTTTCCCGACCTGCGCTTTCCCGGGGCGGTGCGCCAGGCGCTGCATTACGTGCCGACCGCGGTGCTCACCGCCATCGTGGTACCCGCCATGCTGCTGCCGGACGGGCGCAACTGGGCGCTGAGCTGGGACAACGCCTACCTGCTGGCGGGCCTGGCGACCATCGTGATTGCCGTGGTGACCCGCCATCTGTTGGCGACCATCGGCGGTGGGCTGCTGATTTTCTTCAGTCTGCGCTGGGCGCTGGGCCAGTTGCCTATCTGATGTGAAACCGGATTGTTCCAGTTATCGCAATAAAGTAGTGCCAACAACACCTATTCCTCAAAACGCCACTTGGTCGCAAGCTGGTTGCACGGATCGGGACTTCTCCCGGCCCACCGTCAACCAGGAGCCGACCCATGAAAATCCATCACGTCCCCCTGTCCGGCCATGCCCATCGCGCCGTTCTGTTTGCCTCACTGCTGGGCCTCGAGCCCGAACTGGTCGAGATCGACCTGGCCGGCGGTGCCAACAAACAGCCCGAGTTCCTTGCGCTCAACCCCTTCGGCCAGGTGCCGGTGCTGGAAGACGACGGCGTGGTGGTCGCCGACTCCAACGCCATCCTCGTTTACCTGGCCAAGAAGACCGGGCGCACCGACTGGCTGCCGGAAGATCCCGCTGGTGCGGCGGCGGTGCAGCGTTGGCTGTCCGTGGCCGCCGGCGAACTGGCTTACGGGCCTTGCGCGGCGCGCCTGATCACGGTATTCGGCGCCGATTTCAACGCCGAGGAAGTGATCGCCCGCGCCCATGTGCTGCTCGCCCGCCTGGAGCGTCACCTGAGCGATCGCCAGTGGCTGGCCGCCGATCATCCGACCATCGCCGACGTGGCGTTGTACAGCTACCTGGCCCGGGCGCCGGAAGGCAACGTCGACCTGTCGGCCTACGGGCAGGTCCGCGCCTTTCTGGCGCGCATCGAAGCGTTGCCGGGCTTCGTCGCGATTCCCGAGACAGCTGCCGGGCTGACCGCCAACGCCTGAGCATCCATGCCGCCGCCGCCGCTACCGGGAGAACAGCCATGAGCGACCTGACGAGCACGCCCGCCACCTGGCACCAGGGCGAAACCTTCATCCAGGAAAAACTCGGTGTCGCCGAACGGATGGCAGCGGTCGGCAAGCGTGTGGTGCGCGACTTCATGCCCGACCAGCACCGCGAGTTCTACGCCCAGCTGCCGTTTATCGTGGTGGGCAGCGTGGATACCCAAGGCGACCCCTGGGCCGGCATGCTCGAAGGGCAGGCCGGTTTCATGAGCTCGCCGACACCTACCACGCTGGATATTGCGGCCCGCGCAAACTCAGGTGATCCGGTCGGGCAGGGCATGGCCGAGGGCGCGGCGGTCGGGCTGCTGGGTATCGAGCTGCACACCCGTCGCCGTAACCGCATGAATGGTGTGGTGGCGGCAGGCGGACAGGGCCTGCGGGTAGCGGTCGAGCAAAGTTTCGGCAACTGCCCGCGTTACATCCAGCAGCGCGACTTCACCCTTGCCCGTGATCCGGCGGCGACGTTCGTTGGCGAGGTCGATGAATTGCCGGCGCTGGATGCTGCGGCGCGGGCGTTGATCGAAGGGGCGGATACCTTTTTCGTGGCGACCTATGCCGAGGTCGAAGGGCGGCGCCAGGTGGACGTTTCGCACCGTGGCGGCAACAGCGGCTTCGTGCGCATCAATGCCGACGGCACCCTGACCATCCCGGATTTCAACGGTAACCTGTTCTTTTCCACCCTGGGCAATATCGTGCTCAACGGCAAGGCCGGCCTGCTGTTCGTGGATTTCGCCACGGGTGATGTGCTGCAACTGAGCGGCGATGCCGAGGTGATTTTCGATTCAGCGGAGATTGGCGCATTCCAGGGCGCCGAGCGGCTGTGGGCGTTCCGGGCTCGGCGGATAGTGCGTCGCCCGGGTGCCACGGCCCTGCGCTGGGCGCTACGTGAGGATGGTTGGGCGGACAGCTCTCTGCTCACCGGCAATTGGCAGCAGGCTGCTGACCGGTTGCGCGCCGCCCGGTACGCCACGCAATGGCGGCCGATGAAGATCGTGCGCGTCGCTCAGGAAAGCCAGTCGATCCGCTCGCTGCATCTCGAGCCCGTCGACGGCGCCGGGCTGCTGCCGTACCTGGCTGGCCAGCACCTGCCGATTCGGTTGCAGCTTGGCGCGGATGAAAGGCCGCTGATTCGCACCTACACCCTGTCGGTGGCGCCGTCCGATGGCCTCTATCGGATCAGCGTCAAGCGTGAAGGGCGGGTGTCGCAATTCATCCACGATCAGCTGCGCGAGGGCGACCTGATCGAAGCCCGCGCACCGGCAGGGGCGTTCATCCTCGATGCACAGCAGGAGCGCCCGCTGGTGCTGCTGGCTGGTGGCATTGGCATCACGCCGCTGCTGGCGATGCTGCGTCATGTGGTTTACGAAGGCTGGCGCCAGCAGCGGATCAGGCCGGTCACCCTGTTCTACGCCGCGCGTTCGAAAGCCGAGCGTGCCTTTGATGGTGAGCTGGCCGATCTGGTCGCTGCCGCTCAAGGCGCTATAAGGTTGGTGCGGGTGCTCAGCGACACCTCGGGCGCCGAGCCAGGTGTCGATTACGACACGGCGGGACGTATCGATATGGCCCTGTTGACCCGCTACCTGGCCTTCGACGATTACGCCTTCTACCTGTGCGGGCCGCCGGCCTTTACCCAGGGACTGTATGACGGCCTGCGTGGCTACAACATTGCCGATGGGCGCATCCATGCCGAGGGCTTCGGGCCGGCGTCCCTGGCTCGGCGTCCCGACCGGCCGGTGGTGGCCGCCGTGACGCGGCCGCCCGCCACCGAGCCGGTGGCGGTGTTGTTCACCGAGTCGCTGAAGGAGGGGCGCTGGACGCCGGGCTCCGGCAGCTTGCTGGAGCTGGCCGAGGCTAGAGGCCTGGCGCCTGAATTCAGCTGCCGGGAAGGCTCCTGCGGCACCTGCAAGACCCGCCTGGTGAAAGGCGCGGTGAGTTACCTGAAAGAACCCAGCGCCCCGCACGGCGACGACGAAGTGCTGATCTGCTGCGCCGTACCGGCCCAACCGCAGGGCGCCGATGATAAGCGCCTCGAGCTGGCGCTCTGACATTCACCCAATACCTGTGTTCTTAACGTAAATGAGGAGTTCTGCCATGTCCCGTCCACCGCTGCCTCCGTTCAATGAGCAGTCCGCCATCGAAAAGGTGCGCCTGGCCGAAGACGGCTGGAACAGCCGCGACGCCGCCAAGGTGGCGCAGGCCTATACCGTCGATACCCGCTGGCGCAACCGCGTCGAGTTCGTCAGCAACCGCGCCGAGGCAGAAGCCTTCCTGACCCGCAAATGGAACCGCGAACTCGACTACCGGCTGATCAAGGAACTGTGGGCTTTCACCGGCAACCGCATCGCCGTGCGCTACGCCTACGAGTACCGCGATGACAGCGGCCAGTGGTTCCGCGCCTACGGCAACGAGAACTGGGAATTTGCCGAGGACGGCCTGATGCGCGCCCGCCACGCCAGCATCAACGAACAACCGATCAGCGAGGCCGAGCGCAAGTTTCACTGGCCGCTGGGGCGCCGGCCGGATGACCACCCCGGGCTTAGCAGTTTCGGATTCTGAAAGCCTGTTCACGCGCTTTTATAAGCGTATAAAGCTCGGCGCCGGTAGCAGGCAGGGATTGCTACAAGGCAAATGCGGCCGGTCGTGCTGCGATTTCAAACCTGCTCATATTGGTGGGCTGAAGCCCACCCTACGAGGCTGGCACGATCTGTAGGGTGGGCTTCAGCCCACCACTGCAAATGGCCGCTCCTGCCACGTTCCTGCCGCTGGTTTTGCTTTCCAGAATCAGCCTTGAGTGATCCTGAACGCGCTATGCGTATGCAGTTGTGCCCCCACTCGGCGCCATCAGATACGGCATACTCCCTTGGCTGCGCCACCAGTGCAGCCAGCGCTTGAGCAGAGGAGTGGGCAGATGGATCGTTGGCAGGCGATGCGGGTATTTGTGAAGGTTGCGGAAACCGGCAGTTTCGCCAGCACGGCGCGGCAGATGCACATGAGTGCGCCAGCGGTGACGCGCATCGTTGCCGGCCTCGAGGACCTGATCGGTGCACGGTTGCTGGTGCGCACCACACGCTCGGTGAAGACCACCGACGCGGGCAGCCGCTACCTGCAGGACTGCCGGCGCATTCTCGGTGATATCGCCGAGGCGGAACTGGCCGCGGCCGGCCATTACGCCGAGCCGTCGGGCACCCTGGCCATCACCGCAGCGTCGATGTTCGGCCATCTGCACGTGTTGCCACTGGTGCTCGATTACCTGGATGCCTACCCGGGCATGCATGCGCGGACCTTTTTCGTCGACCGCCCGGTGAATATCGTCGATGAAGGCATCGACGTGGCGATTCGTATCGGTCACCTGGCGGACTCGGGCTTCACCGCCATTCAGGTCGGCTCGGTGCGCCGGGTGATCTGTGCGGCGCCGTCCTACCTGGAAAAGTATGGCGTGCCCGCCACGCCCGCCGATCTCAAGCATCACCGTATCGTCGTCTCGCAAAGTGCCTGGGCTTCGCCGGAGTGGCGCTTTGCCGAGGGGCAGCGGGTGCTGGTCGATCCGCTGTTGCAGTGCAACACCAACGAGTCGGCCATCGCCACGGCGCGCGCTGGCTGGGGGCTGACCCGGGTGCTGAGCTATCAGGCCGGCCCATCGTTGCAGGAGGGGGCGCTGCAGATCGTGCTCGATGCATTCGAGGAGCCGCCGCTGCCGATTCACGTGTTGTACCCCGAAGGCCGCCAGGCACCGGCCAAGGTGCGTGCGTTTGTTGACCTGGCGGTGGCGCGCCTGCGTGGCAACCCGCTGTTCAACTGAAGAGGCGCAGCGGTCGACAAAAATCGGCGCGGCTGTGGCTTTGCTCGAGCCGTTGCAGTCCAATGCTCATCGAATCCGCATAAGGAAAGGTCTCGATGAGTCAGCAATCGCAATTCGCTCTGCTGAAAAGCCGGCGCTTCCTGCCGTTCTTCATCACCCAGTTGCTCGGTGCGTTCAACGACAACATCTTCAAGCAGTCGTTGATCCTGGCGATTCTCTTCAAGCTCAGCCTCGACACGGACCGCGACCTGCTGGTCAACGTCGCCGCCATGCTGTTCATCCTGCCGTTTTTCCTGTTTTCCGCCCTTGGCGGCCAGTTCGGCGAGAAGTTCGCCAAGGACTGGCTGATCCGCCGGCTCAAGTTCTTCGAGATCTTCATCATGGGCGTCGGTGCGGCGGGTGTGCTGCTCGGCAACCTGGCGCTGATGCTCGGCGTGCTGTTCACCATGGGCCTGCAGTCGGCGCTGTTCGGCCCGGTGAAGTACTCGATCCTGCCCCAGGCGCTCAAGCCCGAAGAGCTGGTCGGCGGCAACGCGCTGGTGGAAATGGGCACCTTCCTGGCGATCCTGGCGGGCACCATCGGCGCCGGTCTCATGCTCACCAGTGCGCATTACGGGGTGATCGTCGCCGCCTCGGTGGTGCTGGTGGCGGTGCTCGGCTACCTGTCGGCGCGGAGCATTCCGCGGGCCAGTGCCGCGCTGCCCGATCTGGCACTGGACTGGAACATCTTCCGGCAAACCTGGCTGACCCTGCGCATGGGCCTGACCCAGCCCAAGGCGGTGTCGCGCTCGCTGGTCGGCAACTCGTGGTTCTGGTTTCTCGGCGCGGTGTACCTGACGCAGATCCCGGCCTATTCCAAGGAATGGCTGCATGGCGACGAAAGCGTGGTCACCCTGATCCTAACCGTGTTCTCGGTGGGCATCGCCCTGGGCTCGATGCTCTGCGAACGGATGAGCGGGCGCAAGGTGGAGATCGGCCTGGTGCCGTTCGGCTCCATCGGCCTGTCGGTGTTCGGTATTGTGCTCTGGGCGGCCTCGGGCGGTATTCCCGAGGCGGCGCAGCCCTACGACTGGCTGGCGCTGCTGGGTTTTGGCCACGCCTGGTGGGTGCTGGGCTCGATTCTCGGCATCGGTGTGTTCGGCGGTTTCTACATCGTGCCCTTGTATGCACTGATCCAGTCGCGCACCGCCGAGAACGAGCGGGCCCGGGTGATCGCCGCCAACAACATCCTCAACGCAGCGTTCATGGTGGTGTCGGCGCTGGTGTCGATCCTGTTTCTCAGCGTCGCCGGGCTGTCGATCCCCCAGCTGTTCCTGGTCATTTCGCTGATGAACGTGGCGGTGAACAGCTACATCTTCAAGATCGTCCCAGAGTTCACCATGCGTTTCCTGATCTGGATGCTCGGCCACTCGATGTACCGGGTGTCGCACAAGGGGCTCGATTCGATTCCAGAAGAGGGCCCGGCGGTGCTGGTGTGCAACCACGTGTCGTTCGTCGATGCGCTGCTGATCGGTGGCGCGGTGCGGCGGCCGGTGCGCTTCGTCATGTACTACAGGATCTACAACCTGCCGGTGCTCAACTTCATCTTCCGCACCGCCGGCACGGTGCCGATTGCCGGGCGCAGCGAGGACCTGCTGGTGTTCGATGCGGCGTTCAAGCGCATCGGCGAATACCTGCGCGACGGTGAACTGGTGTGCATCTTCCCCGAGGGCAAGCTGACCGCCGATGGCGAGATCGACGAATTCAAGGCCGGCGTCGAGCGCATCCTGCAGGACAACCCGGTGCCGGTGATCCCCATGGCGCTGGGCGGACTATGGGGCAGCTTCTTCAGCCGTGACCCGCAAAAGGGGCTGTTCCGCCGCTTCTGGTCGCGGGTCGACCTGGTGGCGGGGGCGCCCATCGAGGCGGCTGCGGCGACCCGCCAGGTGTTGCAGGCAGAGGTGCAGGCGCTGCGTGGGGATAATCGCTGAGCTGGAAGATCGAACCCAGGAAAAGAGAAAGCCCGCCGATTGGCGGGCTTTCTCATGTCAGCCGTGGCTCATTTTCAGGCCGATCAGGCCGCAGATGATCAACGCCACACTGACCAGGCGAACCAGGGCCATCGACTCGCCGAACAGGATGATCCCGGCGATCACCGTGCCAACGGCACCGATGCCCGTCCAGATTGCGTAAGCGGTGCCCAGTGGCAACTCGCGCATGGCCAGGCCGAGCAGGCCGAGGCTGACCAGCATGGCGGCGACGGTGAGTACGGCGGGAAGCGGGCGGGTGAAGCCGTCGGTGTACTTCAGGCCGACGGCCCAGCCGACCTCGAACAGGCCGGCGAAGAACAGGATGATCCAGGACATATGACCCTCACGGATAGCAGTGGGGTCGTCCCCGGCAGTAAGGCACGCAAACCCGGGGTCGTCCCCGGCGTGCACCGCTATTGTGCATGAAGTGCATGTCTGGGCAAGTCGGTTGGACGCGAGGTGTTGCGATAAAGCAGATCGTCGTGTCTATGCGTGGGAGAGCACGCTGCCATCAATTCATACTGGCTGGTGGGCTGAAGCCCACCCTACGATCGATGTGTATGCGCTGTAGGGTGGGCTTTAGCCCGCCAATTGCGGTCGTGGCTAAGCCCGCTTACTGGTCGCGGTCATCCTTGATCCGGCGCAGGAAGGTCGCCAGCAGCGGGCCCGAGAGGTTGTGCCAGACGCTGAACAGCGCGCTGGGCACCGCCGCCAACGGCGAGAAGTGGGCGCTGGCCAGAGCCGCACCGAGCCCGGAGTTCTGCATGCCGACCTCGATGGACAGGGTCTTGCGCTGCGCCAGGGGCATGCCGAAGAGTCGCCCCGCGGCATAACCCATGGCCAGGCCGAGGCCGTTGTGCAGCATCACCACGGCCATGATGATCAGGCCGGATTCGGCGATCTTCGCCTGGCTGGCCGCCACCACCGCGGCGACAATGGCGACGATGGACAGCACCGAGACCAATGGCAGCACGTCGACCGCCAGCTTGACCCGTTCGCCCAGCAAACGCTGGGCCACCAGGCCGAGGACGATCGGCAGCAAGACCATCTGCAGGATCGAGCTGAACATCGTCCAGAACGACACCGGCAGCCATTCCGAGGCCAGCAGCCAGATCAGCGCCGGGGTAACGATCGGTGCCAACAAGGTGGTCACGGCGGTGATGCCGACGGACAGCGCCACGTCGCCCTTGGCGAACCAGGTGATCACGTTGGAGGCAGTACCGCCCGGGCAGCAGCCGACCAGGATCACGCCAACGGCAATTTCCGGTGGTAGGGCGAACAGCTGGCAGAGCAGCCAGGCCATGCCCGGCATGATGATGAACTGGGCCAGCACGCCGACCAGCACGCGCAGCGGGTGGCGGGCCACTTCACGAAAATCTTCGGTCTTCAGGGTCAGGCCCATGCCGAACATAATCAGCCCGAGCAGCGGCACGATGAATGCCGTCAGCGGCAGGAAAGCGCTGGGCAGCAGGAACGCCAGCACGGCGAACAGCAGAACCCAGATGGCGAAAGTATTGCCGACGAAGCGGCTGAGGGCGATCAAGGCGGACATGGCGGGGTTTCCTAAAGAGCGGTGGCAGGCTCCGGGGCGGAGCGCTGTGCAGCCAGTTTATTGTTGGATAGACAGCGGTGGCTGTCTGATGGGGCGGGTACTGGGCTGGTGTAGAACAGCTGCAATTGAAAAGGCTCGCGAGCTAGAGCCCTGCAAGCCTAGGCGGCCCCACAAAAATAGGCGAGAAACGCAGCGTAGCGAAGTAACAGCCGAAGGCTGGCCCCTAGGGTGAGCGCAGCGAATCAAGCGGCCGGGGTCGCGGCCGACTGTACTTTTGTACCTGAGCATTACTCGCTCCGCTCGCCCTTCGGGCCGCACTGAAGTGCGTTAGCCGCAAGCGGCTTTTCGAGCCTATTTTTAACGCCGCAGGGCCGACGCGCAGCAGCCTTTAGAGACCTTGCGGGGTGTCTTCGCCACCCAGGGCTTCAAAAAGTGCCGGCAGGAACTCGATCAGGGTCAGCATCATCAGCGTGAAGCTGGCGTCCTGCTGGCTCAGGTCGTCGTCGCCGCCATCCTGCTCGGCCTGCTCCTGCAGCAGGTCTTCGAACTTCAGGCGCTTGACCACCAGCTTGTCGTCGAGCACGAAGGACAGCTTGTCCTGCCAGGCCAGGGACAGCTGGGTGACCTGCTTGCCCGAGCTCATGTGCAACTGCACTTCTTCGCCAGTCAGGTCCTGGCGCTTGCAGCGCACGATGCCGCCATCTTCGTGGGTGTCGCGCAGCTCGCACTCGTCCAGCACGTGGAAGTCGGCGGCAGCCTGCTGGGCCTTGACCCAGTCGGTCATGGTCGCGCTCGGAGCGATCTTCACGGTCAACGGGCGTACCGGCAGCGAGCCGATGGCTTCACGCAGGGTCGACAGCAGGTCTTCGGCCCGCTTGGGGCTGGAGGCGTTGACGATGATCAGGCCCTGGGCCGGTGCGATGGCGGCGAAGGTTGCCGACTTGCGGATGAAGGCGCGGGGCAGGAAGGCCTGGACGATCTCGTCCTTGATCTGCTCGCGCTCCTTCTTGTAGACCTTGCGCATCTGCTCGCTTTCGATCTCGTCGACCTTTTCCTTCACGGCGTCCTTGACCACGCTGCCGGGCAGGATGCGTTCTTCCTTGCGCGCCGAGATCAGCAAGAAGCCCTGGCTCTCGTGTACCAGCGGCGCGTCTTCACCCTTGCCGAACGGGGCGACGAAGCCATAGGTGGCCAGTTCCTGGCTGGCACAGGGGCGGGCCGGCTTGGCGGCCAGTGCGGCTTGCAGTTTTTCGGTATCGAAATCGACGTCCTGGGTGAGGCGGTAGACCAGCAGGTTGCGAAACCACATGAGCGGGTTGTCTCCAGTTAGCGGATGCGCGCCACGGCGCGCAGGAAATCTTCAATTCGAGCGCATGGCAGCTGCGTCAGGCAGCGCATGGGCAGTCCGGCGGCGGATGGGGTTGAATGCCGCGCGACGATCAGACCCGCGCGAGGGCGCATTATTCCTTCCGGTGGTGGATTAGGCCAACCCTCTATCGAGCAGCCGACGGATTTCGGCTCTGAATCCTAAGCCTTTGGATCGCCAATAAATTTTTTTCACAAAGGGGCTTGCCAAGGTGCAGGTCGCTCTCTAGAATGCGCCCCACTTCGAGAGTGAAGGGTGATTAGCTCAGCCGGGAGAGCATCTGCCTTACAAGCAGAGGGTCGGCGGTTCGATCCCGTCATCACCCACCAATCGAGGTATGCGCAGCGGTAGTTCAGTCGGTTAGAATACCGGCCTGTCACGCCGGGGGTCGCGGGTTCGAGTCCCGTCCGCTGCGCCATATATAGCTTCCAGGGCCCACTGAACACCCGGAAGCAACGAAAAAAGCGCCCTAGGGCGCTTTTTTCGTTTCTGAATGTCGTGGAGTCAGATGGCGCCAGGGCGGAAAGGCGGCTCGTCATCCAGCTCCTCGGTCAGTTCCTCGAAACCGGCTTCGATATCCGGCACCACGTAGGTTTCATGCGCCACGTCCGCGCCAGGCGAGCGCTGGCGGCCGATACCCAGCAGACCCACGATCGCACCCACTGCCAGGCCGGCTGCCGCGAAGGCCCAGGGATGGCGGTGCAGGGCCTGGCCCATGGCATCCGCACTCTGCTTGACCTGCGCTGTCGCGGCGCTGGCACCGTCCGCCAGGTCATGCAGCTTGCGCCGGGCGGCCTGGGTACTTTGTTCCAGTGATTGCTTGGCGTTATGCAGGGCCTCGGCCAGGGATTCGTGATCGTCCGGCAGGTCAGGCTCCGGCGCTGCGGGCGCATGCTTGCGGGTCTGCTCCACGGCCAGCCAGGCCAGGCCGATGGCGGTCATGGCCACGGGAACCGGGTTGGCCTTGAGGGTATGCCCCAGGCGCTCGGCCATTTCCAGGCCGCCGCTCTCACGGCCGTAGGCCAGCGCTTGGTCGATCAGCCGTTGTGGCTTCAGGCGTGCTTCGACGGCATCGATAAGTGCGTCGATACGATCGCGTTGCTGATCGATTTCCTGCTCGAGGATTTCTGGAGGCTTGCGCGATTCGGCGGCAATGCTGCTATTGGCACTCATGACATTTGCCTCTGCACCGCTTCCTTGTCTTTCTGCAAGGAATCCAGGGTGCGCTCGGGGGTGAGTTGGGAAGGGGCGAATTTCTGCTGGCCGATCTTGAGCATGATCAGGCCGATGATGGTGACCACCACGCCAACGATCAGCGCGGCCGCCCACGGCGGCATCACCTCGCTAAGGCCATAGACGGCCGCGAGCAGCAGCATCAGCACGCCGCACAGCAGCACGATGGCGCCACCGGCGACCGCAGCGATACCGGTCTTGGTGGCTTGCAGCGAGGCATTGAGCTCAACCTTGGCCAGCGCCAGCTCCTTGGTGAACAGCGTCTGTACTTCCCGGGTCAGCTGGCGCAGCAGGCCGAGCAGGGTCGGTTCCAGTGGCGGATGCCGAGGATCTTCGTTCATCGCAGCGCTCCTCCAAGTGGGTATCCATCCTTACGGCTGCGGCGTTTGCACAGCACACAGCTCACCAGAAGACCCGCTGCCAGGCCACCGGCCGCCAGCCATAGCGGGTGCTTGCGGGCAAGGCGGTCGACGCTGTGCACCGCGTGGCCGCTGTAGTTGTTCAGGGCATCGCGCAGGACGGCGAGTTGGCGTGCGGCCTCGCGCAGGCGATCCGGCGACGGCACGGCATCGGGATTTTCCAGGTCGGCGATGGTGGAGCGGGCGCTGCTCGCCAGGGCTTCCAGTTCATCGGTATGGGACTGCTCGGCCTGGATGCGTGCGCGCAGCTGTTCCTGGGCATCTTGTTGCCAGTGCCCGGTAATGAGCTTGGCAGGGCGCTTGTGCGGGCGGTCTTTGCTGTCGTTGTCCATATGGCTACACCTGTTGATGCATGAAAGGGCGATACGGTAAGGCTGGCTAGCGGCTTTGTTCACGGCTGGCGAATTCGTCCGCAATCGGATTACCTGGATCCATTGGCGCAGGCGTGACCGGCGCCGGTGCAACGGGAACGGGCACCACCGGGGCTGCCTGGGTGCGATCGGCCACTTCCTCGGCCATCAGCACCAGCTCCTGCAAGCGCTGCACGCGAGCACGCAGGTAGCGGATCTCGGCCAGCGGGTCGTCCACCGCGCTCTTCACGCTGCAATGCCCGCTCAGCCCACGCAACAGCAGCAAGCCGCCGACGCTCAGCTGGCGTTTGCCCTGCTGGCCATGCTTGCTGGCGCCCAGCGCTGCCAGCAGCAGCCCGCCACCAATGGACAGCAGGCGCTCCCAGCCTCTGACGTTCTGGCGTGGTGGGCCCTGTCGTTCGGGTTGCGATTGCGGTTCGAAGGCGACCATATGTTCACTCCTGCCTGATGGATGACGGCCAGTCATGCACGCGTGCTCAAACGGGGTCGGGCTGCGGCTTGTCCGGTAACGCATCGTTGTCGGGTTGCTGAGGCTGGCCGAGGGGTGGAGGCTCGCCCGGCAAGTCGGGTGCCTGGGTCGGGTCGGGTACTCGCTGGGTCATGCCGCGTTCCTCGGTGCGCTGCTCTACGTGGTTTGAGGGTGGCGGACGCTGCATGTTCGATCTTTTTGCCGGCCTGTCCTCGCGCGCCCGGCCCGCGTTGGCACAGGCGCAGCGGCTGGGGTCGAAACCTTAAACCTCTGCCGATCGAGGCCGGTCAAGATTCCTGTGCCCGGCAGCCAGGCTGCCCGGCCGGACCGTCGCGCACCCAGACATCGCGTGGCAACTCCATCCATGTCGGCCTACGCGGGCCTGAACTTCGAGCGAGTTATCCATGAGCATGACCGTCGCAGATTTCATCGTCGAACGCCTCCATCAGTGGGGCGTACGGCGCATCTATGGCTATCCGGGGGATGGCATCAACGGCGTATTCGGCGCCCTGGCCAAGACCGAGGGCAAGATCCGCTTCATTCAGGCGCGCCATGAGGAAATGGCCGCCTTCATGGCGGCGGCCGATGCCAAGTTCTCCGGGGATCTGGGGGTGTGCATCGCCACCTCGGGCCCGGGCGCGGCCCATCTGCTCACCGGCTTGTACGATGCGCGCATGGACCATATGCCGGTGCTGGCCATCGTTGGCCAGCAGGCCCGCAATGCCCTGGGCGGGCATTACCAGCAGGAGGTGGACCTGCTGTCGATGTTCAAGGACGTGGCCGGCGCCTTCGTGCAGCAGGCCAGTGCGCCGTCCCAGGTCCGCCACCTGGTCGACCGCAGCATCCGCACCGCCCTGGGCGAGCGCCGGGTGACGGCGATCATCCTGCCCAACGACCTGCAGACCCTGCCCTACGAGGAGCCGCCCCGCGAGCACGGCACCCTGCATTCCGGCGTCGGTTATAGCCGGCCCCGCGTGGTGCCCTATGAAGCTGACCTGCAACGCGCGGCGGATGTCCTCAACGCCGGCAAGAAGGTGGCGATCCTGATCGGCGCCGGCGCATTGGGTGCCGCCCGGGAGGTCACGGAGGTAGCCGAGGTGCTGGGTGCGGGTGTCGCCAAGGCGCTGCTTGGCAAGGCGGCGCTGCCGGACGATCTGCCCTGGGTGACCGGCTCCATCGGCCTGCTGGGCACCAAGCCCAGTTACCAGATGATGAACGAGTGCGACACCCTGCTGATGATCGGCTCGGGCTTCCCCTATGCCGAATTCCTGCCCAAGGAGGGCCAGGCGCGCGCCGTGCAGATCGATATCCAGGCGGACATGCTCGGCCTGCGCTACCCCATGGAGGTCAACCTGCAGGGCGACGCCGCCGATACCTTGCGGGCGCTATTGCCGCTGCTCGAACGCAAGGCGCTGCGTACCTGGCGCAAGCGCATCGAACGGTGGACGGCGCAGTGGCAGACCACCCTAAAGCGTCGCGCCCTGGCCTCGGCCTCGCCGATCAACCCGCAGCGGGTCGCCTACGAGCTGTCGCCGCGGCTGCCCGATCGCGCCGTGGTGACCAGCGATTCCGGTTCCTGCGCCAACTGGTTCGCCCGTGACGTGAAGATGCGCGAGGACATGCTCTGCTCGCTGTCCGGCGGCCTGGCGTCGATGGGAGCGGCGGTGCCCTATGCGATTGCCGCCAAGTTCGCCCATCCGGACCGCCCGGTGGTGGCGCTGGTGGGTGACGGCGCGATGCAGATGAACAACATGGCCGAGCTGATCACCGTGGCCAAGTATTGGCACGAATGGCAGGACAAGCGCTGGATCTGCGCGGTGTTCAACAACGAAGACCTCAACCAGGTGACCTGGGAGCAGCGGGTGATGGAGGGCGACCCGAAGTTCTCGGCGTCCCAGGACATTCCCAGTGTCGCCTACCACCAGTTCGCCGAATCCATCGGCCTCAAGGGCATCTACGTCGACCGCGAAGAGGATGTGGCGGGTGCCTGGGAACAGGCGCTGGCGGCCGATCGCCCGGTGCTGATCGAGTTCAAGACCGACCCGGACGTACCGCCTTTGCCGCCGCACATCACCCTGGCCCAGGCCAAGGCCTTCGCGTCGACCTTGTGGCAGGGCGATCCGAACCAGGGCGGCATCCTGCGCCAGGCGACCAAGCAGGTGCTAGGTTCGATCCTGCCGGGCAAGGGTCGAGATTAGCCTTCGCCAAGCAGCTGCGCATGCCGCTCCGGCAGGCGCAGCAGCGCGAAGCGGGCGGCCTCGTCGAGAATACGTGAGCGGTCACCGGCAAAATGTTCGGTACTGGAAAACAGCCGGGTGCTGCCGTCCGCCAGGCGAAAGGCCCAGGCGAAACACAAGGTACCGGGCGCGATCTCGCCTTGCGGCTCGGGGCCGGCGACCCCCGTGGTAGCGACGGCCACATTGGCCGGGCTGCCGTTCAAGGCGCCGCTGGCCATCGCCCGCGCCACTTCTTCGCTGGTCAGGTTAAAGCTGTCGAGGATTTCCTGGCTGACCCCCAACAGGCGTTTCTTGGCGGCTGGCGAATAGACCACGTGGCCACTGTCCAGGCATTCGCCGCTGCCGGGGTGCTTGGCGAGCAAGGCCACGACCAGGCCGGCGGTACAGGATTCGGCGGTGGTCAGGTACAGCTTGTGGCGCTTGAGATAGTCGAGCAGCGCTTCGATTTCTTGCATGGTGGTTCTCCTCACATGACCGATTTCTCTTTGACGGGCACCTGGCGCTGTAGGTGCTGGCGTCCTGATCGACGGCAATGGGCTTTTCCCTGAACTCTGCCGCTTGGCTTCCAGTCAGGTGTAGCAAGTCGAGGAAAGGGAAACGGCCATGCTCATCTCTCTGCAGTCACAGGTTGCGTTGGTTACCGGCGCCAGTTCCGGTATTGGCGCGGCATCTGCCAAGGCATTGGCCGAGGCGGGCGCCGCAGTGGTGCTCAACTACCGTTCCGGGCGCGAAGCCGCCGAGCGTCTTGCCGAGGAGATCCGTGACGGCGGCGGCCAGGCCATCGCCGTGAAGGCGGATGTTTCCAGCGAGCAGGAGGTCGAGGCGCTGTTCGCCGAAACCCTCTCCACCTTCGGGCGGCTCGATATTCTGCTGGCCAACTCCGGCATGCAGCGCGATGCGCCAACCGTGGACATGAGCCTGGACGAGTGGAACCAGGTGCTGCAGGTCAACCTCACCGGCCAGTTCCTCTGCGTGCGGGCGGCGCTGCGGCAGTTCGCCAAACAGGGCATTCGTGGGGAGATCTCCCGCGCTGCCGGCAAGATCATCCAGATGAGCTCCGTGCACCAGCTGATTCCCTGGGCCGGGCGCGTCAACTATGCCGCCTCCAAGGGCGGGCTCGACCTGCTGATGCGCAGCGTGGCCCAGGAAGTGGGCGAGCAGCGTATCCGCGTCAATGCCATTGCGCCGGGGGCGATCCGCACGGCGATCAACCGCGAGGCCACCGAAGGCGAAGCGGCCGACAAGCTCCTCGAACTGATCCCCTATGGCCGCATCGGCGATGCTCAGGACATCGCCAATGCGGTGGTGTGGCTGGCCTCCGACCTGGCCGACTATGTCCATGGCACCACGCTGTTCATCGATGGGGGTATGAGCCTTTACCCGGAGTTTCGTGACAATGGCTGATATCCAGGATCGTCAGATGCCCATCGAGGCCCATGGCATCATCGGCGACATGCGCAGTGCCGCGCTGGTGGCCGACAGTGGTTGCGTGGACTTCTTCTGCTGGCCGGACTTCGACAGCCCGTCGATCTTCAGCGCCCTGCTCGATACGCCCCAGGCCGGGGTGTTCCAGCTGGCGCCGGACCTGCCCGACGCGCGCCGCCAGCAACTCTACCTGCCCGATACCAACGTGCTGCAAACGCGCTGGCTGGACGAGCAGGCGGTGGTCGAATGCACCGACCTGATGCCGATCAACACCGATGTCGACGCGGCGCCGCGGCTAATCCGCAATATTCGCGTGGTCTCCGGCAGTGCCATGATCCGCCTGCGCTGCCGGGTGCGCCACGATTACAGCCGCGCCGATACTGTGGCCCAGATCGGTGGCGACGATGTGCTGTTCCATGCGCCGGGGCAGCCCAGCCTGCGGCTATCGGCGAGCCAGCCGTTGCGTATCGATGAGCACTGCGCCATCGCCGAATTCGAATTACGCGAAGGCGAGCATGCGGAGTTCGTGCTGGGCGCGCCGGATGACCCCCTGGTGGCTGCCGGTGCCTGCGCGCATTGCCTGCAGGCAACCCTGAAGTACTGGCGGGGCTGGATGAAACAGTCCAATTACCGTGGGCGCTGGCGCGAGATGGTGCACCGCTCGGCCCTGGCGCTCAAGCTGCTGACCTCGCGCAAGCATGGCGGCATCATCGCCGCCGCCACCTACGGCCTGCCCGAAGCACCGGGGGGCGAGCGTAACTGGGATTACCGCTACACCTGGATCCGCGATGCCTCGTTCACCGTCTACGCGTTCATGCGCCTGGGCTTTTCCGAGGAGGCCAATGCCTTCATGCGCTGGGTGCGCGATCGTGTCGACGATTGCTCGGAAACCCCCGCGCACCTGCGCATTCTCTACAGCCTGCGCGGGCAGCACCACCTGCCGGAGAGCTCACTCGATCACCTGGCCGGCCATGGCGGCGCGAAGCCGGTGCGCATCGGCAACGAAGCCCACGAACAGACCCAGCTGGATATCTTCGGCGAGTTGCTGGACGCCGTGTACCTGGCCAACAAGTACGGCGAAGCGATTTCCCACGACGGCTGGAAGCATGTGGTGGGCATCGTAGATCAGGTCTGTGACAGCTGGCAGCAGAAGGACGTGGGCATCTGGGAAATCCGTGGCGAAGAGCAGCATTTCCTGCACTCGCGACTGATGTGCTGGGTGGCCCTGGATCGCGCCATCCGCCTGGCCCAGAAACGCTCGCTGCCGGCGCCCTTCGCGCGCTGGAACGACGAGCGTCAGGCCATCCATGACGATATCTGGAACAACTTCTGGGACGAGCGCTGCGGCCATTTCGTGCAACGCCTCGGCTGCCAGGACGTCGACGGCTCCATGCTGCTGATGCCGCTGATGCGTTTCGTCGCCGCCACCGACCCCCGCTGGCTGGCCACCCTGGAGGCCATCGAGCAGCAACTGGTTCGCGACGGCATGGTATATCGCTACCGCACCGATGACGGGCTGGATGGCGAGGAGGGCTCGTTCATCGCCTGCTCGTTCTGGTACGTCGAGTGCCTGGCGCGCGCCGGCAGGCTGGAAAAAGCCCATCTGGAGTTCGAGCAGTTGCTGCGCTATGCCAATCCCCTGGGGCTGTACGCCGAAGAACTGGATCGACGTGGCCATCACCTGGGCAATACGCCCCAGGCGTTGAGCCACCTGGCGCTGATCAGCGCGGCGAGCTTTCTCGATCACCGGCTCAGTGGCGAGCGCACCACCTGGCAGCCCTGAGGATTCAGTGCCCGCCCTGCAGCCCGGCCCAGGCCACGGCGCCGAGAATCAGTGCGCCGCCGAGCAGCATGCCGGCGGTCGGCACCGAACCGAACAGCAGCCAGGCACCGGCGATGGCGTAGATCGGCTCCATGGTGATCACCACCGCGGCGGTGTGGGTGCGCACGTGGCGCAGCGAAGCGATGAACAGGCTGTAGGCCAGGGCGGTGCACAGCACCCCCAGCGCCGCCAGTTGCCACCAGTCATCGGTGCTGATGCCGGGCACTTCCGGCAGACACCAGAACAGCAGCGCAAGGCTGATCGCCAGGCATTGCCACCAGCACGAGGCCAGGCCGTCGATGCTGCTGGCCGCATGCTTGTTGGCTACCGCGATTGCGGCATACACCGCACCGGATAGCACACCGTAGAGCAGCCCGACCGTGGCGCCATCGCCTAGATCGAACGACGGGGTGATGAGGATCAAGCCGAGCGACACCAGCACCAGTATCCAGCGGTCGCTGCGCCCCAGGCGCTGACCGAACACCAGCCGCTCGATCAGTGCGGTAAAGGCGGGGAAGGAGGCGAAGCCCAGGGTGGCCACGGCAACGCCACCGGTTTGCACCGCCATGAAGAACAGCAGCCAATGCGCGCCCAGGGTCCCCCCCGTCGCCAGCAGGGTAGCGGCGGTGCGCGCATTCACGGTGCGCCATGGGCGTTTGTTCAGGCACAGGCAGAACAGGCTCAACGCCAGCAGGGCGAAGGCCGAGCGGCCAAGCACGATCATGCCGGCGCTGACCTTCAGCGACTCGCCGAACAGTGCCGAGACGCCGACCAGCAAGGCGGCCGTGTGGAGTTGCAGGTGGGCGGTGCGAGAACTCATTGGGTGGAACGCCTGGGAAATGTCGCGCAGTGCAGGAGAGGTATGCGTCACACGCTAGAGCGCGCGGACCGGCAAACCTCTAAGGTGCCGTTTACCGCGCACGTTTAAAAGCAGTTTTGATCCGCCACGCTCTCAGGAAACGACCCTTCGGCTCGACTTCAGCGTGTTGACTGCAAAAAAAGGCGGGAGCTGCCGTTCGGCCGCTTTGCCTTTTGGTGCTCCTCATGCCACAAAATTGGCAGGCAGCACCAATCGCCCCTTCAGGAGGCCGAGCGGAATCGTCGTGGAGAGGGCCGGGCGGGCAGCCTTGAGCGGCATGGATGCCGCGAGAGGCTAGGCGCCCCCACCGGATGGGCCAGGGATGGCCCTTCGTGGGGGGCCGCCTAGGCCGTGCCCTCGGAGCGATGATGGAGCGAGGGAACCCCAGCGAAGCGGGGGCCGTATGTCGGGGCTAGACCTTTTGGTTTCTTTTGGCGGGGCCGGCCATCCGGGCGATGCCAAAAGAAACCCGCTCGTCAGAGCGGAACCGGACGTATGAGCAACGCGATAACGATGGAAAACCACAGCTCACGCATCGCATGTGGGGCGTAAAGAGCTCGCGGCTAAAGCCGCTCCTACGCAAGCGTTGAGTGTCCGCTTCTGCCTTGTCGCAGCCTTTTTACGTCGCCTAAAAGATCGTCAACAGGTTCTCAGGAAACGATCTTCACCGGCGTCTCCATTGACTCGCGCTCTTCGGTCACCCGGGCCAGCGCCTGTTCCGGGGTGATCTGACAGCGCGGGCTGAGCAGCGATACCACCAGCCCGGCCACCACTGCCGCGATAACCGCTGGAATGCTGGGGTTGCCCCAGTAGGCGCTCCAGCCGGCATGGCTGATGATCGCCAGCGAGGTGCTGGAGGCCGCGACCAGGGTGGCAATCGCGCCTTGCCAGTTATAGCGGCCCCAGAACTTGCCGAGGATGGCGCAGACGAACATGCCGGCCATGACCGTGGCGATCATCTTGGTGATGTAGCTGATGATGTTGTCCGAGGTGAGGGCGAAGGCCAGGGCCATGCCGATGGTGAACAGCAGGGCGAAGCGCGAATAGCGCACCACGCGCTCGGCCGGCGGGGTGTGGCCGGTGACCAGGATGTAGAGATCACGCATCATGATCGACACGCCTGCCAGGGCATCCGAACTGGCGCTGGACATGGTCGCGGAAAGCCCGGCGATCATCACCAGCAGGCCCAGCCAGAGTGGCAATACCTGGGTGGCCAGGAACGGGAACGCGTAATTGCTGTTTTCCAGATTCGGCGCGAGGGTGTGCGCGGCCATGCCGATGATCGCCGGAATGATCGAAAAGCCCAGATACAGGATGCCGGTGAACATGAAGGAGCGGCGCACGCTGCCAACCGAGTCCGCCGAGTAGATACGCTGGCGGAAGGACGGCGTGGCCAGCACCCCGATGGCGACCACGGCGGCGAGGGAAATCGCCGGAATCGGCCCCAGGCTGCTTATCCCCAGAAAACCGGTGGTGCTGGCGTCCATGTTGTCGGCGAGATGCTCGAAGCCGCCGATCTCGACCAGGGCGAATACCGCCATGGCGATGAAACCGATGAACAGCAGAATGGCCTGGATGGTGTCGGTCCACACCACGGCCAGGTAGCCGCCGATCACGCAGTACAGGCCGAAGCCGATGGCGACCACGAATTTTGCGGTGTTCAGGTCGATGTCGGTGATCCACGCCAGGTACATGCCGCCGCCTAGGATATGCGCACCCAGCCAGCCGATGCTGGCGATGTAGATCAGCAGCGCCACCACGTTGCGCACCACCCGGCTGCCGCCCACGTAATAGGCCAGCTCTTCGCTCATGGTCATGAAACGCAGCTTGCGAACCGAGGCGAACAGCACGGCCAGCAGCAGAATGCCGACCGCTCCGCCAATGCCGTACAGCGCACCGGCCCAGCCATTGTTGTAGCCAAAGCCCACCGCGCCCATGCTCGAGCCGGTGCCGACCATGGTCGCGACGGTGGTGCCGATGGTGAGAAACAGCGGAATGCTGCGCCCGCCGAGGAGAAAGTCGTCGCCGGTGGAGCGATGGTGGCGCGATACCCACCAGCCCAGCGCGATCATGGCCAGGAGGTAGACGAAGAAACTGCCGAGAAAGATGTTGCTGTTCATACCTGACCTCAGATTGGAATGATTGTTGATGAGGTAGCTGTCAGCGAGCCGGGCAGCGCGGCGCCGGCTCGTTGCTGCGGTGATGAAAGGGTGGTTCTCCTCTGGGCGGGCGCTGGGATCAGGCGCGCGAGGCCTTGAAGCACTTCACGTCGACCTCGACCTTGCAGTCGACCACCAGGTCCTGAACGCTGCAGATACGCGCCGGCGGGTGGTCACCGAAGATTTCCTTGAAGACCTTGTTGAACGAGCTGAAGTAGCGCGCGTCGGTGAGCACGGTGGTCACGTGCACCACGTCTTCGACGCCGTAGCCGGCCTCGGCCATGATGTCGAGGCAGTTCTGAAAGGCCAGGCGCGATTGCTCGATGATGCCGCCTTCGACCACTTCACCGTCCTTCATGGGCGTCTGGCCGGACACGTAGAGCCAGCCACCGGCTTCCACCGCGCGTGAGAACGGCAGCTTCTGCCCGCCGGTTCCGGTTCCGCCTTCGGCGCCATAACGTTTGATGCTCATGGGATTTCTCCTTGATTCAGGTTGAAGAATGGGGGGATTTTTCGGGGCGTTTGAGCAGGCGGCCGGCGCGCGCTTCGAGTTGCCCGTGGCGGTAGGCCACCGCGCCGTTGACCACCACCAGTTCGATGCCTTGCGCCGCGGCGATGGGGTTGGTGAAGGTGGCGCTGTCGTGCACCGCGGCGAAGTCGAACAGGGTCAGGTCGGCATAGGCGCCGACGCGCAGCTCGCCGCGGTCGTGCAGGCCGAAGTTGCGCGCGGACAAGCCAGTCATCTTGTAGATGGCTTCGGGCAGGGTGAACAGCCCCTGGTCCCGGCAGAAATGGCCGATCACCCGCGGAAACGCGCCCCATAGCCTGGGATGGGGGTGGGGGTCGTTGGGCAGGCCGTCGGAGCCGACCATGCTCAGGGGATGGCGCAGGATGCGCCGCATGTCGTCTTCGGCCATGTTGTGGTAGACCGCGCCAGCCGGCTGCAGGCGGCCGGCGGCCTCGAGCAGCGAGACGCCCCAGCTGGCGGCGATGGCTTGCAGGGTCTGGCGCGCCATCTGCGGGTGCGGGTCGGACCAGGTAATGAAGATCTCGAAGTCGTCGGTGACCTGGCCGAGGTCCAGGGTCGAGGAGCCGGCGGTGTAGGGGTAGCAGTCGCAGTGACAGCTGTGCTGCCGCGCCGCCGACTCGAGTTTTTCCAGGGCCAGGGGCGCCGTGCCCCAGTTGCCGACGCCCGCGCACTTGAGGTGGGAGATCACCAGCGGCGCCCTGCCATGGCGGGCGGTTGCCACGGCCTCGTCCATGGCGTCGAGCAGCCCGGCGAACTCGTCACGCAGGTGGGTGGTGTAGAGGCCGCCGGCTGCGCCGACCTCTTCGACCAGGGCGCGCATCTCCGCCGCGGGAGCATGCCGCGCATTCATGTAGGCCAAACCCGAACTCATGCCGATGGCACCCTCCGCCAGGGCCTGACGCAGGGCGCCGCGCATCTGCTGGATTTCCTCGGCGCTGGCCGGGCGGTCGAAACGCTCCATCACCGTGGCGCGCAACGCGGTATGCCCGACCAGCGCCGCGACGTTGACGCTTGGCTGCGCCGCGCTGACCGCTTCGGCATAGGCGGCGAACGTCGGGTAGCAAAAATCCTCGAGCCGGCCCAGCAGGTTCATGGGGTCTGGAACCTCGGGGCCGGGCAGGTGCACCGGCGAGGCGCTGATCCCGCAGTTGCCGACGATGACCGTGGTAACGCCCTGGGTGAGCTTGGGCAGCATCTCCGGCATGCGGATGACGTTGCTGTCGTCATGGGTGTGCACGTCGATAAAGCCGGGAGACAGGCAGCGACCATGGCCCTCGATACAGGTGTCGGCTGACCAGTCGCGCAGGTCGCCGAGGGCGACAATGCGCTCGCCGCGTACCGCCAGGTCGCCCTGATAGGGCGCGGCACCGGTGCCATCGATGAGCTGAACGTCGCGAATCAGCAGGTTGGCGTGCTGCGACATGCCTCAGTCCCCCAGCGGCTGGCGGTTGTCGCCGCCACGGTGGCTGTCGAGGGTCAGCTTCAGGCGCCGCAGTTTGTCGCGCGAGCGCTGCCGGTGGCGCAGCGCCAGGCTCATGGCCAGCACGTCGATGGCCGCCAGCATGGCGTAGCGCGACGACGAGGGGTGGTAGATGAAGTCGGTCTCCCGAGCGGCAATCGGCAGGATCACGTTGGCCTGCTGCGCCAGGGGCGAATCCGAGGCGGTCAGCGCCAGCACCTGGGCGTCGTAACTGCGGGCGATGCGCGCCGCGTCGACGATTTCCGGGGTGAAGCCGGTCACCGACAGCGCCACTACCAGGTCGCTGGGGTCGAGCGTGGCGGCGACCATGCGCGGCATCAGTGCCTGGGAGTAGGCGCTGACGGCATAACCCAGGCGCACCAGGCGGAATTGCATCTCCTGGGCAAGCACCACCGAGCCGCCACCGGCACCGAAGATGACGATCTGCCGGGCGCCGTCGAGCAGATCGAGGGCGCCCTCGATATCGGCATTGGCGATCAGTTCGCGGTTGAGGTCGAGGGTCTGCTTGGCGATCTCGTATACCGCGCCGATGCCGTCCTCTTCGCTGGCCTCCTGAATGAAACGCCGGCCGACGGCGAGCGATTGCGCCAGGCGCAGCTTGAGCTCGCGCACGTCCTGGCAGCCGATGGACTTGGCGAAGCGGGTGACGCTGGCATCGCTGACACCGGCGCGGGCGGCGATGCTGGAGATGTTGGCGCTGGTCACGAAGTCGATATCGTCGATGATCATGGCCGCGACCTTGCGCTCGGCTTCGCGCAGGGTCGGGTAACGTTCGGTGATGCGCGACAGGATGTCGATTTCCAGATTCACTTCAGGGCTCCAAGGCTGACCCGGGGCAGGGCTGAAAAGCCGTGCGCGACTTCTGTTAATTTCTAACTTAAAAATTTTATTTGTGATAGTTATTTTCCGTGATTCAATCCAGTCGACCCTGCGAGGCGCCGTTGCATGGCCGTCGCGCCCAGAAAATCGAGAAGGATGCAGACATGAAACCTGCTGAGCCGAGCGACGCGCCGCCAAGCGGTGTGGAGAAAGCCGCGATCATCGGTACCGGGCGCGCCTTGCTGCGCGACGTCAGCCTGCCGGCAGCGGTGGTGTACCAGCGTCCACTGGCGCACAACATCGCCTGGATGCAAGCCTTCGCCGAGCGCCACGGTGCGCGGCTGGCGCCCCATGGCAAAACCACCATGACGCCGGCGCTGTTCAAGCGTCAGCTCGAAGCCGGAGCCTGGGGCATTACCCTCGCTACCGCCACCCAGTGCATGGCGGCATTCGAGCACGGCGTGACGCGCCTGCTGATGGCCAACCAGCTGGTCGGCGCGGCGAACATGGCGTTGGTGGCCGATCTCATCGCCAGGGGCGCGGAGTTCCACTGCGTGGTCGACAGCGTGGCCAACGTCCGCGCGCTGGATGCGTTCTTTGCGGCTCGCGGCCTGCGGCTGCAGGTGATGATCGAGCTGGGCGTGGAAGGTGGTCGCTGCGGCGTGCGCAACGACGGCGAGCTGGAGGCGCTGCTGACGGCACTGGAACAGTCGAGCGCCCTGGTGCTGTCCGGCATCGAGGGCTACGAGGGGATGATTGGCGGACAAGCGCCGATTGCCGATGTGCGGGCCTATGGCGCGCGCCTGGTCGAGACCCTGATGCGCCTGAAACGCAGCGCTGCCTTTACCGCCGACAAGCCGGTGGTCACTGCGTCCGGTTCCAAATGGTTCGATCTGATCGCCGAAGCCTTCGACCGCGCCGAGCTGCGCGGCCAGTACGTCCCGCTGCTGCGCCCCGGCTGCTACGTGGTGCACGACCACAAGCTGTATGCCGGGGCGATGGAGGAGGTCAAGGCGCGGCACGCGGATCTCGAGGGCGAGCTGCTGCCTGCCCTGGAAGTGTTCGCCCATGTGCAATCGCTGCCCGAACCCGGCCTGGCCATCGTCGCCCTCGGCAAGCGCGACATCGGCTGTGACCCCGACTTGCCGATGCCCCAGCATCTGTACCGCGAAGGCCAGGCCCCACAGGACGTGCGTGGTTGGGGCGTGCGCATGATCATGGACCAGCACCTGTTCCTGTCGGTGCCGGCGGGCGAGACCCTGGCGGTCGGCGACATTCTTTCCTTCGGCACTTCGCACCCTTGCCTCACCTTCGACAAATGGCGGCAGGTGCTGCTGGTCGACGAGGCGCTGGAGGTGTTGGAGGTGATGCCGACGCGCTTCTGAGAACCTGTTCAAAGTCTGCTGCGCGTCGGCACTGCGGCGTTAAAAACAGGCTCGGACTGCTCATTTACAGCTCGTAAACTCCGCGTCCTCGCCTGTTTTTGCCTTGCATTGCTCTAGCTCGCGAGCCTTTGAATAGGCTCTGAGATCCCGGTAGATGGCCTATTCAACCCTGATGCACGCAGATACAGGAGCCTCCATGTCGACCCCAACCAACCAGACATCACCGATAGCGGTCGGCCTGATCGGCGAGTGCATGGTCGAGCTGCAACGGCAGGCTGACGGCGGCATGCGCCAAGGCTTCGGCGGCGACACGCTGAACACGGCGATCTACCTGAACCGCCTGTGCCGGCGCGAGGGTGTGGCGATCGACTACCTCACCGCCGTGGGCGACGACCCGTTGAGCCAGGCGATGCGCGCGCGCTGGCGGGAAGACGGCGTGGGTGATGGCCGCGTGCGCGTGCTGATGGATCGGCTGCCGGGCCTGTACATGATCCAGACCGACGCCCAGGGCGAGCGAAGTTTTCTCTACTGGCGGGGCGAGTCCGCCGCCCGGCATTGCTTCGATGGCCCGGGCGCCGACGAGCTGCTGGCGGCTCTTGGCGACTATCACACGCTGTATCTCAGCGGTATCAGCCTGGCCATTCTCACCGTCGAAGGGCGTGAGCGCCTGCTGGAGGCCCTGTGCCAGGCGCGCAGCCGGGGCACGCGCATCGTCTTCGACAACAATTACCGGCCGCGGCTGTGGCCAGATGCGGCCGAGGCGCGGCGGCACCATGAAGCGCTACTGGGTATGGTGGATATCGCACTGGTTACCTGGGAGGACGACGTCGCCGTGTTCGGTTTCGCCCCCCCGGAGCAGCTCTTCAGTCACTACGCAGGCCTCGGCGTGGGCGAGGTGGTGGTCAAGCGCGGCGCGCGCAGCTGCCTGCTGCACACCGCCGATGGCCGCGCCGAGGTGTCGGCAGAAACGGTCGAGCAGGTGGTGGATACCACGGCCGCTGGCGATGCGTTCAGTGCGGCCTACCTGGCCGCTCGCCTGCGTGGTGGCGAGCCCGAGGTGGCGGCACGCTGGGGGCACCGTCTGGCCGGCAGCGTGATCCAGCACCCGGGTGCGCTGATGCCCCTGGCGGCGATGCCAAGCATGCCCGCGTTGCGCTGATGTCCTGCTCCACGCCGCGGCGGTGTGCGGCAACCCCGGCGCTCTCCGGGTCGTGGCCTGGTCGGCAGCAGTTGGGCTATCTTCCCGGTTCCTGTTTTGAGTTTTCTTGAGGATCGCCGTATGAGCTGCGCCGTATTGGGTATCGACCTGCCGATCATTCAAGCGCCCATGGCGGGCACCGCCACCCCCGCTCTGGCGGCGGCGGTCAGCAATGCCGGCGGGCTGGGCTCGATTTCCATCGCCGCGGTGCAGGCCGAGGCCGGCCGGCAGATGATCAGGGAAACCCGCGCCGCCACCGGCAAGCCGTTCAACATCAACGTGTTCTGCCACCACCTGAGCAGTGCCGATGCCGCCGTGGAGCGGGCATGGCTGGCGCATTTGCAGCCCTATTTCGCCGAGTTCGGCGCCGCTGCGCCAGCGGCTATCCGGGATATCTACTGCAGCTTCCAGGAAGACGAAGGGCAGCTCGAGGTGCTGCTGGAGGAGCGCCCACCCATCGTCAGCTTCCACCTGGGTCTGCCGCCGCGCGAGCGAATCAATGCCTTGAAGCAGGCCGGCATCACCTTGCTGGCCTCGGCCACCACCCTGAAAGAAGGGCTGCTGGCCCAGGAGGCGGGCATCGACATCATCGTCGCCCAGGGCATCGAGGCCGGCGGCCACCGCGGCGTGTTCGACCCGGCCCACGATCAGGGCATCGGCACCCTGGCCCTGGTGCGGGTGCTGGCCAAGCACCTGTCGCGCCCGGTCATCGCCGCCGGGGGCATCATGGACGGTGCCGGTATCGCGGCGGCCATGAACCTGGGCGCCTGCGCCGCACAGCTGGGTACCGCGTTCATCCTCTGCCCCGAGTCGGCCGCCAACGACGCCTATCGGCGCATGCTGGGCAGCGGGCGAGCACAGGTGACCCAGGTCACCACGGTGATTTCCGGGCGCCCGGCGCGGGGCATCGTCAATCGCTTCATGGCTGAAGTGGGCGCCCCCGGCCACCCCGCCGTGCCGGGTTTCGGCATCGCCTACGATGCCGGCAAACAGCTGATCGCTGCCGCTGCCAAGACCGGCAACGCCGAATTCGCAGCCCACTGGGCCGGCCAGGGGGCCGCCCTGGCGCGGGCGATGCCGGCGGCTGAACTGGTGGAGGTGCTGCAGCGCGAGTACCTGGCGGCACGCACCTAGAATCCGGGATGGCGTCGAGTCACGAGAGCAGGGGGCCGATGGAAACCTCGGCCTAGGTGAGGGGCAGCGCGCTCAGGCCGAATGCAGCTGGACTTCCTCGATGGTATCGACGCGAATGGGGGCTTCGACGCCGGTCAGTTCACTGATCAGCACCCATTGCTGATCCAGTTCCTGGCTCACCGCGCCGAGGCGAGTGATCATCTTCGAAGCGGCAGAGCGAACGCCGCTGTCATCGCTACGCAACAGGTCGAAGGACAACGCCGTCATGGCGGCCGTCATGTGGGTGATGCTGCGAGAGGTGAGGGTGAGCAGTTCGGTCAGTTGTTTTTCTTTGGCGTTCATCACGTGCTTCCTTGACTGGACGAGTCGATGCACAGCATTGAAGGGAACCTGCGTCAGGCCATCAGATCCTTGATGGGCTGCCAGTGAGACGCCGTTCACGATGGAACGTCGCACCGTGGTCAAAATGATATCACCGTCACGCCAGGCGCTGGCAATACGCTGCAGCAGGACGAATGAAAATATTTTTCATGCATGCCAAGGTCAGCAATTCCCTTGCTGGACCCATTGTCTCCAGGGGTACTGTGGATAAATGTTAGTCGACCCGTGCGTCGAGGCAGCCGCAACGTTTAAACTGCGCCTCGCCAGCCGACGGACGGGTTTCGCCCAGCCGGCTCGCAACGGCGCTGTAAGAAGTTGTCGCATGCGGGCAATGCCGGCCCATGAGCACCCCCTACAATCTTTCGCATCGCAGGCCTGGCCGGCCTGCGTGTCTCGTCAGGAGAGTCCCGATGTCCGTTCAGCACGACCCGGTGCAACGCGCCGATTTCGACCAGGTGATGGTGCCCAGCTACGCCCCGGCTGCGTTCGTGCCGGTGCGCGGCGCCGGTTCGCGCGTCTGGGACCAGAGCGGTCGCGAGCTGATCGACTTCTCCGGCGGCATCGCCGTCAACGCCCTGGGCCATGCCCACCCGGCGCTGGTCAAGGCGCTGACCGAGCAAGCCGGCAAGCTGTGGCACGTCTCCAACGTGTTCACCAACGAGCCGGCACTGCGCCTGGCCAGGAAGCTGGTGGACGCCACCTTTGCCGAGCGCGTGTTTCTCTGCAACTCGGGCGCCGAAGCCAACGAGGCGGCCTTCAAGCTGGCGCGCCGCGTGGCCCACGACCGCTTCGGCGCCGACAAGTACGAGATCATCGCCGCCACCAACAGTTTTCACGGCCGCACCCTGTTCACGGTCAGTGTCGGTGGTCAGCCGAAGTACTCCGATGGCTTCGGGCCAAAGATCCAGGGCATCACCCACGTGCCGTACAACGACCTCGAGGCGTTGAAGGCGGCGGTCAGCGACAAGACCTGCGCCGTGGTCATCGAGCCGATCCAGGGCGAAGGCGGCGTGCTGCCGGCGGATCTGGCCTACCTGCAGGGCGCCCGCGCGCTGTGTGACCAGCACGACGCACTGCTGCTGTTCGACGAGGTACAGAGTGGCGTCGGCCGCTCAGGCCATCTGTATGCCTACCAGCACTACGGCGTGACCCCGGATGTGCTGTCCAGCGCCAAGAGCCTGGGCGGCGGTTTCCCGATCGCCGCGATGCTGACCACCGAGGCGCTGGCCAGCCACCTGGCGGTCGGCACCCACGGCACTACCTACGGCGGCAACCCGCTGGGGTGCGCGGTCGCCGAGGCGCTGCTCGATGTGGTCAACACGCCAGAGGTGCTCGAGGGCGTCAAGGCCAAGCATGAGCGCTTCAAGGTGCGCCTGCTGCAGGTCGGTGAGCGCTACGGGGTGTTCTCCGGCGTACGTGGCATGGGCCTGTTGATCGGTGCGGTGCTGGCCGATGCGTGGAAGGGCAAGGCGCGGGAATTTTTCGATGGGGCGGCCGAGGAGAACCTGATGATCCTGCAGGCCGGCCCGGACGTGGTGCGCTTCGCCCCCAGCCTGGTGATCGAGGATGCCGACATCGACGAGGGGCTGGACCGCTTCGAGCGCGCCGTCGCCAAGCTGGCGGGCGCCTGACCCTTTATGGGCGGCTGGGCGCCGCCCGCTCAATTCGCTGCGCCGGCAGATGCCGGCCAGCTTCACGGACGATGATTCTCGCTGCCAGGGCTGCAATGCCCCCGCCTTGCTGAAGGAGTGAACCATGCTGGTTATGCGCCCTGCGCGAATGACCGACCTTGCCGAAGTGCAGCGCCTGGCCGCGGACAGCCCGGTGGGCGTCACCTCGCTGCCCGACAACGCCGAGCGCCTGCGCGACAAGATCGCCGCCTCGGAAGCGTCGTTCGCCGCCGAGGTCAGCTTCAATGGTGAGGAACGCTACTTCTTCGTGCTCGAAGACAGCGAAACCGGCCGTCTCTCGGGCTGTTCGGGCATCGTCGCTTCGGCGGGCTACTCCGAGCCGTTCTACAGCTTTCGCAACGAGACCTTCGTTCACAACTCCCGTGAGCTGAAGATCCACAACAAGATCCACGTGCTGTCGCTGTGTCACGACCTGACCGGCAACAGCCTGCTGACCAGCTTCTATGTCGAGCGCGGCCTGGTCGACAGTGTGTGGGCCGAGCTCAACTCCCGGGCGCGCCTGCTGTTCGCCGCCTGCCACCCGGCGCGCTTCGCCGATGCCATGGTGGTGGAGATCGTCGGCGAGAGCGACGACGCCGGCGAGTCGCCGTTCTGGGATGCGGTCGGTCGGCATTTCTTCGGCATGAGCTACGCCGAGGCCGAGCGCCTGTGCGGGCTGCGCAGCCGCGCCTACCTGGCCGAGCTGATGCCCCATTACCCGATCTACGTGCCGCTGCTGCCGGATACCGCCCAGGAGTCCATGGGCCTGGTGCATCCGCGTGCCCAGGTGTCGTTCGACATCCTGATGCGCGACGGCTTCGAAACCGATCACTACATCGACATCTTCGACGGCGGCCCGACCCTGCACGCACGTACTTCCGGCATTCGCACCATCGCCCAGAGCGCGGTGGTGCCGGTGATGCTCGGCGAAGCGGGCGAGGGCGGCCAGGCCTACCTGGTCAGCAACGAGCAACTGCAGGGCTTTCGCGCCGTGGTCGCCGAACTCAACTGGGCGCCGGGCCAGCCCGCGCTGCTCGACCCACAGACCGCACAGATCCTCGGTGTCGCCGAGGGCGGCCAGGTAAGGCTGGTGGCGGTATGAGCCTGCCCATCGTGAACGCCACCCGTCTGGCTCGCCATTTCCCGGAGGCAACATGATCGTTCGCTCCGTACGTGCCAGTGACCTGCCGGCACTGATCGACCTGGCGCGCAGCACCGGCACCGGTCTGACCACCCTGCCGGCCAACGAAGCGCGCCTGGCCTACCGGGTCGGCCGCGCCGAAAAGACCTTCAGCGGCGAAGCCGAGCGCGGCGACTGCGACTACATGTTCGTGCTCGAGGACGACGACGGCCGCGTGCTGGGCATCTCCGCCATCGCCGGTGGGGTCGGCTTGCGCGAGTCCTGGTACAACTATCGGGTCGGCCTCACCGTTTGCGCCTCCCAGGAGCTGGGCATCCATCGCCAGGTGCCAACGCTGTTTCTGGCCAACGACCTGACCGGCCATTCCGAGCTGTGCTCGCTGTTCCTGCATGCCGATCACCGAACTGGCCTGAACGGGCGCCTGCTGTCCAAGGCGCGTTTCTTGTTCATCGCCGAATTCCGTGAGCGCTTTGGCGACAAGATCATCGCCGAGATGCGTGGCGTGTCCGATGAGCAGGGACGATCGCCGTTCTGGGAGTGCCTGGGCCGGCACTTCTTCCGCATGGAATTCTCCCAGGCGGACTACCTGACCGGTGTCGGCAACAAGGCCTTCATCGCCGAGCTGATGCCGCGCTTCCCGCTCTACACCTGCTTTCTGTCCGAGGCCGCCCGTGAGGTGATCGGTCGGGTGCACCCGGACACCGAGCCGGCGCTGGCGATGCTCAAATCCGAGGGCTTCAGCTACCAGGGCTATGTCGACATCTTCGACGCCGGCCCGGCCATCGAGGCGGAAACCGCCAAGATCCGTGCGATTCGCGACAGTCAGTTGCTGGTGCTGGCCATCGGCACGCCGGGTGACGATGCACCGGTGTACCTGGTGCACAACCGCAAGCAGGCGGATTGCCGCATCACCGCGGCCCGTGCGCGGATGGCCGCCGGCACCCTGGTGGTCGACCCGCTGACCGCCCGGCGGCTGCGCCTGAATGTCGGCGATCAGGTGCGGGCGGTGCCCCTGGCGGTAAAGGCCTGAGCAAGCCATTGATGTGACCCGGAGCGGCGCGCCGCCCCGACCGGTAAGAGCCTGTTCAAAGTCTCGCGAGCTAGAGCAATGCAAGGCCTAGGCGGCCCCACAAAAACAGGCGAGGACGCGGAGTTTACGAGCTGTAAATGAGCAGTCCGAGCCTGTTTTTAACGCCGCAGTGCCGACGCGCAGCTGACTTTGAACAGGTTCTAAGGTCGCCATAGAGCGGCAGCCGTTACAGGTAACGGACCGTCGCCCCGCGCCGGCCTGTGCAACCGTGAAGCCTGGAGTGATAGACCATGAGCACGCATTACATTGCAGGTCTCTGGCAGCTAGGACAGGGCGACGCCCTGGAGTCCCTCGACCCGGTCAGCCAGCAGGTGCTCTGGGTGGGCCGCGAAGCCGACACGGCCCAGGTCGAGGCCGCCGTGCAGGCGGCCCGCGAGGCCTTTGCCGGTTGGGCGGCGGCGCCGTTGAGCGAGCGCATCGCGGTGCTCGAGCGTTTCGCCGCGGTATTGAAAAGCCGGCAGGACGAACTCGCCCATGCCATCGGCGAGGAGACCGGCAAGCCGCTGTGGGAGGCGAAGAGCGAAGTCGCCAGCATGATCGCCAAGGTGGCCATCTCGATCCACAGCCATGCCGAACGTACCGGTCAGCGCAGCGGCCCCCAGGGCAGCGTGCTGCGCCACAAGCCCCACGGCGTGGTGGCGGTGTTCGGCCCGTACAACTTCCCCGGCCATCTGCCCAACGGGCATATCGTGCCGGCCCTGCTGGCCGGCAACGCGGTGGTATTCAAACCCAGCGAGCAGACCCCGAAGGTCGCCGAGCTGACGCTCAGGTGCTGGATCGAGGCCGGGCTGCCGGCCGGCGTGCTGAACCTGCTGCAGGGCGCGCGGCAAACCGGCGCCGCGCTGGCGGCTCACCCGGGTATCGACGGCCTGTTCTTCACCGGTTCCAGCCGCACCGGCAACCTCTTGCATGCCCAGTTCGGCGGCCATCCGGAAACCATCCTGGCCCTGGAAATGGGCGGCAACAACGCGCTGATCGTCGATCAGCTCGCCGATATCGATGCGGCGGTGTACTGCATCATCCAGTCCGCGTTCATCTCCGCGGGCCAGCGTTGCACCTGCGCGCGCCGCCTGCTGGTGCCCGAGGGCGAATGGGGCGAGGCGCTGCTGGCACGGCTGGTCAGCGTGGCCGCGAGCCTCAAGGTGGGCGCCTTCGATGCCGAGCCGGCGCCGTTCATGGGCGCGGTGATCTCCCTGGATGCCGCCCAGCACCTGCTCAAGGTGCAGGCGCGGCTGATCGACAAGGGCGCGCGGTCGCTGCTGGACATGAGCCAGCCGCTCGAGGGCGCGGCGCTGCTGACGCCGGGGATCATCGACATCACCGCCGTGCAGCCGCGTGCCGATGAAGAAGTGTTCGGGCCCTTGCTGCAGGTGATCCGCTACGCCGACTTCGACGCGGCCATCGTCGAGGCCAACGCCACCCGCTTCGGGCTCGCGGCCGGCCTGCTGTCCGATTCGCGCGAGCGCTACGAGCAGTTCTGGCTGCGCAGCCGCGCCGGCACCGTCAACTGGAACAGGCCGCTGACCGGCGCCGCCAGCAGCGCGCCGTTCGGCGGCATCGGCGCCTCGGGCAACCATCGCCCCAGCGCCTACTACGCCGCGGATTACTGCGCCTACCCGGTCGCTTCGCTGGAAAGCGAGCAGCTGGCCTTGCCCGACAGCCTGGCACCGGGAGTCAGCCTATGAGCCGACCCACCTCCTGCGAGCTGAACATCGACGGCCTGGTCGGCCCGACCCACAACTACGGCGGCCTGTCCCACGGCAACGTGGCCTCGCAAAGCAACTGCCAGGTCGCCTCCAACCCAAGGGAAGCGGCGCGCCAGGGCCTGGCCAAGATGAAGGCGCTGATGGACATGGGCTTCGCCCAGGCGGTGCTCGCCCCCCAGGAGCGTCCCGATGTGCAGGCGCTACGGAGCTGCGGTTTTACCGGCAGCGACGCCCAGGTGATCGAAAAGGCGGCGCGCGAAGCCATGCCCCTGCTGGTCGCCAGCTGTTCGGCTTCGAGCATGTGGACGGCCAACGCGGCGACCGTCAGCCCCAGCGCCGACACCGCCGACGGCCGCGTGCATTTCACCGCCGCCAACCTCAACTGCAAGTTTCACCGCTCCATCGAGCACCCCACCACCAGCCGGGTGCTGGCGGCGATGTTCGCCGACGAGCGCTATTTCGCCCACCACGGCGCCTTGCCGGCGGTCAGCCAGTTCGGCGACGAAGGTGCGGCCAACCACACCCGCTTCTGCCGCGACTACGGCGAGCGGGGCGTGGAGTTCTTCGTGTTCGGCCGCAGTGCCTTCGACCTGCGCCTGCCCGCACCGCAGCGCTACCCGGCGCGCCAGACCCTGGAAGCCTCCCAGGCGGTGGCGCGTTTGCACGGCCTTGCCGACGACGCCGTGGTATTCGCCCAGCAGAACCCGGCGGTGGTCGACCAGGGGGTGTTCCACAACGACGTGATAGCGGTGGGCAACGGCCAGGTGCTGTTCCACCACGAGGACGCCTTTCTCGACAGCGAACGGGTGGTCGGTGAGCTGGGCGACAAGCTCGCCCGCCTGGGCGGGCAGCTGCAGCCGGTGTGTGTGCCGCGGCACGTGCTGGCAGTCGAGGACGCGGTGCGCTCCTACCTGTTCAACAGTCAGCTGTTGAGCCGCGCCGACGGGCGTATGCTGTTGGTGGTGCCGGAGGAGTGCCGCGGCAATCCGCGGGTCTGGGCCTACCTGCAGACGCTGCTGGGCAGCAATGGGCCGATTGCCGAGGTGCGCGCCTTCGACCTCAAGCAGAGCATGCAGAATGGCGGCGGTCCCGCGTGCCTGCGCTTGCGTGTGGCCTTGCAGGCAGAGGAACTGGCGGCGATGAATCCGGGGGTGATGATGACGCCCGGTCTGTACGAGCGGCTGCTGCAATGGGTCGACCGCCACTACCGCGACCGCCTGAGCGAGCAGGACCTGGCTGACCCGCAGCTGCTCGACGAATGCCGCACGGCGCTGGATGAGTTGACGAAAATCCTCGATCTCGGCGCCGTGTACCCCTTTCAACTCACTGGAGGCGGCTCACCTGCGAGCCGCCCTGACACACTGGAGCAACCATGAGCGACGCCCTGCAACTGATCCTCGAAGACGCCGACGGCACCCAGCTGGAAACCTCGTGCACCCGTTTTGCCGTGATGTGGCAAGGCAAGGAAGTGTGGATTCAGCAGGTCGGCAACGGCCAACTGATGATCGGCGTGGATGTCGCCGAGGGCGATACCGAGTACGCCAATCTGTTGCTGCGCCCGCTGGCCACCAACCTGGTCAGCCTGGAACTGGAAATGGAGCCGGCTGATGACGGCGCCGACGACGACCACGTCCATGGTCCGGACTGCAATCACTGAGGTACGCCATGCTCGCCCTCGGCAAACTGCTCGAATTGACCCTGACTGGCCATGAGCCGGCTTCGAAGATCCAGTTGACGCCGCAGGGCACGCGCTTGCGCTGGCTGGCCGAGGGCGCCCTTGAAATCACCCCGGCCTGTGGGCGCGACAACGGCATGGATCTGCTGCTGTCGGCCGGTATCCACGGCAACGAGACCGCGCCGATCGAGCTGCTCGACCGCCTGCTGCGCCGCATCGCCCGCAACGAGCTGCAGCCCCGCGCCCGGGTGCTGCTGCTGTTCGGCAACCCGGCGGCGATGCGCCGGGGCGAGCGTTTCGTCGAGCAGGACCTCAACCGGCTGTTCAGCGGCCGCCATGAGTTGAGCAGCGGTGCCGAGGCGATGCGCGCTTGCGAGCTCGAGCACCTGGTTTCGTCGTTCTTCGCCGACCCTGGCCGCGAGCGCCTGCATTACGACCTGCACACCGCGATCCGCGCCTCGCGCATCGAGCAATTCGCCCTTTATCCCTGGGCCGAGGGGCGTCGCCAGGCGCGCCGCGAATGCGCACGCCTGCAGGCCGCCGGCATCGATGCGGTGCTGCTGCAGAGCAAACCCTCGACCACCTTCAGCGCCTACACCTATGCCGAGCTGGGCGCTGAAGCCTTCACCCTGGAGCTGGGCAAGGCCAGGCCGTTCGGCCATAACGAGCGGGTCAACCTGGACCTTCTCGAGGCGCGCCTGCAGGCCATTATCGAAGGCAACGAGCCGCCGATCGAGGACGATGCCATCGACCAGCTGAAGCTGTTCGCCTTCGCCCGCGAGCTGATCAAGCACAGCGATGCCTTCACCCTGCACCTGCCGGCCGACGTGGAGAATTTCACCGAGCTGGCGCCCGGCTATCTGCTTGCCGAGGACCTGGCCAACAGCCGCTGGGTGGTGGAGGAGCAGGGCGCACGCATCATCTTTCCCAATCCCAAGGTGCACAACGGCCAGCGGGCCGGCATTCTTATCGTGCCGGCCGAGGCTTCGCTGCTGGCGTGAGCGCCGAAACCCATCCCTTCGCATGCACAGGAGTGCCCATGCCCATCATCGATCTGCGTAGCGACACCGTGACCCAACCCACCGCCGGCATGCGCGAAGCGATGCTGGCCGCCGAGCTGGGCGATGACGTGTACGGCGAAGACCCGACCGTCAACCGTCTGGAGCAGCGCCTGGCCCGGGATCTGGGCTTCGCCGCCGCGCTGTTCGTGCCCACTGGCACCATGAGCAACCTGCTCGGCCTGATGGCCCACTGCGAGCGCGGTGACGAATACATCGTTGGCCAGCAGGCCCACACCTACAAGTACGAGGGTGGTGGCGCGGCCGTACTGGGTTCCATTCAGCCCCAGCCGCTGGACATGGAAGACGACGGCTCTCTGGATCTGGCAAGGGTCGAGGCGGCGATCAAGCAGGACGACTTCCATTTCGCCCGCACCCGCCTGCTGGCGCTGGAAAACACCATGCAGGGCAAGGTGCTGCCAGTGGAGTACCTGGCCGAGGCCCGCGACTTCACCCGTGACAAGGGCCTGGCGCTGCACCTGGACGGCGCACGGCTGTACAACGCAGCGGTCCGGCTGGGTGTCGAGGCGCGGGAGATCACCCGGCATTTCGATTCGGTGTCCGTGTGCCTGTCCAAGGGCCTGGGCGCGCCGGTCGGCTCGGTGCTGTGCGGCAGCGAGGCGCTGATCGGCAAGGCCCGGCGCCTGCGCAAGATGGTCGGCGGCGGCATGCGCCAGGCCGGTGTGCTGGCGGCGGCCGGGCTGTATGCCCTGGACCATCAGGTCGAGCGCCTGGTCGAGGATCACGCCAATGCCGAATCCCTGGCGGCCGGTCTGCGAGAACTGGGCTATTCGGTCGAGCCGGTGCAGACCAACATGGTCTACGTGCAGGTCGGCGAGCGCGCCGCGGCGCTCAAGGCCTTTTGCGCCGAGCGTGGCATCCGCCTGAGCGCCGCGCCGCGTCTGCGCATGGTCACGCATCTGGATGTGGATGCCGGCGCCATGGCCCAGGTCATCGAGGCCTTCGCCGCCTTCCGCGCCTGAGTGGGCTTGCACGGCGCCAGGTTTCTCCCTGGCCGCTGCCGCCCGGGCGTTTTCCGGCCATCGCGCCGCCTGCAAATAATTCAGCCCATGGCCTAGCCGCCGCGGACAAGCCCGATATAATGCGGGCTTTTGCCGGCTCTGCCGTGCAGGCTGTGTGAAAGCTACTGCGCTCGGCCATGCTGCGTTAAAAATCGGTTCGGAATGCTCATTTACAGCTCGTAAACTCCGCTTCCTCACCGATTTTTGCCTTGCCTGACCTTCGCTCACCACGTTTTCACACAGCCTGCCTGACCGCCTGTTTTCCTGGAAAATGCCAATGAAAAGCGCAGAAATCCGTGAAGCTTTCCTGAGCTTCTTCGAAGAGAAGGGGCACACCCGTGTCGCTTCCAGCTCCCTGATTCCGAACAACGACCCCACGTTGCTGTTCACCAACGCTGGCATGAACCAGTTCAAGGACTGCTTCCTGGGCCTGGAAAAGCGCGCCTATACCCGTGCCGCCACCAGCCAGAAGTGCGTGCGCGCCGGTGGCAAGCACAATGATCTGGAAAACGTCGGTTATACCGCGCGTCACCACACCTTCTTCGAAATGCTCGGCAACTTCAGCTTTGGTGACTATTTCAAGCGCGATGCCATCCACTTCGCCTGGGAATTCCTCACCGGTGACAAGTGGCTGAAATTGCCCAAGGACAAGCTCTGGGTCACGGTGTATGCCACCGATGACGAGGCCTACGACATCTGGAACAAGGAAGTCGGCGTGCCGGCCGAGCGGATGATCCGCATCGGCGACAACAAGGGCGCGCCCTACGCCTCCGACAACTTCTGGACCATGGGCGATACCGGCCCGTGCGGCCCGTGCACCGAGATCTTCTTCGATCACGGCGAGCACATTTGGGGCGGCCCACCCGGCTCGCCCGAAGAAGACGGCGACCGCTACATCGAGATCTGGAACAACGTGTTCATGCAGTTCAACCGTACCGCGGACGGCGTGCTGCATCCGCTGCCGGCGCCGAGCGTGGACACCGGCATGGGCCTGGAGCGCGTCAGCGCGGTGCTGCAGCACGTCAACTCCAACTACGAGATCGACCTGTTCCAGAGCCTGCTGGCGGCCAGCGCCCAGGCCATCGGCTGCGCCAACAACGATGACGCCTCGCTGAAAGTGGTGGCGGACCACATCCGTTCCTGCAGCTTCCTGATCGCCGACGGCGTCACGCCGTCCAACGAGGGTCGCGGCTACGTGCTGCGCCGCATCATTCGCCGCGCCTGCCGTCACGGCAACAAGCTGGGCGCCAAGGGCAGCTTCTTCCACAAGATCGTCGCGGCCCTGGCGGGCGAGATGGGCGACGCCTTCCCGGAACTGAAACAGCAGCAGGCGCATATCGAGCGCGTGCTGAAGACCGAAGAAGAGCAGTTCGCCAAGACCCTGGAGCAGGGCCTGAAGATTCTCGAGCAGGACCTGGCCGAGCTCGAGGGCAGGGTGATTCCGGGTGAAGTGATCTTCAAGCTTTACGACACCTACGGCTTCCCGATGGACCTGACCGGCGACATCGCCCGCGAGCGCGAGCTGACCCTCGACGAAGCCGGCTTCGAACGGGAAATGGAAGCCCAGCGCGTCCGTGCCCGTTCCGCCAGCGCCTTCGGTGTGGACTACAACAACCTGGTCAAGGTAGACGCCGATACCCGTTTCCTCGGCTACGGCGCCACCGTGGCCAGCGGCCAGTTGCTGGTGCTGCTGCGCGACGGTCAGTCCGTCGACACCCTGAACGAAGGCGAGGAGGGCGTCGTGGTGCTCGATCAGACGCCGTTCTACGCCGAATCCGGCGGCCAGATCGGTGACTGTGGCTTCCTCGAAGGCCCGGGCGTGCGTTTCGATGTGCGCGACACCACCAAGGTGGGCGGCGCCTGGCTGCATCATGGTGTGGTCAGCAAGGGCAGCCTGAGCGTCGGCGCCACCATCAACGCCGAAGTGGATGCCTCGGTGCGCACCGCCACCGGCCTCAACCACTCGGCTACCCACCTGCTGCACGCCGCGCTGCGCCAGGTGCTCGGTGAGCACGTGCAGCAGAAGGGTTCGCTGGTCGACAGTCAACGCCTGCGTTTCGACTTCAGCCACTTCGAGGCGATCAAGCCCGAGCAGTTGAGAGAGCTGGAAGAGATCGTCAACCGCGAAGTGCGCCGCAACACCCCGGTGCAGACCGAGGAGATGGATATCGAAAGCGCCAAGGCCAAGGGCGCCATGGCGCTGTTCGGCGAGAAGTACGGTGACAGCGTGCGCGTGCTGACCATGGGCGACGGCTTCTCGGTCGAACTGTGCGGCGGCATCCATGCCAACCGCACCGGCGACATCGGCGTGTTCAAGATCGTCAGCGAAGGTGGCGTGGCGGCTGGCGTGCGCCGTATCGAAGCGGTCACCGGGGCAGCGGCCTTCGCTTACCTGAACGGTGCCGAAGAGCAGCTGAAAGAAGCGGCAACCCTGGTCAAGGGCAGTCGCGACAACCTGCTCGACAAGCTTTCGGCCGTGCTCGATCGCAATCGCCAGCTGGAAAAGGAACTGGAGCAGCTCAAGGCCAAGGCGGCCAGCGCGGCGGGTAGCGACCTGGCCGGTTCGGCCGTCGATATCAAAGGCGTGAAGACGCTCAGCGCGCGCATCGATGGCCTGGATGGCAAGGGCCTGCTGGCGCTGGTCGATCAACTGAAGAACAAACTCGGCAGCGCGGTGATCCTGCTCGGCGGCGTGCAGGACGACAAGGTCGTGCTGGTGGCCGGCGTGACCCAGGACCTGACCGCCAAGCTGAAGGCCGGCGACCTGATGAAACAGGCCGCCGCGGCTGTCGGCGGCAAGGGCGGTGGTCGCCCGGACATGGCGCAGGGCGGTGGGGTCGATGCGGCCGCGCTCGACGGCGCCCTGGCGCTGGTCGGCCCGTTCGTCGAGCAGGGTCTTTAAGGCCCCGTAACTCAAGCGTGAACAGGCCGCTCGCCATGCCCGGCGAGCGGCCTGGGTGTGCGGTGTTGTCTGTTTAATGGGCGCCCTTCACGGGCTGAGGCAGCTTTGAAATGGCTTTGATCGTACAGAAATTCGGCGGTACCTCCGTCGGCACCGTCGAGCGTATTGCGCAGGTCGCCGAGAAGGTGAAGAAATTCCGCGAGAAGGGCGACGACATCGTCGTCGTGGTATCGGCCATGAGCGGCGAGACCAATCGCCTTATCGACCTGGCCAAGCAGATCAGCGATGACCAGCCGATTGCGCGCGAACTCGACGTCATGGTCTCCACCGGCGAGCAGGTGACCATCGCCCTGCTGGCCATGGCGCTGATCAAGCGTGGCGTGCCGGCGGTGTCCTACACCGGCAGCCAGGTGCGCATCCTGACCGACAGTGCGCACACCAAGGCGCGCATTCTGAGCATCGACGACACCAACATTCGCGCCGACCTCAAGGCGGGCCGCGTGGTGGTGGTCGCCGGTTTCCAGGGTGTCGACGAGCAGGGCAACATCACCACCCTCGGCCGTGGCGGCTCCGATACCACGGGTGTGGCCCTGGCTGCCGCCCTGAAGGCTGACGAATGCCAGATATACACCGATGTAGATGGCGTTTACACCACCGACCCGCGCGTGGTGCCCAAGGCCCAGCGTCTGGAGAAGATCACCTTCGAAGAGATGCTGGAAATGGCCAGCCTCGGCTCCAAGGTGCTGCAAATCCGTTCGGTGGAATTCGCCGGCAAGTACAACGTCCCGCTGCGCGTTCTGCACAGCTTCCAGGAGGGTCCGGGCACCCTCATTACCCTTGATGAAGAGGAATCCATGGAACAGCCGATCATCTCCGGCATCGCCTTCAATCGCGACGAAGCCAAGCTGACCATCCGTGGCGTGCCTGACCTGCCGGGCGTTGCGTTCAAGATTCTCGGCCCGATCAGCTCCGCCAACATCGAAGTGGACATGATCGTGCAGAATGTCGCGCACGATAACACCACCGACTTCACTTTCACCGTGCACCGCAACGACTACCAGCACGCTCAGCAGGTGCTCGAAGCCACCGCGCGCGAACTCGGTGCCCGTGAAGTGGTCGGAGACGTTAACATCGCCAAGGTGTCCATCGTCGGCGTGGGTATGCGTTCCCATGCCGGTGTGGCCAGCCGCATGTTCGAGGCGTTGGCCAAGGAGAACATCAATATCCAGATGATCTCCACCTCCGAGATCAAGGTCTCGGTGGTCATCGAAGAGAAATATCTGGAATTGGCGGTGCGCGCCCTGCACACTGCGTTCGAACTCGATGCCCCGGCCCGTCAGGGCGACTGAGGCATCCTGCAAAAGGCGCGGCTATCCGCGCCTTTTGTTGTTTTGGTTGGTGTTGGTGGAACTTTCCTTCCGTCCGTGCTGGTCAATACTTGAGTGCTGGCTGGTCGCTGTTGCGTCCGGCCGATGCTTTTCACGTTTGCAGACTTGTTGTCCGAAATTGAATCCGTAAGGAGAAAGGAATGCTGATTCTGACTCGCCGGGTCGGAGAGACCCTGATGGTGGGTGACGAAGTCACTGTCACCGTATTGGGTGTTAAAGGTAATCAGGTGCGGATTGGCGTCAACGCGCCGAAGGAAGTCGCCGTTCACCGCGAAGAGATTTACCAACGCATCCAGAAAGAGAAGGGCGAAGAACCAAACCATTAATTTTTCTCAAAATTTTGGTTTGCAAACGGGGAAAACATGTTTATCATGCGCCCCGTGTTGCGGAGAGGTGGCCGAGTGGCCGAAGGCGCTCCCCTGCTAAGGGAGTACACCTCAAAAGGGTGTCGGGGGTTCGAATCCCCCCTTCTCCGCCATTATTTGACAAGCCGGGTTTTACCGGGCTGGCAAACAACCAGAGGTGATCTGGTATAAAAACACCAACGGACTCATAGCTCAGCTGGATAGAGTACTCGGCTACGAACCGAGCGGTCGGAGGTTCGAATCCTCCTGAGTCCGCCATATTGAATGGCTTGCAGCAATGCAGGCCATTTTGTTTCAACCAGCGGTGATCTGGTCTAAAAGCGCCAAGATCGCATGAAAGCGTAGTGGCTTTCAGGTGATCCGTAACGGACTCATAGCTCAGCTGGATAGAGTACTCGGCTACGAACCGAGCGGTCGGAGGTTCGAATCCTCCTGAGTCCGCCATATTGAATGGCTTGCAGCAGTGCAAGCGGTTTTGTTTCAACCAGCGGTGATCTGGTCTAAAAGCGCCAAGGATCGCATGAAAGCATGGTAGTTTTCAGGTGATCTTGTAACGGACTCATAGCTCAGCTGGATAGAGTACTCGGCTACGAACCGAGCGGTCGGAGGTTCGAATCCTCCTGAGTCCGCCATACCAAAAGGGCCTGCAGCGATGCAGGCCCTTTTTCTTTGCCTGGCGTTAGCCCCTTAGCGTCTACCGGTCACGCAGTCATTCTGGTCGAAGGTGACAGTGCGTCGTTCGTCGTTGTGCCTGCTGGCGTAGTGATAGGTGGTCTGGCCATTACGCTTGCTGATGCGTTCGGGTTTGCCCAGGGCGCTTTCCACGTCGCTGCGGGTCATGCCGGCGCGCACCTGCTTTCTGATGATCGCCTCGCGCCTGGCGTTGCCGGTAACGGCGTTGTCGCAGCCGTCCTGCCGACCGCCGACAATGGTCAGCGTGCGCTCGTTGCTGCTTGCCCTGGTAGCTTTATTATCGACTCGAGGTGTTGCCAGTGGAACGGCTGCGCCGCTGCCGGGTCTGGGGTTGTGGGTGTTCTGAATCTGCTGTTGCTGGCTGCTGGCGCAGCCGTGGCGCGTGAAGGTGACATGGCCTGTTTCATCCTCGCAGCGAAGCACGTTCGAGGCCAATAGCGGGGCAGGGCAAAGCAGCATGGCGCAGAGGGCTAGGCAGGGTATCCGATGCATGGTGGCGTCCTCCGTGACGTTTCAAGCGGGTCTACCCGACAATCTGCCACTACCAGGTGTCTTGCCAAGCCCGATGTGCGTCGCAGTATTTCGAACTCTTGCCAATGGGCTCAGGAAAACGCTGCAAGCGCTTGTCCTGCCATGCCTTTGTCACGTACGTGGCCGATTGGCATGGTATTATTCGCCCCGTCAGCCCCGCCGGGGCTTGTGGATCCCTTCCATGGACTTACCCAGTAGTAACTCAGAATTCCAAGTGTGCAATCACGTATTGACTGATTGACCCTCGCTGGCGCGCGCCGCCGCTGGGGGCGGAGTGTGCCATGACCGAAGTAGAAGCCAAGAAGCCGCAAGAAAGCCTGCAGGATCGACTCGCTCAGGTCGTCGAACTGTTGCAGCGGCACAGGCTGGTCGAAGACCTGACTCATCGCCAGGAAGGCCCGCACCACGACCGCATCGAAGGCCTGGTGCACCGGCAGAACCTCGCCGAGCTGCAGCGCAAGCTCGACGAGTTGCACTCTGCCGACGTCGCCTACATCCTCGAAGCCCTGCCGCTGGAAGATCGTCTGGCCATCTGGCAACTGGTCAAGGCTGATCGGGACGGCGACATCCTCCTCGAAGTGTCCGATGCCGTTCGTGAAACCCTGCTGGCCGACATGGAGGATCATGAGATCCTCGCGGCTGCCAAGGAGATGGATGCCGACGAGCTGGCCGACCTGGCCTCGGAGCTGCCGCGCGACGTCGTGCACGAGCTCATGGAAACCCTCGACGCCCAGCAGCGTGAGCGGGTGCGTTCCGCGCTCTCCTATGAGGAGGAGCAGGTCGGTGCGCTGATGGACTTCGAGATGGTCACCATCCGCGAGGACGTGAGCCTCGAGGTGGTGTTGCGCTACCTGCGCCGTCTCAAGGAATTGCCAGGGCATACCGACAAGCTGTTCGTGGTCGATTACGACGGTGTGCTCAAGGGCGTGCTGTCGATCAAGCGCCTGTTGGTCAATGACCCGGACAAGCAGGTCGCCGAGGTCATGGCCAATGATCCGGTCAGCTTCCACCCTGACGAGGATGCCTACGACGCCGCCCAGGCCTTCGAGCGTTATGACCTGATTTCCGCGCCGGTGGTGGACAAGAACGGCAAGCTCATCGGTCGTCTGACCATCGATGAGATGGTCGACCTGATCCGTGAGGAGAGCGAAAGCGAAGTCCTCAATATGGCGGGTCTGCGCGAAGAAGAAGACATCTTCGCCTCGGTGTGGAAGTCGGTGCGCAACCGCTGGGCCTGGCTGGCGGTCAATCTAGTCACGGCGTTTATGGCCTCGCGGGTCATCGGGTTGTTCGAAGGGTCCATCGAGAAGCTGGTGGCGCTGGCTGCGCTGATGCCGATTGTTGCGGGTATCGGTGGCAACTCGGGCAACCAGACCATCACCATGATCGTGCGCGCCATGGCGCTCGATCAGGTCAGTACCGGCAATACCTCACGGCTGATCCGCAAGGAACTGGGCGTGGCGCTGATCAACGGCCTGGTATGGGGTGGGGTGATCGGGGTCGTGGCCTACGGGCTGTACGACAGCTGGTCGCTGGGGGTGGTGATGACCGCAGCGATGACCCTCAATCTGTTGCTCGCTGCGCTGATGGGCGTGCTGATTCCCATGACCCTGATGCGCATGGGGCGTGACCCTGCCATGGGCGCCAGCGTGATGATCACCGCGGTGACCGACAGCGGCGGCTTCTTCATCTTCCTGGGGCTGGCATCGCTGTTCTTGCTCTAGATACCAGTCGCCAGGCAATAAAAAAACCGGCCTTGAGCCGGTTTTTTGTTGCCTTGCCATCGCTTGCGGGGCGTCGCAAGTGGCAGGGCGCTCCCTGCGCTTATTGCCGATGTCGCATCAGTCGTCGTTGCCAGCGGCCATCTCGGCATCATGCGCGATCAGCGCAACGAGGGCGTTCTGCTGGCGGCGCGACAGCTGGCGAAAGCGCTGCAGCAACTCTCGCTCGTGCAGCGATAGTTCGGGGCTGTCGAGGCGGGTGTCGAGCTCATCGTCCAGGGCGCCTTCCTGAAGCATGCTCTGCTCCAGGCGAGCGATGATCTCGGAGTTCATGCTGCGGTGGTGTTGGCGGGCCACATCAGCAATGCGTTCGCGCATGCCGTCGGGCAACCGAACGACGAATTTGTCAGCCGTACGGCTGGAGTAGATAGCCTGTTTCATAGGGCGCATACATCAACCAAATTAGTTCAGGGAAACGAAGCTGTAATGGCATATAGCTACGGAATGTCAGGGTTCTGACCATCTTTCGCACCTGCCGTTCAACGACGTCGGCATTTTGTCTGGTGATCGTACATCGTGCTAGCAGATAATTGACGCCAATTACGTGTCGTATTCTGGCCCGAGTACCGGCTTTTTGCCAGCACAACTTATCGGAATTGATTCCGATTGCGCGCAGCGTCGCATTTCTTGTGGATGGCAGTGGGCCGCACTTGGTGATTTTCTTCAGTTATCGAGATAAAAAAATCATTCTTATGCAGTTGAATGCGCTGCCACCTGCTTAGGATGCGAACTGGGTATCATCAGTGACGACTGGGTGCCGTCGCGTCGGTGGTTGGCTGACAGGTGATAATTCACGCAGATGAGGTGGTTTCATGAACGTTGGCAGGCTGATCTACCTGATGGGGCCTTCCGGTGCCGGCAAAGACAGCGTGCTGCAAGGGTTACAAGAGCGTCTCGACGAGTCGCGCTACCGGATTGCTCGCCGTATCATCACGCGATCGGCCGAGGCGGCGGGCGAAGAGGCCGTTGCCGTTTCGCCAGAGGCCTTCGCCACGCTGGAAGCCGCTGGAAACTTCGCCATGGCGTGGCGTGCCAACGGCTTGGCCTATGGCATCTCCAGGGAAATCGATGGCTGGTTGCTGCAGGGGTATCAGGTGGTGGTCAATGGGTCGCGGGGGTATCTGGGTGAGGCTCGCGAGAAATACCCGACCCTTGTACCGGTTCTGCTGAAGGTCGAACCCGCCATTCTGCGGGCCAGGCTCCTGGCACGAGCCCGCGAAAGCGCCGATCAGATCGAGGCGAGGCTGGCTCGCAGCGCCGCGTTCGCCGATAGCGATACCCTGCATGGAGATCCCGGCATCCTTCGCCTTGATAACTCCGCAAGCCTCGAGGCGACGGTGAAGCGGCTGCTCGATATCCTCGAAAACCGCCCGGGCAGTGAGGCCCCTTGAGCCTCGAATACCTGTGCTTCAGCGCAGGACGGGGTCGAACTTGACGCGCTTGCCGATCAACAGGGCGACCGCCAACGACACGCCGCTTACCGCCAGGGTGATCTTGGCGAGGGCGGTGAGCCATTGGACTTGATCGGGTACCGCCAGCGCTGCACCGGATAGAAAGGCGATCAGCAGAAACAATACCGCTGGTTTAGACATCATGCTCTCCTCGCGCGGCAGGCTTGCCAGCTAGAAAAAGGGATCGTGGGGGCCATTGTGCTCATCGTTGGAGCTTTGCGGTGGGACTCGATCCGAGAGTCCATCGATCAGCCAGATGGAAGCACAGGTAATGGTGGCCAGCAGCAGTACGAAACCGGGGAAGAATACGCTCCACATGATCAGGCGCTCAGAAGGTGAAGCGCTGTTGCGGGCTGGGCTTCCATTCACCGGTGGTCAACGGCTTAGCGACGAACTGGCCCGGCTCGACCTTGGTGGCATGCTGGAACTGCACCGGTGTGGCGCGGATCTGCTGCACCAGTTGCATGGCGGTGGCCTGCTGCTGATTGTTCTGGAAATTGGCGAATGCGGCCCCTGCAAGCAGGGTCAGGGCGATGGCGGTGGCCAGAGCGATGAGGCTGTTCATGGAATGGGTTCTCGCATTCGAATTCTATGCGAGTGAAATAGCAGTTCCCGTGCCAGGAGTTTATTCTGAAAAATTCGTTTAAAATCAATGAGTTGCATATGTTACCATTGGACTTTTCCGTGCATGTTGCAAGGCGCCTGAGTTGCCGCGTTGCAAAATGCACGGCTGCTGTTGCGACTCAGTCCAGAGGCAGTTCGGTTGTGCGTTTGACTTCGCTCATCGCGATACCGGAATGAGCCTCTTGCACATGGGGCCTCTGCAGCAATTGGTCGCGTAAAAAGCGCTCGTAACTGGCGATATCCCGTGCCACCACCTTGAGCAGATAGTCCGAGCTGCCCGCCATGGTGTAGCACTCGATGACCTGGGAATAGCCGGCGATCGCGCGCTCGAACTCATCCAGATTGCTGCGACCATGTGCCGACAGCTTGATGCTGACGAACACCGTAATGGTGAACCCAAGCCGCTTGTGGCTGAGCAGCGCAACCTTGCGCTCGATGAATCCCTCTTCCTGCAAACGATTGATACGGCGCCAGCAGGGTGACTGGGACAACTCGACCTTCTTGGCGATTTCCGCCGCGCTCAGATCGGCATTGCGTTGCATGAGGCGAAGAATTCGCCGGTCTATGGCGCTCAGGGAGTCCTGCATGTTCGTTTCCCATTTTTGATTATTTTCGAAACGTTCATGCGCAGTATTGGCATTGGCGGCATAAATAGGAAAGAAAAAATCGCCACGCTCCGGTCTATGCTTAAGGCAGTCATCCACACAGTGATCCTGGTGGATGCAGGCAGGTGATTAATCGTGTCACCTGACAGGTCGCTATAAAAACAACAGGAGCGCCGTCTTATGTCTCTGGCCGAAATCCGTCTGGACGACAAATACCGTCTCGCGACGGGCCATTTGTACCTCACCGGCACCCAGGCGCTCACCCGCCTGCCCATGCTGCAGAAACAGCGGGACGCGGCCGCCGGGTTGAACACCGCCTGTTTCATCTCCGGTTACCGTGGCTCGCCCCTGGGCGGGCTGGACAAGAGCTTGTGGGAGGCGCGCGAGTTTCTGCAGCAGAACGCCATCCATTTCCAGCCGGGGGTCAACGAGGAGCTCGGCGCCACGGCGGTGTGGGGCAGCCAGCAGACCAATCTTTTTCCCGGTGCGCGCTACGATGGCGTATTCGCCATGTGGTACGGCAAAGGGCCCGGTGTCGATCGCAGCGGCGACGTGTTCAAGCATGGCAACTCCGCCGGCGTATCGCCCCATGGCGGTGTGCTGGTGCTGGCCGGTGACGACCACGGCTGCAAGTCCTCGACCATCGCCCACCAGAGCGAGCACGCCTTTATCGCCGCCTCGATGCCAGTGCTCAACCCGGCCAACGTTCAGGAAATTCTCGATTACGGCATCATCGGCTGGGAGCTGTCGCGCTACAGCGGCTGCTGGGTGGCACTGAAGACCATCGCCGAGAACGTCGACTCCTCCGCAGTTGTGGATGTCGATCCACAGCGGGTGCAGGTCAGCATCCCGGATGACTTCGAGTTGCCCGAGGACGGTGTGCACATTCGCTGGCCCGACCCGCCCCTGGCCCAGGAAAAGCGCCTCAACGTCTACAAGATCTACGCGGCCCGGGCCTTCGCCCGTGCCAATGGCCTCAACAAGATAATGCTCGATTCGCCCAATCCGCGCCTGGGGATCATCACCACCGGCAAATCCTACCTCGATGTACGTCAGGCACTGGATGACCTGGGCCTGGACGAGGCGCTCTGCGCGCAGATTGGCCTGCGGGTATTGAAGATCGGCATGAGCTGGCCGCTGGAGCCAGTTTCTGTACATGGCTTTGCCGAGGGCCTGGACGAGATTCTGGTCGTCGAGGAAAAACGCAGCATCATCGAGGATCAGTTGACCGGGCAGCTGTACAACTGGCCGGTCGGCAAACGGCCCAGGGTGGTCGGTGAATTCGACGAGCAGGGCCGGTCACTGCTGCCCAACCTGGGCGAGCTGACCCCGGCGATGATAGCCCGGGTCATTGCCCGGCGTCTGGCGCCGATTTACACCAGCGCCGCGATCGAGGCGCGCCTGGGCTTTCTCGAGGCCAAGGAAAAGGCCCTGGCGGCGCGCAGTTACAACACCGTGCGCACGCCGCATTTCTGTTCGGGCTGCCCGCACAACAGCTCGACCAAGGTGCCCGAAGGCAGTCGTGCGATGGGCGGCATCGGCTGCCACTACATGACCCAGTGGATGAGCCGCAGCACCGATACCTTCACCCAGATGGGCGGCGAAGGGGTCACCTGGATCGGCCAGGCACCGTTCACCGACACGCCCCATGTGTTCCAGAACCTCGGCGATGGCACCTATTTCCATTCCGGACACCTGGCGCTGCGCGCCGCCGTCGCGGCCGGGGTGAACATCACCTACAAGATTCTCTACAACGATGCGGTGGCCATGACCGGCGGCCAACCCGTGGATGGCGAGCTGCGTGTCGACCAGCTCAGCCAGCAGGTATTCGCCGAAGGAGTCAAGCGCATCGCGGTGGTCAGCGACGAGCCGGACAAGTACCCGAGCCGCTCCAGCTTTGCACCGATCACCAGCTTTCATCATCGCCGCGAGCTCGATGCGGTGCAGCGCGAGCTGCGTGAGTTCAAGGGCGTCTCGGTGATCATCTATGACCAGACGTGTGCGACCGAAAAGCGTCGGCGTCGCAAGCGCGGCAAGCTGGTCGATCCGGCGCGTCGCGCGTTCATCAATGCTGCGGTATGCGAGGGTTGCGGCGACTGCAGCGTGAAGTCCAATTGCCTGTCGGTGCTGCCGCTGGAAACCGAGCTGGGACGCAAGCGGGAAATCGACCAGAACGCCTGCAACAAGGACTTCAGCTGCCTCGATGGCTTCTGCCCCAGCTTCGTCACCGTGCACGGCGGCCAGCTGCGCCAGCCCCAGGCGCTCGGCGCCGGGGCGCTGTTCGTGGCCTTGCCGGAGCCGCGGCAGCCATCCCTTGATCGGCCATGGAACATCCTGTTGCCCGGCGTCGGCGGCAGTGGCGTGACCACCGTGGGCGCGCTGCTGGGCATGGCGGCGCATCTGGAAAGCAAGGGCTGCACCGTGCTCGATCAGGCCGGCCTGGCGCAGAAGTTCGGTCCGGTGAACACCCATGTGCGCATCGCCGCCCGCCAGGATGATATCTACGCCGTGCGGATTGCCGCCGGTGAGGCCGACCTGCTGATCGGCTGCGACCTGGTGGTGGCGGCCGGTGAAGACGCGTTGGCCAAGCTCAACGAGAAGGTCTCCCACGCGGTGATCAATGATCACGAAGCGGCCACGGCGGAATTCACCCGCAACCCAGACGCCCAGGTACCGGGACCGGCGATGCGCCAGGCGCTGATCGACGCCGTAGGCGCCGAGAAAACCTGGTTCGTCGATGCCACGCAGCTGGCGACCCGTCTGCTCGGCGACAGTATCGCCACCAACCTGTTCATGCTCGGCTATGCCTACCAGAAAGGCCTGGTGCCCATCAGCGCCCAGGCCATCGACAAGGCCATCGAACTGAACAACGTGGCGGTCGAGTTCAACCAGCAAGCGTTTCTGTGGGGGCGGCGGGCTGCCTACGACGCCGCTGCCATCGAGCGCCTGGTTCGCCCGCAGGGCAGTGAGAACGTACGCTGCACCACGCTCGATGAACTCATCGAAGACCGTGTTGCGCGCCTGACCGCCTACCAGAATGCCCGTTATGCCGATCGCTATCGCCAACTGGTCGGCCGCGTCCGCGCACGCGACAGCGACTCAAGGCAGCGCCTCACCGAGGCGGTGGCGCGCTATTACTTCAAGCTTCTCGCTTACAAGGACGAGTACGAGGTGGCGCGTCTGTACAGCGATACGGCGTTCAGCGAAGCGTTGCACGGGCAGTTCCAGGGCGATTTCCGCCTGCAGTTCCACCTGGCGCCGTCCTGGCTGAGCCGCACCGATCCGGTGACGGGGGAGCCCCGCAAGCGCAGCTTCGGGCCATGGATGCTGAGTGCCTTCAAGGTGCTGGCCACGTTGCGCGTACTGCGTGGCACCTGGCTGGACCCCTTTGCGCGCAGCGAGGAGCGCAGGCTGGAGCAGGCGTTGATCGGCGACTATGAACGCAGCGTGGGTCAGTTGCTGGAGGCGCTCGATACCGGCAACTACGAGACCGCGCTGGCCATCGCCGAGCTTCCAGAGCAGATCCGTGGCTTCGGGCACGTCAAGGTAAAGGCCGTGGAGCGGGTACGCACCCAGGAGCAACAGTTGCAGGCGAGGCTCAAGTCGGGCCAGGCGGTGGTCGTGAAACTGTTCGAGCCGGCGGCCTGATTGCCTGCACCGACATGACAAATCCGCTTGCGCTGGTTAACATGCCGCCCGGCGCCCAAACAGGCCGTTGAAAAACGTAGGCGAGGCAGACAGCGCAAGGCAAAAACATGCGAAAAAAGCGGAGTGTACGAGTAGTACATGAGCATTTTGAGCCTGTTTTTAACGCTGCGATGGTAACGCAGCTAGTTTTTCAACAGCCTGCCAAGGGCGCCGGATCAATTGGGTCTCCTTAGTTCAACGGATAGAATAAGCCCCTCCTAAGGGCTAGATGCTGGTTCGATTCCAGCAGGGGACGCCATGATCCGTACGCAATGCCCGCCCTCGATGGCGGTCGTGTCCCAGTTTGCGTTAGCCTGAAAAAAAGCAAAAAATCGCCGGGAGCGATTTTTGACGTCGGCTCTGCCGACGGCCCGAAGGGTGGCCGGCAGGGACGGCAGGCCACAAAAAAAGACCCGGCAAAAAGCCGGGTCAATAACCGTGATTAGCCTGATGAGGAGATAAACTGGAAGCATCCGACCAGGAAGCCTTCAGATTATCCAACCAGCCTCGCGGCTGGTGATGTAGATAATAGTCATTCTCGATTATTAGTCAATAAAAATACTTCTCATTTGCCGTTTTCCTTGGTTGTCGATTGCGTGTGTGTTGAAAATCAGCGACTTGCATGACCACAAAATTCGCTTCACCTGTGTCAACCGCATCGCACTCAGGCTACGCTAGGGGCAATCCCCAGGCCTGGTGAGCGACATGACCCAAGATAGCAACGACACGTCTCCGTTGAGCGCCGCTGAAGCGCGTATCCTGGGCTGCCTGATCGAAAAGCAGGCCACCACTCCCGAAGCCTACCCGCTGACCCTGAATGCGCTGGTGCTCGCCTGTAACCAGAAAACCAGTCGTGACCCCCTGATGAACCTAACCCAGGGCGCGGTAGGGCAGGGGTTGCGCAACCTGGAGGAGCGCGGTTTCGTGCGTCTGGTCATGGGTAGCCGTGCCGATCGCTGGGAGCATCGGATCGACAAGGCCCTCGAATTGGTGGCGCCGCAGGTGACCTTGCTCGGTCTACTGCTGCTACGTGGGCCGCAGACCACTGGTGAGCTACTGGCGCGCAGCAACCGCCAGTACGATTTCGATGACACCCAACAGGTGCAGCACAACCTCGAGCGAATGATCGGCCGACAGTTGGTGGCCCTGGTCGGACGCCAGGCTGGGCAGCGTGAGGAACGTTATGCCCAACTGCTCGGTGATCCCGAGCAGTTGCAGGCGCAATTGCAGGCGCGGGCGCAGCGCCAGGAGCCATCGAGTGGCGGCGCAACGGAGCGTCTGGAGGTGCTCGAGGCGCGTATCAGCGCCCTGGAAGCGCGGCTGGCGCTGCTGGAAAACAAGGCAGCCGACTGAGCCGTCCGCAGAGTGCTCGGAATGAGTGAACTGTGTCCGATGCGTACCATCCATATGGCACAGCGGCAGCTTGGTAGCCCCGGATGCAGGGTGACTTGCCGGGCCGCCCGTCGAACATAGGCCTGCTCTCGAAGCCGGTACAAGGAGTTGTTGCAGCCCAATGCGCCTGATCTGGAAATCCTTCAGTTCCCTCTACATCGCCACCGTCCTGATGCTGCTGGGCTCCGGCCTGCTCAGCACTTACCTGGCGTTGCGCCTGGCCGAGTCCGGCGAGGGCGTATGGGCCGGTGCGCTGATGGCGGCCAATTATTTCGGCCTGGTGCTCGGCGGCAAGATCGGCCACCGGCTGATCGCCCGCGTGGGCCATATCCGCGCTTACGTGGCCTGTGCCGGGGTGGTGACGGCGGCAGTGCTCGGTCACGGCCTGCTCGACTGGCTGCCGGCATGGCTGCTGCTGCGTGTGCTGGTCGGTCTGGGCATGATGTGTCAGTACATGGTGATCGAGAGTTGGCTCAACGAGCAGGCGGAAACCAAGCAGCGTGGTCTGGTCTTCGCCGGCTACATGGCCGCGTCCTACCTGGGGTTGGTGCTCGGCCAACTGGTGCTGGTGGTGCATCCGACCCTGGGGCTGGAGCTGCTGATGCTGGTGGCGCTGGCGTTCGCCCTGTGTCTGGTGCCCGTGGCGTTGACCCGGCGCCTGCACCCGGCGCCGCTGCGCCCCGCGCCCCTGGAAATGCGCTTCTTCTTGCGCCGCGTTCCGCTGTCGCTTACCACCATTGGCGTTGCCGGCCTGATGATTGGCTCCTTTTATGGCCTGGCGCCCCTTTACGCCGCCGAGATGGGGCTGGCGAACGAGCAGATCGGTATCTTCATGGGCTGCTGCATCCTTGCCGGGCTGGTGGTGCAGGCGCCCCTGGGCTGGCTGTCGGATCGCTTCGACAGGGTCAAGCTGATCCGCGGCATGTCAGGTTTGATGGTGCTGGTCGCGTCGCCTCTGGCCATCGTTTCCGAAGCGCCGTTGCTGCTTCTGGTGTCGGTGGGCTTCATCGTCAGCATGCTGCAGTTCAGCCTCTACCCGTTGGCCGTGGCATTCGCCAACGACCACGTCGAGACGGACCGGCGGGTGTCGCTGACTGCCATGTTACTGGTCACCTTCGGGGTCGGTGCCTGTATCGGGCCGCTGCTGGTCGGTGTGCTGATGCGCTTTTTTGGCGCCAACATGCTGTATGCGTTCTTCTGCCTGTGCGGGCTGTTGCTGGTTTGGCGAGTGCGTTCGAATATCGTCACCCACCTGCATCAGGTCGACGACGCGCCGCTGCAGCACGTGGCCATGCCGGTGAACATGACTGCATCGCCGTTGGTTGCCGCGCTGGATCCGAGGGTCGACGAGCAGGTGGTGCAGGAGCAGATGCAGGAGCCCGTGGCGAGCGAACCCGAAGACGCCGAAAGCCAGAGCGATGGCCCGCAGCCTTCCTCCACGCCACAGGCCTGACGCGGAAGGGCTAGGGTCTGTTGATGTTTCACGCACGGCCCTACGGGTGGGGGCCGCCTAGGGTGCGCGAGAAATCGCCATACGTCGCTGGAGGACTTGGCAAGGGAAATCGCGAACGGCTAGTCCATTACCTGCGTCCCCCGCCTGGCGGATCGCCGCCCGGCCTGGCGAGATTTCTCGCGGCAACGCGGCTCGCGTTGAAACGTCAACAGACCCTAGAGAAAGGTGTCGCTCTCGAAGCGGCGCGCCTCGCGCTGTAGCTGGTAGACGAAACGTTCGATCAGGCGTTGCTGCAGGCCACTCAGGTTGTCGAAGTGCAGGCCCGCGTAGGTGACGTCGAGCTTGTCGTCGTAGCGGGTGTGACGCAGCTCGATGGCCGTCTCCAGCTTGCCGACGGGTAGCTGCGCGCTGAACATCTCGTAGATCTGCCCAGGTTGCAGTTGCTTGCCGGCGTCGCCAGGGAGGCGAATCTTGCAGCCCGAGGCAGAGATGTCCAGCATCAGGCCTTCGAGCGGGTTGCGCAGTCGCGTTCCGCCCAGTTGTACCTTGACCTGCTCCGATTGCTTGAGCGCGGCACGAAAGGCGTTGCGTCGCTGGTGGTAATGCACTTCGGCGGGAATGGCGCCGATGTAGCAGCGCTCCCCCTGGTGCTCACCCGTACGCATGCCCGCCGGGCAATCCCAGGCGATGCGCACGCCGTCATGCTGAGATTCGACGCTGAAGGCTTCGCCATTTTGCAGGTAGCGTTCGCCGTCACTGGGGATCATCTGATCGAGAACCAGCAGGTTGCGCTCTCGGTCGATTTCGATCACGTAGCTCTGGAAGCGCTGGTTGCGCTCATGAAACGTAAGGGTCAGCGGGTCATGATGCTGTTGCAGGAGACGTAGGTTGGCAACGATTTCCACCGGTGCCTTGAGCACCTTGGGAGGTTGCGGGCCACAGTCCTGAGCGAAGGGGTTGGACACGGTCCAGTGATCTCCGGGGCGAGGTACTGCTGCGTTAAATGAGGCACCGGGTGCATCACCGCGCATCTTGTCGTTATGTCAGGCCTGGCTGAGCGGGCGTTTGTTGCCGATTTTAGCGGTACTGCCGCTGCTGTCATAGAGCGACGGCGTTTCCGCGCCGCGCAGGATGCCGAGCATGCTGGCCGTGGATTTCTGGCTGGAGCGAATGACTCGGCCGTTGCGCAGGTTGGCTTCCTGGCAGCGCTCGAGCAGCTCGTTCAATTGCTCGCTGGCCTGGATCAGTTCGTCACCCCTGTCCGAACGCTCGGCAAGCGCCTGCAAGCCTGAGCGGTCAGGGCTCAACTGCAGGCTGACCAGGGCTTGGGTGCGGCTTCTGCCGTGTTGCTCGAGGGAGGCCAGCAGCGGTTGCTTGCTGGCCAGAATGTCCTGCAACTTGCTCAGGTCATGTTCGCCAAGGGCATCATATTCGGCGTCGATCAGCTCAAGCAGTTGCGCTGCGTAGCCGATATCCTCGTTGAACAGGTCGAGCAGGGGCGTGATGTTCATGGTTCAGGCTCTCCGGGGTGAAACCTTCAGGCGCGCGTCTGCTGTAGCAGCGGACTGGCATCAAGACGGTTTTCGGGCGTCCAACACCCCAGTGCGAGCCGAAGACTAGCGCTGGGATTCGAAATTGAGCAGCTTGCTGGCGACGCGCTGGCTGTCGACCTGGTAGCTACCGTCAGCAACGGCCTGTTTCAGCTTGGCCACTCGATCACTATCGACGGCAGGCTGGTCACGCAGCTTGTCGACGGTTTTCTGCAACTGTTGTGCTTCGCTGCTCAGCTGAACGGACTCGCCGCTCTTGCTGCCGGCAGCAGGGGTCGGCTGAGCCGCAGCGGTGCTGCCAGCGGCCTTGTTGTCGATGGCTTCGTTCTTGCCGCCCTGGGTGCTGCCCGCACGGGTAGTGCTGGCTGGCGTGGAGCTGTTGAGTCGGTTGAAGTCGATGACCATGATGCAAAACCTCTAACGGTGTGTGGACGCTTGCCTAGTGTGTCGGCTGTGCCCGGAAAAACTTTAGGCAAAAAAAATCGCGTCGCCTGCACAGTCTAAAACAGCCTTGCCCGATCGTCAGCCAGTCCGTTGGTCGAGCCGTCCTCACATCGACACTTCTACCTGTCCGGGGCCCACCACGCGGGCGCGCACCACGCGTTGCGAACGCTGGTTGCGTACGCTGATCTGCTTGCCCACGGCGCCGTCGGAAAGCGCTTCGCCGGGCATGCGCACGTTGATGCCGCCGCTGCGTGCGCTGATCACCACCTGGTCGCCTCGGCGGATGACTTCCGCCTGGCGAATGAAGGTGGGGGATAGCACCTGGTCGGGTTGCAGGGGGCGGGTGGTCTTGCGGCCAATCGCCTGGTCCAGATCGATCATGTAGCCCTGGTTGAGCAGGCCGACGTCGCGCTCGGCAAGCATCAGGTCGCCTTCACCGAGTACCCCTTCGCGCTTGACCGGGCGTACCACGGTGACCACCTCGCGATAAAGTCGCACCTGGCCCGGAACGAACACTGTCCAGGGGGAGGTCCCGTCACAGCGCACCCGCGTCGTTACCCGGCCAACCGGTTCGGCCGGCGTTTCCAGGGTGATCGTCAGCGGTTGATCGCACAGGGGCAGGCGTAGCCGTGGGTCGAGGCGGTTGATTTGCACCTCGTGGCGCGCCTGAATATTGCTGCGCTGCAAATAGTCTGCAACTGCCTGCTCAAGAAAGCGCTGGGTCTCGCCGATAAGCTGATCGGGCAGGGTGACGGAGGCAGTCGTCAGCGTGCTATAGCCGAGCGCCAGCAAAGCAGGTAAAACTGCCAGGCAACGAAGGCTCTTGGCCATCGCCCGTCGGATAATTGTCATTTGTGCATTCATGTCTGGTTCGAAGCAAGGCGCGTGCCGCCTGCTACGCTAACCAAATCTGATGTGTTACTGGAATCTTGGGAGCCCGTACATGGCCGGTGTGATGGATTCGGTCAACCAGCGAACTCAGCTGGTTGGGCAAAATCGCCTGGAACTGCTGCTGTTTCGTCTCGACGGCTCTCAGCTGTACGGGATCAACGTCTTCAAGGTGAAGGAGGTGTTGCAGTGCCCAAAACTCACCATTATGCCCAAGTCGAGCCCGGTGGTTCGAGGCGTGGCCAACATCCGCGGCGGTACGATCCCCATCCTGGATCTGTCCATTGCCACCGGCAAGCGTCCGCTGGCTGACCTCAACGGCAGCTTCGTCATCATCACCGAGTACAACACCAAGGTGCAGGGTTTCCTGGTGCGTTCGGTGGAGCGCATCGTCAACATGAACTGGGAAGAGATCCACCCGCCACCCAAGGGCACGGGGCGCGATCACTACCTGACGGCGGTCACCCGGCTGGATGACAAGCTGGTCGAGATCATCGACGTCGAGAAGATTCTCGCCGAAGTGGCGCCCACCTCCGAAGTGATCTCGGCAGGGGTGATCGATGACGAAGTGCAGACCAAGGCCGTCAGCCAGCACGTGCTGATCGTCGATGATTCCTCGGTCGCCCGTAAGCAGGTGATGCGTTGCCTGCAGACCGTTGGCGTGGAGGTCACGGCGCTGAACGACGGTCGCCAGGCACTGGAGTACCTGCGCACGATGGTCGAGGCCGGCAAGACGCCGGAGCAGGAATTGCTGATGATCATCTCCGATATCGAGATGCCGGAGATGGACGGTTATACCCTGACCGCAGCGATCCGTTCCGATCCGCGCATGCAGAAGCTGCACATTCTCCTGCATACTTCACTGTCCGGTGTGTTCAACCAGGCCATGGTAAAGAAAGTGGGGGCCGACGACTTTCTGGCGAAATTCCGCCCGGATGATCTGGCTTCCCGGGTGGTGGAACGCATCAAGGCTGGCTGATCGTCGCAGCGTCAACAGGGCTGGCAGGTACCGGCAAACCGGCGAGCGCTTCTGGGAGCGTTCCCCGTATCCGATTCAACAGATGGGCGAGGCCTCACGAGTGTCTTCAGGTAATTTGGATTTCGAGCAATTCCGGATCTTTCTGGAAAAAGCCTGTGGCATCGTGCTGGGCAGCAACAAGCAATACCTGGTTTCCAGCCGACTCAACAAGCTGATGGAGAGTAACGGCATCAAGACCCTGGGCGAACTGGTGCAGCGTATGCAGAACCAGCCGCGCAGTGGCTTGCGCGAGCAGGTGGTCGATGCCATGACCACCAACGAAACCCTGTGGTTTCGCGACACCTATCCCTTCGAAGTGCTGAAGAATCGCGTGTTGCCCGAGCTGATCAAGGCCTATCCCGGGCAGCGCCTGCGTATCTGGTCGGCCGCCTGCTCGTCGGGTCAGGAGCCTTATTCGCTGTCGATGAGCATCGATGAATTCGAGCGCAGCAATATCGGCCAGCTCAAGGCGGGAATCCAGATCGTGGCCACCGACTTGTCGCCCACCATGCTGAACAACTGCAAGTCGGGCGAGTATGACAGCCTGGCCATGGGCCGGGGCCTTGCCCAGGATCGCCTTCAGCGTTACTTCGACCCCAAGGGGCCGGGGCGTTGGGTGGTGAAGCCGGCGGTCAAGAGCCGTGTGGAATTCCGACCACTCAACCTGCTCGACAGTTATGCCAGCCTTGGCAAGTTCGATATCGTGTTCTGTCGCAACGTACTGATCTACTTCTCGGCGGAAGTGAAGAAGGACATCCTCACGCGTATCCACGCCATGCTCAAGCCGGGCGGTTACCTGTTTCTCGGTGCATCCGAGGCGCTCAACGGGTTGCCCGAGAAGTATCAGATGGTGCAGTGCAGCCCAGGCATCATCTACAAGGCAAAGTGATTCTTGCGCCCTGAACAAAACGGGAGGCCATGGCCTCCCGTTTTTCTTTGTCCCCACCCAACAGCTGACGATGTTCTGTCGTCGCGGCGTCAGAAAAGCGGCAAATGGCTGTTGATATTGCCGCTGCCACCTTGCCAAACGGCGGAAAAGCTTTGCCGCCTTGGCCCTTAACGCCTCCTGTTTTCAGCGATCTAGCTGATTTATAAGCAGAAAAAATATTTGGCACGTGCCTTGCTGTGATCTTTGCACGAGAACAGGCGAGCCGCTACGGCAAAGGTTCCTGAGATGAGCATCAGTTTCGACAAAGCACTTGGCATCCACGAGAAGGCCCTAGGCTTCCGTGCCCAGCGGGCCGAGGTACTGGCCAACAACATGGCCAACGCCGATACCCCCAATTACAAGGCCCGCGACCTGGATTTTGCCTCGGTGCTGGCGCAGCAGGCTGCCAAGGGCAGCGGCAGTGGCACGTCGGGGCTGCAGACCACCAACAGCCGGCATATCGCAGCAGAAGGCGTGCCAATGGGCGATGCGGCCTTGGCTTATCGCACGCCCACCGCGCCCTCCATCGACCAGAACACCGTCGATGCCCAGGTCGAGCAAGCCAATTACGCCGAGAACGCGGTGGCCTTCCAGACCAGCTTCACGCTGCTAAACAGTAAATTCAAAGGGCTCATGAGCGCCCTGCGTGGTGAATAAAGGAGCCTGACATGTCCCTGACCAGTGTGTTCAATATCGCCGGAACCGGTATGAGTGCCCAGAGCACCCGCCTCAATACCATCTCCAGCAACATTGCCAACGCCGAAACCGTCTCGTCGAGCATCGACCAGACCTATCGCGCACGCCATCCAGTGTTTGCCACCGTGTTCCAGAATGCCCAGGGGGGCAGTAACGGTTCGCTGTTCGCCGACCAGGATCAGTCAGGCGCCGGCGTGCAGGTGCTGGGTATCGTCGAGGATCAAAGCAGCCTGATGCCGCGCTACGAGCCCAATCATCCGGCGGCGGACGAGGCGGGCTACGTGTATTACCCCAACGTCAACGTGGTCGAGGAGATGGCGGACATGATCTCCGCCAGTCGTGCCTTCCAGACCAACGTGGAAATGATGAATACCGCCAAGCAGATGATGCAGCGCGTTCTGACCTTGGGTCAGTGAGCCGGGAGTGAGCGATGAGCACCGTTGATGGCGTAGGCTCCAGTTCCGTACTGGACAAATACCAGGTCAAGCAGGACAGCACGCAGAACAAGGAACTGGGCAAGGACCAGTTCCTCAACCTGCTGGTGGCCCAGTTGAACAACCAGAACCCGCTGGAGCCCCAGGGCAACGGCGAGTTCATCGCGCAGCTGGCGCAGTTCAGTACCGTGGAGGGGGTCGAGAAGCTCAATTCGAGCATGGAGACCATCCTGTCCGGCTATCAGTCGTCCCAGGCGCTGCAGGCGTCCTCGCTGGTCGGGCGCAAGGTGATCGTGCCGGTCGACAAGGCTGTCGTCGATACCAGCGAGAGTTTCAAGGCCAGCGCCGTGCTGCCGACCAGCAGCAGCAACGTGTACGTCAACGTTTACGACAGTTCCGGCGCGGTGGTCAATCGCATCAACCTGGGTGAGCAAAAAGCCGGCAACGTGAGCTTCATCTGGGATGGCAAGGATTCGAGCGGCAACGTGATGAAGCCGGGCACCTACAAGTTCGAGGCCCAGGCCACGTACGGCAACGAAACCAAGGGGCTTTATACCTTGCTGCCGGCCAACGTCGACAGCGTCACCCTGGGTGGCAATGAATTGATGCTCAACCTGGCGGGGATCGGCAACGTGCCGTTGTCGCAGGTGCAGGTCATTGGTCAGTAATTAACAGGCTGTAACTGCCGGGTAGTCGGCAAGGAGAGTTTTCATGTCGTTCAATATCGGTCTGAGTGGCCTGCGTGCTGCGACCAGCGACCTCAATGTGACGGGTAACAACATCGCCAACGCCGGCACCGCTGGCTTCAAGCAGTCACGCGCCGAGTTTGCCGACCTGTACGCCTCGTCGATGCTCAGCAGCGGCTCCAATCCGATCGGCAGTGGCGTGCTGCTCAGCGATGTGTCCCAGCTGTTCAGCCAGGGCAACATCAACTACACGAAGAACTCGCTGGATCTGGCCATCAATGGCAGCGGCTTTTTCCGTACCAGCAACAACGGCGATATCAGCTACACCCGTGCCGGCTATTTCGGCACCGACCGTGAGGGTTTCATCGTCAACAACTTCGGGCACAACCTGCAGGGTTACGGCGTGGATGCCAACGGCAACCTGCAGAATGGCATCATCGGCAACCTGAAGGTGGAAACCGCCAGCCAGGCGCCGCGCTCGACGAGCACCATTACCCAGCCGTTCAACCTGAACTCGACCGAGAGCGTGCCGGTGCTGAGACAGAGCGCTTATGACGGTGCCTATCAGACGGCGTTCAACGGTTCGCTGTTGCCAGGTAACCCGAACCCAACTCCTGCGGAAATTGCCGCAGCTACCGCAGCGGCTACCCCGGCGCAGCTTGCAGCTGCCAATGCCGCAGGTGCTGCAGCAGGTACTACTGCGGCCAACGCTTCCTTCAACCCGGCGGACCCGACCAGTTACAACCGTTCTACCTCGGTCAACATCTATGACGCCCAGGGCAATGCGCATTCCTTTACCCAGTATTTCGTGAAGACCGGGGCTAACAACTGGGACGTCAAGATTCTGGTCGACGGCCGTAACCCGCTGAATCCGGCCAATACCCAGCCGCTTTCCGCCGGCATCAGCTTTGACGCTGCCGGCAAGCTGCAGACCGTCGATCCCGCTGGCCTGAGCGCCGGGCTCAGTGTCAATCCGGACGGCTCCATCAGCATGAATGGCTGGATTCCCGCAGCGCCCACCAATGCCGAAGGCACTACCTGGGCCGCCAACGGCTCCGAAGCCAGTGCTGCGGTCAAGTTCGATTTCCGCGGCTCCTCGCAGTACAACAGCACCTTCTCGGTGGCCAAGGTCGTGCAGGACGGCTATAGCACGGGCGAATTGGCTGGGCTCGAGATCGACGAGACCGGCGTTCTTTTCGCCCGCTACACCAACGGTCAGACCAAGGTGCAGGGCCAGCTGGTGCTAGCCAATTTCGCCAACATGCAGGGCTTGACTCCGGTGGGCAAGACCGCCTGGGTGCAATCCTCGGAGTCCGGCGAGCCGGTGATTGGAACGCCGCGAAGCGGCACCTTGGGCAGCCTGCAATCGGGCGCGCTGGAGGACTCCAACGTCGAGCTGTCCGACCAACTGGTCAACCTGATCGTGGCGCAGCGCAACTACCAGGCCAACGCCAAGACCATCGAAACCGAAAGCGCCATCACGCAGACCATCATCAACCTGCGTTGATAGCGTCAGGGAGTCGTTGCCGGAACCGGCAACGACTCGCCGAACGACAAAATACAGGCTCCCTCGGGAGCCTTTTGTTTTTATAAAAACTCTTTTAATTCAGTTGCTTATTTGTTTTTTTGTGATGTGGCATGTGTATTGCTTTTGAGGTGTGGACAGAGTCGCGGGCGCGTCGCCCACCTCGGAGGAAAACATGGACAAGATGCTGTACGTCTCCATGACTGGTGCCCATAACAACACCTTGGCCCAGCGTGCTCACGCCAACAATCTGGCGAACATCTCCACCACCGGTTTTCGCCGTGATTTCGAGCAGGCGCGTTCGATGCCGATTTTCGGTGAGACCCAACCTTCGCGCGTATTCGCCATGAGCGAGCGACCGGGCACCGACTTCACGCCGGGCTCGTTGCAGGAAACCGGGCGCGATCTGGACGTCGCCATCGGCGGCAAGGGCTGGCTGGCGGTGCAGGCCCCCGACGGTACCGAGGCATACGTGCGCACCGCGAGCCTGAATGTAGATGCCCAGGGCATGTTGCGCACCGGCAACGGCATGCCGGTCATGGGCAATGCCGGTCCCATTGCCGTGCCGCCTGAGCAGAAGATCGAGATCGGCCAGGACGGCACCATCAGTATCCGCGCCCTCGGCGAAGCGCCCCGGGTGCTGGCCGAGGTCGACCGGCTGCGACTGGTCAATCCTGACCTAAAGCAGATGCAGAAGGGCACCGACGGGCTGATCCGCTTCAACGGCCCGCAGCCGCCGGAAGCCGACGCCACGGTGCAGATCACCTCGGGCTTTCTGGAGTCGAGCAACGTCAATGCGGTCGAGGAGATGACCTCGATCCTGGCGCTGTCCCGGCAGTTCGAACTGTCCGTCAAGATGATGCGCACTGCAGAAGATAATGACACTGCCATGGCGCGTGTCTTGCAAATGAGCTGATAACCAACGCGCGGCGCCACGATTCCGGCGCCCGAGGAGAAACGCTATGCTTCCGGCACTTTGGGTCAGCAAGACCGGCCTGTCCGCTCAGGACATGAACCTGACGACCATTTCCAACAACCTGGCCAACGTGTCCACCACGGGCTTCAAGCGCGACCGCGCCGAGTTCGAGGATCTGCTGTACCAGATCCGTCGCCAGCCAGGCGGCCAGTCCAGCCAGGACAGCCAATTGCCGTCCGGCCTGCAGCTGGGTACCGGTGTGCGCATCAACGGCACCCAGAAGATCTTCACCGCAGGCAGCCTGCAGACCACCGAGCAGCCGATGGACATGGCGGTCAACGGCCGTGGCTTCTTCCAGGTGCTGATGCCCGATGGCACGGTGTCCTACACCCGTGATGGCAGCTTCCACCTGAACTCCAACGGCCAGGTGGTCACCTCCCAGGGCTTCGCCCTGGAGCCCGCCATCGTGCTGCCGCCGGAAGTGCGCACCTTTACCGTCGGCGAGGACGGTACCGCGTCGGTCACCACCACCGGTAACCCGCAGCCGCAGATCGTCGGCAACATCCAGATCGCCGACTTCATCAACCCTGGTGGTTTGGAAGCGATCGGCAACAACCTGTTCCTGGAAACCGCTTCCAGCGGTGCGCCGCAGGTCGGTACGCCTGGCCTCAACGGCCTGGGCACGACCCTGCAGAACACCCTGGAAAACTCCAACGTCAGCGTGGTCGAGGAGATGGTCAACATGATCACCACCCAGCGCGCCTACGAGATGAACTCCAAGGTCATCTCCACCGCTGACCAGATGCTGTCCTTCGTTACCCAGAACCTTTAAGACCCCGGGGTAGGGCATCGGCCCGCCCCCTGATACGCCTGAACGCTGTGAGGTAGTGGTTATGAACCGCTTGGTGTGTGTGTTCTCGATTCTCGGCAGCGTAGTGCTGAGTGGCTGCGTGGCGCCTGCCGCCAAGCCCAACGATCCGTACTACGCACCTGTACTGCCGCGCACACCGCTGCCGGCTGCGCAGAACAACGGCTCGATCTTCCAGTCCGGGTTTGAAAACAACCTGTACGGCGATCGCAAGGCCTTTCGCGTGGGTGACGTGATCACCATCAGCCTCAGCGAACGGATGCAGGCCAGCAAGAACGCCAGCTCGCAGATGTCCAAGGACAGCAACGCCAATATCGGCCTGACCTCGCTGTTCGGCGGTGGGGTATCGATCGACAACCCCAGCTCCGGCCTCAACCCGCTGAAAGCCGAGAACCTGGGGCTCAGCGCCCAGTACGGCGCCCAGCGTGACACCAGCGGCTCCGGTCAGGCCGGGCAGAGCAACAGCCTGACCGGCTCGATCACCGTGACCGTGGCCGAGGTGCTGCCCAACGGCCTGCTGGTGGTGCGCGGCGAGAAGTGGATGACCCTCAATACCGGTGACGAGCTGGTACGCATCGCCGGCCTGGTGCGCTCCGACGACGTGGCCCGCGACAACACCGTGGCCTCGACCCGTATCGCCGATGCGCGCATCACCTACTCCGGTACCGGCGCCTTCGCCGATGCCAGCCAGCCGGGGTGGCTGGACCGCTTCTTCGTCAGCCCGCTGTGGCCGTTCTGAGGTTAAATGATCATGCGTAAATGGATCATCACCGTTGCTGCGCTGTTGCTGGCCTCGACCGCTCAAGCCGAGCGGCTCAAGGATTTGGCCAGCATCCAGGGCGTGCGCACCAACCAGTTGATCGGCTACGGCCTGGTCGTGGGCCTCAATGGAAGTGGCGACCAGACCACCCAGACGCCGTTCACCGTACAGACCTTCAACAACATGATGGCGCAGTTCGGCATCAAGGTGCCGGAGGGCGGCAACGTGCAGTTGAAGAACGTCGCGGCGGTGTCCATCCACGCCGACCTGCCGCCGTTCGCCAAGCCTGGGCAGACCATCGACGTGACCATTTCCTCGATCGGTAACGCCAAGAGCCTGCGCGGTGGCAGCCTGCTGATGACGCCGCTCAAGGGTATCGACGGCAACACCTACGCCATCGCCCAGGGCAACCTGGTGGTGGGCGGCTTCGACGCCAGCGGCGCCGATGGCTCGCGCATCACCGTCAACGTTCCGTCGGCTGGCCGTATCCCCGGCGGTGCAACGGTCGAGCGCCCGGTGCCGAGCGGCTTCGATCAGGGCAATACCCTGACCCTGAACCTCAATCGCCCGGATTTCACCACCGCCAAGAACATCGTCGATCACATCAACGAGTTGCTCGGCCCGGGTGTCGCCCAGGCGTTGGACGGCGGCTCGATTCGCGTCAGCGCGCCGCTCGATCCGAGCCAGCGCGTCGACTACCTGTCGATTCTGGAAAACCTGGAAGTCGACGTCGGCCAGGCGGTGGCCAAGGTCATCATCAACTCGCGCACCGGCACCATCGTCATTGGCCAGAACGTGCGTGTGCAGCCTGCAGCGGTGACCCACGGCAGCCTGACGGTGACCATCACCGAAGACCCGATCGTCAGCCAGCCGGGCGCGCTGTCCGGCGGCGAAACCGCCGTGGTGCCGCGTTCGCGCGTCGGTGCGGACGAAGAACAGAAACCGATGTTCAAGTTCGGTCCTGGTACCACCCTCGACGAGATCGTGCGGGCAGTGAACCAGGTAGGCGCTGCGCCTTCCGACCTGATGGCCATCCTGGAGGCGCTCAAGCAAGCCGGCGCTCTGCAGGCCGACCTGATCGTGATTTAAAGGACACGCGACATGGATACTCGACTCTCGGCATCCGGCACCAGCACCGTCGACAGCGGTGCCTACACCGATCTCAATCGCCTCAACCAGTTCAAGGTGGGGGGCGACAATGAGGAGAACATTCGCAAGGTCGCGAAGGAGTTCGAGTCGCTGTTTCTCAACGAAATGCTCAAGACCATGCGCTCGGCCAACGAAGTGTTCGGTGAAGGCAACTTCATGAACAGCAACGAGGCCAAGACCTACCAGGACATGTACGACCAGCAGTTGTCGGTGACCATGGCCGGCAACAAGAACGGTATCGGCCTGGCCGACGTGATGGCGCGGCAGATGTCGAAGATGAAGAGCGTCAGCGACCGGCCCAACCCGTTCGCCCAGGTCGACGCACCCGTGCCGGCGGCGCCGAGCAAGCCGCTGGCACGTGGCGAAGCCGCTGCCGATGTAGCGCCGACGCGGGTCGAGAAGATCAGCGCGGCGGCAGATCCCGAGCGCAACGACATGACGCTGATCAATCAGCGCCGTCTGTCGTTGCCGGGCAAACTGGCCCAGCGCATCCAGGCCGGCATCGTGCCGGGCGCCGAGTCGCCCACGGCAGCTACCGCGGCCAATACGCTGGCCGGTGACGCCATTGGTAAACCGCTGGCCAAAGGCGACTGGTTGCCTGCCAAAGCCTACGCCGCACCGGCCGAACGCCGCCTGAACATCAATGGCAGCGAGGAGATCGCCAGCCGCACGACGTTCAAGTCGGCCAAGGAATTCATGGAAACCATGTTGCCGATGGCCGAGAAGGCGGCTGCCCAGCTGGGCGTTGATCCCACCTACCTGGTTGCCCAGGCGGCGCTGGAAACCGGCTGGGGCAAGTCGATCATCAAGCAGGGCGATGGCAGCAGCAGCTACAACCTGTTCGGCATCAAGACCCACAACACCTGGAGCGGTGATTCCGCCCGGGTGATGACCACCGAATACCAGAACGGCAAACCGGTGAAGGAGGCGGCCTCGTTTCGCTCCTACGAATCCTTCGCCCACAGCTTCGAGGATTACGTGAGCTTCCTGCAGAGCAATGGGCGGTACGAAAAGGCGCTGAGCTCCACCGCCAACCCCGAGCAGTTCGCCCGCGAATTGCAGAAAGCCGGCTATGCCACCGATCCGCAGTATGCCCGCAAGGTCTCGCAGATCGCCCGCAAGCTGTCGACCTACCAGATGATCGCGGCCAACGGCGCGCCCTCGAACAAGGGATGATGAAGCATGGCTGACCTACTGAACATAGGCCTGTCGGGCTTGGCGGCGAACAAGACTTCGCTGGCCGTGACCGGTCACAACATCACCAACATCAATACACCGGGGTTCTCGCGCCAGGACACCATCCAGGCGACGCGTACGCCGGAGTTCAGCGGTGCCGGCTACATCGGCAGCGGCACCTCACTGGTGGACATCCGCCGTAGCTACAGCGAGTTTCTCACCACCCAGTTGCGCAGCAGCACCGCGCTGAGCAGCGACGTGAAGGCCTACAAGAGCCAGATCGACCAGCTCGATTCCTTGCTCGCCGGCACCACCACGGGTGTGACGCCTTCGTTGCAGAAGTTCTTTTCGGCCATGCAGACGGCTGCCGAGGATCCCTCCAACCTGCCTGCGCGCCAGCTGGTGCTTTCCGAGGCGCAAGGGCTGAGCCGGCGCTTCAACACTGTCTACGACCGCTTGAACGAGCAGAACAGCTTCGCCAACAAGCAAATGGGCGCCGTTACCGAGCAGATCAACCGCCTTGCCGGCTCCATTGGCCGACTCAACGAGTCGATCGCCATTGCCCAATCCAACGGCAGCCAGCCCAACGACCTGCTGGATGCGCGTGAGGAGGCGGTGCGTCAGTTGGCGACTTTCGTGGGCGTCAACGTGGTGGCACAGAACGACGGCTCGCAGAACGTTTTCATCGGCTCCGGGCAGCCGCTGGTGATCGGCAGCAACGCCGCGCGCCTGGAAGTGGTACCTGGCAGCAACGACCCGAATCGTTCCGAAGTCCAGTTCATCGTTGGCGCCGCCCGGCAGACCATCACCACGCAGGTGACCGGGGGCGAGCTGGGCGGCATCCTGCGTTATCGCGAAGACGTTCTGGACAAGACCTTCAACTCCCTTGGGCGCCTTGCGCTGTCGATCAACGATCAGGTCAACAGTCAGCTGGGCCAGGGCCTGGACCTCAAGGGGCAGGTCGGTACCAAGCTGTTCGGTGACTTCAATGAGGAGTCGCTGGCGCGCCTGCGCGTGCTGCCGTCCACTACGAACAGCAGCAATGCCTCGCCAATCTTGAACATCAGCAACAGTTCGTTGTTGACCACCAGTGATTACCGCCTGGAGTTCGATGGCAGCAATTACACCGCGCGGCGACTGAGCGACAACCAGTCGATGACCGTCATGCAGAACCCGCCGGGCACCCTGAGCTTTCAGGACAGCGCCGGCCGCAACCAGGGTTTCCAGATCGTTGTCGGTACCCCTGCACCGGCCGCCGGCGACTCCTTCGTGCTGCAGCCGACCCGTATCGGCGCCTCGACCATGTCTATCGTGCTGGATCAGGCCGACCAGCTGGCCTTCGCCGCGCCGATTCGCTCCGAGGCCAACCTGCAGAACCGCGGCAATGGGGTGATCAGCCAGCCGACGTTGCAGCCTTCGGGCAGCAGCATCAATCCCGCTGCATTGCAGGCCGCCTTTCCACCCGTCACGCTGACCTATGACTCGGCATCGGGGGGCTTCACCGGCCTGCCGGCAGGTGCAACCTTGGTTCGCGTCGACAACAAGGGGCAGCCGATCACGCCAGCGCCGACGCCACTGTTCGAGCCGGGCCTGCAGAACAACTACCAGCTGACCATGGCGGACGGCACCCGGGTCAACATGAGCCTCAGCGGCCGCCCGCAAAATGGCGACCGCTTCGACATCGCCTTCAACCAGAACGGTGTCTCGGACAACCGCAACGCGCTGGCCTTGGTCGGCCTGCAGAACAAGCAGGTGGTAGGGGTCGATCCCACCGTTACCGGCGTCGCCACCGGCTCCAGTTTCACCGACAGTTACGGCGACCTGATCGAACGCGTCGGCACCCTGACCGCCCAGGCCCGCCAGGACAGCGAGGCGACCGGTGCTATTCTCAAACAGGCACAGGACAACCGTGATTCGCTGTCCGCGGTCAACCTGGACGAAGAGGCGGCCAACCTGATCAAGTTCGAGCAGTACTACAACGCCTCCGCCCAGGTGATTCAAGTTGCGCGCTCGTTGTTCGATACCCTTATCGGAGCATTCAGGTAGCGAGTAGGGCGTCGCGCTCGCCGTGAGGCGGGCAGGGTCGTAACGCGGTGTCAGCGTTGCCCGCTGGATGTGCCGCGTGGGCGCGCCACTAACGATTATCCGTTCGACCACCCGGCAAACGGCAGGTGGTTCAACAAATCCCCAAGCGGGTGCGGGGCTGGCCAACGTCAGCCACCGTCAGAGAAGACGAGGCTGTTATGCGCATTTCTACTGTTCAGGCGTTCAACAACGGCGTGCAAGGCCTGCAGCGCAACTACGCCAATGCCATTCGCACCCAGGAACAGATCAGTACCGGTAATCGCATTCTCACTCCAGCTGACGATCCGGTCGCGTCGGTGCGCCTGTTGCAGCTCGAGCAGCAGCAGAACGTATTGAGCCAGCACAAGGAAAACCTCACGGCGGCCGATAACAGCCTGGTGCAGGAAGAGTCCGTTCTCAACTCGATCAATACCGTCCTGCTCCGTGTCCAGGAGCTCGCCGTTCGCTCTGGCAGTGGCTCGCTCAGTGCCGATGATCGCAAGTCCAATGCGGCCGAATTGCGTGAGCGGGAAAATGAGCTGCTGGGCCTGATGAACACCAAGAATGCCCGCGGCGAGTACCTGTTCTCCGGCTTTCAGGGCAAGGCCGAGCCTTTTGTCCGCAATGCCGATGGCACCTACAGCTATCAAGGTGACGAGGGGCAGCGCAAGTTGGAAATTGCCAGCTCGCTGAATGTGGCGATCAGCGATAACGGTAAGAAGGTTTTCCAGAATGTCACCAATGCCGGGCGGCTGGATGCCACGCCGACGCTGCAGGCAGGCTCGACGCTGCGTGCCTCTACCCCATTGGTGCAGGATGAGGTGGCGTTTACCGGCACGCCCGGTTTCCCGGACGGCGGTGTCGATATCGTGTTCGGCAACCCCAGTGCCACCAGCTATGAAGTGTTCGCGGCTGGCACTACGACGCCGCGCTTGGCCGCAGGCTCCATGGATGAAAACGAGAAAACCGCCGACAAGTTGGTATTTCGCGGGGTCATGATCAATTTCGATGGCGTGCCGGCCGCTGGTGATCGCATCACCGTGACAGCCGACCCCAACAAACAGACCCAAGGCGTTCTGGATTCGATTGCCAATCTGCGCAAGGCGCTCGAAGAAACGCCGTCGACGCCTGAGGGCGGGCTGATGGTGCGTGATGCAGTCGCCGAGGCCATCACCAATCTGTCCAATGCCAGTATCGTGATCGACAGCACGCGTGGTGACATCGGTGCGCGGCGCAACATCATCGATACCACGCTCACCAGTAACGAAGACTCGGCCCTGGGCAACAAGGCCGTGCAGGCCGAACTGCGTGAGCTGGATTATCCAGAAGCCCTTTCTCGCCTGTCTTTCCAAAGCCTGATTCTTGACGCAGCGCAGCAGAGCTACGTGAAGATCAGTGGTCTTAACTTGTTCAGCAAGCTTTGAAAGAAGTATCACACCTTTTAATAGCGCCTTTTGGCCAGTGCAGGATACCTTTGACCGTTTCTCTCTTTATTGAGAGCTCTATATGCGTCCATTGTCGGGCTGCTCGTATGCTCTACAGCGTTGGCTTCATCCCTGAGGCTTTATCCGCGCGTACACAGGCGCTCGGTTGCTCGGCTAGGTGCAGTTCTCTCCGATCTGCCTGGACAGGATGAAAGTACTGACGATGCGAGCTGCGTTGGCGCTGCTCTCTTCGATGTCATGGTCTCCCGATCGCGAGTGTTCAGTGACGATGCCTGTCATTTTCCGCTGCTATCCCGCGGTCAGCTGCGACACTGCATGGCCGACCCATGCGGGCTACACTCCTGTTTTACGCACCCGAGCTTTTCTCTCAGGTAGTCATATTGGCCGGGTTCTTGCTATTTGAAGTTCCCAAAGGGCTGAGTGCCGGCCATTTGACGAGGACGATCACCTTGCCCTCGTGTGATAGGTGGTCTGTTTGAGCGGACCTGGCAAGGGGTAAGGGTGTCTAGCGAGCCAGCATTACTTGTTTAGCGGTACTTTGGGGCTGACAGCTTCATGTCGAGCTAATGGGCGCCGCCAAGAAATCTGTGAATCGGGTAATACCTCACAAAAGCGTAGTTCAGTGGAACGCGAGGGCTATATTGATGGATGTACGACGTATCAAAGGGCGTCCGGTTGCGATCGACTACGAGAGTACTCAAGCTTTTTTTGAATCTCGCGGGCAGCGCCAGTATGCCAATCTTCTGAGTGCAACCATGTATCAGGATGAGCAGCCCGAATTGGTCGCAGCTCGCGACCTGGCAGAGAAGCAGCGAGTGTCATCGGTTCTCGCACTTACAGACATCGGCAAGGTTTTTGATATCGGCTGTGGCGTGGGCCGCTGGGGCTGGTTTTTGGCCGAGCACTACCCGGAGTTGCGTTATTTGGGCGTCGACTTCTCCGCTAGTCTTATCGAGCAGGCGCAACGAGAAGCGGCCAGTCGTGACCTCGGACAATTAGCGTTTCAGATAATGTCCGCCACTAGCCTGCAACCCAATGATTTGCAACTGCCCGCGCCATTCGATTTGTTGCTGATTTCGGGCCTATTGATCTATCTGAACGATGCAGATTGCGCCAAGGTGCTGCGCGATGCGGCACTCCTATGCGCGCCCGGCGGCGCCATCTATCTCCGTGAGCCGGTGGGCATCGAAGAACGCTTTACGCTGGATCGCTTTTATTCTTCCGAACTGGCCGAGGAATATTCGGCGATATATCGCACGGTCGAGGAGCTCCACGGCCTTATGGCAGAAGCGCTAAAGGGGACTGAGGTAGCTATAGAGCAGGAGGACGTTCTGTTCGCCGACAGCCTCGAGAAGCGCGCCGAGACCCGGCAGTATTTTTTCATCCTGCGTCGTGCGGGAGGCAGCCAATGACCACGGCTTATTGCTTCGACCTCGACGGCACGCTGACCCGCCAGGAGTTACTACCGCTCATTGCTTCGTCTGTCGGGTTGGAAGACGAGATCAGCGTCCTTACTCAGGCCACCATCGATGGCCTGCTACCGTTCGATAAATCTTTCAAGCTCCGGGTTCGCCTGCTGCGAGATGCACGTCTGGACTGGATTCACGCCGTGCTTGAGGAGCAGGTTGAGTTCGATCCCAATATCATGGAGTTCCTCGGACGTCATCGTGAGCAGTCTTTCGTGGTCACCGGAAGCCTCGATCTTTGGGTAAAGCCGATTCTTGACAAGTTGGGAATCCAGAGCTTCACCTCTCGCGCCCGGTTTGACGCCCAAGGCGGCCTGGAGGGGGTGGAGCATATTCTGCATAAAGGCGACGCCATAAGCGCGTTGCGTGGGCAATTCGACCGTATCGTCGCCGTAGGGGAGGGCATGAACGACGTGCCCATGTTCGAAGCGGCCGACTGGCGCATCGCATACGGCGGTGTGCATACGCCCAACAAGACACTGCTCAAGCTCAGTGACTTCCTCCTGCATGACGGAAAAGCCTTATGTCGTCTATTAGACACGTTGTAATCAGCGCCGCTGGGATTGGCTCGCGGCTGGGACTTAATAAGCCGAAATGCCTCGTCGAAGTTGCCGGTCGCACGTTGCTGGAGTGGCATCTGCAGCGCCTACAGTGGGCCGAATCCGTCTGGCTGGTAGTAGGCTTTCGCGAGGAAGATGTGATCGAACATGCCGTTTCGCTACGTCCCGACGTCATCATCGTTCGCAATCCCGACTATGCCCGGACAAATACGCTGCAGAGTATCCACCGCGTTTCTCGTCATCTGAACGAGCGGATGCTGATTCTTGATGCCGATACCATTCTTGAAGACCGCAGCTTCCAGCATTTTCTCGATGCCGGTGAGCGGCATGAACAACTGGTAGGCGTGTCACCTTATCTCACCAGCGACGGTGTGCGCGTTTTGCTGGATACGTCGGGCGAGCAGGTAACTGGCTTCACGCGTGAGCCGGTCTCGGATCTGGAATGGACCGGGATCGCCATCATTCGACCGGAGCTGGTAATAGACAAACCGATTTATGTCTATGAGGCGATAGCGGCCTATACGCCTTTGCCCGCATTCACGATAAAAGCATTCGATATCGACACGACTGCAGATCTAGACATGGCGCGTAATGTACTGGCCGACCAGTGGGGTGAAAATGAGTAATCAAGATCAGGGGGCAGTGGCTGATAAATTTTGGAGCAACACTGATCGTGGTCAGATCGGGCCGGCAGCCCTTTATCAGCGGCAGGAGCAACATCTGATCGAACACGTTTTGCCACTGCTTGGTGAAAAGGACCATTTGCTGGATATCGGTTGTGCGGACGGCAGGTTCAGCCGGCTTTTTGCTAGCAAGGTCGCTCGTGTATCGGCCATGGATCTGGGAGCTGAACTCATCGAACAGGCCCGAGCGCATGCGTGCGCCGAAGGCTTGGAGAATATTGAATTTGAGGCAGGCAACGTCTTCGACTTCAGTTCAGAAGAGCGCTTCGATGCCGTAAGCCTAATGGGCGTTCTGACCCGCATCAATGATGACCTGGCCGCTGCTCGCGTGCTACTCAAGGCTATTTCACTGCTCAAGCCGGGCGGACTGTTGATCCTCAAGGATTCAGTGTTGCTCGAGGGGCAGGAAGCACGTCAACTGCTCAATGAACAGGACGAAGCAAAATACCGCCCCGAAAGTCGTTATTTGGCAATGATTCGTTCAATGGGGTTGTACGAGATTGCCAATTATCCGCTTTTAACCATGGATAATTGCAATCAGACCAGCGTGCTCTATCTATTCCGGCCACTGCTGGCTGAAACGCCGGCCGTTTTGCCCATCAAGGATCTGAGGGTTGCCTGCTTTGGCAGTATGCCTTTTCATTTCCGCTCCTTGCGCCCCCTGTCGGCCTGTTTTGAAAACAGCCTGCTGAGCCTGTCCATCTCCGAAGTGATGGCATGGCGACCGCAGGTTATCGTCGTGGCAGACGGCTGGTCTGTCGAGTTCTGGCGTGACTACTGCGATGCCCATCAAGTCCTGCTGATCGGCATGCGCCACGGTTCAGTTACGCGTTATGGGTTCGCCGAGCCGCAATACAACCACGCCGACTACCTGTGCGGCAGTCCGTGGGATATTGAGGACACGCTGCGTTCAAACGTGCAGCCGCGATCGGGCTTTCTGCTGACCGGCAACGCCTGGGTCGACGAAGTCTTCCGTCTGCCGCCTCGACCGGTGAACGAGCAGGCGCCGACTATCGTGTTCGCACCGACTTACAACCCCGAAATTAGTGCTGCGGCTTTTTTTGGAGAGCGATTGGTAGGCTTGATCCGCGAAGTCTATCCCGCTTCTCGCATCATTATTAAGCCGCACCCTGCCATCGTTTCGCATGAGCATAGTTTCGTCGTCGACAAGGCGCTGTTCCGTGGCCTGATGGAGGCTTGGCGCGCGCAGGTCGCGGCCGATCCGCTGGTGGAGCTGGTCGACGACCCCGAGGCCAGTATCGCCGAAAGTTTCGCCGAGGCTGACATCCTCGTTGCCGACCGCTCCTCGTTGCTGTTCGAGTTCATGGCGCTGGACCGCCCGATTCTTCTATATTCGAGCGAAGCTCGGGTGGGACATTGGGAATACAACCCCGACGCGCCCGGCAATGCCTGGCGTGATATCGGGATGGAATTCAGCGAGGATGAAGGCTTCCTCGAGCTGCTGCGTAACGCATATGCCAACCATGCACGGTATTGCCGCGACAGTCAGGCGCGCCGGGTGAGTGAGCTATACGGGCGCTTTCAGGATGGCCGCTCGGTCGAGCGGGTAGCCGATGCGATTGCTCGTGTGCCGAGACCGCACGTGGTAATTGATGTGCGCGATGCTCAACTCGATCCTGACATGCTGGATGCGTTCGAGCGCTCAATGGCATTCGGTCAGGTCGCGGTCTTGGGCGGGCAGACTGCGCAAAAGCAGCTTGCGGGAGTGCCGCAGTTCGAGAGCGCCCAAACGATGCTGGACTGGCTTGAGAGCCGACAGGCTCAGATCCAGGCCTTGATGCTCGTTGACGGCAAGGTTCCTTATCGTCCCGGCAGCGGGCATCGTATCAGTCAGGGACTGGCCAAGCTTGCCCGCGGCGAGGCTGCAGCCCAGGTCTTGACACGACGGCCAGTGCAAAGTGCTCCGCTCGCGCTGTCGAGTGAGCCGGAAGACTGGATAATTCAGCGCCAGCGCTGGGCTATAGAAACGCTTCAAGGCACGCAGCTATGGACACTTTTGCCAGGATACGTGTTACGGCGTGCTTTTGCCGATCTGCCTGAGTGTGCAACCGACCAGGTCTTCAGTGCCTGGTGGCAGACACTCTGCGTACAGGGTAATAGCACCCCATGGCCAGCCCAACGTATTGATACTGTCCTCGACGATAGTGTTGTGCGAGTGGTTGGGCGCAACCATTATCTGCTGGCACCGCGCGCCCGCCTACAGTTGGTGTGTGCCGTCGACGGTTGGCCTGAGCGCGATGGCTCACTGCAGATCGACGTTTCGGCGGTGCACGGTGTCGAATATGATCGATTCCCCTTCAAAGCCGAGCTGCGCATCAATGGCATTGCTCATCGCGAGCTGACGTTTAGGGATTACCAGGCGCAACGACTGGTGATTCCGTTCCGCCCAGAAGATGGCGGCGGCGTGATGCTGGAAGTCCATAGTAGCGCGCATTTTGCGGGGCTTGCTGGCCTGGCCGGTCCGCTTTCGCTGGCGCTGGGCTTCGTAGATGCCCCGGTCAAGCGGGTCTCTGCTGCATCGCCACCGGTGGATACCATCAGGCAATGGCTGGCGGGTCGGCAGCCCGGTGTAATCGAGCGGCGACTGATTCGAGAGCGCCTGGCGAAGCACAACGGCGGTCCACGAATGGCGGTTGTGGTGATGGATCCGGAGGGCGATGCCCAGGCGTTGGCGAAAACGTTGCGCAGCCTGAACCAGGATCATCACCTCTACCAGCCAAGCACGGTAGTCGTGGTGACTACCCAAGCTGAGCCCTCCGATGATGGTCGGATAGCAGTTTGTATGATCCAGACGCGCCCTGACGAATTGGCGGGCAAGGTCAATGCGCTAGCAACAGACCTGGATGTGGATTGGCTGATGCTGGTCAACGCCGGTGACGAGTTCACGGCCAGCGGGCTGACCATAGTGGCGCTAGAGCTGTTGAATGCGGGCGACTGTCGCGCGCTTTACTGCGACGAATTGCAACGTATGCCCGATGGCACCCTGGGCGCAGCCTTCCGGCCGAGTTTTAACCTGGACCTGCTGTTGAGCCTGCCTTCGGTAATGGCGCGAAACTGGTTGTATCGCCGTGACGTCTTCATCCAAAGCGGCGGGCTGGATCCGCACTATCCGCGTGCGATGGAGTTCGAATTGCTGACGCGACTCGTGGAGGCCGGAGGCATAGCGGGGCTGGGCCACGTCGACGAGCCCTTGCTGGTCACCGATGCACATGTTCCCGTGGAAATCACTGACGAGCAGGCTGCGCTGCTCGCGCACTTGAACCGTCGTGGCTACACCAATGCGCAATTGGTCGCCAGCGCACCAGGCACCTACCGCATACGATACGGCCATGCCGATCAGCCACTGGTGTCGATCCTGATTCCGACGAAGGATCAGTTGGCAATGGTTCAGCGCTGTGTGGAAACCTTGCTCGAACAGACCCGCTATACCCACTATGAGCTCCTGATCATCGATAACGCCAGTGAAACACCCGAGGCGCAAGCCTGGCTGGCCGGTATCGAGGCGCTTCAAGAGGAGAAGATCCGCGTGTTGCGCTACCCGCAGCCTTTCAACTTCTCGGCCATGAATAATTTCGCAGCACGTGAGGCACGGGGTGAGTACCTGGTACTGCTCAACAACGATACGGCGATCATTCGCGAAGACTGGTTGGATGAGATGCTCAACCACGCGCAGCGCCCCGAAGTGGGCATCGTTGGTGCCAAGCTGCTGTACCCAGATGGGCGCATCCAGCATGCCGGTGTGGTGCTGGGCCTCAATGGGCCGGCGGATCACCCGTTCATCGGCGAAGCCATTGATGCACCGGGCCACATGCGTCGCCTGCAGGTGGATCAGAACTACAGTGCGGTGACCGCCGCCTGCCTGATGATTCGCCGGTCCTTGTATCTAGAGGTCGGCGGCATGGACGAGGAGGCCTTCAAGGTCTCTTACAACGATGTCGATCTGTGCCTCAAGGTTGGCCAAGCTGGTTACCTGAACGTGTGGACACCCCATGCATTGGTACTGCACGAAGGTAATGTGAGCCAAAAGGCGATCGATCCACATAAGCAGGAAGCCAAGCGCAAACGTTTTGTCGCAGAGCAGGCCATCATGTACGAGCGTTGGCTGCCGTTGCTCGCCCGTGACCCTGCTTACAACGCCAATCTATCACTGGTTCAACGTGGCGGTTTCAAGTTGACCGACAACGCCATCAGCTGGCGACCGCTTCAGTCCTGGCGCCCGCTCCCCACGTTGCTCGTTCACCAGGCCGACATGCAGGGCTGCGGCCACTATCGGATGGTTCAGCCCTTTATCGCCATGAAGCTTCAAGGGTTGGTCGACGGCACGCTTTCGCGTGGGCTGATGCATACGCCTGACCTAGAACGTTATGATCCCGATTCCATTGTGCTGCAGCGTCAAGTTGGCGAGGATCGAATCCAGGCCATGCAGCGGATGAAGGCGTTTTCCCGGGCGTTCAAGGTCTATGAGCTGGACGACTACTTGCCCAACTTACCGGTCAAGAACATCCATAGAAGCCACATGCCCAAGGATATCCTAAAGACCTTGCGTCGCGGACTCGGCTTCGTTGATCGCTTCGTGGTGTCCACCGATGCGCTGGGCGAAGCCTTCTCCGGGCTTCACGACGACATCCGGGTCGTCAAAAATCGCCTGCCCACCCAGTGGTGGCAGGGGCTGGAAAGCGCGCGACGTGTTTCAGCCCGGCCTCGGGTCGGCTGGGCCGGCGGCATCAGCCACACCGGCGATCTCGAGATGATCGGCGATGTGGTTCGGGAGTTGGCCAAGGAAGTGGATTGGGTGTTCTTCGGCATGTGCCCGGAAAACCTCAAGCCCTATATCCACGAGTTTCACCCGGGCGTGCACATCGAGAGTTATCCGGCTGCGCTGGCAAAACTCAACCTGGATCTGGCCATCGCGCCGGTCGAGCAGAACCTGTTCAACGAATGCAAGAGCAACCTGCGACTCCTTGAGTACGGCGCCTGTGGATTCCCGGTGGTGTGCAGTGACATTCGTTGCTATCAGGACGATGCCTTCCCAGTCACCCGCGTGAAGAACCGCTACAAGGATTGGGTGGACGCTATCCGCATGCATCTGGCCGATCTGGACGCGACGGCCCGCATGGGCGACGAGCTGCAGAAGATCGTACTGAGTGACTGGATGCTGCAAGGTGAAAACCTGGACGCTTGGGCCCGTGCCTGGTTGCCGGACTGATCACGGCGCTCCAGCTTGACCGGCCGGCAAGCGTGTCAGCTGCTTCCCGGCCATCGATTCCCGACCAATTGCTGCCGCTCAAGTTTTTGCGTTGGGCGGCGATAACCTTCACGACGGTTGCGCCGCTGCTTCGACGCTTTTAGTGGGCATGGTGCACCGAAGAGTTATCGCCAAGTAAGACAGGGTAAGAAAAAGCTGTTTCAGACCCTAAAGCTTCTCGTCAAGGTGACGATAACTAATTCGAACGCGAACTAAATGGGTGCCTGGGCAATGCCTCACCCGAGGTCGCAGGCTTAGGCAAGCATCACAGTCCTGTGGAGGACAGCATCATGGCTCTTACTGTCAACACCAACGTGGCGTCGCTGAACACTCAGCGCAACCTGAACACCTCTTCCAACTCGCTGAGCACCTCCCTGCAGCGTCTGTCCACCGGTAGCCGTATCAACAGCGCCAAGGATGATGCCGCCGGTCTGCAGATCTCCAACCGTCTGACCAGCCAGGTCAACGGCCTGAGCGTCGCCACCAAGAACGCCAACGACGGCATCTCGTTGGCCCAGACCGCTGAAGGTGCGCTGCAGCAGTCCACCAACATCCTGCAGCGTATGCGTGATCTGTCCCTGCAGTCGGCCAACGGCTCCAACAGCACTTCGGAACGCGACGCGCTCAATAGCGAAGTCGGTCAGCTCAAGAAAGAACTGGACCGTATCAGCAACACCACCACCTTTGGTGGTCGTAAGCTGCTGGACGGCTCTTTCGGTACCGCGAGCTTCCAAGTGGGTTCGGCTGCGAACGAAATCATCAGCGTCGGCATCGACGAGATGAGTGCCGAGTCGCTGAAAGGCTCTTACTACACCGCCAGCGGTGGTGCGACCACCTTTGCAACCGGCACCGCCGCGAGCACCGGCAGCATTACCATCAACACTGCAGCCGTCAACGGCGCTGCCAGTGGCGAGACCAAAATCACGGTCAACTTCAAGGGCAATGAAACGGCCGAGCAGGCAGCTTCCAAGATCGCTGCGGCGGTCAACGATGCCAACATCGGCGTGGGTGCCTTCGTCGATGGTGACAAGATTAGCTACATCGCCCGGGCTGGCGAAAATGCTTCCGGCGTTGCCACCGGCAGCATCACCTCGATCTCCTTCGCGGGTGCTGCGTCCGGCGCTACTGCGGTCACCGCGTTCTCGGCATCGGCTTCCGGCGACAGCCGCGTGTCCGACATCGACATCAGCTCGGCCAGTGGTGCACAGGCTGCGGTACTGGTCATCGATGATGCGCTGAAAATGATCGACTCCCAGCGCGCTGATCTGGGTGCCATCCAGAACCGCTTCGACAACACCATCGCCAACCTGCAGAACATCGGTGAAAACGTTTCGGCAGCCCGGGGTCGTATCCAGGACACTGACTTCGCCGCAGAAACGGCCAACATGACCAAGAACCAGGTGTTGCAACAGGCTGGTACCGCGATTCTGGCCCAGGCTAACCAGTTGCCACAGTCGGTTCTCAGCCTTCTGCGCTAACCGGTACGAAGGTCAGGGAAAATTCGGGGGGGAGCGTTCGCGCTTCGCCCCGTTCTTCGTTGAGAGGTCAGCATCATGGACATTAAGTCGATCAGTAGCCAAGGAGTCATCCCTGTCGATCGCCTGTCGAATAAAAATGTCGCAGCTCTGGTTGTGCAGCAATCTGCACCTGCAGTGGCGCAGTTTCCTGTCGAAGATATGCGCGATCCGTCGAAGGAGGAGTTGCAGCAGGCGGTCGCGAGTGTCGAGTCCTTCACGCAGAGCATTCGCCGCGATCTCAAGTTCTCAATGGACGATGAGAGCGGTAAGGTGGTGGTCAAAGTAACTGACTCGAAGACCGGCGAGGTCATTCGTCAGATGCCTTCGGAAGAAGCATTGAGGCTAGCGCAGCGGCTTGATGAAGCGCGCAGCCTGTTATTCAAGGCTGAGGCTTGAGGATTCTGGCGCGTATGCTGCATTGAATCGCGTGTAAGCGGCTTTGCCGTCAATGAACTGACGAGGGTTTGTCATGGCTGTCACGACAATCAATGGTTTCAACTCAGGGCTAGACATCAAAGGGATCGTCAAAGCCATGGTTGACTCTGAAAGGGCGCCCAAGGCTCAGCAGCTTTCCAAGCTGCAAACGAAGACCATGGCGCAGATTTCTGGCCTGGGATCCTTGAAGTCGGGCATCTCCAATTTGCAGAGCGTGATGAAGGACCTGAACAGCGCCAAGTTGTTCCAGGCGCGCACGGTAACTTCGTCGGACACCACTCAGGTTTCAGCAAAGGCTGGTGCTACAGCGACACCTGGTACCTACAAGGTCGACGTCACGCGTCTCGCTACAGCCAGCACCGTGGCGAGTGCTGCAGTCGAGAAGGATGCAAAGTTCGCTGCCGGTGGCAGCTTGACAATCAGTCTCGGCGATGATGCGCTGAAGACAGTTACGCTACCGACGGGAAAAGATTTATCCCTCTCAGAGGTGAGCACCGCGATCAATACGCAGCTCAAAAACCAAGGCATATCGGCTACCGTCGTGACCAACCCGAGCGATGGCAAAGCGCGATTGATGCTCACCTCCAACAAGACGGGTGATGGCAACGACATCACACTTTCTGCCAGTGGCGATCTTGCCAAGCTAGAGATACCGGTGCAGGGCGCGAGTAACAATCCGCCGGATGGCGTGCAGTACATTTCCAAGGCCTCTAACGCGCAGTTGAGCATCAACGGCTTGAGCATTCAGAGTGCCAGCAACACTGTGAGCGACGCCATCGAAGGCGTCACCCTGACCCTGACGGCGCCGACGACCAGCAACTCGACTGTCAATGGCGAGACGGTTTCGACCAGCAAGCCCGTTATGCTGACGGTCGCCGAGGATAAAGCTGGAGTCAAAGGCAACGTCAAGAAGTTCGTCGAGGCATATAACAGCCTGATGACGACAACCAGTTCGCTCACCCAGGTCACCAAGGTCGGTGAGGATGGAGCCCCCATTGCCGCTGCGCTCGTTGGGGATGCCGGGGTTCGTCAGTTGCTCGGCACCATGCGTACCGAACTCGGCAACCCGCAGCCGGGAGCGGATAGTGGTGTGCGTATCCTTGCCGATATGGGGATCACCACGGGCAAGGATGGCAAGCTCGTCATCGACGACGCCAAACTGACCAAGACTCTGGACGAGAACTACGAAGCTGTTGCCGGCTTTTTCACTGGCGATGAAGGTCTGATGAGCCGCCTTAGCAGCAAGCTTGAAATCTACACCCAGACCGGTGGCATCCTTGAATCGCGTGTCAGCGGTTTGAACGGTACGATCAAATCGATCGATAAGCAGAGCGACGCACTCACCATGCGCATGGACAAGTTGCAAGCTCGCTTGTTGGCCCAGTTCAATGCTATGGACGGGCTACTAGGGCAGATGAGCTCTACCAGCAATTCGCTGGCTTCGGCGTTATCCAGCCTGCCGGGTGTAGTGCGCTCCTGACACGTACGTAGCGGCTAATTAGGCGCTTATCAAGCGCAGCGGCCTCAGCTGTCATATGGCTCAGTAAATGACCGTTCCATGCCGCCGCTTGGGCGTGCCGATCGAAATCACGGCGGGCTGGTGGACCGCTTTCAGGCTGCAACCCGACCTCGGCGTACCGTGATCTGCGGTCACACGCGGATGCGTGCTTTACGCTGGGACGGTCCCGCAGCTCTGCGCCAGGTTAGGGTGCTGCAGCGGTGAGCTGCATGAATACGCATGCAATCATGCTCATTTACAGCACCGCTGATTGCCAGCACGCGATTGCGATCCTAGCTAGTGCGCGGCAGGATGAGACGATAAAGCTTGAATCACTGCTAAAGCTCAGGCCGAGCATGCCGATACATTGAGTATTCCCGCTGTACACTGGAGTACATCTACATGAATGCCATGGCCGCTATGCGTCAGTACCAAAACGTCAACACTCAGGCTCAGGCTGTAGATGCCAGCCCGCACCGTCTGATTCAGATGCTGATGGAAGGTGGCCTGACTCGTCTGGCACAGGCGCGTGGTGCCATGGAGCGTGGTCAGTTTGCGCTCAAGGGTGAGTTGATCGGCAAGGCCATTGGTATCATCGGCGGGCTGCGTGAAGGCCTGAACTTTGAGCAGGGCGGTGAGTTGGCCCATAATCTCGATAATCTGTATGACTACATGAACCGTCGCTTGCTCGAAGCAAACCTTAAAAACAGCGTCGAACCACTCGATGAAGTTGCAGACTTGCTGCGCAACGTGAAGACCGGCTGGGATGCCATCGCTTAGTGATTGGCGTGCTGAAAGGAGCTTTTCCATGAATACATCTGTTCAGCGTCTCCAGAATACGGGTACGGCCATGCGCCAAGCATTGTCCACCCAGGACTGGGCGGCCATTGGCGAGCTGGATCTGCAGTGCCGGCAGGCTGTCGAAGAGGCGATGGTGGATGCCGCCGATGAGGACGGTGCGCTGCGTGCGCGCATGCAAGAGCTCCTGGATCTCTACAAGGATCTGGTCAGTGCCTGCCAGGCTGAGCGGCAACGGTTGGCCAACGAACTGGTGCAATTCAATCAGTCGCAGCAGGGTGCCAAGGTCTATCAGCTTTTTGGCTGAGTGATCTGTCCATCTGACTCCGCTGCGCCAGTTCTTATCATCGATAGTGTTTGCGCTTTTCCCGTGCGTCTCGAATTCTCGAGAGCCTGCTCCAGATGGGCCTGATCAGCGCCTTGTAAATAATCCCGCCATAAAATTGACTAAGCGCCAATAATTTACTTTACTGCTGGCTATATGCCGGCGCACTGGTGGTCGGCGGCTTTTTCTTTTTGGGCCGAGCAATTATGTGGCGTGAAACCAAGCTTCTGCTAATCGACGACAACCTTGAACGTCGCCGTGACCTGTCGGTGATCCTCGATTTTCTCGGGGAAGATCATCTCGCTTGTGGCAGCGGCGACTGGAACAAGGTGGTCGAGCAGATCGACTCCAGCAGAAGCATTCTGGGTGTCCTGCTCGGCGAGGTACAGCTCAAGGGCGGCGCGCTGGATCTGCTCAAGGAATTCGCCGCCTGGGACGAGTATCTGCCGGTTCTGATGCTCCACGAGCACGCCACCACGGATTGGCCGGAAGAGTTTCGCCGTCGTGTGCTGGCAACCCTGGAAATGCCTCCGAGCTACAACAAGCTCCTCGATTCCCTGCATCGCGCCCAGGTTTATCGCGAGATGTATGACCAGGCCCGCGAGCGTGGCCGACAGCGTGAACCCAACCTGTTCCGCAGCCTGGTAGGTACCAGTCGCGCCATCCAGCAGGTCAGGCAGATGATGCAGCAGGTGGCGGACACCGAAGCCAGCGTGCTGATTCTGGGTGAGTCGGGTACCGGCAAGGAGGTGGTAGCGCGCAACCTGCACTATCACTCCAAGCGCCGTGAAGCGCCGTTCGTGCCGGTCAACTGCGGCGCCATTCCGGCCGAATTGCTGGAGAGCGAACTGTTCGGCCATGAGAAGGGCGCCTTTACGGGCGCCATCACCAGTCGTGCCGGGCGCTTCGAGTTGGCCAACGGCGGCACGCTGTTTCTCGACGAAATTGGCGATATGCCGCTGCCCATGCAGGTCAAGCTGCTGCGGGTTCTGCAGGAGCGTACCTTCGAGCGCGTGGGTAGCAACAAGACCCAGAACGCCGATGTGCGTATCATTGCGGCGACCCACAAGAACCTTGAAAGCATGATCGAGAGCGGCAGCTTCCGTGAGGATCTGTACTATCGCCTGAACGTATTCCCCATCGAAATGGCGCCGCTGCGTGAGCGCATCGAAGACATCCCGCTGCTGATGAACGAGTTGATCTCGCGCATGGAGCACGAGAAGCGCGGCTCGATCCGCTTCAACTCGGCGGCCATCATGTCGCTCTGTCGCCATGACTGGGCGGGCAACGTTCGCGAGCTGGCCAACCTGGTCGAGCGCATGGCGATCATGCACCCCTACGGCGTGATCGGCGTGGGCGAGTTGCCAAAGAAATTCCGCCACGTCGACGACGAGGACGAGCAGCTTGCTGCCAGCCTGCGCGACGAGCTGGACGAGCGTGCGGTGCTGACCTCGCCGTCGCCGTCGGTGCTGTCGCCGGCGATGCTGCCGGCCGAGGGTCTGGATCTCAAGGACTACCTCGGCAATCTGGAGCAGGGGCTTATCCAGCAGGCGCTGGATGACGCTGGCGGCATCGTGGCTCGGGCTGCCGAGCGACTGCGCATTCGTCGTACCACGCTGGTCGAGAAGATGCGCAAGTACGGCATGAGCCGGCGCGAAGATGAGGCTGGCGACGACTGAGTCGCTTGGCCTGGGCGTCATAGGATGGGCGGCGGCCCGCCTGATCTTTCCGAGCCTACCGCTCTCAGTCAGCAGATTGACGACTCGTCACCTATCAAACTCTTATGTGCCTGAAAAGAAAGGTTTTTATTTTCAGGCATGAGTATTGCTATCTCCTTGGTAAATGACCGCCTTCTGACGGCTCGCCCTGCGAGAGAGTGCAATGAAGCCAAGCCCGCAACGTCACGCCCCGCTGGATACCTCCTCGCCGTTACCGGCGCAGCGGGGGGATCTGGAGCAGTCGCTGGCCTTGTTCGAGCAGATGTCGAGCCGCCTGGGTAGCTCCTACAGTCTTCTGGAAAGTCGCGTCAATGAACTGACTGGGCAACTGGCCCAGGTCAGCGAGCAGCGCGTGCAGGAACTGAACGAAAAGGAGCGGCTGGCTCATCGCCTGCAAAGTCTTCTGGATCTGCTCCCGGGCGGTGTCGTCGTCATCGATGGTCATGGCGCCGTGCGGGAGGCCAACCCCGTGGCGCGGGACATGCTGGGTGAGTCGTTACTCGGCTGCCTGTGGCGTGAGGTGATCGCGCAGCGCTTTGCCCCCCGTCGCGATGACGGCCATGAGATTTCCCTGGCCGATGGTCGGCGGCTGTCGATTTCCACCCGCTCGCTGCAAGGCGAGCCGGGTCAATTGGTATTGCTGACCGATCTGACGGAAACCCGGCGCTTGCAGGATCAGCTGTCGCGACACGAGCGGCTGAGCGCCATGGGGCGCATGGTCGCTTCCCTGGCTCATCAGGTGCGTACGCCGCTGTCGGCGGCGCTCTTGTATGCCAGTCACCTGACCGAGCAGGTACTGCCGGCCGAGCAGCAGCAGCGCTTTGCCGGACGCTTGAAAGAACGGCTGCATGAGCTCGAGCACCAGGTGCGCGACATGCTGGTATTCGCACGTGGCGAGCTGCCACTCGCGGACCGACTCGATCCCGCTCAGCTGTTCGAGGCGCTCAGGCAGGCCGGCGAGTCGGTGGTGCAGGGCATCAACGTTCGCTGGCAGTGCGATGCCCGGGGTGGCGAGCTGCTATGCAATCGCGATACGCTGGTGGGTGCTCTGCTGAACCTGGTCGAGAACTCGATCCAGGCGGCGGGGCAGGGTGTGCGCCTCAAGGTGCATGCCTACCGCCGCGGCTCCACATTGCGGCTGTGCATCAGTGATGACGGTCCGGGTATCGATGCACTGACGCTGGCGCGCCTGGGCGAGCCGTTCTTCACCACCAAGACCACCGGCACCGGCCTCGGCCTGGCGGTGGTCAAGGCAGTCGCCCGCGCGCATCAGGGCGAACTGCAGCTGCGTTCACGGCCGGGGCGCGGTACCTGCGCCTTGTTGATTCTGCCGCTGATTATCCCAGCGCACCCCACGAGTGAGGAGTGACCCATGGCTGCCAAAGTCCTGCTGGTTGAAGACGATCGCGCATTGCGCGAAGCCCTGGCCGATACCCTCGAACTTGGTGGCCACGATTACCGCGCCGTCGATTGCGCCGAGGCGGCGCTGGTCGCCCTTGCTCAGGAGCCGTTCGGCCTGGTGATCAGCGACGTGAACATGCCGGGCATGGATGGTCATCAGCTGCTATGCGTCATCCGTGAACGGCAGCCGCAGTTGCCGGTGCTGCTGATGACGGCTTTTGGCGCTGTCGAGCGTGCCGTCGAGGCGATACGCCGTGGTGCGGCCGATTATCTGGTCAAGCCCTTCGAGCCCAAGACCCTGCTGTCGCTGGTGGCGCGCCATGCACTGGGGCGAGCCAGCGAATCGGAGCAGGACGGTCCGGTGGCCTGCGAGCCGGCCAGTTTGCAACTGCTCGAGTTGGCGGCGCGGGTCGCCCGTAGCGATTCTACCGTGCTGATCACCGGCGAGTCGGGAACCGGCAAGGAAGTATTGGCCCGTTATCTTCATCAGCAGTCGCAACGCGCCACGGGGCCGTTCATCGCCATCAACTGTGCGGCGATCCCGGACAACATGCTGGAAGCCACCCTGTTCGGTCATGAGAAGGGCGCCTTCACGGGGGCCGTTGCCAGCGCACCGGGCAAGTTCGAGTTGGCCGAAGGCGGCACCATTCTGCTCGATGAAATCTCCGAGATGCCGCTCGCCCTGCAGGCCAAGTTGTTGCGTGTGCTGCAGGAGCGGGAGGTGGAGCGGGTCGGCGCCCGCAAGCCGATCAGCCTGGACATCCGCGTGCTGGCGACCAGCAACCGGGACCTGGCGGCAGAGGTGGCGGCGGGGCGTTTTCGTGAAGACCTGTTCTATCGCCTTTCGGTTTTTCCCCTGGCCTGGCGGCCGCTGCGTGAGCGACCGGCGGATATCCTGCCCCTGGCCGAGCGGCTGCTGGCCAAGTATGTGAAGAAGATGAACCTGGCACCGCTGCGCCTTTCGGCCCAGGCAGTCGCCTGCCTGACCCACCATGCCTGGCCGGGCAACGTGCGCGAACTGGACAACGCCATCCAGCGCGCGGTCATTCTCCAGCAGAACGGTGTTATCGAGCCCCACGACCTGTGCCTGACCGCGCCGATCGGTTTCGCTCAGCCGTCCCAGCCTCCGCTGGCGGTGGTGCCAGGCGTGGCGATGCCGGTAGTGCCGGACGCCATCGTGGCGGATGGCGCGTTGGGCGAGGACCTGCGGCGCCGGGAATACCAGGTGATCATCGATATCCTGCGTGCCGAGCGCGGGCGTCGCAAGGAGGCGGCCGAGCGCCTGGGCATCAGCCCGCGAACCCTGCGCTACAAGCTGGCGCAGATGCGCGATGCGGGGATGGATGTCGAGGCGTATCTCTACGCCAGCTGAGTTCGAGCAAGGCAATGTCAGGCCTGCACAAAAAAACGGCGCCCGCGCGTTGTAGGAACGGGCCATGCCCGTGATTTCGCGCGCATGGCGCGCTCCCACAGTGGATAGGCGCTGACAGTCGTCCCCGTACCACTACCGCTCTTCGGCATGCTATGGCCCGATGAGGTTTAGCGGGTAGGGCGGACTCAGGAGCGAAGCGAACAGTCCGCCAACCCATATCGATCCTGCCACAGCGGCAACGGCGTACTGCTTCGCGAGTACGCCCTACCGCGCTGAGCTCGCGCAAGGCTTGAAATGTCGGGCCTGCACAGAAACGGCGCCCCAGCTTGTGGGAGCGGGCCATGCCCGTGATTTCGCGCGCATGGCGCGCTCCCAATGTGAATAGGCGCTGACAGTCCTCCTCGTACCACTACCGCTCTTCGGCATGCTATGGCCCGATGAGGTTTAGCGGGTAGGGCGGACTCAGGAGCGAAGCGAACAGTCCGCCAACCCATATCGATCCTGCCGCAGCGGCAACGGCGTACTGCTTCGCGAGTACGCCCTACCGCGCTGAGCTCGCGCAAGGCATGAAATGTCGGCTTGCACAGAAACGGCGCTCGAGCTTTGTGGGAACGGGCCATGCCCGTGATTTCGCGCGCATGGCGCGCTCCCACCGTGAATAGGCGCTGACAGTCCTCCTGCACCAATAACCTCCTTCGGCATGCTGTGGCCGGTGAGGTTTAGCTGGCACCCAGAGGCAGCTTTTCGGCAGGCATAAAAAAGCCCCGGATCAACCGAGGCTTCTGAATTTGGCTCCGCGACCTGGACTCGAACCAGGGACCCAATGATTAACAGTCATTTGCTCTACCGACTGAGCTATCGCGGAACAACGACGCGTATCCTACTGATTACGAAGGGGAAGTCAAGCATCTGCCGACTTCTCCCTGGCAACTTACAGAACGGCGGCGATGGCCTTGGTCACCACCGGCAGGTTGCGGGTGTTCAGGGCCGCCACGCAGATCCGGCCGGTGCCCACGGCGTAGATGCCGAACTCGCTGCGCAGGCGCTCGACCTGTTCGGTGGTCAGCCCGGAATAGGAGAACATGCCGCGCTGCTGCGCGACGAAGCCGAAGTCGCGCTTGGCGTTCAGGTCAGCCAATTGCTCGACCATGGCCAGACGCATGGTGCGGATGCGATCACGCATTTCGCCCAGCTCGGTTTCCCACATCACCCGCAGCTCCGGGGTGTTGAGTACGGCTGCGACCACGCTGGCACCATGGGTCGGCGGGTTGGAGTAATTGGTGCGGATCACCCGCTTGACCTGGGACAGCACACGGCTGCCTTCTTCCTGGTCCCCGACCACGATGCTCAGGGCGCCGACGCGTTCGCCGTACAGCGAGAACGACTTGGAGAACGAGCTGGAGACGAAGAAGGTCAGGCCAGATTGGGCGAACAAACGTACCGCTGCGGCGTCTTCTTCAATACCGTCGCCAAAACCCTGGTAGGCGATGTCGAGGAAGGGTACATGCTCGCGTTCGCGCACGATTTCCAGCACCGCCTGCCAGTCTTCGGGGGTCAGGTCGACGCCGGTCGGGTTGTGGCAGCAGGCATGCAGCACGACGATGGAGCGCGCCGGCAGGTTCTTCAGGTCCTCGAGCAGGCCGCCACGGTTCACGCCGTTGCTGAAGGCGTCGTAGTAACGGTAGTTGCGCACCGGGAAACCGGCGGCTTCGAACAGGGCGCGATGGTTCTCCCAGCTCGGGTCGCTGATCGCCACGGTGGCGTCGGGCAGCAGGCGCTTGAGAAAGTCCGCGCCGGTCTTCAGCGCGCCGGTACCGCCAATGGCCTGGGTGGTGATCACCCGGCCCTGCTGGATCAGCGGCGAGTCGTTGCCCAGCAGCAGCTTCTGCACGGCCTGGTCGTAGGCGGCGATGCCTTCGATCGGCAGGTAGCCACGGGGCGCGCGGGCAGCGGTGAGCGCCGCTTCCGCTTCGACCACGGCACGCAGCAGCGGGATGCGACCTTCTTCGTTGGTGTAGACACCCACGCCAAGGTTGACCTTGTCAGGGCGTTTATCGGCGTTGAATGCTTCGTTGAGGCCCAGGATGGGATCGCGCGGAGCCATTTCGACGGCGGAGAACAGACTCATGGGGGCGGCAGCTCTGTGGTGAGGTGGGTATCGAGCAACCCGGCAACTGGATTAGGGGTTGCGCAAGCGGGCCGTTAGTATAGCGGCCCATATTCGGTGTCGCGACAGCGTACATCAGGTATGACGCACGTGTTGTCGTGGCGTCACAGCCTTTGCAGAGGTATTTATGTCCGAGTTCCAACTGGTCACCCGTTTCGAGCCCGCCGGCGACCAGCCCGAGGCGATCCGGCAGATGATCGAGGGCCTTGAAGCCGGGCTTTCGCACCAGACGTTGCTCGGCGTGACGGGCTCCGGCAAGACCTTCAGCGTGGCCAACGTCATCGCCCAGGTGCAGCGCCCGACCCTGGTGCTGGCGCCGAACAAGACCCTGGCGGCGCAGCTGTATGGCGAGTTCAAGTCGTTCTTCCCGAACAACGCGGTGGAGTATTTCGTCTCCTACTACGACTACTACCAGCCCGAGGCCTACGTGCCGTCGTCGGACACCTTCATCGAGAAGGACGCCTCGATCAACGACCATATCGAGCAGATGCGCCTGTCGGCGACCAAGGCGCTGATCGAGCGCAAGGACGTCATCGTGGTCTGCACCGTGTCGTCGATCTACGGCCTGGGCAGCCCCGAGGAATACCTGAAAATGGTGCTGCACCTCGACCGTGGCGACAAGATGGATCAGCGCGCGCTGCTGCGCCGCCTGGCCGAGCTGCAATACACCCGCAACGACATGGATTTCGCCCGGGCGACCTTCCGGGTGCGTGGCGACGTGATCGACATCTTCCCGGCCGAATCGGACCTGGAGGCGATCCGCGTCGAGCTGTTCGACGACGAGGTGGAGAACATCAGCGCCTTCGATCCGCTGACCGGCGAGGTGCTGCAACGCCTGCCGCGCTTCACCTTCTACCCCAAGAGCCACTACGTGACGCCCCGCGACACGCTGCTCGAGGCGGTGGAGAAGATCAAGGTCGAGCTCCAGGATCGCCTCGACTACCTGCGCGGCGCCAACAAGCTGGTCGAGGCCCAGCGCCTGGAGCAGCGCACCCGGTTCGACCTGGAGATGATTCTCGAGCTGGGCTACTGCAACGGCATCGAGAACTACTCGCGCTACCTGTCCGGCCGCCCGTCGGGGGCGCCACCACCCACGCTGTACGATTACCTGCCGGCCGAAGCGCTGCTGGTGATCGACGAGTCCCACGTCAGCGTGCCCCAGGTCGGCGCCATGTACAAAGGCGACCGTTCGCGCAAGGAAACCCTGGTCGAGTACGGCTTCCGCCTGCCGTCGGCGCTGGACAACCGCCCCATGCGCTTCGAGGAGTGGGAGGCCGCGTGCCCGCAGACCATCTTCGTTTCCGCCACGCCGGGGCCCTACGAGGCCGACCACGCCGGGCGGGTGATCGAGCAGGTCGTGCGCCCCACCGGCCTGGTCGACCCGGAAGTGGAGGTGCGCCCGGCGCGCACCCAGGTCGACGACCTGCTGTCGGAGATCAACAAGCGCGTGGCCGCCGAGCAGCGCGTGCTGGTCACCACCCTGACCAAGCGCATGGCCGAGGACCTGACCGATTACCTGGCCGATCATGGCGTCAAGGTGCGCTACCTGCACTCGGATATCGATACGGTCGAGCGGGTGGAGATCATCCGCGACCTGCGCATCGGCACCTTCGACGTGCTGGTCGGCATCAACCTTTTGCGCGAGGGCCTGGACATGCCCGAGGTCGCCCTGGTGGCGATTCTCGACGCCGACAAGGAAGGCTTCCTGCGCAGCGAGCGCTCGCTGATCCAGACCATCGGCCGCGCCGCCCGTAACCTCAACGGCCGGGCGATTCTCTACGCTGACAACATGACCGGTTCCATGGAGCGCGCCATCGGCGAGACCGAGCGGCGCCGGCAGAAGCAGCTGGCCTTCAACGAGGCCAACGGCATCGTGCCCAAGGGCGTGGTCAAGGACATCAAGGACATTCTCGAAGGTGCGGTGGTGCCGGGGGCGCGCAGCAAGAAGCGCAAGGGCATGGCCAAGGCCGCCGAAGACAATGCGCGCTACGAAGCGGAGCTGCGCTCGCCGGCGGAGATCACCAAGCGTATCCGCCAGCTGGAGGAAAAGATGTTCGAACTGGCCCGCGACCTGGAATTCGAGGCGGCGGCGCAGATGCGCGACGAAATCCAGAAGCTGCGTGAACGGCTACTCGCGGTATGAGTGCAGCAGCTCACCCTAAGGTCTACCTGGCTGGTTTCGACGTGTTCAGGGGCGATGCCGTCGAGCGGGGCGAATACCTCAAGCGCCTGTGCCGCGAGCAGGGGCTCGAAGGGCTCTATCCGTTCGACAACGAGGTGCCCGGAGGCCTGGCGCCCGCCGAGCAGGCGGCGCAGATCTGTCAGCTCAACCTGGCGATGATCCGTGACGCCGACGCCGTGCTGGCCAACCTCAATCCCTTTCGCGGCTCGGAGCCGGATTCCGGCACCGCATTCGAGGTCGGGGCGGCGGTAGCCCTGGGCAAGCCGGTGTGGGCGTACTTCGAGCCCCGGGGCAGCATGCGCCAGTGGCTGCCTGGTGACGAAGCGGGCCGTGATGCCGATGGCTACTTCATCGAGGATTTCGGCCTGCCGCGCAACCTGATGCTCGCCTGCTCCTGGGCAGGCTGCAGCGCCAGTGTGGAGGAGGGCGTCGCGGCGCTGCGTCGCCATCTGCGCGGCGCTTCGGGCATCTGAGCCGGCGGCCCGCCACGGTGCCGGGTTCGCCAGCGGCCGGCGCCCAGCTTTGCTGGAGCCAGTCGGGGCTGGCCTGTTAATATTCGTTTCCTTCGCTTTCTCGCGTCATTCATGGCGCCTGCGCCGGTGGCTCATGCAGCCAGGGCGTGAGGCCAGCCCATGCCATCTTCAGTCTTACTTGCTCGGGACTTTCCATGACCACCGTTCGCACTCGCATCGCTCCGTCGCCCACCGGCGATCCTCATGTCGGCACCGCCTATATCGCTCTGTTCAACCTGTGCTTCGCCAGGCAGCATGGCGGCGAGTTCATCCTGCGCATCGAGGATACCGACCAGGTCCGTTCGACCCGCGAATCGGAGCAGCAGATCTATGATGCCCTGCGCTGGCTGGGTATCGAGTGGAACGAAGGCCCGGACGTCGGCGGCCCCTATGGCCCTTACCGGCAGAGCGAGCGTGGCGAGATCTACCGCAAGTACGCCCTGGAGCTGGTGGAAAAGGGCCACGCCTTCTACTGCTTCTGCACCCCGGAAGAGCTCGACCAGATGCGCGCCGAGCAGATGGCCCGTGGCGAGACGCCACGCTACGACGGCCGCGGCCTGCTGCTCTCCGACGAGGAGGTGCAGCGTCGCCTGGCGGCCGGCGAGCCCCACGTGATCCGCATGAAGGTGCCGAGCGAGGGCGTCTGCGTGGTGCCGGACATGCTGCGCGGCGACGTGGAGATTCCGTGGGATCGCATGGACATGCAGGTGCTGATGAAGACCGATGGCCTGCCGACCTACTTCCTGGCCAACGTGGTCGACGACCACCTGATGAAGATCACCCACGTGCTGCGTGGCGAGGAGTGGCTGCCGTCGGCGCCCAAGCTGATCCTGCTGTACGAATACTTCGGCTGGGAAAAACCGCAGCTGTGCTACATGCCGCTGCTGCGTAACCCGGACAAGAGCAAACTGTCCAAGCGCAAGAACCCGACCTCGATCACCTTCTACGAGCGCATGGGCTTCCTGCCTCAGGCGATGCTCAACTACCTGGGCCGCATGGGCTGGTCGATGCCGGACGAGCGCGAGAAATTCACCCTCGGGGAGATGATTGCCAACTTCGACGTGCAGCGCGTCTCCCTCGGTGGGCCGATCTTCGACCTGGAGAAGCTGTCCTGGCTCAACGGCCAGTGGATGCGCGACCTGAGCGTAGAGGAATTTGCCGCTGGCGTGCAGAAGTGGGCCTTCAACAGCGACTACCTGATGAAGATCGCGCCCCACGTGCAGGGCCGGGTGGAGACCTTCAGCCAGATCGCCCCGCTGGCGGGCTTCTTCTTTGCCGGTGGCGTGCAGCCGGACAAGGCGCTGTTCGCCCACAAGAAGCTCTCCGACGACCAGGTGCGCCAGCTCATGCAGCTGATCCTCTGGAAGCTCGAAGCGCTGCGCCAGTGGGAGAAGGAGCGCATCACCGCCTGTATTCAATCGGTGGTCGAGCACCTGGAGCTGAAACTGCGCGACGCCATGCCGCTGATGTTCGCTGCGGTCACCGGCCAGGCCAGCTCGGTATCGGTACTCGACGCCATGGAGATTCTCGGCCCGGACCTCACCCGTTTCCGCCTGCGCCAGGCCATCGAGCTGCTCGGCGGCGTGTCGAAGAAGGAGAACAAGGAGTGGGAAAAACTGCTGGCCAGCATCGGCTGATTCTCGGCCGCCTGTCGCCGTGTGCGGCCGGCCGCCAGCGGTTTGCGGTAAGTGATTGTTATGTCAGCGAAAAAAAATGCATCACCGGCTAAAATTTTGTTGACAGGGTGCAGGGGCGCACTTAACATGCGCCCCGTCCTCGAGATGGGGCTATAGCTCAGCTGGGAGAGCGCTTGCATGGCATGCAAGAGGTCGACGGTTCGATCCCGTCTAGCTCCACCAATCTCGGATGCCACAACCGGTTCCTCGGAACGGGTTGAGTTGTAAAGAAGGGCATTTGCGTCCCCTTCGTCTAGTGGCCTAGGACACCGCCCTTTCACGGCGGTAACAGGGGTTCGAGTCCCCTAGGGGACGCCACTATTTCCAGCTGCAGTGCTCAAGCATTGCAGCCAGACCGCAAGGTTCTGGGGCTATAGCTCAGCTGGGAGAGCGCTTGCATGGCATGCAAGAGGTCGACGGTTCGATCCCGTCTAGCTCCACCAATCCACGACAGGCCAGCCTAGTGCTGGCCTTGTTCTTCGAAGGTTTCGTCCCCTTCGTCTAGTGGCCTAGGACACCGCCCTTTCACGGCGGTAACAGGGGTTCGAGTCCCCTAGGGGACGCCATTTTTGCCCGCTCTGCGGGATTTTTAAGGGTCACTTCTCACGAAGTGGCCCTTTTGTTTTTGCGCGCTCGAAAAGTGCTGGCCGCTCTGTTGATGCAGGCCTTGCGTTGCGCAAGGCTTAGCCCCTAAGGTCAGGCTCGTTCCGTCGACAAGGGAAGCCACCCCATGAAGCTGACTCACACCGTTGCAGCGCTGCGCGCCCTGGGGCGTCTGCCGTGAACTGGGATCGCCCTGATCCATTCACCATCGACCTGATGGTCGGCAGCGAGGATATCGACGGCCTCGGCCACGCCAACAACGCCGTCTATGTGACCTGGCTGGAACGCTGCGCCTGGCGGCATTCGCAATCGCTGGGGCTGGATCTGGTCGAGTACCGGCGCCTGGATCGGGCCATGGCGGTGGTGCGCCACGAGATCGACTACCTGAGCAGCGCCTACGAAGGCCAGGCGCTGGTCATGGGTACCTGGATCGTCGCATCCGACCAGCGTCTGAAGATGGATCGCTGTTTCCAGTTGGTGCGCCCCCAGGACGGCGCCACCTTGCTGCGCGCGCGCACCACCTTCGTCTGCATCGAGCTGTCCAGCGGGCGGCCCAAGCGCATGCCGGCCGAATTCGTCGCGAGCTATGGCAGGGCATTGCTGCCCGCCTGAGGGATCACTGCTGCGGCGCCAGAAACAGCTTCTGCTCCTCGTACACCGCCTGGTAGCGCCTGACCTCGCCGGGTTGCAGCAGGATCGACTGGCTGCTTAGCAGGTCGATCTCGGCGCAGAAGCCTTCCCGTGAAGGTGTCAGCACAACGGTTCTTTCGCCGCTGGGCACGTCCAGCGTGACACTTTCGCCGGCCGGTAGCGCCACCACCACTTGCTCATCGACGCGCAGCTGCAGGTCGCAGGCGTTTGGGGCATGGCGGTCACGGCTGACGATCAGTTTGGCAGCCGCTGCCGGATCCAGTGGCACGCCCTCGGAGATCGGCGTGACGGCCAGGGCGCTGGTGGTGGCCAGCAGCAGGGCGAGCGGGGCACCGCGCAACAACAGTGGGCTCATGGTGATTCCAATCGGTAGTCGTCACTGCAATGGACTGCCTGAGGTGGCAGGTGTTCAGCTGCCGCGCCGCTGGGCTGATGCGAGTCTCGCCGCTACACTACGCGCCGTTTTCCGGCCGACGCCGCCGGGTTTCCCCTGATAGTTCGAGAGTATTGCCATGCAGATCGCCCTGGCGCCCATGGAGGGGCTGGTCGATGAAATCCTCCGCGATGTGCTGACCCGGGTTGGCGGCATCGACTGGTGCGTGACCGAGTTCATCCGCGTGACCGATCGCGTGCTGCCCAGGTCGACCTACCGCAAGCTGGCACCCGAGCTGTTCAGCGGCGCCCGTACGGCTGCCGGCACGCCACTGCGCGTGCAACTGCTCGGCTCCGACCCCAAGTGTCTGGGCGACAATGCCGCCTATGCCTGCGTACTCGGCGCGCCGGTGATCGACCTGAATTTCGGCTGCCCGGCCAAGACGGTGAACAAGTCCCGCGGCGGGGCGGTGCTGCTCAAGGAGCCGGAGCTGCTGCACGCCATCGTGCGCGAGGTGCGCCGCAGCGTACCGGCGCCCATTCCCGTTACCGCCAAGATGCGCCTGGGCTTCGATCACAAGGATCTGGCCCTCGATTGCGCCCGGGCGCTGGCCGAGGGCGGCGCCGCGCAGATCGTCGTGCACGCACGCACCAAGGTCGAGGGCTACAAGCCGCCGGCCCACTGGGAGTGGGTGGCACGGGTGCAGGAAGTGGTCGCCGTGCCGGTGTATGCCAATGGCGATATCTGGTCCGTCGAGGACTGGCGACGCTGCCGCGAGGTGAGCGGCGCCGAGCATTTCATGCTGGGCCGTGGCGTGGTGGCGCGGCCCGACCTGGCTCGGCAGATCGCCGCGGCAAAGGTCGGTCAGGATGCCGGCGTGATGACCTGGGTAGAGTTGCAGGCGCTGCTGGGCGAATTCTGGCTGCAGGCACGGCGCAAGATCTCGCCGCGCTACGCCCCTGGCCGGCTCAAGCAATGGCTGGCGATGCTCACGCGCAGCTATCCGGAGGCGGTCGAGTTGTTCGCCCTGGTACGGCGGGAGACCAGCTGCCAGATCATCGATGCGCTGCTGGGCGTAAGCATCGCGCCGGCAGAGGTAAGCGCTCTGCAAGCGCTCGCAGCCGACGACGAGGCGTTCAGCGCCCTCCGCTGACGTCCAGCAACGAGCCGGTGGTGTAGCTGGCCTGCTCGCTGGCCAGCCATACAATCGCCTCCGCCACCTCGTCGGCGCGCCCGCCACGGCCCAGTGGCACGCTGGCCGCCACCCGCGCCACCCGTTGCGGCTCGCCGCCGCTGGCGTGGATCTCGGTGTCGATCACCCCGGGGCGCACGGCATTGACGCGAATGCCGTCGGCGGCGAGCTCCTTGGCCAGCCCCACCGTCATGCTGTCGACCGCGCCCTTGGCCGCGGCGTAGTCGATGTACTCCTCGGGCGCGCCGAGGCGGGCGGCGATCGATGAAACGTTGACGATCACGCCGCCACGCCCGCCCTGGCGGGTGGACATCCGCGCGATCGCCTCGCGGCTGCACAGGAAGCTGCCGTACACATTGGTGGCGAACACCCGTTGCCAGCGCTCCAGGCTCATCCGTTGCAGGCGCATCTGCTGCTCCAGTATCCCGGCGTTGTTGACCAGCACGTCCAGGCGCCCCAGGTGCGTGTCGATCTCGGCGAACAGCCGGCGCACCTGATCTTCGTCCGCCACATCGGCCTGCAGCGCCAGCGCCTGGCCGCCCTGGACTGCGATCGCCTCGACGAGCGCCTCGGCGGCGTCACGCTGGCGGTGGAAGTTGACCACCACGCGGTAGCCCTGCTGCGCCGCCAGCCTGGCCGTGGCTGCGCCGATGCCACGACTGGCGCCGGTAACCAGCATTACCTTGCACATCGAAAAATCTCCTTTTCAGGCCCTTGAAATTTTTTCCGGCATCCACATTTTTCTCACCGTGGGATGCCGAAGGCGGGTCCCGCACCTTATCACTCGCTGACTATTCAGGAGATCTACCATGAGCACTGCATTTTCCATGACCCCGCTGTTCCGTCAGTCCATTGGCTTCGACCGTTTCAACGACCTGTTCGAATCGGCGATGCGCAACGAGACGAGCAGCAGCTACCCACCCTACAACGTCGAGAAGCATGCCGACGACCAGTACCGGATCGTCATCGCTGCCGCTGGATTCCAGGATGAAGATCTGGATCTGCAGGTCGAGCGCGGCGTGCTGACCGTGACCGGCGGCAAGCGTGCGGGCAATGGCAACGGTGACAATGTCACCTACCTGTATCAGGGCATCGCTCAGCGTTCGTTCAAGCTGTCGTTCCGCCTGGCCGATCATATCGAGGTCAAGAGCGCCAGCCTGGTGAACGGCCTGCTCAACATCGAGCTGGAGCGCCATGTGCCGGAAGAGGCCAAGGCCAAGCGCATCCCGATCGGGTCGGCACGCCCGGCACTGGAGAACTGATCCAGCACCGGCACACCGGAAAAGGCGCCCCTGTGGCGCCTTTTCCGTTCAGTGCGGCAGGCGCTGGTCGCTGTGGCTGAGCAGGGCCCGAAAGGCCGGTAGCGGCTGTGGGCGGCTGAACAGGTAGCCCTGGTAGCAGTTGCAGCCCTGGCTCTGCAGGAAGTCCAGCTGGCTCTGCTGTTCCACGCCTTCGGCGATGACCTCCAGGCCCAGGCTCAGGCCGAGGGCCACCACGGCGCGGATGATTTCCGCATCGCTCGGGTTGCTGGTGGCGTCGCGCACGAACGACTGGTCGATCTTCAGCACGTCCACCGGCAGGCGTTTGAGGTAGGTGAGCGACGAGTAGCCGGTGCCGAAATCGTCCATGGCGAAACTGACGCCCAGCTGGCGCAGACGGTTCATCTTGCTGATGGTGTCGTCGATGTCCTCGATGACGATGCCTTCGGTGATTTCCAGCTTGAGCATGCCCTGGGGCAGCATGTTCTGGCGCAGGCAATGCTCGACGCGCTCGACGAAATCGCCCTGGCGGAACTGCCGCGTGCTGATGTTCACGCACAGGCTGAAGCGCTCGTCGATCAGGCCGTCCTCCAGCAGCTGCGCGCAGGCGTGGCAGGCTTCGCCCATCACCCAGGCGCCGACCTCGAGGATCAGGCCGCTTTCCTCCAGCACGTGGATGAACAGCGCTGGCGATTGTTCGCCGAGGGTCGGGTGGGCCCAGCGCAGCAGTGCTTCGGCGCCAATGATCTGATCGGTGCGGGCGTCCACCTGGGCCTGGAAATACAACTCGAATTCGCCACGGCTCAGGGCCGTGCGCAGCTCGTTCTCCAGGCGCAGGCGCTCGCTGGCGGCGTGCTGCATGGAGCTGTGGAACAGCTGAATGGCGTTGCGGCCCGAATCCTTGGCACGGTACAGGGCGATGTCGGCGCGCTTGAGCAGGTCGGCCGGCGTCTGGCCGTGGTCGGGGATCAGGGCGATGCCGATGCTCGGGGTGACCTGCAGGCGATGGCCTTCGAGCAGCATGGGTTCGCTGAGCAGGGTGCGCAGCTTTTCGGCGGCATGGCCGGCGTGGCTGATGACTTCTTCCAGCGTACCCTCGATGCCGGTGAGCAGTACCACGAATTCGTCGCCGCCCAGGCGCGCCACGGTGTCTTCCTCGCGCACGCTGACTTCCAGGCGGGCGGTGATCAGCTTGAGCACCGCATCGCCGAACGGGTGGCCGAGCGAGTCGTTGATGTGCTTGAAATGGTCGAGGTCGAGAAACAGCAGGGCGCCGCGCAGTGCGTGGCGCTGCAGCAGGGCGATCTGCTGGGTCAGGCGATCCATCAGCAGGGCGCGATTGGGCAGGCTGGTCAGCGGGTCGTGGTAGGCCAGGTGCTGAATCTGCTGCTGGGCGGCCTTGAGTTCGCTGATGTCGCGGGCGGTGACCAGCAGGCACTGGGTGCCATCCAGCTCGATCGGTTCGAAGGAGATTTCCACTTCCAGGTGCTTGCCATGGCGGTCGCGACCGCTCATCTCGATGCGCTGGATATGGCCCTGCTCGCGCAGGGTGGCGAGCAGGCGCTGGCGTTGGTGATCGTCGGGCCAGATGCCCACCTCGGTCGAGGTGCGGCCGATGACTTCCTCGGCGCTGTAACCGGTGAGGCGGGTGAAGCCGTCGTTGATCTCGATGTAACGGCCGGTGTCGCGGGTGGTGATGGTGATCGCGTCCGGGCTGGAGTGAAAGGCCTTGTAGAATTTTTCCTGGCTGGCCTTGAGCGCCGCCTCGGCGCGTTGTTGCTCGGTGATGTCGCGAAACTTGCTGAGCACACAGGGCTGGCCGGCCAGTTCCAGGCGCCGGCACGACACGATGCAGCTCATCAGGCGGCCTTGCGGGTCGTGCAGGTCGATGCGTTCGTCGGTCAGGTCGGTGCCGCCGAGAATCTTGGCGCGCAGCGGCGAATCCTCGGGTAGCACCTGCCAGGGCGCGAGCTTGAAGATATTGCGGCCGCTGACTTCCGCCGGCCGCCAGCCGAAGGCCTGGGTGAACGCCGGGTTGATTTCCAGGATCCGGCCTTCCGGCAGGGTGGTGACGCAGATCGGGTCGGGGCTGGCCTGGAAGACCATGGCGAACTTGCGTTCCGAGGCCTGCAGGCGCTGCTCGCGCAGGGTGCGTTCGCTGGTGTCGATCATGATGCCGGTCATGCGCACGGGCTGGCCCTGGTCATCGCGGTGCAGCTTGGCGGTGCTTTCCAGGTAATGGGTCTGGCCGTTGGCGTGCACCGTGCGGTAGGTCACCTGGGAGTCCTGGCCGTTATCGGGCAGCAGGTCGCGATAGGCCTGCCGCAGGGCCTGAAGATCCTGCGGGGGCACGTGGGCGAAAAAGTCCGGGAAGGGACCCTGGAAGGCCGCGTCCGGCAGCCCATGAAGGACGGCGGCGCGCGGTGAGGCGAACAGGGTGTCGCTGGGGATGTGCCAGTCCCAGGTGCCCAGATCCGCCGATTCGAGCGCCATGCGCAGGCGCTCCTGGCTGTCGGCCAGGGCCTGTTCCTGGACGCGCTGGCGGGTGATGTCGCGCACCACGCCGAACATCCGGTTCTGGCCGCCATCGCCGGCCTGCAGGCTGCCGGTGATCTCGATCCAGCGCAGGCTGCCGTCCGGCCATTGAATGCGATGGCGAATCGGCTCGGCCGTGGGCGAGCCATCGATCACTGCCTGGAACATGCGCAGCACTTCGCCGCGCTCCTCCTCGGGAATCAGCCCGATATAGTCGACGGGGGCGCTGAGCGGGCGGGTCGGGTCGAGGCCGAATACCTTCTGGGCGCCACGGGACCAGCTGACCTCGCCGGTGTCGACGTTCCAGAACCAGGCGCCGAGTCCGGCACCATTGAGGGCAGCCAGCAGGTGTTGGCTGTCGCGCCAGGTCTTTTCGAACTCGGCTGGGTCGAGCACCGGTACATGGGGCAACGGTGGGCGTTTGTCGTTGGAATTGCCCATTGACCCTTCCTCTACAAAAGCCCGGCGAGGCGGGAAGCCGGGCTATTGGGGCTTGTGCTGCATGAATGCCGGCAGATGGCCGGCATGGGTATCACGTTAGCTGCTGCCCCGGCGCTAAAGCAAGACTGTCGCGATGACTGTCGAGCAGTTGCATGAAGGCCCTGGCGGCGTTCGACAGGGTGCGTTCGGTATGCACGATATAACCGAGCTGACGCGACAGCTGGATGCCCGGCAGGGGCAGGCGGGCCACCTGCTCGTCGAGCATGGTGCGCGGCAGCACGCTCCAGGCCAGGCCGATGGAGACCATCATCTTGATGGTCTCCAGGTAGTTGGTGCTCATGGCGATGTTGGGGGTCAGGTTCTCGGCCTCGAACAGGCGCTGCACGATATGGTGGGTAAAGGTGTTGCCGCCAGGAAACACTGCCGGGTGCAGGGCCACGTCGGCAAGCGTCACGCCGGTGCCCTGGGCCAGCGGATGTTCAGGCGCGGTGACGAAATCCAGCGGGTCGTCCCATACCGGCACGGCGCGCACCGGATCGCGGGTATCCGGTGCCAGGGTGATCACCGCCAGCTCGGCGCGGCCGTGGAACACTTCGTCATAGGCCACTTCCGAGTCGAGAAACTGGATATCCAGCGCCACTTGCGGGTGGGCGCGGGTAAAGGCGCGCAGCAGCGGCGGCAGGCGGTGCAGACCGATATGGTGGCTGGTGGCGAGGGTCAGCCGCCCGGTGATCTCGCCGTTGAGGTTGGTCAGCGCCCGGCGGGTGTCCTCCAGCACGTTGAGAATCTGATAGGCACGCGGCAGCAGGGCGCGGCCGGCTTCGGTCAGGCTCACCTCGCGGCCGAGGCGGTCGAACAGGCGCACGCGCAGCTGCTGCTCGAGGCTGGCGATGCGTTTGCTCACCGCCGGCTGGGTGAGGTGCAGGCGTATGGCGGCCTCGGAGAAGCTGCCGAGTTCGGCGATGGCGATAAAGGCATTGAGGGTGGCGAGATCCATGGGGCTTCCAGTCGCGATCTGGGTTGTTGTCCCGCGATGCTATATCAATTCCGATCAGGAATCTTCTGGATGAAAAATATGAATTTGAGTTATTCGCCGGTCGCGCATAGCATTCTCCCCATAAGCCACAAGGCTATTGCCCCAGGCATAGAAATAGTGATGAGGACAGGCTGATGACCGGCAAGACGCTCTACGACAAGTTGTGGGACATGCACGAAGTGAAGCGCCGCGACGACGGCTCGTCGCTCATTTACATCGACCGCCATATCCTTCACGAAGTGACGTCGCCCCAGGCCTTCGAAGGCCTGCGCCTGGCCGGGCGCAAGCCATGGCGCATCGATGCCAATATCGCCACGCCGGACCACAACGTGCCGACCACCCGCGCCGAGCGCCTCGGTGGCCTCGACGCCATCGCCGATGAAGTCTCGCGCATCCAGGTCAAGACCCTGGACGAGAACTGCGATGACTTCGGCATCCTCGAATTCAAGATGAACGACGTGCGCCAGGGCATCGTCCACGTGGTCGGCCCGGAGCAGGGCGCCACCCTGCCGGGCATGACCGTGGTCTGCGGCGACTCGCACACCTCCACCCATGGCGCCTTCGGTGCCCTGGCCCATGGCATCGGCACCTCCGAGGTCGAGCATGTGCTCGCCACCCAGTGCCTGGTCGCCAAGAAGATGAAGAACATGCAGGTGCGCATCGAAGGCAAGCTGCCGTTCGGCGTCACCGCCAAGGACATCGTGCTCGCGGTGATCGGCAGGATCGGCACCGCCGGCGGCAATGGCCATGCCCTGGAATTCGCCGGCAGCGCGATCCGCGAGCTGTCCCTGGAAGGGCGCATGACCATCTGCAACATGTCCATCGAAGCCGGTGCGCGGGTAGGGCTGGTGGCGGTCGACGAGAAAACCATCGCCTACGTCGAAGGCCGTCCGTATTCGCCGAAGGGCGCGGACTGGCAAAAAGCCGTGGCCGTATGGCGTGATCTGGTTTCCGATGCCGACGCGCATTTCGACACTGTCGTCGAGCTGCAGGCCTGCGACATCAAGCCCCAGGTCAGCTGGGGTACCTCCCCGGAAATGGTGCTGGCCGTCGACCAGAACGTGCCGGATCCGGCTCGGGAAAGCGACCCGGTGAAAAAGGATTCGATCACCCGCGCGCTCAAGTACATGGGCCTGGCGGCCAACCAGCCGATCACCGATATCAGGCTCGATCGCGTGTTCATCGGCTCGTGCACCAACTCGCGTATCGAAGACCTGCGCGCCGCCGCCGAGGTGGCCAAGGGCCGCAAGGTCGCCGCCACGGTCAAGCAGGCGCTGGTGGTGCCGGGCTCCGGTCTGGTCAAGGCCCAGGCGGAAAGCGAAGGGCTGGACAAGATCTTCATCGAGGCCGGCTTCGAATGGCGTGAACCGGGCTGCTCCATGTGCCTGGCCATGAACCCGGACAAACTGGGCAGCGGCGAGCATTGCGCCTCGACCTCCAACCGCAACTTCGAAGGCCGCCAGGGCGCCGGTGGCCGTACCCACCTGGTCAGCCCGGCCATGGCCGCGGCGGCGGCGGTGACCGGGCGCTTCATCGACGTTCGCGAATTGATCCAGGCCTGAGGAGAGAGATGATGAAAGCCTTTACCCAACACACCGGCCTGGTCTGTCCGCTCGACCGTGCCAACGTCGACACCGACCAGATCATCCCCAAGCAATTCCTGAAGTCGATCAAGCGCACCGGCTTCGGTCCCAACCTGTTCGACGAGTGGCGTTACCTGGATGTCGGCCAGCCCAACCAGGACAACGCCAACCGTCCGCTCAACCGGGATTTCGTGCTCAACTTTCCCCGTTACCAGGGCGCCAGCGTGCTGCTCGCTCGCGAGAACTTCGGTTGTGGTTCGAGCCGTGAGCACGCGCCCTGGGCGCTGGACGAGTACGGTTTCCGCACGGTGATCGCGCCGAGCTTCGCCGATATCTTCTTCAACAACAGCTTCAAGAATGGCCTGCTGCCCATCGTGCTGGCCGAAGAAGACGTCGATGCGCTGTTCGAACAGACCGAAGCCACCGAGGGCTACCAGCTGACCGTCGACCTCCAGGCGCAGACCGTGACCCGCCCCGATGGCGTGCAGTACGCCTTCGAGGTCGACGCCTTCCGCAAGCACTGCCTGCTCAACGGCCTGGACGACATCGGCCTGACCCTGCAGGACGCCGAGGCGATTCGCGCTTTCGAGGTCGGTTATCAGCAGCGCCAGCCCTGGTTGTTCGGGGCCATCAAGTAAGCCCCGCCGCGCCCGCTGGTGGCGCGGAAAGATAAGGTTACGTGTTATCAGTGGATGGGCCCGTCGTGCCTTGACCCCGTCGAAGCAGGCGCCGAATATGGCGCCCCTCGCGGCAGGGTGATGGCCGCGGGCCTGTTCGGGTTTTCACAGGTCGCACACGGCAGGGCCGGCGATCCGAAGGTAATGAAGGAAAACGTATGAGCAAGCAGATTCTGATACTTCCCGGTGACGGCATCGGCCCCGAGATCATGGCCGAAGCGGTCAAGGTGCTGCGCCTGGCCAACGACAAGTTCGCCCTCGACTGCGAGCTGTCGTTCGACGAGCTGGGTGGCGCGGCCGTGGACAAGTACGGTGTGCCGCTGGCCGACGAGACCCTGGAGCGCGCCCGTGGGGCCGATGCCGTTCTGCTCGGCGCCGTCGGCGGCCCGAAGTGGGACAAGATCGACCCGGCCATCCGCCCCGAGCGCGGCCTGCTGAAGATCCGCTCGCAGCTGGGTCTGTTCGCCAACCTGCGCCCGGCCATCCTCTATCCGCAACTGGCCGATGCCTCCTCGCTCAAGCCGGAAGTGGTGGCGGGGCTGGATATTCTCATCGTCCGTGAGCTGACCGGCGGCATCTATTTCGGCCAGCCGCGCGAGAGCAAGGTGCTGGACAATGGCGAGCGCATGGCCTATGACACGCTGCCCTACAGCGAGAGCGAGATCCGTCGCATCGCCAAGGTCGGCTTCGACATGGCCCGCGTGCGCGGCAGCAAGTTGTGCTCGGTGGACAAGGCCAACGTGCTGGCCTCCAGTCAGCTGTGGCGTGCGGTGGTCGAGGAAGTCGCCAGGGACTACCCGGACGTCGAGCTGAGCCACATGTACGTCGACAATGCCGCCATGCAGCTGGTGCGTGCGCCCAAGCAGTTCGACGTGCTGGTCACCGACAACATGTTCGGCGACATCCTCTCCGACGAAGCCTCGATGCTCACCGGCTCCATCGGCATGCTGCCGTCGGCGTCGCTGGATGCCAACAACAAGGGCATGTACGAGCCGTGCCACGGTTCGGCGCCGGACATCGCCGGGCAGGGCATCGCCAACCCGCTGGCGACCATCCTGTCGGTGTCGATGATGCTGCGTTACAGCTTCAACCAGACCCAGGCGGCCGATGCCATCGAACTGGCGGTCAGCCGCGTGCTCGACCAGGGCCTGCGCACCGGCGACATCCATTCGGCCGGTACGACCAAGGTCGGTACGGCGGCAATGGGTGATGCGGTAGTCGAAGCGCTGCGTAGTCTGTAATCTTCCAGGCCGCTGGAAACTGTCCGGCGGCTTGTTCATATAGGTGTAGTGGTTATGAAACGTGTAGGTCTTATCGGTTGGCGGGGCATGGTCGGTTCCGTGCTCATGCAGCGCATGCTGGAAGAACAGGATTTCGATCTGATCGAGCCGGTGTTCTTCACCACCTCCAATGTGGGCGGCCAGGGGCCGGCCATTGGCAAGGAAACCGAGGCGCTCAAGGATGCCTACAGCATCGACGAGCTCAAGGGCCTGGACGTGATCCTGACCTGCCAGGGCGGCGACTACACCAATGAAGTCTTCCCCAAGCTGCGCGAAGCCGGCTGGAAGGGCTACTGGATCGATGCCGCGTCCTCGCTGCGCATGGCCGACGACGCGGTGATCGTACTCGACCCGGTCAACCGCCGGGTCATCGACCACGCATTGGACGCCGGCACCAAGAACTACATCGGCGGCAACTGCACCGTCAGCCTGATGCTGATGGCGCTCGGCGGCCTGTACGAAGCCGGTCTGGTCGACTGGATGAGTGCCATGACCTACCAGGCGGCCTCCGGTGCCGGCGCGCAGAACATGCGTGAGCTGATCAAGCAGATGGGCACCATCAACGCCACCGTGGCCGATGAACTGGCCGACCCGGCCAGCGCCATCCTTGATATCGACCGCAAGGTCGCCGAGGCCATGCGCGGTGATGCCTTCCCGGTCGACAACTTCGGCGTGCCGCTGGCCGGCAGCCTGATCCCCTACATCGACAAGGAGCTGCCGAACGGGCAGAGCCGCGAAGAGTGGAAGGCCCAGGCGGAAACCAACAAGATCCTCGGTCGCTTCAAGAATCCGATTCCGGTCGACGGCATCTGCGTGCGCATCGGCGCCATGCGTTGCCACAGCCAGGCGTTGACCATCAAGCTCAACAAGGACGTGCCGCTGACCGACATCGAAGGCCTGATCAGCCAGCACAACCCCTGGGTCAAGCTGGTGCCGAACCACCGCGAAGCCAGTATCCGCGAACTCGGCCCGACGGCCGTCACCGGCACCCTGAGCGTACCGGTCGGCCGCCTGCGCAAGCTCAACATGGGGTCGCAGTACCTCGGCGCCTTCACCGTGGGCGACCAGCTGCTGTGGGGCGCCGCCGAGCCGCTGCGGCGCATGCTGCGCATCCTGCTGGAGCGCTGATTCGCCACCGGCGCGCTGCCAGACCCTAGGGGCGGGTAGAGGTGATCGCTTGCGATTGCCGTCGCCCGCCCCTCTGCTTTTCGGTAGAGTGCCGGGTCTGTTTCAGCTACCCAGCCTCAGGCCTCCTTCATGACCTCTACCTTTGCTATCGCCGTCGTCGGTGCCACCGGCAGTGTCGGCGAATCCCTGCTGCAGCTCCTCGAGGAACGCGACTTTCCCGTCTCCGACCTGCATTTGCTGGCCAGCAGCGAGTCGGCCGGGCGCAGCCTGGCGTTCAGGGGCGCAATCTGCGCGTGCGCACGGTGGAGGGGTTCGATTTTCGTACCGTTCAGCTGGCGTTCTTCGCCGCCGACCCGTCGGTGACCCGGGCCCATGCCGCGGCGGTACGCCAGGCCGGGTGTTCGCTGATCGACGTCACCGGTGCGCTGCCCGCCGACATGGCGCCGCGGGTGGTGCCGGAAGTGAACGCCGGGGCGATCAGTGGCCAGGCGCCGTTCGCGGTGACCAGCCCGGCGTCGGTGGCCGTGGCCGTCGGTCTGGTGCTCGGCGCCCTGGGCGAGCAACTACAAGTGCAGCGGTTGGTGATCGATGCCGGCCTGGCAGTGTCCAGTCGTGGCCGGGAAGGCGTTGGCGAGCTGGCGCGGCAAACCGCCGAGTTGCTCAACGGCCGTGCGCTGGAGCCCCGTCTGTTCGGCCGGCAGATGGCGTTCAACCTGCTCGCCCAGGTGGACGAGCCCGATGCCGAGGGTCACGGCTCGCTGGAGCGTCGCATCCATGCTGACGTCAAGGCGCTGCTCGGCAGCGACCTGAAGGTGGCGGTCAGTTGTCACCAGGTACCGGTATTTTTCGGCGACAGTTTGAGTGTCACCGTACAGGCGTCTACACCTGTAGAACTGGCCGAGGTCATGGCCGCGCTGGAGGCGGCGCCCGGTATCGAACTGGTCGAGGCGGGCGACTATCCCACCGTCACTGGTGACGCGGTCGGCCAGGACGAAGTCTACGTAGGCCGCGTGCGCCGTGGCATGGACGATCCCTGCGCCCTCACTTTGTGGATTGCGTCTGATAATGTGCGAAAAGGTGCCGCTTTGAACGCCGTACAGCTGGGCGAGTTATTGATAAAACACCACCTGTAAAAGATACTTATCGGGAAATCTGCATATCTATTCGAGCTTGGCAAATACTGAGCGCGCTGATCGTTGGCTGGGGGGCCTGCAAAGGGGCAGCCAGCGATCATCTATCCTCTCGTTGTGCGAGAGCCGTCAACACAAAGGAAAAGGCTATGGTTCGGGTTCGTAAACTGGTGCTGGCTATCGCTGCGGCGACGGCGCTGTCTTCCGGTATGGCGCATGCGCTGGGGGTCGGTGAGCTGACACTGCAGTCGTCTCTGAACCAGCCGCTGGTGGCGGAAATCGAGCTGCTCGACGTACGCGACCTGTCCGCCGCGGAAATGCGCCCGTCGCTGGCCTCGCCCGAAGAGTTCAACAAGGCTGGCGTCGACCGCCAGTATTTCCTGACCGACCTCAAATTCACGCCCATCGTCAAACCCAACGGCAAGAGCGTGATTCGCGTCACCTCGACCAAGCCGGTTCGCGAGCCCTACCTGAATTTCCTCGTCGAAGTGCTATGGCCCAATGGCCGTCTGCTGCGCGAGTACACCCTGCTGCTCGATCCGCCGCTGTACTCCCCGCAAGCCGCCGCGGCCCCGCAGCTGCCGGTCGCCGCGCCAGCGCCAGCGCCTCGTCCAGCGCCGAGTGCCGCCCCCCGTGCTGCTGCTCCGGTTGCCAGCGCCCCGGCAGCCCCGCGTGCCGGTAGCGCCGATGGTGACTACCGCACCAACGCCAACGACACGCTGTGGGAAGTCGCCGAGCGTGCCGGTGGCAGTGGTAGCGTTCACCAGAAGATGCTGGCCATTCAGGATCTCAATCCGGATGCCTTCATCGGCGGCAACATCAACCGCATGAAGAGCGGCCAGGTGCTGCGTCTGCCCGATGACCAGCAGATCGCCCGTCGCAGCCAGTCCGAAGCCCTGGCCCAGGTGGCCGCACAGAATAGTTCCTGGCGCCAGGGCCGCAGTGCCCCAGCCACCGCCGCTAGCCGGCAGATCGATGCCACGCGGCGCAGCGCAGCGGGCGCTGCGCCGTCCGAAGTCACCAGCGAGGACAAGCTCAAGCTGGTGGCTGCCGAAGCCGGCAAGGCCACCTCGGGCAGCGAGAGTGGTACTGCCAATAACGCCGCGCTGGCCAATCAGTTGGCGGTGACCCAGGAAAGCCTGGATTCGACGCGCCGCGAGAACGACGAGCTGAAGGATCGCATGGGTGACCTGCAGGGCCAGCTCGACAAGCTGCAGCGGCTGATTCAGCTCAAGGACAACCAGTTGGCCAAGCTGCAGGCCGATGTCGCTGCCTCCAACGGTCAGGCCGCTGGTGGCGCAGGCGCTGCTGCCGGTGCTGCCTCCGCGCCAGCGGAATCGACCAGCCAACCTGCCGAGGCACCGGCCGCTGCTGCGCCGGCTACCGAGGTGCCCGCCGCGAATCAGCCGGCGCCCGAGTCAGCCCCGGTTGATCCTTCGGCCGCTCAGCCGGCGGGTGAGCCAACCGCCGAGGCACCGGTCGCCGAGAACCCACCCGCGCCAGCCCCTGAGGCGGCCGCGCCAGCCGAGCCGACCGCACCTGCTGCCGAAGCGCCTGCCCCGGCACCGGTCGCCACCACGCCCGAGCCGGTCGAAGAAGACAGCGCCCTCGACAACCTGCTGGCCAACCCGATGATGCTCGGCCTGATCGGTGGCAGCCTGCTGCTGGCGCTGCTGCTGGTGCTGCTGATTCTGTCGCGTCGCAATGCCCGCAATGCCCGCAAGGCCGAAGAGGAAGAGGCCAGCCTGGCGACCTATGAAGAGGACACCCACCGTTTCGACAGCGATCTGGAGCTGCCGGCCGACAGCCTGAACGATCTGCCGGACGACCAGGTGGCCCTGTCCCAGCCGGTGGGCGAAGAGCGGGTGACTGCCCAGACGGGCGATGCCTTGGGCGAGGCGGACATCTATATCGCCTACGGTCGCTTCAACCAGGCGGCCGAGTTGCTGCACAACGCGATCAACGACGAGCCGCATCGCACCGACCTGCGCCTGAAACTGATGGAGGTCTACGCCGAACTGGGTGATCGCGAAGGCTTTGCCCGCCAGGAAAACGAGCTGCGCGAGATCGGTGGCGCCAACGCCCAGGTCGAGCAGTTGAAGAGCCGCTACCCGGCGATGGTCGTGCTCGGTGGTACCGCCGCCCTGGCCGGCACCGCCGCTGCAGACGACCTGGACGCTTTCAGCCTCGACGACCTGGTTCTGGACGAGCCCGAGCAGCCAGTGGCTCCGCTGCAGCCAGCGGCCGACGATGCCTTCGATCTGGATCTGGACGCCCTCGAAGCCGAATTCGCCGCAGCCCCGCAGCCCAAGGCGCAGGATGACGTTGCTCGTTTCGACGAAATCGACACCCTGAGCCTGGGGGATCTGCAGGCGCAGCCACCGGTGGCGAGCCAGAACGAGCCCCTGGACTTCGACCTGGATCTGGGTGACGAGCCCGCCAGCCGTCAGGCGCCGGGCGGTGAGCTGGCGGACTTCAACCTGGACCTCGACACCCCAGCCGCGCCAGCTACCGCGCAGGACGATGACTTCCTGCTGAGCTTGGACGACGATGCCGACAAGCCGGCCGCTGATCTGCCGGAGCTGTCTTCGGCCCTGGACAACGACAAGGGGGATGATTTCGGCCTGCCCGCCGACTTCGACCTGTCGCTCAATGACGAGCCGGCCCAGCCGAGCAGCGGCGCCAGTTTTGCCGCCCAGCTCGACGACGTGACCGCCGAGCTGGACCAGCTGGCCGAGAGCCTCGAGCAACAAGGCCAGCAGACGCCACAGGACATGCAGGCCGATAACGTGCCGCTCGATGAGGACGATGATTTCGACTTCCTCTCCGGCACCGACGAGACCGCCACCAAGCTGGATCTGGCGCGAGCCTACATCGATATGGGCGATAGCGAGGGTGCCCGTGACATCCTCGATGAAGTGATCGCCGAAGGTAACGATGGTCAGCAGCAGGAAGCACGCGAGCTGATCGGCAAACTGGTTTGACGGGTAACTGATTGGCATTGACGGCAGCCCAGGGGCTGCCGTTTTTGCATCTACGGCACACAGGTAAATTGGCGGCTGGCGTGGCAGCCTGCCTGGGTAGCGGTATAATTGTCTGCATTGCAGCTTTGATCTGGTCGTAACCAATTGATTAACGAACAAATGACGGCAGCCGAAATGGCTGCCGTCGGCATTTACAAGATCGCCCTGGGTGTCGAGTACCGCGGCACCCGCTACCGCGGTTTCCAGCGTCAGCGCGATGGTGTTCCGTCGATCCAGGCGTCCCTCGAAACGGCCTTGTCCAAGGTTGCCGGTGGCGCTCCGGTGACGCTCAGCTGTGCCGGGCGTACCGACGCGCTGGTGCATGCCAGCGGCCAGGTGGTGCATTTCGACACCCGCATCGAGCGCTCCATGCACGCCTGGGTGATGGGCGCCAACATGAACCTGCCGGGCGATATCAGCGTCACCTGGGCCAAGGCGATGCCGAGCCATTTCGATGCGCGCTTCTGCGCCATGGCACGGCGTTACCGCTACGTGATCTACAACGACCAGATCCGCCCGGCGCACATGGCCGAGGAGGTCACCTGGAACCACCGCCCGCTGGATGTCGAGCGCATGCGCGAAGCGGCCCAGGTATTTCTCGGCACCCATGATTTCAGCGCCTTCCGCGCCCGGCAGTGCCAGGCCAAGTCGCCGATCAAGACGGTCCACCACCTCGAGTTGCTGCAGCATGGCCGCTTCATCGTCCTGGATATCCGCGCCAATGCCTTTCTGCATCACATGGTGCGCAACATCGCCGGCGTACTGATGACCATCGGCGCCGGCGAGCGGCCGGTGGAGTGGGCCGGGCAAGTGCTGCGCACCGGCGTACGGCGCACCGGCGGGGTGACCGCTCACCCGTACGGGCTGTATCTGGTGCAGGTGGACTACCCACAGGAATTCGACCTGCCGACCCGTTACCTGGGGCCGCACTTTCTGTCCGGTCTCGCGGACGTGGCGGCGCGCAGCAATTAATGGCGCGCCTTCGCCGGTCATTTGTTACCATCCGGCCTTTCGCGGAGGTATTCGTCTTTTGTCAGTCGTTCGCAGCAAGATTTGTGGGATTACCCGTCTCGAGGATGGGCTGGCTGCCGTGGCGGCGGGCGCCGATGCCATCGGGCTGGTGTTCTATGCACCCAGCCCGCGGGCGGTCTCGGTCGAGCAGGCGCAAGCCATCGTCGCCGGCCTGCCGCCATTCGTGACCACCGTCGGCCTGTTCGTCGACATGCCGCCGCGCGACATCGAGGCGGTGCTGGCCGCTGTCCCCCTGGATCTCCTGCAATTTCACGGCGACGAAAGTCCGGCGGCGTGCGAGGCGCTGGGCCGGCCGTACATCAAGGCGCTGCGTGTACGCGCGGGCGATGACGTCGCCGCGCTGGTGGATGCCTACCCGGGCGCCCGCGCCGTGCTCCTCGATACTTTCGTGGACGGTGTGCCCGGTGGCACCGGGCAGCCCTTCGACTGGGCGCTGGTGCCGGCGAACCTGAGCAAGCCGGTGATCCTCGCCGGCGGCCTGACGCCCGGCAACGTGGCGGCGGCCATCGCTCAGGTGCGCCCCTATGCCGTGGATGTCAGCGGCGGTGTCGAAGCGAGCAAGGGCATCAAGGATGCCGCCAAGGTCGAGAACTTCGTGCGCGCGGTGCGCGCGGTTGGAGACTCGATGTGACGGCGCCGCGCAGCGAGCCGTCCATACTGCTATCGCCGCGAACAGTGCGCGCTTTTTTCGTGGTCGAAGCAGGTGGCGGGCATCAGGCCGGCCCCAGCGGCGACCACTTTGTGAATTCGCTTGTCATGTGCAGCAAGCATGTTGAAGCCTACAGCGTTGGAGAATTGAGAGCATGAGCAACTGGCTGGTAGACAAACTGATCCCCTCGATCATGCGTTCCGAGGTCAAGAAGAGTTCGGTACCTGAAGGCCTGTGGCACAAGTGCCCATCCTGCGAAGCGGTGCTGTACAAGCCGGAGCTGGAAAAGACCCTGGACGTTTGCCCCAAGTGCAACCACCACATGCGCATCGACGCCCGCGCCCGCCTGAACATCTTCCTGGATGCCGATGGCCGTGGGGAGATCGGTGCCGATCTGGAACCGTCCGACCGCCTGAAGTTCCGCGACAGCAAGAAGTACAAGGACCGCCTGGTGGCTGCCCAGAAGCAGACCGGTGAGAAGGACGCGCTGATCGCCATGAGCGGCAGCCTGGAAGGCATGCCGGTGGTGGCCTGCGCTTTCGAGTTCGCCTTCATGGGCGGTTCCATGGGCGCCATCGTCGGTGAGCGTTTCGTGCAGGCCGCCAACGTGGCCCTGGAAAAGCGCTGCCCGTTCATCTGCTTCGCCGCCTCCGGTGGTGCGCGCATGCAGGAAGCGCTGATCTCGCTGATGCAGATGGCCAAGACCTCGGCGGTGCTGGCGCGCCTGCGTGAAGAGGGCATTCCCTTCGTGTCGGTGCTGACCGACCCGGTGTATGGCGGCGTTTCCGCCAGCCTGGCGATGCTGGGTGACGTGATCGTCGCCGAGCCCAAGGCGCTGATCGGCTTCGCCGGCCCGCGGGTGATCGAGCAGACCGTTCGCGAGAAGCTGCCCGAAGGCTTCCAGCGCAGCGAGTTCCTCATCGAGCACGGCGCCATCGACATGATCATCCATCGTGCCGAGCTGCGTCCGCGCCTGGCCCGCCTGCTGGCGCAGTTCACTCACCAGCCGTCTCCTGCTGCCCTGCCGGTCAGCGCATGACCCAGCGCTCCCTGGCCGAGTGGCTGGCGTACCTGGAGCGTCTGCATCCAAGCGCCATCGACATGGGCCTGGAGCGCTCCCGCGAGGTCGCGGCACGCCTCGGCCTTGGCCGACCGGCGCCGCGGGTGATCACCGTCACCGGCACCAATGGCAAGGGCTCGACCTGTGCCTTTATCGCGTCGCTGCTGCGCGCCCAGGGCCTGAAGGTCGGGGTGTACAGCTCGCCGCACCTGCTGCGTTACAACGAGCGGGTGCAGATCGATGGCGAACAGGCCAGCGATGCCGGCCTCTGCGAGGCCTTCACGGCCGTCGAGGCGGCCCGTGGCGACACCTCGCTGACCTATTTCGAGATGGGCACCCTGGCCGCGTTCTGGCTGTTCGAGCGCGCCAGGCTGGATGTGGCCGTGCTCGAAGTCGGCCTGGGCGGGCGCCTGGACGCCGTCAACCTGATCGATGCCGATCTCGCGCTGATCACCAGCATCGGGGTCGACCATGCCGACTGGCTGGGCGATACCCGTGAGTCGGTGGCCTTCGAGAAGGCCGGCATCATGCGGCCAGGCAAACCGGCGCTGTGTGGTGATTTCGATCCGCCGCTGCCGCTGCTCGAGCGAGTCGCCGAACTCGATTCGCCATTGTTCCTGCGTTGCCGGGATTTCGACCTGAGCGTCAACGAGTCGGGTTGGAGCTGGTACGGGCTCACGGCCGTTGGCGAGGTGCTGCGCCTGGACGACCTGCCGCTGCTCGACCTGCCCATGGAAAACGCCGCGCTGGCGCTGCAGGCCTACGCCTTGCTCGACCTGCCCTGGGACGCCGAGAAAATCGCCGATGCCCTGCAGGCCACCCGGGTGACCGGTCGCCTGGATCGCCGTCACTTGAACTGGCGCGGCAAGTCCCTCACTCTGTTGCTCGACGTGGGGCACAATCCCCATGCCGCGCAGTTTCTCGCCGGTCGGCTGCAGGCGCGCGCCTGTGCCGGGCGGCGCCTGGCGGTATTCGGCCTGCTGGCCGACAAGGAGCTGCCCGGCGTGGTGACGCCGCTGCTGGCCGACATCGCCCATTGGGCGGTGACGACCCTGCCCAGCGAGCGCTCGCGTCCTGCCGCCGAGCTGCAGGCGCACCTGGTATCCCGTGGTGCCCAGGTCGAGGCCCATGGCGATGTCGCCAGCGCCCTCGAAGCGCAGTGCGAACGTGCCGCGGCAGGGGATGAAGTTCTGCTCTTTGGGTCTTTTTTCTGCGTGGCCGAAGCCCTGATGTGGCTGGAGCGCTACGCCCAGGAGGATGTGCAGGATGGCCATGCTGGATAGTGGAACCAAGCAACGTATCGTCGGCGCACTGGTACTGGTCGCGTTGGCGGTGATTTTCCTGCCGATGCTGCTTTCCCGTCCCGACGAGCTGCGGCACGTGGTGGTCGACGCGCCGAGCATTCCCGCCAAGCCGGTCACCCCCGAAATCGAAATGCAGCCGGTGATCGTGCCCGATCCCCAGGAGCTGCCCCAGGAGCCGGTGCCGGGCGACGGCGCGCCGGCCGAGCAGGCGCAAGCCCAGGCGCCGGTCGAGCAGCCCATCGTCGAGCTGCCGGCCAGCGAGCCACCAGCGCCCACGCCGCCTCCGGCTGCGCAGCCTACTCCGAGCAAGCCGGCCGAGGTGGCGCCGCCGCCGCAAAAGGCGCCGGTCGAGCGCCTGGACGCCAACAGCCTGCCGGTCAGCTGGTCGGTGCAACTGGCCAGCCTGTCCAGCCGTCCGGGCGCCGAAACGCTGCAGAAGACCCTGCGCGCCCAGGGCTACAACGCCTATATCCGCACGGCCGATGGCATGAACCGGGTGTTCGTCGGGCCACTGGTCGAGCGTGTCGAGGCCGATCGCCTGCGTGACCAGCTCAACCGTCAGCACAAGCTCAATGGCTTCGTGGTGCGCTTCCAGCCGGAAAGCAACTGACGCATCGCACGCATCCGCGCTTAACCGATGGGCAGGGCTCTGCTAAAATGCAGCGCCTCTTCCATCGGTAGCCTGCATCGTGGCATTCACCTGGGTCGATTGGGCGATCATCGCCATCATCGCCGTTTCGAGTCTGATCAGTCTGAGCAGAGGCTTCGTCAAGGAAGCCCTGTCGCTCGTCACCTGGATCATCGCCGGCGTGGTGGCCTGGATGTTCGGCGGCGCGCTGTCGCAGCACCTGGGCGCCTATATCGAAACCCCGTCCGCCCGTGTCATCGCTGCCTGCGTGATCTTGTTCGTGTTGACGCTGCTGGTCGGTGCGCTGATCAACTACCTGATCGGCGAGCTGATCCGGGTCACTGGCCTGTCGGGCACCGATCGCTTCCTGGGCATGGTGTTCGGCGCTGCCCGCGGGGCTTTGCTGGTCGTGGTGGCGGTGGGGCTGCTCAGCCTGGGGCCGGTGCAGCAGGACAGCTGGTGGCAGCAATCGGCCTTGCTGCCGCATTTTCTGCTGGTTGCAGATTGGTCGAAGAACCTCATATTGGGTGTGTCCAGCGAGTGGCTGGCCAGCGGTATACGCGAGCCGGTCGAGCTGCCGTTCAAAGAGGTGCTGCAGGGGGCTACTCCTGTCGGCACCGGTAAATAGTCGTTTCACTGAGTAGGGGTTGCGTCACATGTGTGGCATTGTCGGTATCGTCGGTAAATCGAACGTCAATCAGGCGCTGTATGACGGCCTCACCGTCCTCCAGCACCGCGGCCAGGATGCTGCCGGTATCGTCACCAGCCATGAAGGGCGCCTGTTCCTGCGCAAGGACAACGGCCTGGTGCGCGACGTCTTCCAGCAGCGCCACATGCAGCGCCTGGTCGGTCACATGGGCATCGGCCATGTGCGCTACCCGACCGCGGGCAGCTCCAGCTCGGCCGAGGCCCAGCCGTTCTACGTCAACTCGCCGTACGGCATCACCCTGGCGCACAACGGCAACCTGACCAACGTCGAGCAGTTGGCCAAGGAGATCTACGAATCGGATCTGCGCCACGTCAATACCAACTCCGATTCCGAGGTGCTGCTCAACGTGTTCGCCCATGAGCTGGCCGTGCGCGGCAAGCTCAACCCCAGCGAAGAGGACGTGTTCGCCGCGGTCAAGGACGTGCACAAGCGCTGCCGTGGCGGCTATGCCGTGGTGGCGATGATCACCGGTTACGGCATTGTCGGTTTCCGCGACCCGAACGGCATTCGCCCGATCGTGTTCGGTCAGCGCCACACCGACGAAGGCGTCGAGTACATGATCGCCTCCGAAAGCGTCGCCCTGGACGTCCTCGGCTTCACCCTGATCCGCGACCTGGCGCCGGGCGAGGCGGTGTACATCACCGAAGAAGGCCAGATGTTCACCCGCCAGTGCGCGCCCAACCCGCAGCTCAAGCCGTGCATCTTCGAACACGTGTACCTGGCGCGCCCCGACTCCATCATGGACGGCGTGTCGGTCTACAAGGCGCGCCTGCGCATGGGCGAGAAGCTCGCCGACAAGATTCGCCGCGAGCGCCCGGACCACGATATCGATGTGGTCATCCCGATTCCCGATACCAGCCGCACCTCGGCGCTGGAGCTGGCCAACCACCTGGGCGTCAAGTTCCGCGAGGGCTTCGTCAAGAACCGCTACATCGGCCGGACCTTCATCATGCCGGGCCAGGCGGCGCGCAAGAAGTCGGTACGCCAGAAGCTCAACGCCATCGAACTGGAGTTCCGCGGCAAGAACGTGATGCTGGTCGACGATTCCATCGTGCGCGGCACCACCTGCAAGCAGATCATCCAGATGGCCCGCGAGGCCGGTGCCAAGAACGTGTATTTCTGCTCCGCGGCCCCGGCCGTTCGCTACCCGAACGTCTACGGCATCGACATGCCGAGCCCCCACGAACTGATCGCCCATGGTCGCACCACCGAGGAGGTGGCCGAGTTGATCGGCGCCGACTGGCTGGTCTACCAGGATCTCGATGACCTGAAGGAAGCGGTCGGTGGCGGCAAGATCAAGATCGAACAGTTCGACAGCGCGGTATTCGACGGCGAGTACGTCACCGGCGATGTCGACGAGGCTTATCTGAATCGCATCGACCTGGCCCGCAACGATGGCAACAAGGCCAAGTCGCAAGCGGTCAGCGAGATCATCGATCTGTACAACAACTGATCGATGTTAAATGATTCAACAACCGGGCCCTTTGGGCCCGGCCTGTTTTCTGGATGAGGAAAAGGATATGACACAGGATTGGCAAGCCGGTCGGCTCGACAGCGATCTCGATGGCGTAGGCTTCGACACCCTGGCGGTCCGTGCCGGCCAGCACCGCACGCCGGAAGGCGAGCACAGCGAGGCGCTGTTCCCGACCTCCAGCTACGTGTTCCGCACCGCCGGCGATGCCGCGGCGCGTTTCGCCGGTGAAGTGCCGGGCAACGTCTACTCGCGTTACACCAACCCGACGGTGCGTGCTTTCGAAGAGCGTATCGCCGCCATGGAGGGCGCCGAGCAGGCAGTCGCCACGGCGTCGGGCATGTCGGCGATCCTGTCCATCGTCATGAGCCTGTGCAGCGCCGGCGATCATGTGCTGGTCTCGCGCAGCGTGTTCGGCTCGACCATCAGCCTGTTCGAGAAGTACCTCAAGCGCTTTGGCGTGCAGGTCGACTATGTGCCGCTGGCCGACCTCGAGGGCTGGGCCGCCGCGTTCAAGCCTAACACCCGGCTGCTGTTCGTCGAGTCGCCCTCCAACCCCCTGGCCGAACTCGTCGATATCACCGAGTTGGCGGCCATCGCCCATGAGCGCGGTGCGTTGCTGGCGGTGGACAACTGCTTCTGCACGCCGGCGCTGCAGCAGCCGCTGAAGCTCGGCGCGGACATCGTCATGCATTCGGCCACCAAGTACATCGATGGCCAGGGCCGCGCCATGGGTGGCGTGGTGGCCGGTAGCGCCAAGCTGATGACCGAGGTGGTGGGCTTTCTGCGTACCGCCGGGCCGACCCTCAGCCCGTTCAATGCCTGGATCTTCCTCAAGGGCCTGGAGACCCTGCGAATTCGCATGCAGGCCCACTGCAGCAGTGCGCTGGAGCTGGCGCGCTGGCTGGAGCAGCAGGAAGGCATCGAGAAGGTGCATTACGCCGGCCTCGCCAGTCATCCCCAGCACGAACTCGCCGCGCGCCAGCAAAGCGCCTTCGGCGCGGTGGTCAGTTTCGAGGTCAAGGGCGGCAAGGCGGGTGCCTGGCGGTTCATCGACGCTACGCGGGTGATCTCCATCACCACCAACCTGGGTGATACCAAGACCACCATCGCTCATCCGGCCACTACTTCCCATGGTCGCCTGTCGCCGCAGGAGCGGGAGAATGCCGGGATCCGCGACAGCCTGATTCGCGTCGCGGTCGGCCTGGAAGATATCGCCGACCTCAAGGCCGACCTGAGCCGCGGCCTGAAAGCGCTGTGAGCACGAACCAGGGCCGCGTTGCGCTGGTCACCGGTGCTGCCCGTGGCATCGGTGAGGGGGTGGCGCGCTGGCTGCTGAACCATGGCTGGCGGGTGGCGCTCTGCGACCTGGCGGACAGCCAGGGCGACGCGGTCGCTGCGGCCCTGGGCGGCAATGCGATGTTCGTAGCCATGGATGTGGCCGAAGAATGTCAGGTCGAGAGTGGCGTAGCGGCGGTCATCGCCCGGTTCGGCAGGCTCGACGCCCTGGTGTGCAATGCTGGAGTGGCCAGCCCCCATAGCGGCCCTCTGGAGGACCTGTCCGTGGCGCAGTGGAATCAGGTGCTGGCGATCAACCTTGGCGGGCCGATGCTGCTCGCCAAGCACTGCGCCGCGCACTTGCGTGCCTCGGGTGGCGCCATCGTCAACATGGCCTCGACCCGGGCCAGCCAGTCCGAGCCGGAAAGCGAAGCCTATGCGGCCAGCAAGGGTGGGCTGGTGGCCTTGACCCATGCGCTGGCCGTCAGCCTCGGCCCGGAGGTTCGGGTTAATGCGGTGAGCCCGGGCTGGATCGATTCCCGCGCTGCCGCGCAGCGCGCCAGCGAGCCGCTGAGCGCTGACGACCATGCGCAGCATCCGGTCGGGCGGGTAGGGCAGGTGGAAGACGTGGCCGCGCTGGTGGCCTGGTTGCTGTCGGCCGAGGCGGGTTTCGTGACGGGCCAGGAGTTCGTCACCGACGGCGGCATGACGCGCAAGATGATCTACCGCTAGGGTCTGTTGCCATGCGCCTCGCGTTGAAACGGCAACAGACCTTGGGGCGCTTCGCGTCTTTTTCGAAAAAAATTCAACACCAGCCTTGACTTAGGTCGGGTGCCCGCGTAAATTTCGCGTCCTCGCAAGGCCAAGGGTGATTAGCTCAGCCGGGAGAGCATCTGCCTTACAAGCAGAGGGTCGGCGGTTCGATCCCGTCATCACCCACCACTTGCCTTGAGAGAAAACGGACGCAAGTCCACCGACGCGCAGCGGTAGTTCAGTCGGTTAGAATACCGGCCTGTCACGCCGGGGGTCGCGGGTTCGAGTCCCGTCCGCTGCGCCATATTTTCCATCCCCGACTCAGGTCTGGGATGTGATGGGAAAGCCAGGCTTTACCATCTGACGAAGCACGAGTTCCATGGACGTAAGTCCACCGACACGCAGCGGTAGTTCAGTCGGTTAGAATACCGGCCTGTCACGCCGGGGGTCGCGGGTTCGAGTCCCGTCCGCTGCGCCATATTCACCTGCCTCGAGCAGGTTCCTGAAAAGCGACCCTTGGGTCGCTTTTCTTGTTTCTGCCCGCCGGTTCCTGCGTGCTGGTCGCCTGACAGGCGAGTGCAGTGCCCTCCAAGTGCTGCCTAGCTCACTGCGCCTCGCGCGTTGCGCATCCGTTTTATTGCATGGATTACTGAAGCTTGCGCAGCCTTCGGTCTGAATCGCTCATTTAGTTCGAATTCCAACAGGTTCCTGGCTTTACCGCTTCACTAGCGAGTGCTATTTTCGCAAATGAAAATGTCACATAACTGTCACATTCTCATCTGCAGCTAAAACAAGAACCGGAGCCTTTGGATGTTTGCCTTCTTCCGTCCTGCCCCCCATCGGGAACCTCTGCCCGATGACCAGATAGACAGCACCTACCGCCGCCTTCGCTGGCAGATCTTCGCCGGTATCTTCATCGGCTATGCAGGCTATTACCTGCTGCGCAAGAATTTCTCCCTGGCCATGCCCTACCTGATCGAGGAAGAGGGCTATACCCGTGGGCAGCTGGGCCTGGCGATGTCGGCCATTGCCATCTCCTATGGCTTGTCGAAGTTCCTCATGGGGCTGATTTCCGACCGCTCCAACCCGCGTTACTTCCTGCCGTTCGGCCTGATGGTGTCGGCTGGGGTGATGTTCGTGTTCGGTTTCGCGCCCTGGGCAACCTCCAGCGTGACCATCATGTTCATCCTCCTGTTCATCAACGGCTGGGCCCAGGGCATGGGCTGGCCGCCCAGTGGCCGGACCATGGTGCACTGGTGGTCGCAGAAGGAGCGTGGCGGCGTGGTGTCGGTGTGGAACGTGGCCCACAACGTGGGCGGCGGTCTGATCGGCCCGCTGTTCCTGCTCGGCATGGGCCTGTTCAACGAGTGGCATGCGGCGTTCTACGTCCCCGCTGCGGTGGCGATGCTGGTTGCCGTTTTCGCCTTCGCGACCATGCGCGATACGCCGCAATCGGTCGGCCTGCCGCCGATCGAGAAGTACAAGAACGACTACCCGGAAGGCTACGATGACAGCCACGAGAAGGAATTCAGCACCAAGGAAATCTTCGTCAAGTACGTGCTGCGCAACAAGATGCTGTGGTTCATCGCCCTGGCCAACGTATTCGTCTACCTGCTGCGCTATGGCGTGCTGGACTGGGCGCCGACCTACCTGAAGGAGGTCAAGCACTTTACCGTCGACAAGAGCTCCTGGGCCTACTTCTTCTACGAGTGGGCGGGCATTCCCGGCACGCTGTTGTGTGGCTGGATGTCGGACAAGGTGTTCCGTGGCAATCGCGGCCTGACCGGCGTGGTGTTCATGGCCCTGGTGACCGTGGCCACCGTGGTGTACTGGCTGAACCCGCCGGGCAACCCGATCGTCGACATGGCGGCGCTCGTGGCCATCGGCTTCCTGATCTACGGCCCGGTGATGCTGATCGGCCTGCACGCGCTGGAACTGGCGCCGAAGAAGGCGGCCGGTACCGCGGCAGGCTTTACCGGTCTGTTCGGTTACCTCGGCGGCTCGGTGGCGGCGAGCGCGGCGATGGGCTACACGGTCGACCATTTCGGTTGGGATGGCGGTTTCGTGCTGCTGGTCGGCGCCTGCCTGCTGGCCATCGTGTTCCTGATCCCGACCTTGTGGCACAAGAAAGCGCCTAGCGAAGAGCGGGCGACCTGATCGCACTGTCCAGCGCGTGGCGCCCGCCACGCGTTGGACGGGTCGTGCAGGTGGCGATCATCCGTATCCTGCCAGCCTGTTCATGCCGAAGCGCGATGCCCGGCAGCCAGCTTTGCTCCACGTTTGGAGCCCCATCGATGCGTGCCGAGTGACAAACGCGTGGCGGCTTACGCTGCCCGACGCCCAGCAAAAACCCTGGTGAAGGCCGACGTCACCGGGCACCGACAACCTGTTACCCTTGGCGCATCAGGCTGCGGCGGAACGCCGGGTCGTCCAGATAAGCCACGTTGAGTCGCGTCCAGGGCACCGGGGTCTGCCGGTTGACGGCGAAGATCGAGCCCGGTGCGAGCATCACCCCCTGGCTCAGGCAATGGCGGGTCAGGGCGTTGGCGTCGTCGATGCCGGGAAAACGTGCCCACAGGTAGAGACTCTGCTGCGGCCGGCAGAACACCTCGGCTCCCAGTTCGTCGAGCACCGCGAGGCCGCGATGCGTGGCGGCACGCAGGCGATCCTGCAGGCGCGACAGGTGCCGCAGGAAATGCCCTTCGCCAAGGATCACCTCGATGGTGCGCTCGCTGTATTCGGCGCCGCTGTTGTGCAGCAGCATCTTCAGGTCGGCCAGCTCCTCGATGCGCTGTTTGCTGCCGGCGATGAAGCCCACGCGCAGGGCGGCGGAAATCGATTTGGAAAAACTGCCCAGGTACAGGGTGCGTTCGCACTGGTCCAGCGCCGCCAGCTTGGTGGCCGAGCTGGGCTTGAAGTCGGCCATGGCGTCGTTCTCCACCAGCAGCAGGTCGTGCGCTTCGGCAATCTGCAGCAGGCGGTGGGCCTTGGCGGGGGAGATGTCCGAGCCGGTGGGGTTGTGGCCCACCGACTGGAGAAAGAACAGCTTGGGCCTTGCCCTTTTCAGCACCCGCTCCAGGGCATCCAGATCCGGACCGTCGGCTTCCCGCGGCACGCCGAGCATGCGTGCGCCCTGCAGCTGCAATTTGCCGAACAGCGGGTAGTAGCCGGGGTCTTCGACCAACACCGCGTCGCCGGGAATGACATGGCGGCGGATGATCAGGTCCATGCCGTGGTTGGCGCCCAGGGTGGTGACCAGTTGCCGTGGCGAGACGGCGATGCGGTAGTCCGCCAGCTTCTGCGCCAGGCGCTGACGCAGGCCGGGGTTGCCCAGCCGCGTGCCGTAGCGAAACAGGGTGGTCACGCCGCCGCGCACCACCTGGCGGTGAAACTTGTCCAGGCGCATGTCCATCAGCCACTCCACCGGCGGAAAGCCCTCGCCAAGGTGCGAATGGCCGGGGTCGCGGACGAACTGCTGGCGCATCATCCAGATGGTGTCCAGCGCCCGGGTATAGGGCTGTGCTTCGTCGTCCTCGACGCTGGCGCTGAGGCTCTTGCAGACGAAGAACCCCTTGCCGTGGCGGGCTTCCACCAGCCCCTGGGAGGCCAGGTGCTCGTAGGCGGTGATCACGGTGTTCTTGGAGTGCCCGTGCAAGCGCATGTACTCGCGCAGCGAGGGCAGCTTGCTGCCTGCCTGCAGAGCGCCATCGGCGATCTGCCTGGCGATGGCATCGGCGACTTTCTGGGCAAGGGTCGGTCTGGGCATGGCGCTAATCCCTGGGTACAGGAATGAAGTGTCAGGGCAAACTGTACCTTCTTTCAGGGATACAGTGCGGCTAACGTTCGCCTCAACCAAGAACAAACGACTCCCCGAGGAGCGCCCATGTCGATCGATTCCCGCCTGCCCGATTTCCGTAATCTGTCCCCCTCGCAACGTCTCGAGCACGTGCAGCAGCTGCTTGGCCTGTCCGCCGAGGACACCGCGCTCTTGCGTGACACCGGTGCGCTGCCACTAGAGATCGCCGACGGCATGATCGAGAACGTGATCGGCAAGTTCGAGCTGCCCTACGCCCTGGCCAGCAACTTCCGCATCAACGGCCGGGAGATGCTGATTCCGCTGGTGGTGGAGGAACCTTCGGTGGTGGCCGCGGCTTCGTTCATGGCCAAGCTGACGCGCCCGGCAGGTGGTTTCCAGACCTCCAGCAGCGCGCCGCTGATGCGTGCCCAGGTGCAGATCATCGGCGTCAGCGATCCCTACAACGCGCGCCTCAGCCTGCTGCGCAACAAGGATGAGATCATCACCCTGGCCAACAGCAAGGATCAGTTGCTGAACAGCCTGGGCGGCGGTTGCCGTGATATCGAGGTGCACACCTTCATCGACAGCCCACGGGGGCCGATGCTGGTCGCGCACCTGATCGTCGACGTGCGCGACGCCATGGGCGCGAACACGGTGAACACCATGGCCGAGGCCGTGGCGCCGCTGATGGAACAGCTCACTGGGGGCAAGGTGCGCCTGCGCATCCTCTCCAATCTGGCCGATCTACGCCTGGCCCGTGCCCAGTTGCGGATCGCCCCGGAGCATCTGGATACCGCCGAATACAAGGGCACGGAGGTCATCGAGGGGGTGATCGATGCCTATACCTTCGCGGCCATCGACCCGTACCGTGCCGCGACCCACAACAAGGGCATCATGAACGGCATCGACCCGCTGGTGGTGGCCACCGGCAACGACTGGCGGGCCGTGGAGGCGGGCGCCCATGCCTATGCCTGCCGCCATGGCCATTACGGTTCCCTGACCACCTGGGAGAAGGATCGCCAGGGCCACCTGGTGGGCACCCTCGAGATGCCCATGCCCCTCGGCCTGGTCGGTGGCGCCACCAAGACCCATCCACTGGCCCAGCTGTCGTTGCGCATTCTCGGCGTGAAGAGCGCCCAGGAGCTGGGCGAGATCGCCGTCGCCGTCGGCCTGGCGCAGAACCTCGGGGCCTTGCGTGCCCTGGCCACCGAGGGTATCCAGCGCGGCCACATGGCCCTGCATGCGCGCAATATCGCGCTGTCGGCCGGTGCCCGTGGCGATGAGCTGGACTGGCTGGTCAAGCGCATGGTCGAGACCCGCGACGTGCGCGCCGACCGCGCCGAGGCGCTGTTGCGCGAAAAGCGCGGGCAATGAGCATGCCTGCGGTCAGGCTGGTGGAGGTCGGCGCCCGCGACGGCCTGCAGAACGAAGCCCTGACCCTGCCGGTCGAGGTGCGCGTGGCGCTGATCGAGCGGCTGGTGGCGGCTGGGCTGCGGAACCTCGAGGCCGGTGCGTTCGTATCGCCGCGCTGGGTGCCGCAGATGGCTGGCTCTGGCGAGGTGCTGCGCCGTCTCGGGCAACGCCCCGGAGTGACCTATACGGCGCTGGTGCCCAATCTTCAGGGGCTCGACGCTGCGCTGCAGGCCGGGTGCCGGGAGGTGGCGGTTTTCGCCGCGGCCTCCGAGGCGTTTTCGCAGAAGAACATCAACTGCTCCATCGCCGAAAGCCTGCAGCGTTTCCAGCCGGTACTGGGCAAGGCGCTGGCCCAGGGCGTGGCGGTGCGCGGCTATGTGTCCTGCGTGCTCGGTTGCCCGTTCACTGGCGAGGTGCCGGTGGCCGACGTGGTGCGGGTCGTGGGCGAGCTGCACGCCATGGGCTGCTACGAGATCAGCCTTGGCGACACCATCGGCCGAGGCACGCCAGGCAAGGCCAGAGCGCTGATCCAGGCCTGTGCCAGCGAGGTGCCGATCACGGCACTGGCCGGGCATTTTCACGACACTTACGGCATGGCGGTGGCCAATGTCCAGGCTGCCTTGGAAGCCGGGGTGAGGGTGTTCGACAGCTCGGTTTCCGGCCTCGGTGGCTGCCCCTATTCGCCCGGCGCCACCGGTAATGTGGCCACCGAGGAACTGGTCTATCTGCTCGAGGGCCAGGGCCTGGCAACCGGCGTGGATCTGCCGGCATTGCTCGAAGCCGGGGCTTTCATCGACGCGGCGTTGGGCAAACCCTCGGCCTCGAGAGTGGCCAACGCCATGCATAAAAGGACGCATTGACGTACAGAACAACAACCCGGAAAGGCTACGGCCAGCCGCGACAGCCTCAGGTCGCACTGCCCGGATCACCCCGTCAACTCACTGTCCCAACGTACATCGCTTTTCCATGGCGGCGCCTCTGCGCCCCCAGCGGCGTACGACACAGGAGAACCCATGAATTCACCGACCGATGCATTGGCGAGCTTCGCCAGAACCGCCGGGCCCCTGAAGGGCGTGACCGTCCTCGACCTGACCCGCGTCGTCGCCGGCCCCTACTGCGCCATGCTGCTGGCCGACATGGGGGCCACGGTGATCAAGATCGAGAACCCCGCCGACCCCGACCTGACCCGTGAATTTCCGCCCCTCAGCCGTAGCGTCAGCGAGCCGGTGAGTGGCTTCTTCGCCCAGTTCAACCGCAACAAGCTGGCGGTCGGCCTGGACCTGAAGAAGGCCGAGGGCAAGGCCACCTTCCTGGACATGGTGCGCAAGGCCGATATCGTCATCGAGAACTTTCGGCCCGGCACCATGGCCAGGCTGGGGCTGGGCTACGAGGTGCTCAGGGAGGTCAACCCGGCCATCGTGTTCACCGCCATCAGCGGCTTCGGCCAGTACGGCCCGAACTCGCTGCGCCCGGCATTCGACAGCAGCGCCCAGGCCAGCGGCGGCCTGTGGTCCATGAACGGCACGGTGGAGGAGCCGATGCGCGTGGGCACGGTGCTGGGTGATCTGTCCGCTGCGCTGTATGCGGCCATCGGGACCCTCGGCGCGTTGCGTGAAGCGGAGCGCACCGGCCAGGGCCAGCTGGTCGACGTGTCGCAGCAGGACTCCATCGTCTCGCTCACCGAGAACGCCCTGGTGACCTACACCGAGACCGGCAAGGTCACGGTGCCCGAGGGCAATGGCCATCCGTTCGTGCGCCCCTACGGGCGCTACGCCTGCAAGGATGGCTACGTGTTCTTCGGTGCCTACACCGACAAGTTCTGGCGCGAGGCCTGCCTGACCTTCGGCGACGAGGCGATGGCCAGCGACCCCGAGGTCGACAGCATGGCCAAGCGCTTCGAAACCGACGTCTACCTGCGCAAGGTCAAGCCTGCCGTGGAACGCTGGCTCGGTGCCCACACCAAGGCCGAACTGGAGGCCATGACCGGTGATCGTTTTCCGCTGTCGCCGATCAAGAGCATCGATGAAGTGGTGGCCGATCCCCACCTGCGCGAACGCGACATGGTGGTGCCCGTCGATTGCCAGGGGGCGCGCTTCGAAGTGTTTGGCAACCCGATCAAGCTCTCCGGCGGCACCCTGGAAGGCGGCGCCAGCGCGCCCTCGGTCGGCCAGCACAACGCCTCCATCTATCGCCAGTGGCTGGGTCTGGACGAAGCCGAATACGCCGAGCTGGTTCGCCTGGGGGTGATCTGATGGTCGATCTGATCAGCGCTGCGGCGCGGCGCAGTATCGGCACCTCGCTGCCGCCGTCGCGCTTCGAGGTGAACCGCAACGACATCAGGAAATACGCGGTGGCCACCGGGCAGCGTCAGCGCCGCTATCTCAATGGCGACGAGGCGCCGCTGCTGTTCCTGTTCAGCGCGATGATGCCGGTGTTGCCCCTGGAGCAACTGCTCGAGGACGGACACAAGCCCGACGACCCGCTGATCCCCGAGTTGCCGCTCAAGCGCATCATGGCCGGCGGCAGCGACTATCAGGTGCACCGCAGGATCTTCGCCGGCGACGTGCTGCTGTGTCGGCAGACCCTGCTGGACATCTATCAGAAACAGGGCGCCGAAGGGCCGCTGATCTTTCTGGTGTTCGAGAACCGTTTTGAAACCGAAGCGGGCGAGCCGGTGGTGACCGAACGCCTGACCCGGATCGCGAGGTGAGCATGGCCAGGCAGACGATCAGAGCAGGTCAGCGGTTGACCGAGCGCGAATATCGGCCCGGCACCGTGCAGCTGTTCCTGTACAACGCGGCCATCTGGAATGCCCACCGTATCCACTATGACCTGCCCTATGCCCAGCACAGCGAGGGGCACCCGGCGCTCCTGGTGGACGGCCCGTTGCAGGGCGACTGGCTGACCCAGCTGGTGTACGAGTGGATGGACGAGGGCGACGAGCTGCTGAGCTTCCAGTACAGCAATCGGCGCGCCGGTTATCTCGGCGATGTGCTGACCGCCGCCGGCGAAGTCGTCGCGGTGGAGGGCGGGCGCGTGACCCTGGCGCTGTGCCTGAGCAACCAGGCGGGCCAGGTGATCACCCTGGGAGACGCCAGCGTACGCCTTGCCGGCGCGGACTGAACAAGAGAAACGACCGGCGCCATGGCCGGTGCCTGGCGTGCACACGAACCCGACCTTGCGGTCGCCAACCAACTGCTTCCTCAATAACAACAAGAGCCCGAAAGGGCGGGGGACACCATGAGCCAAGAACTTGCCAGACCGGCCGCGACACCGCCCTGCGCGGACGCGGCGCGCAACACCGACAACCTCTACGAGGTGTGGGGCGACACCGTCGATGCCCGGCATCTGGTGCTGGCCATCACTGTCAGCGCCATCGTCAGCCTGGGTGCCTACGGGCTGGCGCTGTGGATACTCGACGGCCTGGTCGAGTCGGCGCAGATGGCCAGAGCCTACGCCATGCTGTTCGGCATTCTCGGTTGCCTGGGTGGTGGTGCGATCAGCGCCATGCTGTTCAAGCCCAAGCGCGAGGTGGTCGAGCACGTGGCGGACCCGGCCTTTCGCGAGCAGGTGGTAGCTGACCTGCTCAAGGAATACGGCAGCCTTGGCCGTCTCGAGGAGACCTCGCCCGAGGTGCTCGCCGAACTCCACGAGCTCGGCCTCTACGAGCTGTTCCGGGATGCCCAGGCCCGGGAAGAACAGGCCCGCGAGCAGCGTGCCGAGACCGACGTGGATACCCGCGATTCCCTGGTGCTGAGCGGAGGGCGCCGGTGATGGAAGGCCTGCTCTACGAAATCCTCATGGCCCTGGCCCTCGGCCTGTTCGGCGCCGTGCTGTTCTCGGCCATCGGCCTGGTATCGGGCACCGACGAAACCACCACCCTGGCGCCGCTGACCATGCTGGTGGTGCTGCTCGGCGCGCCGCCGGCCGGCATTCTCACCTTCTTTCTGGCCGGTGCGGTGGCCAAGCACATGACCCACGCGGTGCCCACCGCCTTGCTGGGTATTCCCGGTGATACCTCGGCAACCGCATTGATCGGCGACGCCAACCACCTGCGCCGCCTCGGCGTGCCCCATGTGGCGCTGCGCAAGATGATTTCCGGCGGCGCCGTGGCGGCCGTCATCGCGGTACCGCTGGCGGTGCTGTTCGCCGTGCTGCTGGCGCCGTTTGGTGACGTCATCAAGCAGTTCGCCCCCTGGGTGTTTCTCTGCGCCGCCTTTACCATCGCCTACTTCTCGGCCGGGCGCTGGGCCTCGGTGCTGGCCTTGCTGCCGTTCGTGCTGGTGATCGTCGCCCTGCAGACCCTGACGGCCCAGTACGGCGTCAAGCTGGCGGTCAGCTACTTCCTCGGCATCGCCGTGGCACCGCTGATCACCTCGCTCTTCTCGATGCTGGCACCCGCCGAGCGGGAACGCATGCGTCGCGACCAGTACCGGGTGTTCTCCCTGGCGCCGGACATGAAGGGCTGGCGCGGCTACTTTCCCAACCCGCTACGGGTGATCAACAAGCGCCAGACGCGCATGACCGCCATGGCGGCGAGCGTGACCAGCGCCACCTTCGTGTTCAGCCCGGTGGCCATGACGGTGATCATGGGCGAGCTCATCGGTGCGCGCATCAAGCAGGCCTACGAGCGGCTGACCACGGTGATCACCGCCCGTAACGGAGTGACCGAGTCGACCTATATCGCCGAGGCGCTGATCCCGCTGATCGCCTTCGGCCTGCCGCTCAGCCCGGTGGCTGCCGGGCCGGCCGCGCCACTGTTCAACGCACCGCCACGCTTCAGCGTCGACACGGCCACCGGAGAGGTCAACAACCTGCATAACCTGCTCAGCAACTGGGAGTTCTTCGGCTACGGCATGATGGCCGTGTTGGTGGCCATCGTGATCGCCTACCCCTTCACCATGAATTTCGCCCACCAGGCGGCTTCCTTCGTGTCGCGCAGGGTCAGCCACGAAGCGGTGATTGCCACCTTCATCGGCCTGGTGCTGGTGGTCGGGATCTGGGAGGGTGGCCTGCTCGGGCTGCTGGTGATCGTCACCATCGGCCTGCTCGGCGGCTTTCTGGGGCGCTTCCTGGGCTTCAATATCGGCGTGCAGTTCATGGGCTACTACACGGCGGTGCTCAGCGTGCCCGCGTTGATCGCCTTGTTGAACTGAACGAGGAGGGGCGTGCGGCTTTCGCCTGCACGCCCCCTTTCGTCATTGCGCCTTATGCAGCGGGTGATGGTCGGTCTGCTTGGGCTTGGTCCGCAGCAGCGACAGCACCCAGACGAAGAAGAGCGGCACGAAGATCACCCCCAGCAGGGTCGCGCTGAGCATGCCGCCGAGCACCCCGGTGCCGATGGCGCGCTGGCTGGCCGCGCCGGCGCCGGTGGCGATCACCAGCGGCACCACGCCAAGCATGAAGGCCATGGAGGTCATGATGATCGGCCTGAAGCGCAGGCGTGCGGCCTCGATGGCAGCATCGCGCAACGAGTAGCCGTCTTCCCACAGGTCCTTGGCGAACTCGACGATCAGGATGGCGTTCTTCGCCGCCAGGCCGATCACGGTGATCAGGCCGACCTTGAAGTACACGTCGTTGGGCAGGCCGATGGCGGTTACCGCGAGCACCGCGCCAAGGGCGCCGACCGGCACGATGAGCATCACCGCCAGGGGGATCGCCCAGCTCTCGTAGAGGGCCACCAGGAGCAGGAACACCACCACGATGGCCAGGGCAAAGAGCATCGCCGCCTGGCCGCTGGCGACCTTCTCCTGGTAGGAGAGGCCGGTCCATTCGTAGCCGATGCCCTCCGGCAGCCCGGCGGCGATGCGCTCCAGTTCGGCCATGGCCTCGCCGGTGCTGACCCCCGGCGCGGCGTCGCCGGAAATGCGGATCGACGGGTATCCGTTGTAGCGCGCCACCTGCACCGGGCCCTGTTCCCACTGGGTGGTCACGAAGGCGCTCAGCGGCACCAGGCTGCCGCTGTCGTTGGGCACGTGCAGCCTGAGCACGCTGTCCGGCGTCATCCGTGCGCCCTGTTCGGCCTGCACCACCACGCGCTGCTGTCGCCCGGCGTTGGCGAAGTCGTTGATCACCGAGGAACCGAAGGCGGTGGACAGCGCATTGCTGATCGACTCGAAGCTGACGCCCTGGGCACGTGCCTGCTCGCGGTCGATGACCAGGCGCAGCTGCGGCGCTTCGGCCAGGCCTTCCATCATGCCGTAGAGGAACAGCGGGTTGCCGTTGACCTTGCCGAGTACCTCGTCACGGGCGGCCAGCAGCGCCTCGCGGCCAAGGCCGCCGCGGTCCTGCAGGCGCAGGGAGAAGCCGCCCGAGTTGCCCAGGCCATCGATCGGTGGCGGTGGCACGGCCATCATGGCGCCGTCGTCGAGGTTGGCGAAGCGGCCGTTGACCGCGGTCGTCTCGGCTTCGACCGATTGCTCCGAATCACGCTCGGACCAGTCCTTGAGCAGCGGGAAGGCGATGGCGGCGTTCTCGCCCATGCCCGAGAAGCTGAAGCCCAGCACCAGGAAGGAGGTCGCCACGGCCTCGCGGGAGGCGAGGAACTCCTCCAGCTCCTTGCCGGCGGCCGAGGTGCGCTCGCGCGTCGCGCCGGGTGGCAGCTGGATATCGACGATCATGTAGCCCTGGTCTTCGACCGGCACGAAGGATTCCGGCAGGCGCAGGTAGAAGAAGCCCATCAGCACCACGATGCCCAGGTAGATGAACATGAAGCGCCCGGCGCGCGGTACCAGCTTGCTGTTGAGGTCGGTGTAGCGCCCGGTCAGCCCGGTGAATTTGCGGTTGAACCAGCCGAAGAAACCGGTTTTCTCGTGATGCCCCTGGGGGATCGGCTTGAGAATGGTGGCGCACAGCGCCGGTGTGAAGGTCAGCGCCAGGAAGCCGGAGAACAGGATCGATACCGCCAGCGACAGGGAGAACTGCTGGTAGATAACGCCCACCGAACCGGCCATGAACGCCAGGGGCAGGAACACCGCCGACAGCACCAGGGTGATGCCGAGGATCGCCCCGGACACCTGGCCCATCGCCTTGATGGTCGCCGGCACCGGCTCCAGGCCTTCTTCGGCCATGATCCGCTCGACGTTCTCGACCACCACGATGGCATCATCGACCAGGATGCCGATGGCCAGCACCATGCCGAACATGGTCATCATGTTCACCGAGAAGCCCAGCAGGTACATGAAGGTCAGGGTGCCGAGCAGGCACACCGGCACCACGATGGACGGGATCAGGGTGTAGCGCACGTTCTGCAGGAACAGGAACATCACCAGGAACACCAGCACCATGGCCTCGACCAGGGTCATGATGACCTTGTCGATGGCCACGTCGACGAATCGCGAGGTGTCGTAGGGCACCGAGAACTGCACGTTGTCCGGGAAGTTGGCGGACAGTTCGGTAAGGCGCTGCTTGACCGCCTCGGCGGTCTGGATGGCGTTGGCGCCCGGGGCCAGCTGCACGGCGGCGGCCACGGCGGGCTTGCCGTCCTGGCGCGAGCCGAAGTTGTAGTCCTGGCTGCCGACCTCGATACGCGCCACGTCGCCCAGGGTCAGGCGCGAGCCGTCCTGGTTGGCGCGCAGCACGATGGCGGCGAATTCCTCGGGGTTGTCCAGGGTGCCCTTGACCGCCAGGGTCGCGGTCAGCTCCTGCTCGGCGCTGCCCGGCGTGCTGCCGAAGGCGCCAGCCGGCACCTGCACGTTCTGGGCGCGGATGGCGTTGTTGACGTCGTCGATCGACAGGCCATAACCGACCAGCTTCTGCGGGTCGATCCACACGCGCATCGCCGCTTCGGAGGCGAAGAACTGCAGCTTGCCGACACCCGGCACCCGGCGGATCTCGTTGTTGATGTTGCGCGCCGCGTAGTCGGCCAGGGCGGTGGTGTCGTCGTTGGCGCTGCCATCTTTGTAGGTCAGCGAATAGATCAGCAGGAAACCCGCGGTGGCCTGTTCGGTCTGGATGCCGAGGGTCAGTACGGCCTGGGGCATGCGCGCTTCGGCACGCTTGAGGCGGTTCTGCACGTCGACCTGGGCCAGCTCCGGGTCGGTGCCCGGCTGGAAGGTCACGGTGATCTCGGCGATACCGTTGGCGTTGCTGGTGGACTCGAAGTACAGCAGGTTCTTGGCGCCGTTGAGCTCTTCCTCGATCACGCTGGTGACCGAGTCGGTCAGCACCTGGGCCGACGCGCCCGGGTAGGTGGCGGTGACGGTGATCTGTGGCGGTGCCACGTTGGGGTACTGCGCCACCGGCAGGAAGGGGATGGCCAGCAGACCGCCCATGGTGATGAACAGCGCGACCACCCAGGCGAAGTTCGGGCGCCGGATAAAAAACAAGGACATGTCGATGCTCCGGCTTATTGCGCCTGGGAAGGGGTGTCGGTCTGGGCGTCAGCGCCGGGGCGGCGTGGTACCACCTTGGCGCCGGGGCGGATGGCCGACAGCGAGCTGGTGATCACCTGGTCACCGGCCTTCAGGCCGTCGGTGATCTGCCAGCGGCCGCCCTGCATGGCGCCGGTGGTGACCGGCCGTGCTTCCACGGTATCGTCGGCGCCGAGCAGCATCACGCTGGCCTTGCCGTCGGCGGCGCGCTGCACGGCGCGCTGCGGCACCAGAATGGCGTCCTGATCGAGCCCCTGGGGCGTGCTCACGCGCACGTACATACCCGGCAGCAACACGCCCTGGGGGTTGTCGAAGCGTCCGCGCAGGGCGATCTGCCCGGTGCTGCGATCCACCGAGATGTCGGTGAACAGCAGGGTGCCCTGGCTCTGGATATCGGTGCCGTCGACGCGCAGCGACAGGGTCTTGTCGCCATCGCCGGAGACCTTGCCGTCGGCGATGGCAGCGCGCAGGCGCAGGGCATCGGCAGCCGGCTGGCTGAAGTCGGCATACACCGGGTCGAGTTGCTGGATACGGGCGAGCAGGGTGGTCTCGCCCTGGCCGACCAGCGCGCCCTCGGTGACCTGGGCACGGCCGATGCGCCCGGCGATGGGCGCGCGCACCTGGGCGTAACCCAGGTCGAGCTTGGCGGTTTCCACGTTGGCCTGGGCCGAGCGCTTGTCGGCCTGGGCACTGCGCAGGGTGGCGCGGGCCACGTCGAAGTCCTGCTGGCTGACCGCGTTGATCTTCACCAGCGGCTCGTAGCGCTTGAGCGTGGCCTGGGCCTGGAACAGCTGCGCATCGGCGCGGGCCAGCTCGCCCTCGGCGCGCGACAACGCGGCCTTGAACGGCGCGGGGTCGATCTGGAACAGCAGGTCGCCGGCCTTGACGTCGGCGCCTTCCTCGAAGGTGCGCTTGAGCACGATACCGGCGACCCGGGCACGTACCTCGGCGACGCGCACGGGTTCGATACGCCCCGGCAATTCGGCCACCACGGTGAAGGGCTCGGTCTTGATGGTAAGGACATCCACCTCGCGAGGCGGCGCTTCGCCCCAGCCCTGTTCGCCTTTGTCACAGCCGGCCAGGCCGATGACGATTGCAAGGGTGATAGCCGATACGACGTGACGGGTGCGAATCCTGCTCATGCTTCACCTGGGGCGATGCCCAATCCAGTTAGTCCTTGAAAGGCGCGAATGGTCGTTTATAGGTGCATGTGAGTCAATATTGTCTCATTTGCATTTTTTGTGTCTAAAATTGCCGGTCCTTTTGAACGCCCAGAATTTTCCTGCACAATGGCGCGGCCGTGCCGCTGAGCCCCGAGAAGAATGTAGTGATGCCAAGACCTGTCGCTGAAGAAAAACTGCTCAAAGCCCTGGCCGTGGCCATGGTCGAGCACCCGCGCGGCACCTTCAAGGAAATCGCCCAGGCGGCAGGTGTGAGCAAGGCGACCCTGAATCGCTACTGCGGCACCCGCGACAACCTGATCGAAATGCTCTTCGATTATGGCTCCGAAGTGATGAACCAGGTCATCGCCGAGGCCGACCTGCAGCATGCGCCGGTGCCCGAAGCCTTGCAACGCCTGGTGGACGGGCATCTGGTGCACCGCGACCTGCTGGTTTTCCTGATGTTCCAGTGGCGCCCGGACTCCCTGCACGAGTGCGGCGAGCAAGCGCGCTGGCTGCCGTACACCAATGCGCTGGATCAGTACTTCCTGCGCGGTCAGCAGGAGGGTGCCTTTCGCATCGACATCGGCGCGCCGGTGCTGACCGAGCTGTTCGCTTCGCTGCTGTTCGGCCTGGTCGACGGCGAACGCCGTGGGCGGGTGGCGCGGGCCAGCATGGGTCCGTCGCTGCAGACGTTCTTCATGCAGGGTGCGGCCACCTGAGGGCCCCGGTCACGGCCGGCAGCCGGCAGACGAGCGCGCCGGGTCGGAGGGCTGGTAGTATGCGGCTCATGTCGTGGCCCTGAGCCGGATTACGCAGAGGGACGCTGCGCCTCGCGGAGAAACCAAGCATGAATGTACAAGTGATCGAGCGTGACGGTGAACCGGAGTACGCGGTCGTGCCGTGGGCCGATTATCAGGCGCTGCTCCAGGCTGCCGGCCAGAGTGCCGTGACACCGGCGGCTCAGGCGGAAGTCGATGCCCCGAAAGCTTTGACCGAGCTGAGCGCGTTGCGCGAGGCCAAGGGCCTGAGCCGTGATGAGCTGGCGCGGGCGGTGGGTATCAGCCCCCATTACCTGGGCATGATCGAAAGCGGTGAGCGCCAGCCCGATGCGGCCATTCTGCGGGCCTTGGCCTGGGTGCTCGGCATCTCGGGTTGGCAGGCATGAGCGTGCGCATCAGCCGGGCCCACTGGGAGGCGCTGCTCGCGGCCCTCGACGATGCCCGGCGCCAGCGCCACCTGCTGACCTATCGCGCGCTGATCGAACGCCTGTCACTGCCGGCGCCCGCCATGCAGACCCTCACCGCCGCGCTGGAACACCTGGCCGCCCTGGATGCGCGTAGCGATCGCCCGCTGCGCAGCGCCCTGGTGATCAGTCAGGGCGCCAGCCGCCTGCCACGCACCGGCTTCTTCGAGTGCGTATCACGCCTGGGCCGCTTCGACGGCGCACCCGACGGCGTCGCCGCCGCGTCCTGGCATGCCTCGGAAGTGGCCCGGGTGTTCGAGTTCGATTATCCCGCCGAGGCCTGAGGGGGGCGTTCCTGCAGCGTATGGGTGTCGATCACGTGCAGGCTGTAACCCGGTATCGCCTTGGCCTGGCGCTTGGCTTCGGAGGCCAGGCCGGCCAACTCGCTGGCGTCCAGCTGCGGGCAATGCTGTGGGTGCAGGTGGACCACGCCGAGCGACAGTGACAGCAGCGGGAACTCCTCGCGCTGGCCCTGGCGGTTGTGGCTGATGAAGCAGCCAGCGTCCAGGTGTTCTTCCAGGTAGAAGCGCCGGCACTGCGCCTGGAAGTCCTCCAGCAACTGATTGAGGCGGGCACGCCAGTCCCGCGAGCCGAACACCAGCAGGAAATCATCACCGCCGATATGACCGACGAAATCCCGGCTGGGGTCGATGCGCTCGTTCAGACAGTGGGCCAGGCACAGCAGCACCTCATCGCCCTTGGCGTAGCCGTACAGGTCGTTGAAGGGTTTGAAGCTGTCGACGTCGACGTAGCAGACCGCCGCTTCGCGGTTCTGCTGCAGCAGGCGCGCCAGGCACTGCTGAATCGGCACGTTGCCCGGCAGCAGGGTCAGTGGGTTGGCATAGCGGGCCTGCTGGATCTTCAGTTCGGTGATCAGCTTGAGTACGTCGATCACCCGACCCAGACCCTGATAGCAGCCATCGACGGTGATCACGAAATCCTCTTCCATGCGCTGGCGGGCGCGGCTGGTCAGCAGACGGCTGACCTGTTGCAGCGACTGGGTGATCTCCACCGCCAGGAAATCGTTGCTCATCAGGCGGCTGATCGGCTTGCGCGCGTACAGCTCGGTGGCGAAGGGCTTGAGCAGCACGTCCGACAGCGAATGACGGTGCACGATGCCCACCGGGCGCTGCTCGTCGTCGAGCACCGCCAGGGAATTGAGGTTGGCCTGGGCGCGAAACGCCTCCAGCACGTCGGCGGTGGGTGTGGAAACGCAGACCGCCAGCTGTTCGTTGAGCAGGGCGGTGAGGTCGGTGCCTTCCTCACCCAGCGGCGTAGGCGCCTGGCCGACGGCAGGCAGCATCTTGCGGGCGTCGGTGGGGGGCGCTTCCTGGGGACGGCAGAGCAGGTAGCCCTGGAGCAGGTCGACGCCCATCTCGCAGAGCACGGCGAGCTCTTCCTCGAGTTCGATGCCTTCGGCGATCACCTTGGAGCGCGAGGCCTTGGCCATTTGCAGGATGGAACCGACGAACTCGCGTTTCACCGCATCACGGTGGATGCCGTCGATGAAGTGGCGATCGATCTTCACGTAGTCGGGGCGCAGTTCCGACCAGAGGCGCAGGCTGGAATAACCAGCGCCCAGGTCGTCCAGGGCGATGGAAAAGCCCATGTCGCGGTAATGGTGCAGGGCGGTGTCGAGCAGGTAGAAATCGTCGGTGGGTGATTGCTCGGTCAGTTCGATGACCACCCGGCTGGGGGCGATGCCGTAGGTCTGCAGCAATTGCAGGGTGCGGCCGGGTTGGTGATTGGCGTCGAGCAGCGAATCCGGCGAGACGTTGAGAAACAGCAAGCCATCGAGTTGCTGCTCGCTGAAACGGCGGCAGGCGCTCTTGCGGCAGGCCAGCTCCAGCTCGCTGAGCAGGCCGGTCTGGCGGGCCGCGGCAAACAGGGTCAGCGGCGAGTGCAGGGGGCTGTTGGACGGGCCGCGGGTCAGCGCTTCGTAGCCGAGGATGCGTCGTTCGGCGACCGACACGATGGGCTGGAACAGGCTATGCAGATCACCGTGGGCGAGGATCTGGCCCAGCGAGCTCAACTGTTCGGTGACGGTCATGGCGAATCTCTATGCGAATCGGGTGGCGGGAGATGGCTATTGGCCATGATGAGGCGTCCCGCTAGATGAGCATGATTTGACTACAGAATGATGACCGATTGATGAATGGGGCGGGCGTCAGAAGTGAATGGATGGTTTTTCTGGCACTGCCGGCAATCGTTCAGGCAATAAAAAAGGGCGTCGTAGTCGCGACGCCCTTCGGGTTACCGCTGGCCGGTGATCACTGCTTGGCCAGGCGGGTGTTGAGCTTGAGGTAATCGATAAGGATGTGGCCGGTTTCCGTCAGGTAGGCGTCGTCTTCCGGCTTGGTCTTCTTGTCTTCCTCGGCCTGGGCCAGCACGTCGTCCTCGTCTTCCTTCTTCAGCTCCTTGAGCGGCTCTTCGCCCTTGGCGCTGCGCCGGGCGTTCTCGATCGCCAACTGGCGTTTCTCGATGTCGGCCTGCTGGGCGCGGCGCTTGGCTTCGTTGAGGCTGACGGTCTTCTCGGCCATCAGCTCGCGGGACAGAGCCAGGCGTTCGCGGGCGAAGTTGAAGTCCGGGTTGTCCGCGGTGCGGGCGTCGTAGCGGTTCTTCAATTCGGTGAGGAACGGCTTGATCGGATCCAGCTCCGGCTTGATCGCCGGGCGGATGCTGTCCCAGGGCATGGCCTCGGGCAGCGCGCTTTCGCCGATTTCCTTGTTGTCCATCACGTCCGGGTAGGCGATGTCCGGGACCACACCGCGGTGCTGGGTGCTCTGCCCGGAAACCCGGTAGAACTTGGCCAGGGTCAGCTTCAGCTCGCCATGGTTGAGGGGCTGGATGGTCTGCACGGTGCCCTTGCCGAAGGTCTGGCCACCGAGGATCAGTGCGCGGTGGTAGTCCTGCATGGCGCCGGCGAAAATCTCCGACGCCGAGGCGGACAGGCGGTTGACCAGCACGGCCATCGGGCCTTTGTAGAAGGCGCCATCCTGCTCGTCGGCCAGCACGTCGACACGGCCATCGCTGTTACGCACCAGCACGGTCGGGCCCTTGTCGATGAACAGGCCGGTCAGTTCGGTGGCTTCCTGCAGGGAACCGCCGCCGTTGTTGCGCAGGTCGATGACGATCCCCTCGACCTTCTCGGCCTGCAGTTCGGTGATCAGCTTCTTGACGTCGCGGGTGGTGCTCTTGTAATCCGGGTCGCCGGCACGGAAGGCCTTGAAGTCCAGGTAGAACGCCGGGATTTCGATCACGCCCAGCTTGTAGGCGCGGCCACCCTGATCGACCTCGAGGACGGATTTCTTGGCCGCCTGCTCTTCGAGCTTCACCGCCTCGCGGGTGATGCTGACGACCCTGCTGGTCATGTCGTTCGGCGCATTGCTGGCCGGAATCACTTCCAGGCGCACGCGCGAGCCTTTCGGACCGCGGATCAGCTTGACCACTTCATCGAGACGCCAGCCGATCACGTCGACGATCTCGTCGTCGCCCTGGCCAACCCCGACGATCTTGTCGGCAGGCGAGATCTGCTTGCTCTTCTCGGCCGGGCCGGCGGGTACCAGGCGCACTACCTTGACGTGCTCGTTGTCGCTCTGCAACACGGCGCCGATGCCCTCGAGGGACAGGCTCATGTTGATGTCGAAGTTTTCCGCGCTGTCCGGCGACAGGTAGTTGGTGTGCGGATCGTAGGTCATGGCGAAGGCGTTGATGTAGGCCTGGAACACGTCCTCGCTGCGGGTCTGCTGCAGGCGCGCCTGCTGCGCCTTGTAGCGCTTGGTGAGCAGCTCCTGGATCGCCTTGGGTTCCTTGCCGGCCAGCTTCAGGCGCAGCACTTCGTCCTTCAGGCGTTTGCGCCACAGGTCGTCGAGTTCGGCGACGTCCCTGGCCCAGGGGGCTTTTTCGCGATCGACCAGGAGGCTCTCGTCAACCGTGAAGTCGATCTTGTCGACGCCCTTGGCCAGCAGCCCCTGCACGTAGTTCAGACGGTCCTGCTGGCGTTCGAGATGGCGCTTGTAGATATGGAAGCCGGGTTCCAGGTCGCCCTTCTTCAGGAGGTCGTCGAACTTGTCCTTCCAGCGGTCGAATTCGGCGATGTCGGCGGCGGTGAAATAGCTGCGCGCCGGGTCGAGCATTTTCAGGTAACCCTGATAGATCTTTTCCGAGCGGGCGTCGTCCAACGGGGGCTTGCTGTAGTGATGGCGCTGCAGCAATTCGACCACGTTGAGGCTGGCGATCACCTGATCACGATCAGGCTGCAGGTACTCCCACGAGTCGGCCTGGGTGGTTTTGGCCGCAAGGGGCAAGGCGCCCAGCCCGAGAACGAGGGCCAGGGTAGCGCTGATAAAGGATCGCTTCATGCTGATTCGACGTGGGGACAGTTGATAACGCATATTAGGCCGTCTTTGAGGGCGCCAGGTTCCATCGGCGCAATGCAAAGGCCCGTCGCTGAGCGACGGGCCAGGTTCAAATGCACTATGGAGGCACCGTGAAAGCATTGCAAGGCGTTGAAGGGCAGGTGGAATGGGTCGATCGACCCACGCTTGCCTGTGATGTAGGGGAAGTGCGCATTCGTGTGGCGGCAGCGGGCCTGAACCGCGCCGACCTGTTGCAGCGGGCCGGCAATTACCCGCCACCACCGGGTGCCAGCGACACGCTGGGCCTGGAGTGTGCGGGCATCGTCAGTGAAGTGGGGCCGGGTTGTGACGACTGGCAGGTGGGCGATCGCGTCTGTGCCCTGCTGGCCGGCGGCGGCGTGGCCGAAGAGGTGGTGGTCGATGCCCGCCATGTGCTGCCGGTGCCGGAAGGCTTGTCGCTGCACGAGGCCGCGGGGCTGCCCGAGGTGTACGCCACCGCCTGGCTCAACCTGTTCCAGCTGGCCTGTCTGAAGCCCGGCGAGAAGGTGCTGCTGCATGCCGGCGCCAGTGGCGTCGGCTCGGCGGCCATCCAGCTGTGCAAGGCGTTCGGCAGCAGCTGCTGGGTGACCGTCGGCTCCCAGGAACGCCTCGCGTACTGCGAAAGCCTGGGCGCCAACGGCGGCGCGATTCGTGACAAGGACGGCCTCAAGGTGCCCGATGATTTCGGCCCCTTCGAGGTCATCCTCGACCCGGTTGGCGCCAACTACGCGGCGCTTAACCTCAAGCTGCTGGCGCGCGATGGGCGTTGGGTGAACATCGGCCTGATGGGCGGGCGCAAGGCCGAGATCGACATGGCCCAGGTGCTCGGCAAGCGCATCCAGCTGATCGGCTCGACGCTGCGCAACCGCGACGAGCTGTTCAAGGCCGAACTGTTGCGTGACCTGCGCCAGCACGTCTGGCCGCTGTTCAGCGAGGGGCGACTCAAGCCGCAACTGGCCCGCACCTTCCCGATTGCCGAGGCCCACGAAGCCTACGCCACCCTGGAAGGTAACCAGGTCAACGGCAAGCTGGTACTGGTCATCGACGACAGCCTGAGCTGAGGTCCGCCGGCGAGCGGCCACGGTGGTGGACGCTCGCGGTTTTCCGCAGCGGGTCGGCAGCAAGGCGCGATGATCAGACGGCGCGGGTCACGCCGCCATCCACCCGGATGTTCTGGGCAGTGATGTAGGCGGCTCCCTCGGAGGCCAGAAAGGCGATGGTCGCCGCGACTTCCTCGCTGCTGCCATAGCGTTGCAGCGGCACGCTGGCGCGGCGCGCTTCGGTGGCCGGCAAGCTGTCTATCCAGCCCGGCAATACGTTGTTCATGCGGATATTATCGCGGGCATGGGTGTCGGCGAAGATCTTCGTGAACGACGCCAGGCCGGCGCGAAACACCGCCGAGGTCGGGAACAGCTCACTGGGCTCGAATGTCCAGGCGCTGGAGATATTGATGATCACCCCAGACTTCTGCCCCTGCATGACGGGCGTCACCAGGCGGGTGGGGCGAATCACGTTAAGCAGGTAGGTATCCAGGCCGCGGTGCCAGTCTTCGTCGCTGATATCCAGAATCGGTGCCCGTGGGCCGTGGCCGGCGCTGTTGACCAGCAGGTCGATGCGCCCCCAGCGCGCCAGCGTGCCTTCGACCAGCCTACCGAGATCCTCGCTGGACTGGTTGCTGCCAGTCACTCCGAAGCCGCCCAGCTCTTCCGCCAGCGCCTCGCCCTTGCCGGAAGAGGAGAGGATGGCGACCTTGAAACCGTCGGTGGCCAGGCGGCGTGCGGCTGCGGCGCCCATGCCGCTGCCGGCAGCCGTGATGATTGCTACTTTTTCTACAGGCATCGTATTGTCTCCTCAAATGCAGTTGTATGTCCTTTGAGGCTAACAGCGGGCCTGGCCAGGCAGAGAGGCAGCCCTGGCACCCTTAATCAGTAGAAAAACTACAGTCATGTCGGAAGAGTTCGGTCACTTGCCATCGCTCAATGCCCTGCGGGTGTTCGAGGTGGTGGCGCGGCATCTGAATTTTCGCCTGGCCGCCGATGAGCTGGGCGTTACCCAGAGCGCGGTGGCGCAGCAGGTGCGAGCCCTGGAAGCCGATCTGTCAGTCAAGCTCTTCGAGCGGCAGGCGCGTGGTCTGGCGCTGACCGAGAGCGGCAGAGGCTACAGCCAGAGCGTGCGCCGGGCTTTTGAGCAGATCGCTGACGCCACCCGGGCGTTGCGGCCGGCGCCCTCGTACCTGACGATCAGCGTGACGCCGACATTTGCCTCGAAATGGCTGATTCCGCGACTGCCGGATTTCTCTGCGCGCTACCCGGACGTCGACCTGAAAATCCTCGCCAGTGAGCGGCTTTCCAGCTTTCACAACGATGGGGTGGATATGGCCGTGCGTTATGGCTGCCCGCCGTTCGGCCCTGGCCTGCACGCCGAGCTGTTGCTGGAACAGGCGATTGTCGCCGTGGTGAGCCCAGGCTTGCTCGAGCGCTTGGGCGCCCCGGGCGATCTGCAGACCTTGGCGCGTTATCCCTTGCTGCATGACGCCCACAACCTCTGGCCGCGGTTTCTCGATCTGCTGTTCCCCGACGCGCTGCAGGCCTCTGCCAGAAGCGTGCGCTTCAACCAGACGTCACTGGCCATCGAGGCGGCAGTCGCGGGTCAGGGCATTGCCTTGGCCAATCGTTTTTTTGTCACCCGGGACATTCAGGCCGGGCGTCTGATCAACCCCTTTGACGCCACGTTGCGGGACGACCGCGGGTTCTATCTGCTCGGCCCGCGGCGAGTCAGACAGCAGGCACCCTTCGCGGTGGTTCGTGACTGGCTGCTGGCGCAGACTCATGACGATCTTCGATGACCGCGTCTTCAATTCCCGGCTTATCTGCCCAATGGGCGAGACCCCCAGGCCTGTGGCACACTTGAGCGCCAGTGAAAACGGGTTGTGAAGCGACGTGTGTCGCTCACCCGTGCACCGGTGCCGCCGGCCCTTTGCCGCGGTCTGCCAGGCAATCGCCGACAACAAGAGGAAGCAGCGTGCATAACGTCGTCATCAGCGGTACGGGCCTTTATACCCCGGCCAACAGCATCTCCAACGACGAGTTGGTGGCGTCCTTCAATGCCTATGTGCAGCAGTTCAACGCGGACAACGCCGCGGCCATCGAGCGCGGCGAGATCGAGGCGCTGAGCGAGTCGAACAGCGCCTTTATCGAGAAAGCCTCGGGCATCAAGAGCCGTTTCGTGATCGACAAGCAGGGCATCCTCGACCCGCAACGCATGGTGCCGTCCATCCCCGAGCGCGATAACGAGCAGTGGGGCATTCTTTGTGAGATGGCGGTGGCGGCCGCCGAAGAGGCGCTGGCCCGTGCCGGCAAGACTGCCGCTGATATCGACGGGGTGATCGTCGCCTGTTCCAACCTGCAGCGCGCCTATCCGGCGGTGGCCATCGAAGTGCAGGCGGCGCTGGGTATCCAGGGCTTCGGCTTCGACATGAACGTGGCCTGTTCCTCGGCGACCTTCGGCATCCAGGCGGCGGCCAATAGCATTCAGCTCGGCCAGGCGCGGGCGATCCTGATGGTCAACCCGGAGATCTGCACCGGGCACCTGAACTTCCGCGACCGTGACAGCCATTTCATCTTTGGCGATGCGGCCACGGCGGTGATTCTGGAACGCGCGGATCTGGCGACCTCGGAGCATCAGTTGGAGATCCTCGGCACCAAGCTGCTGACCCAGTTTTCCAACAATATCCGCAACAACTTCGGCTTTCTCAACCGCGCCGCCGACGAGGCAGGTGCAGTGGCCGAAGGCCGGCTGTTCGTGCAGGAAGGGCGCAAGGTGTTCAAGGAAGTCTGCCCGATGGTCGCCGAGCTGATCGCCGCCCACCTGCAGGAGAACGGCCTGGATGTGGCCGATGTGAAGCGCTTCTGGCTGCACCAGGCCAACCTCAACATGAACCAGCTGATCGCCCGCAAGCTGCTCGGCCGTGACCCGGAGGCCCATGAGGCGCCGGTGATTCTCGACACCTACGCCAATACCAGTTCGGCCGGCTCGGTGATTGCCTTGCACAAGCATCAGGATGATCTGCCGGCAGGTACCCTGGGTGTGCTCAGCTCGTTTGGCGCCGGTTATTCGATCGGTAGCGTGATTCTGCGCAAGCGTTGATCGTGTGGGGAGGGGCTGCTGGGTTTACCAGCGCTGAGGAGGAGCTCCCGCCGGTGGCAGGAGCCCGGTTCATCACTTACGGCTTGGCCCATTTCAGAAAGGCGCTGCGGCTTTCCGGAGTCAGCAAATTCCACATTTGCTGCAGGGTGGTCAGGGTGGCGTCGTTGTGCGGCAGGGCTGCGGCCTGGGCCGGCGCGGGGTGCAGCGCCACCGGCTGTGCGGCTTGTGCCGGAGCACTGCCCAACGGGGCGACGGTGGTGGGCTGAGCGGCGATTTCGCTGGTGCCCATCAGGGCCGCGAGTGCCGAAACGTTGCGATTGCCCTGTTGGGCCTGTTCACGTTCACCGGTACGGGTGTTCACCGCCCAGGCCTTGAATTCATCTTCGAACTTCTTGGCTTCGGCCAGGTTCTCCGGGCGGTCGAACTCCAGGCGCCAGACGTCGCCCGCTTTGCCATCGATGGCGAAGATGGCGGTGCGGCCGCGAACTATTTCATGGCTGATGCCACCGGCAACGTCGAAACCGTACTTGTAGAAGGCCTGGATCTGATAGGCACCCGGCTGCAGCAGCAGCTGCTTGTCGTCCAGGTTGTAGGCGGCATTGGCCGCCGTATAGGGCTGGCCGTTGATGCTGCGGATTTCCAGTTCGCCGGGTACCACGACTGTCAGCACTTCGCTCTGCGGCTGAGGTGCACCGGGATACAGCTGAACTTTGGGCTGCTGGGCACAAGCGGCCAGTAGACCGGCCAGGGCGATAACGAGCAAGCGGCGCATGAAAACTCCTAGGGGCGAAGACCCGCCGATGTCCGGCGGTGTCGGGATGGTTACATTTCGAAAACGAGAATAAGACGGGTAGGTGTCAGTTAAATGACAAGCCGGGCTGTCCTCAGAGAACAGCCCGGCTAGTTTTCATTCCAATCCGCGAATGGGATCAGAAGTCGTAACGCAGACCTACGGTAAAGCCAGAGGCTTTCTCGCCCAGCGCGTGGTTTACGCCATCATCATCGATCGACTGGCCGGTAGGGTTGGCGGTACGCGATTGGCTCCACGGGGTGTAGGCAACCAGGTCATCGTTGTCTACCACGGCGTAGTTGGCATAGACGCGTACGGCCTTGTCCAGCTTGTGCTCGACACCCACGACCCACATGGTGGCATCACGGTCCCTGGCATCGTTGTTGTGGGTCATCCAGGTGGCTTTCAGCGCGGTGTTCTTGGCAACGGCGAATTCGCCACCCAGACCATAGACGTCGAAAGTCCCCTGATCACGTTGAGCGGAGGTGGTGGTGCTGACGCCTTCGAAATCAGTGGTCTGGTAGAAACCGACCAGCTTGAAGTTGTCGACGATCTTGTAGGCGACAGCGGCGCGAATGGAGTCGGCCTCGCCACGCAGGGTGTCTTCTTCGACCTTCTCGTAGGCCAGGGAGGCTTCCAGCGGGCCGCCGAGGTAGTTCAGCGAGGTGCTGAAGGCGTCGCTGTCTTCGTTGTTGCCGGTGTCGGTGATGTTCAGCGACTGGCCCTGGTACATCGAGTAAGCCACTTTGACGTTGAAACCGGAGAAATCCGGAGTGGTGTACTGGATGGTGTTGTCATAACGCTCGTCGAGGCGGCCGGAGGTGACGCGGGCGAGGTTGTTCATGTCGCCGACCTGGTCACCGAACAGGTTGAACGGGCCGCGGGCCACCTTGAACGGGCTGTCGAAACGGCCAACCTGAATGGCGCCGAAGTTGCCGCCCAGGCCAACGAAGGTGTCACGGGTAGCGAAGCTGGTGCCACCGCTGGAGGAGCCGGTGGTGAAGTTGATCTGTTGTTCGATCTGGAAGAAGGCTTTCAGATCCGGGTTGATTTCATGGTCGCCTTTGAAGCCCAGACGCGAGGAGTTGCTCGACAGGTTGGTTTCGGAGTAACGGGCACCGTCATCGAGGTAGTCAACCGATACGTGCGCACGGCCGTAGATGCTCACGTCTGCCATTGCCACAGCAGGTACCGACAGGGCAGCACCAACAGCAACCGCAATCAACTTCATCTTCATTGAAAAAAGCTCCTTCGTTTATGAAACGCCGTCAGTGCCGGTGGCATGACATCGTCGGTTTGGACGGAGGCGATTATGGAAACCGGATGTGACAGAAGGCTTGCTGTGGCGTGACATTTTCAAGTCTGCGGAACTTTTTTAAAATCAGACGGTTGCGCTGGATATGAGGGTCTTTTGGCTGGGGCCGGCAGGGGGGCGAAGAGGGCGTAATTACGCGGCCGAACCTTATAGGGTGATTATTAAAGTTTGAGGATGACGGCGGTTGTGGTCGCCAGTAGGCAGCGGCATCATGCTTTGGCTTGCCCTCGCTGGCGCGCTTGCAGAGCCGCAACCTGCCCTGGATATTCCCTGCTGGAGCCTTGCCATGACCCTTGTTCTCGCCGAGTCCTTGAATGGCGTGCCGGCTGCGAGTTGGGACACGCTGTTGTCGAGTGATCAACCGTTTCTGCGCCATTCCTTTCTGGCCAGCCTGGAGGACAGCGGCAGCGTTGGTGGGCGTAGCGGCTGGCAGGCGGCCCATCAGGTGCTGCTCGGTGATGACGGCCAGCCGCAGGCGGCGCTGCCGGCCTACGTCAAACACCACTCCCAGGGCGAATACGTGTTCGATCACGGCTGGGCCGACGCCTGCCGCCGCGCCGGGATTGCCTATTACCCCAAGCTGCTCGGCGCCATTCCGTTTTCGCCGGTGACGGGCCAGCGCCTGCTGGGTTCGCCCGAGGCAGCAGGGCAGTTGCTCGATGGCGTCACGGCGACGCTCGAGGAGCAGGGGCTCTCCAGCCTGCACGTGAATTTCACCGATGTTGCCGGCGACCAGGCGCTGCAAGGTCGGGCCGGCTGGCTGCAGCGCCTGGGCTGCCAGTTCCACTGGCATAACCGCGGCTATCGGGATTTTCAGGATTTCCTCGATACCCTGAGCTCGCGCAAGCGCAAGCAGATGCGCAAGGAGCGTGAGCTGGTGGCGGGGCAGGGCATCGCGTTCGACTGGCGCGAGGGGCACCAATTGAGCGAAGCGGAGTGGGATTTCGTCTACCACTGTTACGCCAATACCTACCACCTGCGTGGCCAGCGGCCTTACCTGACCCGGGAGTTCTTCAGCCTGCTGGCCGAGCGCATGCCCGAGGCGATTCGTGTGGTGCTGGCCTGCCGCGCTGTACAGCCGGTGGCCATGGCCTTCAGCCTGCAGGGCGGTGGCAGCCTGTATGGGCGCTACTGGGGTTGCCTGGCCGAGTTCGACCGGCTGCATTTCGAGACCTGTTTCTATCAGGGCATGGAGCAGGCGATCGCGCAGGGGGTGCAGCGCTTCGATGCCGGTGCCCAGGGCGAGCACAAGCTGATTCGCGGCTTCGAGCCGACCCTCACCCACTCCTGGCACTACCTGGTGCATGAGGGCTTGCGTGATGCGGTGGCTGGGTTTCTGCAGGAGGAGCGGCTGGGGGTGCTGGCCTATGCCGAACAGGCACGGGAAATGTTGCCTTACCGGCAGGCGTGAGCGGCGCGCTGCGGTCGCCCGCAGCGTGCAGCATGCGTCCGATCAACCATCGTAACGGCCGCCCCACTCGAGGAAACGCATCTTGTGGGTTTCGCCCTGGCTGTCGGTGTAGACCATGATCACCGGCACGACGCCTCGCTTGTCGGAAACGTCGGTGCGGTACAGCACCTTCTGTACATCGACTTTCATGCCGTAGTGATAATCCTCGGTCGGCAGGCCGGCACCCGGTTTGTTCTGGATATCGGCGGCGAACACGGCGGGGGCGAGACTGGAGAGCAGGGCGGTGATAGCGGTTGCGACTTTCATGATGGAGTCCTCGATGGTTCGATGACCGGCAATCGCATCGACCCATTCGATTGCGTTGCCTGGTGGACTCATATGACCAGCAAAGCCGAAGCGGCGGAAATTGATGGTCTCGTTAGTGGGTATCATGAAAATTGATATCTGTTAGCTAGCTAACTAGTTTGCCGCTGCCAGCCGCGCCGGGCGAGAGCCCACCCGGTTTCAGTCGACGCCGACGAAGCCGCCGGTCTGGTGCTGCCACAGGCGCGCATACAGGCCACCGCGGGCGATCAGCTCGGCGTGGGTACCGGTCTCGATCACCTGGCCCTTGTCGATCACCACCAGGCGATCCATGCGCGCGATGGTCGACAGGCGGTGGGCGATGGCGATCACCGTCTTGCCGTCCATCAGGCTGTCCAGGCTTTCCTGGATCGCCGATTCGACTTCCGAGTCCAGGGCCGAGGTGGCTTCGTCGAGCACCAGAATCGGCGCGTCCTTGAGCAGCACCCGGGCGATGGCGATGCGCTGGCGCTGGCCACCGGAGAGCTTGACGCCGCGCTCGCCCACCTGGGCCTCGAAGCCCTGCCCGCCCTGGCTGTCGTCGAGGGTGGCGATAAAGCCATCGGCGCGGGCCTTGCGGGCGGCGGCCCAGAGCTCCTCATCGCTGGCCTCGGGGCGGCCGTAGCGCAGGTTGTCGCGGATCGAGCGGTGCAGCAGGGAGGTGTCCTGGGTGACCACGCCGATATTGGCGCGCAGGCTTTCCTGGCTGACCTCGGCGATGTCCTGGCCGTCGATGAGGATGCGCCCGCTCTCCAGGTCGTAGAGGCGCAGCAGCAGGTTGACCAGGGTCGACTTGCCGGCGCCGGAGGGACCGACCAGGCCGATCTTCTCGCCGGGACCAATCGCGATGTTCAGGCCGCTGATCACGCCGCCCTGCTTGCCATAGTGGAAGTGCACGTCGTCGAAGCGTACGCCGCCCTGTCGAACCTCAAGGGGCTTGGCGCCTTCGCGGTCGAGCACGTGGCGCGGCTGGACGATGGTCTGCATGCCGTCCTGCACGGTGCCGACGTTCTCGAAGATGCCGTTGACTACCCACATGATCCACTCGGCCATGTTGTTGATGCGGATCACCAGGCCCAGCGCCAGGGCGATGGCGCCGGTGCTGATCAGCGATTCGCTCCACAGCCACAGGGCCAGGGCGCCGGTGCCGACGATCAGCAGGCCGTTCATGCAGGTGATCAGGAAATCCAGGCTGGTGATGGTGCGCGACTGCAGGCGGAACTTGTCGAGCAGCTCCTGCATGGCCTCGCGGGCGTAGGTTTCTTCCTCTCGGGAATGGGCGAACAGCTTGAGCGTGGCCACGTTGCTGTAGCCATCGACCACCCGACCCATGACCTTGGAGCGCGCCGCCGAGGCTGCGGCCGAACGCTCCTTGATGCGCGGCACGAAATACCAGAGTGCCGCGCTGTAGCCGATGATCCACAGCGTCAGCGGCACGATCAGCCGCAGGTCGGCGGCGGCGAACAGGTACAGCGCGCTGCCGGCATAGACCACCACGTGCCACAGGGCGTCGATCACCTGCATGGCCGAGTCGCGCAGTGACGGGCCGGTCTGCATGACGCGCTGGGCGATGCGCCCGGCGAAGTCGTGCTGGAAGAAGTTCAGGCTCTGCTTGAGCACGTAGCGGTGGTTCTGCCAGCGGATCAGGTTGGTCAGCCCCGGGTTGATCGCCTGGTGCGTCAACAGGTTGTGCAGGCCGAATACCAGCGGCCTGATGATCAGCGCCACCAGGGCCATCCACAGCAGCTCGCCCTGGTGCTCGGCGAAGAAGGTGCGGGCGTCGGCGGTTGCCTGGGCCATGTCGATCAGCTGGCCGAGAAAGCTGAACAGCGCCACCTCGATCACCGCGGCGAAGAAGCCGACGATCAGCACCACCACCATCAACGGCCAAACCTGCTTCAGGTAATGGGCGTAGAACCGCAGCATGCCGCTGGGCGGCGCCACGTCGGGGCTGGGTTTGAAGACGTCGATGAGGTTTTCGAAGCGGCGAAACAACATGGGGTGCAGTCTGCTCTGGCGGATGAGGGGTGGTTGCGGGTAACGAAGGCTGCCGAGGGGGCAGGAGCGCAGGGCGCTGAGGTAACCCACGCGCTCAGGCACGTGGGTTACCAGGGGAGGGTAGCAGTATCAGAGGCGCTTGGCGTCGAGAATCACCACCGGGTCGATCGGCACGTTCTGCTGGCCGGCGCGGTTGGCGGTGCGCACCTGGGCGATACGGTCGACCACTTCCATGCCGCGGGTCACCTTGCCGAACACCGCGTAGCCGAAGTCGCGCGAGCCGTGATCCAGGAAGGCGTTGTCGGTGTGGTTGATGAAGAACTGGCTGGTGGCCGAGTCGCGTACCTGGGTACGGGCCATGGCCAGGGTGCCGCGCACGTTGTGCAGGCCGTTGTCGGCTTCGTTCTTGATCGGTGCCTGGGTCTGCTTCTGGCGCAGGTTCTCGTCGAAGCCGCCGCCCTGCACCATGAAGCCTGGAATCACGCGGTGAAACACGGTGCCCTTGTAGAAGCCGCTGTCCACGTAGGCGAGAAAGTTCCGGGTACTGATCGGCGCTTTCTGCTCGTCGAGCTGCACTTCGATTTCACCCAGGCTGGTGGTCAGCAGCACGGTAGGGTTTTCCGCGGCCATCAGGTGGGCGGTGAACAGCAGCGAGCAGGCGGTAAGGGCGAGTTTCTTCAACATCGGTCTAGTCCTTGGATGAGGTGGCGGCAGTGTTTTCGACTTCCTGCAGAAAGGCAAGCAGGCTGCGGTTGAAGTGTTCGGGCTGGTCGAGCGACCTGGCATGCCGAGAGTCGCTTGTCCGGCAAGCAGGCGTCGGGCAACCCGGCGGATACAGGTCGGCTGGTGCGCGGCCGGCAGGTAGTCGGTCCGGGCACCAGGGTAGGACAGGCGATGCGGTGCAGGCGTTCAGGTACGCCTCAGGCCGTGGAACGCTGCCCGAAGCAGGCAGGGACAGCGCTCAGGCCGGCGAAACGAGCGCGGCGTCGAGCGGCGCCGCATCGAAGCGCTGGATCAGATCGGTAAGGATCTGCGTGGCCGGGCCCAGGGCCTTGTCCTTGCTGGCGTAGAGAAAGAACACCGGCTTGCGGTTGCCGCCCTTGTCCAGCGGCAGCGGCTTGAGCAGGCCATCCTTGAGTTCGCGTTCGATCATGTGCCGCGGCAGCCAGGCGAAGCCCAGGCCGCTGCCGACGAAGGTGGCCGCCGTGGCCAGGCTGCCCACCGTCCAGCGCTGCTCGGCGCCGAGCCAGCCCATATCGCGGGGCTGGTGGCGCCCGGAGTCGCGGATCACCACCTGCATCTGGGTTTCCAGGTCCTGGAAATTGAGCTCGCGCTGCAGGCGATGCAGCGGGTGATCGGGATGGGCCACGGCGAGGAATTCCACCGGGCTCATTTCCGAGCCGAGAAAGCCTGGAATGTTGTAGGCGCTGATCGCCAGGTCGGCGACACCTTCCTTGAGCACCTCCTCGACGCCGGACAGCACCTCCTCGCGCAGGCGCACGCGGCAGCCGCGGCTCTGCGGCATGAAGGCGGTCAGGGCACGGACCAGGCGGGCGCTGGGGTAGGCGGCGTCGACCACCAGTCGCACTTCGGCCTCCCAGCCCTGTTCCATATGGTGCGCCAGGTCTTCGAGCTGACTGGCCTGCTTGACCAGTTGCCGGGAACGGCGCAGCAGCACGTCGCCGGCTTCGGTGAGCACCGCCTTGCGCCCGTCGATGCGCAGCAGCGGCACGCCCAGTTGCTCCTGCATGCGCGCCACGGTGTAGCTGACCGAGGATTGCGAGCGGTGCAGCACCTCGGCCGCCTGGGCGAAGCCGCCATGATCGACCACGGCCTGCAGGGTACGCCATTGGTCGAGGGTAACGCGTGGAGCCTTCATCTGTTCTCCTTGACCAGCGGCTGTGCACGAACAGGCCCTGGCTCTAAACTGACGGCTCACCTCGGAGGTTGGCCATGAAAAAACTCTGTTGCGCACTGATCGCCTGCTTGCCGCTGGCGGTGCAGGCCTATCCCATCGAACTGGAAAAGCAGTTCAACGGTGCCGAAGTGTCGGCGAGTACCCAGGAAATCGATCACAACATGGCCGCCGTGCGGGTGCAGAACTACGGTCAGCAGGCCGCTTCCTGCAAGGCGGTGTTTCGTAACGGCCCCGAAGCGCCGCGTACTCGTAGCGTCAAGCTGGCGGCCGGGCAGAGCGGCAACCTCACGGTGAAGTTCGCGCGCAGCATCATCCGCCTGCGCGTGCAACTCGACTGCCAGCCTCAATAGGCGGATCAGACTAGGGTCAGCGGCTGGACAAATCAACTTCATCGATGATTACCCGCGGATAATCATCGTTTCTTATCGGATACCAGCCAGGCAGCCTCCCGCTGGCGCAGGGTGCTGTCAGCCGCCTCAGGGGGCGGCATGCCGTGCGGATTGTCTGTCGGCCGGCGAACCGTTATGGTGCGCCGCCCATCCGTGCAGCGCTGCTCGCCTGACGGTCCGCGCTGTCGCTGCGGCCTGAGCGGCTGAACGGCACGGGTGACTTTCCTATCTTCGAGGTGCGCGATGACCCTTTCCGGACCCGGCGTGCTGTTCTCTGTCAGCGCCTCGATCCTCTTCGCCCTGATTCCCGGCTACGTGCAGATGCTCACGCCGCTGGATGGTTTCCAGGTATTCGCCCAGCGTGTGCTGTGGTCGATTCCGGCCGTGCTGTTGCTGCTCACCCTGTTGCGTCAGTGGCCGTTGCTGCTGAGCGCCCTGCAGCGCCTGGGCCGCGAGCCGCTGCTGCTGGCCGCATTGCCATTGGCGGCGGCGCTGATCGGCCTGCAGTGGTTCCTGTTCGTGTGGGCACCGCTGACCGGCCATATGCTCGACGTATCCCTGGGTTATTTCCTGCTGCCACTGGCCATGGTGCTGGCGGGTCGGGTGTTCTATGGCGAGCGCCTGCGCCCGCTGCAGCGGCTCGCCGTGGCCTGCGCCTTGGCCGGGGTGCTCCACGAGCTGTGGCAGTCCCAGGCATTTTCCTGGGTCACCCTGGTCACGGCTCTGGGCTATCCGCCGTATTTCATGCTGCGCCGCTGGATGCGCCTGGACGCGCTGCCGGGGCTGGTGCTGGAGATGCTGGTGATGGCGCCCCTGGCCATCTGGCTGATCGTCTACTGGGCGCCGGCCGGCATGTTCGTCGAGCATCCGCGCCTGTGGTGGATGGTGCCCGGCATGGCGCTGCTGGGCACCATCGCCCTGGCCCTCATGATGGCCTCGTCACGCCTGCTGCCGCTGGGTCTGTTCGGCATTCTCAGCTACGTGGAGCCGGTGTTGTTGTTCATGTTCAGCCTGCTGTTTCTCGGCGAACGGTTCGATCCGGACCAGTTCATGACCTATCTGCCGATCTGGGTGGCCGTGGTGTTGGTGGGCTGGGACAGTGGTCGGCTGCTGATCAAACAGCGGCGCCGGCAGACGCTGGCCTGAGTTCTTTCGGCTGCTGGCTAGAGAAAGCATTCGGCCCCGAGGCGCGAACGCGGTAACCTATGCGGCTGATTTAGCATTTGCATCGAGGTTGCCCCCGTGTTTGCCCAATTTGCCCTGCATGAACGCCTGCTCAAAGCCGTGGCCGAGCTCAAATTCACCGAGCCGACCCCGGTGCAGGCCGCTGCCATTCCACCGGCACTGGAAGGCAAGGACCTGCGGGTGATCGCCCAGACGGGGAGCGGCAAGACCGCCGCCTTCGTATTGCCGATGCTCAATCGCCTGCTCGGTGACGGCAGTTCCAATGCCCGGGTCAGCGTGCGTGCACTGATCCTGCTGCCGACCCGCGAACTGGCCCAGCAGACCCTCAAGGAAGTCGAGCGCTTCGCCCAGTACACCTTCATCAAGGCGGGGCTGATCACCGGCGGCGAGGATTTCAAGGTGCAGGCCGCCATGCTGCGCAAGATCGATATCGTCATCGGCACCCCTGGCCGGCTGATCGAGCATGCCAACGCCGGCAACCTGCTGTTCGACGACGTCGAGGTGCTGGTGCTCGATGAAGCTGACCGCATGCTCGACATGGGGTTCGCCGAAGACGTGCAGCGCCTGGCCGAATTGTGCGGCCGTGAGCACCAGACCCTGCTGTTCTCTGCCACCAGCGGTGGCGCTGGCCTGCGCGAGGTGGTCGGCAAGGTGCTGCGTGATCCCACTCACCTGCAGCTCAACCGGGTCAGCGAACTGGCCGAGGGCACCCGCCAGCAGATCATCACCGCCGACCACAGCTATCACAAGGAACAGCTGGTCGAGTGGTTGTTGAGTAACGAAACCTACGACAAGGCGATCATCTTCACCAACACCCGTGCCCAGGCCGACCGCCTGTACGGCAAGCTGGTGGCCAAGGAATTCAAGACCTTCGTGCTGCACGGCGAGAAGGATCAGAAGGATCGCAAGCTGGCCATCGACCGCCTGCGCCAGGGCGCCGTCAAGGTGTTGGTCGCCACCGACGTGGCCGCCCGCGGCTTGGATGTCGAAGGGCTGGATCTGGTGATCAACTTCGACATGCCGCGCTCCGGTGACGAGTACGTGCACCGCGTCGGGCGTACCGGTCGGGCCGGCGCCGAAGGCCTGGCCATCTCGCTGATCACCCACAGCGACTGGAACCTGATGTCGAGCATCGAGCGCTACCTCAAGCAGCGCTTCGAGAAACGTAGCGTCAAGGAACTCAAGGGCAGCTATCAGGGGCCGAAGAACCTCAAGGCCTCCGGCAAGGCTGCCGGCACCAAGAAGAAAAAGGTCGACCCGAAAACCGGCAAGAAGATCGCCAAGAAACCCGCGGCGAAAACCCCGGCCAAGCGCAACACGGTGAACAAGCCCAAGAGCGATGCCGGCCTGGTCAGCCAGGACGGGCTGGCGCCGCTCAAGCGCAAGGCGCCGTCGACCGACGCCTGATGCGTACTCCGGTCACCGGCAGCCACTGCCGGTAACCGGTTACCGCACCTGTTCCTCGACCTCGCCGCCGATGTCTTCCAGCTCCTGCAGGCGTTGGTCATAGGCATCGCAGTCGGTGGCATGCTGGCCGGTGCTTTGCGGCTGCGCCTGCTTCAGCTCCTGGCGCAGTACCGCGGCCCGCTCCGGGTCGCGCTGGGTAATTTCCTCGATCTTGGCCGCCAGTTCCTGGGCCTTGGCCGTCGCCTCGTCGGCCGTGCAGGCTTGCGCCTGGCCCACGCCGTAGAGGGCGAGAGCCAGGCCGCAAAGCGGTGCGATATGTTTGCTCATGCTCCAATCCTCACGCCTTCCCATTCGAGCGGTTGAGTGCCGCCAGCCGTCAAGGTTCAGGGCGTGTTACTGCTTGTTGTTCAGGCTTCTGACGGTCAGGTCCAGGGCCTTCTGCATGTCCAGCCTGGCGGAGCGGCCGATGTCCTTGTCGTTGAGGTCGAAGCCGCGTTCCGACGGCAGGATCGGCGCGGTCAGGTCGTCGGCATCGGTAGGCTCGAAATCGAATTCTTCGCCTATGGTCATGGCGCTGCGGCGCAGCAGCATGCGCAGCTGATCGGGGTGCAGGTCCGGGTTGATCGACATCAGCGCGGCCACCACGCCCGCCACCAGCGGCGTGGCGTAGGAGGTGCCGCAATGCACGCTGCCCTGCTGGTTCTCCTTGGCGGTGGAGGCGCGCACGCAGGCGGCGGCGGTGATATCCACGCGGGTGTCGACGTTGGATGAGCTGCGCCGTGTGACGTAGGCCGGATCATCCACGGCGACATCCTTGTGCTCGCTGCGCTGGTGGCCACCGACCACGAACAGCTGCTCGGTGACGAAAGAGGAGGGCAGGCGGTAATCGTCGGCACCGGAGAACGAGGCGCCGTTGCCGGCGGAGTTGACCACCACCACATCCGGGTGCTCGCGGCGCAGCCACAGGAAGAATTCCTCCAGCAGCTCTTCGTAGCCGCTCATGGCCACGCCCGAGCGCACCAGCGAGTCGACCTCGTCGCCGTGAATGTTCTTGGCGCCGATGCGATGAATGCCCCAGCTCCAGTTCAGCACCCGCACGCCGTCCTCGACCAGGTTGACCGAGGCGGCGATGTTGGCGGTGATGCCGGCGTCGGAGTTGCGGTCGACGATCACCTCGAAGCCCGGGCCGGCGCCGTCCAGGCCGCGCAGGAAACCGGTGTTGCCGCCATCGTTCCAGCGCGCGGCGAGGATGCCGGCCACGGTGGAGCCGTGGCCGTCCGGCTTGTCGGCGTCGCGGCTGTACAGGCGGGTGTGCGGTGTATGGCCCTGGCGCTCGGCGGCGCCGAGGTAATCCCTGAAGTCCGGCGCATCGAAATCGACGTTGCGCTCGATCAAGCCGATGCGCACCGGCTTGGTGGTGATGGGCGAGCGCTTGGAGGGAATCCGTCGCTGGTAATAGTTGACCGCATCGACGAAGCGGTTGGCGGCCCATTCCTCTTCGCCCAACTGATCTTCCTGGCTCGCGCCCGCCTGCGCTTCCTGCTCCTCGGCGGAGGATTCCTCGATCACCACGGCGTCCACGCTCAGCTCGCTGCCCAGGCGCAGCACCATGGCGTCACGCTGAACCAGGTCCTTGGCCGGCAGGCGCAGCTGATAGGTATTGAGCGGCGCAATCGCGCCGACCACCTCGGCGCCATATTTCCTGGCCAGCGCCTTGGCGGTGTCCAGGCCCTGGGCATCTTCCTCGATGACCACACTGACCAGGTCGACATAGGTGTTGAGACCGTCCATGTTCTCTGCCACTTCACCTGGCCTGGCGGCCACTACGTGGCTGCCGGCCATCGACAGCCACACCGGGTTGCTCACCTGGTTGCCCTGTTTCAGCCACAGCGGGCCGCTCTGGTAGCTTTTGCTCTCAAGTGTGATACGCAGCCCATCTCCTCGCCTGACGGCGCTGGCGGGCAGCGCCTTGCCATCGAGCACTACCTGCAATTGGCCGTCGGACACCCCGCGAGCCGTGAGGCAGAAGGTCTGGCGCTGGGTGTCGAGCGCGTCCTCGCAGCGATACAGGTGCTTGAGCCGCAGCGGCTCGGCCGCCAGTGCCGAGGGCGCGATGCTCGCCACGAGCAGAGCGCTGAAGACGGGGCGCAGCAGGGGCCGGCGGAGCATGCAGAGATCCTTTGTGCAGGGGGATGCGCCTCAGACTGGTGGCGCAGGCCTTGGTTCAGGCTGCGTTCGGCAGATAGCCCGAACCTTGTCCACGACCCAGGCGTCACACCTCTACAGGCGCGCCAAGCGCCGAAAACAAGAGGAGACCAGGCGATGACGACTCACCCGCAAACCCATAACTGGGATCTTGTCGAGCGTATGCTCCACGAGGTGCAAAATGGCGCCGGCCAGCCATTCGTGCCACGCCGCTGCGCCGAGGAACTGGCAGACGCGCTGCAGCAGGCCGGCAAGCCGATCGACAACCTCGATTCGCTCAAGGCCCAGGCCGACGACTACGAGGCCACGCTGCTCGACGGCGGTTTCATCGCACCACGCCCCGAGGCCGAGGGCGGCAATGGCGAGAACTTCGTGCTCACCCCGCGCGGTGCGCAGCTGCTGAGCATGATCGACAGCACCTTCCCGGGCGAGGAACACCCCCGTGAAGTGCTCGACCGCCATGGCCTGGCGGCGTTGACGCCCGAGGTGTTCGATGGGCTGGCGCCACGGGCGACGCTGGTCTGATACCCCTGCGCCCTGGCTGCGACCGTGCATACACGCGCTGACCTGCCAGGCCATGGGCAGGATCGGCGGCGAAGGCAGGTTGGCGATGAAAGGGTGGGCAATCGGGTTGCTGCTGGTGGCGATCAATGCCACGGCCGATGAGCTGCGCATCGGCTTCGGGACGCACAAGCCGCCTTATATCTTCGAGGGCGAGCACAGGGGGCTCGAGTACGACATCGTGGTCGCCGCTGCCCGGGCAGCCGGTATCAAGGTGGTGCCGTCCTACGCGCCGATGGAGCGCCTGCACCGGGCGCTGGGGCGTGGCGAGCTCGACGGCATCGCCACCACGCGCAGCCAGAGCGGCGTGGCGAGCTTTTATTCCCAGCCCTATATCCGTTACGACAACGTGGCCGTGGCCCTGAAAGCCCGTGGTTACCGGATCGAGCGGATTGCCGACCTGGGCCATTATTCGGTGCGTGCTTTCCAGCGTGCGCGGGTGATGCTGGGCGAGGAGTTCCAGCGCATGGCCGAGGCCAATCCGCGTTATCACGAGGAGGCCCAGCAGATCGCCCGTAATCGCTTTCTGTACAGCGGCCGGGTGGACGTGGTGGTCGCCGACCGACGGATCCTGCGTTATTTCAACCGGGACGTGTATCACCAGGTGGATGTCAGCCAGCCGATCACCGAGTACCCGCTGTTCCCGCCAACGTCCTACCAGCTGGGGCTGCGTGATCGATCGATGCGCGATCGCTTCGACCGGGGGCTTGCCGACATCATCACCAGCGGTGAGTACGGGGAAATCGAACGCCGCTACGCCCTGTATTGAGCCGTCTCGTCACTGGGTCAGTTGCTCGGGTTCTTCCTCGACCTTGGCAGCCAGCATCTCGGTCTCGATCGGGCGCGTCTCGACGCGGAAATCGGTGATTTCGATGGCCCCCTGGCCTTCGCCGAGCAGGTGGAAGGAGAACGCCTTGCGGGTATCCAGGTTGTCGAAGGCGAAGTTCAGCTCGACCGGCTGGCCCTTCTTCAAGCGCGGTATCGGCGGCACGTTGATCAGTACGTCACGGTCGAATTCCTTGGTCTTCAGGCGCAGCGTGGCGCCGGCTTCGCTCATGCTCAGCGCGTTGATCTCCAGGGTCACGCGGGTCTGGGTGCCCTTGGGCAGCTCCAGGTACTGGGCGCCGATCAGGTTGTCGGCCCAGTCATCGCCCGGTGTGGTGCGCAGGCGAATGCGCTCGGTGCTGGCGAACTGCAGCACCTGGTTGTCCTGGCCATCGGTCAACGAGCGATCCAGCAGCTCGGCACGCAGGCTGACCTGGCGCGCCGGCTTGCCGCTGACGCGGCCCAGGTACTCGGCGTGCTCGGCGATGAACCCCGGGCTGGCGTAGCGCCGGCAGACCTGCTGGAAGTTGCATTCGGTCAGCGTGCCCTGGCCGTCGTGCTCGCGCAGCAGGCCGTTGGTGTAGGAGATGATCTTCCGGCCATGGGCGTAGTCACGCAGCATCGAGCGCCCGGCGATGTTCGCCGGCAGCGGCAGGGCCAGGTAGTCGAGAATCGAGGCGGTCAGGTCGATATGCCCGTAGACGCCGCCCTTGAGCGAAGGCAACTGGGCCTGCTCGGGCGCCAGCATGAGATTGAAACCCCAGGCCGATGCCAGGCGCACGTTCTCGATACCGTGGGATTCGTCGGAGGTCACCACCACCAGGGTGTCGTCGAGCACGCCGCGCTGGTGCAGGCCGTCGAGGAAATCGCCAATGGCGTCGTCGAGGTAGGCGATGGCGGCCTGCTTGGCGCTGTCATGGCGCTCCAGGTAATCGGCCGGCGCGGAATAGGGCTGGTGGGTGCCGACGGTCAGCAGGGTCAGCATCCACGGGGTCTTCTGCTTGCGCAGGCCATCGACGTAGCTCAGGGCGCCTTCGAAATAGGCGCGGTCGTCCATGCCCCAGGCGAAGTCCAGGTATGGCGTGTTGCGGAACCAGTCGCGGCCCAGGGTCTTGTCGAAGCCCATGCGCGGCATGATCTGGTCCTTGGCCATGAAACGCAGCCCGGCGCCCTGCAGAAAGTGGGTGCTGAAGCCGTTGTCGCGCAACTGGGCCGGCAGGCACTGGGCGGCGCGCTCGGCATTGCCCAGCAATTCGAGGCCCTTGGGCGTTCCCGAGGCCAGCTTGTCGTAGTCGCCGCAGAGCATCGCATACAGGCCGCGAATGGTCTGGTGGGCGTGCAGCACGTAGTCGCTGGTGAGCATGCCGCGCTCGGCCCAGGCGCTCAGGCGCGGCATCAGGTCAGCCTGATAAGGGCTGCCGATGGCCCGACGGCTGGCGTCGATATAGGCGCCGGGAATGCCTTCCAGGGTAACGATCAGCACGTTGCGCGCGCGGCCTGGTCCCAGCAGCGGAGCGCCGTCCATGTCCAGGCGGGTCAGGCCGGTGATGTCCGGCGGGCTGTTGGGCTGGCCGCGGCTCATCCAGTCCTCGACCTCCAGCTGGGCGAAGCTGAGCCCTTCGGCCAGCCATTTGTGGGGCAGGTTGAACTGCACCCACTGGTCCGCTTCGCTGGGGCTACGGTACTGGTAGACGGCGTGGGCGGCAAGCAGCGCCAGGGGGGCCAGCAGCCAGGCCAGCGAGGGTTTGCGCACGGGCGGCCGAGCGGCGAGCAGGAGCAGGAACGCCAGGGCCGCCAGGATCGAGGCGCTGGCCAGCCAGGGATGAGTGAGCCCACCGCCCTGGGTCGAGTGGCTGAGGAACTGGGGGTCGGTCAGGTAATGCAGGTCGGCAGGCTCGGGCATGCGGCCCACGGCGCTGACCAGCTCGACGGTACCCAGGTTGAGCACCACCCAGCTCACCGCCAGTGGAATACCCAGCAACAGACGGCGGCGCAGGGTTAGCCAGAGCAGCAGGCTGCCGATCGCCAGGTCGGAGAGATAACCGAACGGGTGGGACCAGCCCAGCGAGTAGCGGCTGAGTAACGGCAATGCAATGAACAGCATAACCAGTACCAGCAGGACGCTGGTCGGGCGCTGCAGCCAGGGGCTGAGAGAACGCACGTATCTTCCTTAAACGATGATCGACAGACGATGGCTTTCAGCAGGCCTTTGGATCGACTAAGGGCTCGAAGCTGAAAAAACACTGACATCATTTTGAAACATGCATGTGCTCATCGCCAGCAACAAGCGCTGAAGACGGGAAATAAGTCGTTCAAATCATTGCCCGGGCGGGCGAGGGGGACTGCCGACCTGGCGCCCATCGTGGGGCGCGGCAGGTCGATGCAGAAAATCACTTTTTGGAGATGGTGATGTGCCGGCTGGCGGGGCCATTGGTCTGGCCGCTGACGCCTTTGGCGATCTCCTGGATCTTGCCGCCGGACTTGAGAAACGCCGCTACCTGAGCGTCGATCGATTCACTGGTTTCCACCGCAGGGGCGGGCTTGGCTTTGCTGTGGGATGCTTTGACGCGCATGACGGTCATATTGCCTACTCGAGTCATCAAGATGGCCGCCTATTGTATCACTGCTGAGCGCTCAGCTGTTCATTCGATGACCAATGGATGAGGTCGCGGTAGCCGGTCGGGTTTCCCAGCGGCGAGTCGGGTACACTGCCGGCCTGAAAACGAGGGTAGGTACCATGGCTGTTATCGGACGTATGAATTCCTTGCAGGTCGTCAAGCACACCGACTTCGGTCTGTACCTCGACGGCGGGCCGGACGGCGAGATTCTGCTGCCCAAGCGTTACATACCCAAGGAGACGCCGAGCGAGGTGGACGACTGGCTCAACGTGTTCGTCTACTTGGACAGCGAAGACAAGCTGATCGCCACCACCGACAAGCCCAGGGTGCAGGTCGGCGAGTTCGCCAGCCTCAAGGTGGTTGACATCAACCGCGTGGGCCTGTTTCTCGACTGGGGCCTGCCCAAGGACCTGCTGCTGCCGCATTCGGAAGAAAAACGTCCGCTGCAGATCGGCGATTATTGCGTGGTGCACGTGTTCGTCGACAAGCGCAGCCGGCGCATCACCGCCACCGCGCGCCTGGATCGCTACCTGGACAAGGTGCCGGCTACCTACCAGGCTGGCGAAGAGGTCGACCTGCTGGTGGTCGAGCCCACCGACATGGGCTTCAAGGCGATCATCAACGGCAAGCACTGGGGCCTGATCCACAAGAACGAAGTGATCGGCTACATGCGTGGCGGCATCCGCCAGCCGGGCTTCATCAAGGAAATGCGCAGCGACGGCAAGATCAGCCTCGCCCTGCAACCGGTCGGCCAGCAAGTCGCTGACAGCCTCGGGGAACAGATCCTGCAGCGCCTGCGTGACAGTGGCGGGGTGCTGGAGTTGAGCGACAAGAGCGCGCCGGAGCGTATCAGCGCGATGTTCCGGGTCAGCAAGGGCAACTTCAAGAAAGCCATCGGCGGCCTGTACAAGCAGGGCCTGATCCGCATCCATGACGAGCGCATCGAACTGGTCAAGTAGCCCCACCACGGCAGGCGCCGCAAAAAAGCACTTGAGCGGCACGCGGCGCTTGCCAATAATGCGAGCCCCGCCGGTGTAGCTCAGTCGGTAGAGCAGCGCACTCGTAACGCGAAGGTCGCAGGTTCGATTCCTGTCTCCGGCACCAGTCAACAGATTCATGCAGTGCCAAGCAGTCGCATGAAATCCCCCAGAAGCCCGCCTAGTGCGGGCTTTCTGTTTCATGCGGTGCCATCCAGTTCCATCCCAGCGCTTGTCCTTTGAGTACCTGTACGAGTACCTTATCGTGGTTCAATAATCCATGGGTACTCAGCATGCCTTTGACGGCACTACAGGTTAAGAATGCCGCTCCACGTGAAAGGGACTATGGGCTTGCCGACGGGGCAGGCTTGTTTCTCTGGATTCGTGCAGCGGGTGGCAAGTCGTGGCGCTTTCGATTCCGCTTAGATGGCAAGCAGTCACACATTTCGCTTGGCACCATCGAAAAGGTCACTCTTGCGCAGGCGCGACAGCATGCCTCCGAGGCCCGTCAGCTTGTGGCACAGGGGCGACATCCTGGGCTTGAGCGAAAGGTTGCACGAGCACAGGCAGCGGTCTCACGTGCGAATACTTTCAAAAGCCTGGCGTTGGAGTGGCATCAGCACAAGTCGCCTCGTTGGTCAGCAGGTTATGCCACTGATGTAATCGAGGCCTTCGAACTCGATATCTTTCCGCAAGTCGGGTCTTTCCCGTTAGCTGAAATCAAGCCCATGCAGTGGTTGCAGGTCTTCCGCCGTATCGAGTCCAGGGGCGCTCTCGAAAAACTGCGCAAGGTTCGGCAGCGTTGCCAAGAGGTTTATCGTTTTGCGATTGCCACTGGACGTGTTGAGTACAACCCCATCGCAGATATTGGAGGGGCGCTTCAAACCCCAACGTCTCGACACTACCCCTTCTTGCCCATCGCAGAGCTACCCGACTTGATACACAGCTTTCAGGCATGTCCTGGGCACGATGTGGTGAAAATCGCTACCCGCCTGCTCATTCTGACAGGGGTACGAACTGCTGAGTTGAGGGGAGCGCCCTGGTCTGAATTCGATCTTGATAAAGAGCTATGGGTCATCCCCGCTGAGCGAATGAAAATGCGCCGCGCGCATTCTGTGCCTTTGCCTAAACAGGCAGTGGCTGCATTGCGTGAGTTAGAGGGCATTACTGGCGGCTATACCCTTGCATTCCCTGGCCGGAACGATCCAGCCAAGCCCATGAGCGAGGCTGCCATAAATCAGCTACTCAAGCGCTCTGGTTACGACGGTCGTGCTACAGGGCATGGGTTCCGCCATACGATGTCGACCACTTTGCATGAACAAGGATATCGCAGCGAATGGGTCGAAACTCAGTTAGCGCATGTGGACAAAAACAGTATTCGCGGCACATACAACCATGCCCAGTATTTGGAGGGGCGTCGTGAGATGCTCCAGTGGTATGCGGACCTTTTGGATTCATTACCATCGAACAGGGTGGTCGTTTCCGCTGTATCGGGGGAGCGAAATACATGACTGATGAACTGATCCGTTTGTGTGATCTTCTACCTATGTACTCTAATTATCATGGGGTCAGTTTGCCTGAGGCTGCATTTGGCCTCCACGAGCTTATGGATGAAGCGTTTCTTGCATATTTAGGTCGTGCTGAAGAGCTGCTTCCCGAACGGCTATTTTGGGTTGGTGGGGTCGGTTCATCAAAAAGATCAGTCAGGGGTTATGTACTAAATCATGAAGGATTGATCAAATATTTTAAAGCTTTGTGTGAGCCTTCCGGTAGTACTCAGTTTATTAGCTGTTTTTGTCATGCTGAATATGAGTACGTTAACGTTCCTGCTAGCATTGTTTACTCCTCCAAGACGGCTCTCAGTGAATGGTTAAAAAATGCGGGAGTTTCAGATTGCTCGTTTGTCTTGGATGTTGGGATTAATTCGAAAGAATGTGGCGGCAGCAGTGCTATTAGTTCTAAAGAGCTTAATTCAATTAGCTTGATTATTAATGGCTTGGTTGAGTTGATTAAGGAAGTTGATGCGGCTCATGCAGTCCAAGGGCTTGATGCAGTTGCTCAGAATCGAGCTGATGCTATCAAGCGTCGTGCTTTGGGTATTCGTTCGGTACGCAAGAATTCTAATCCATGCATGGCAATTCTATCGTTAGCCGACGCTGCTCAAGTCGAAATGCCCAAAAGCCACAAGACCCTTGGAAAGTTCATGAAAGGCGATATTTAGAGTGATATAGCGAAAAGTTCGTGATTCTTGAGGATTTCTGGCATTTCCTTGAAAAAAAGGCAATTGCCACGACTCGCTGCCACAGGTGCCATTAAATCCCTAGCCATCCAATCCGGTTCCAAGGAGACCCTTCCAGATGGCTAGTCAACAAATCTCACCTCTACTGCTTCGTCTGCCTGGCGTCTGTGCTCTGGTAGGGCTTAGCAAATCTCAGATCTACCGGTTGATCCGGGCCGGCGATTTCCCCCCAGGCGTTTCCCTTGGTGCGAACTCTGTGGCTTGGCCAGCGGAACGTGTGAATGCGTGGATCGCTGAAAAAATTAAAGCGTCGCAGGGGTGATGCAATTTGTCATCCGATCATGGGCGTATCGTAAGAGAGGCTCGCCCTGGTGAGTCTTGGGCGGAAGTTGAGGCTAGGGTTAGTGGGAAGTGTATACAAGATCAAGCGCGTCCAGGTGAGTCATGGCAAGAGTTTAAAGCTAGGCGTCGTGAAATTTATAAAAGTAAAAAGCCGGAAGAAGTTGAGTTGGTTGATTGTTTTGTATCAGCTGACAGTGTTGCTATCAAAGATGGTCGGCACTTTATGGATGTTGCACTGTTCCGCATGTCCAAAAGGGAAAAGCGTGCTGGTGAAATAATACGCTACAACTTGGTAGATGGGTATGTCGAAGTGAAAGCAGGGCCTGATGGGATGGCAACGATTTGGGACTACGATATTGTGCTGATGCTGTTATCGCATTTGACCGAGTCTATGAATCGCTTTAAAAACGGGCGTGGGGCAATGCCGGGCCGTATTTTTACCATGCATGTCTCGGATGTGCTGAGATTTAGCAAGCGCGGCGATGGTGGTAGTCAGTCGGAAAGAGTTGAGTCAGCATTGGATCGCTTAAAGGGAACCATAATCAAAAGCGTATTTTCTCGTGCTGTAGGTAAGGAAAAGCTCTTAATGCGAGAGGTGAAAAGTGAGGGTCTTATTAGTGGGTATCGTGTGCTTTCCGTCACGGGCAGCGGTAGAGTTGATCGCGTTGAAGTTGAATTATCTAATTGGATCTATTTGCAGGTGACGCGCAGTCCAAGATCTGCGGTTCTTACTCTGAGTTCAGAGTATTTTCTTATCGAATCTGCTGTGGGACGCTTTGTTTATCGATTGGCCCGGCGTGCAGCGGGGAATGATAGGGCTCGGTGGGGATTCAAAACGATATATGAGCGAAGCGGAGTTACTCGCTTTAAGGAGTTTTGTCGAACCCTAAGACGTCTCATTAGGTTGAATAACCTCCCTGAGTATGAGTTACGCGAGGAGGCTGGACAATCCGGGCCGCAATTGATCATGACGCGACGGGGTTGGGATTCGGGCTGTGGATAACCCGTCTATTACCCACCACGTTCCGTCCATTGCACACCATTTTCCGTCGATTACCCACTATGGCCCGTCTATTGCCCACTTCTAATAGCCTCATGCCATTGAAAAATAACGGTTTTTCTGGGGTTTTCAGTCTTAAAGCTTTGAATCCCTTCAAAAACTCTGTAAATCGCTGATTTGTGGCTTGGCGCTGATTGCTGGCCATGAGCAGAAATTACGATCTCTCATGAAGGCTCGTCTCACGACTGCGGTCTTTGCATCGTCGCCAGTAGCCCAGATCTCCATCGGGTCGTAATTTTTCCAATGCTCAGCTACGCACTATTGTCTAGCGCTCGGATTTGGGACAGGGACGCGCTGATTCATGAATTGGCCTATGGGAGGTTGTGAAAGTCGCGAGAGCGCTCGGCATTCAGAGCATGTCTTACAGCACAGGCTGTTTCGTCGCCTCCGGAGGCCCAAGAGTCCATCAATGCGGAGACCTGATCCAGCCGGTCCTGCATTATCCGAAGTTGTTCTTGATCTCTGTAGGTGGCCCTCAATGCCACGTCGCGGTCTTGGTCAGAAATGGCAAGGATGTCACGCAGGCTTTCCATCTCTTGATGGTGACGTTTGGAAATGCCAGAAACATGGGCAATGTGGTGCAGCTCCATCTCTTTGAGTGCGTCGCTGTGCTCCTTAAGCAGAGCTTTGTGTCGCTCCACGCTCGCGTCGAGCGTCGCCTTGAGCCGCGTTGTGGACTTTTTGCTTTCCAAGAGCATCACTGCTAAAACACCAATCACGATCACCGCTACGCCGATCACGAAGAGTAAGCTGCTGCTGATCCATGTAGGGTCGATGTTTATTCTCAACGCAGGTAAACCTCTGTGATTTCCGGCCGGAAATGGCCCATTTCCTGCGAAACCACGGCCAGTGCCTGCTTTCGCGTTAAGTGGCTTTGCAATTTCGCCATGCGCTCCTGAGCGTAGGTATGCCGCAGTCCATGTGCGCCGTTCGACCACCCGAGTGCGACTTTGGAGGCTGCGCTAACGCTTTTGCTCCACGGCTGGCCCCCCCAATCTCGTAAAACTGTTGGTAGTTGATTCCTCGATCTTTGACAGTGCGTGGCTCTGTCAGCCGGGCTCTCTCAAGTCGCTGGGCTAGGGGAATTGGAATACGGACTTCGCGGATCAACCCACCTTTGCCGTGAACGGTGTAGCTGATGGTCGATTCGCGAATTCCTGAAAACTTCATCCCATGCGCAGGACGTTGATCCGGTACGCGTTGGTGCGTTCTGCGAAGGCCGAGTAACTCATGGGCACGGAGGCCTGCGGCATACGCGATCTCTGTCGCCAAGGCGTTGTGGGGAGCTTGACGAGCTGCAATCAATGACATTTGTTCGCCGTTGTAGGCTCTCGTTTGATCGGCCAGCCTGCGGCCCAAGGCAGGATGGTTTGTCGTTCCTGTGCGACCTATTGCGGTGCTCTTGATGACTTCAAGGGGCTGGCCCGGTGGTAGCTGGTGAGTGACATGCTGCATCATGGCTTGCAGAGCCTGGCGCTCCATATCCAAGGTTTTCTGGCCAACGACGGTCGCCCTTTGGTGTAGGTACTCAAGGGCGCGGGCGGGGGTCATTTCACGGAGGCTGCCGAGTCGATGCTCCTGAAGGTAAGCGGTAATGCGCACCAAGCGTTGCTCATAATTGCGAACGGTGCCCACTGACCGGATGTGAGTGCCCTGGAGGCTTTTCATCACGGACGCGGCTTGTTTTGCAGGCTTGGCAAACTTAGCCACTCAGGCGATTCCGATGTAGCCATCGGTGCACGGTCGAGCGCTGAATCTTGATGCCTTTTTCAGCTATCCAGCGTTGCAGTTCGGAGCCATTGCAACCTGCTGAATCAAGCTGCAAAAGCTCGTACTTGTAGTTATCCAGCAATGAGCGACGCTGGGCATAGGTTCGGGGCTTTCTCCGAATCCTAGATTCGGCCTTGAGGCGTGCAGTAATGCTCTGCGCATCGAATTCGCTCATGGGATTCTCTCTATCAGGTGTAAGAACTCCTGACCGTTTCCGGTTCAGCGACACACCATCCGTAGATGGTTCGTTGTGTGCCTGTTCGCCCCCCTTAGCATGAGATGCAGGCGGGGACTGTTCACGCCTACTCGGATTCTCCGAGTGAGTTCCTAAGTGTCCGCTCAGGTTCGGTTGCCATTGGGTCTGGCTGACCATGCTGGGTTGTCTTCTCTCCTCAAGTGGTTGGTCGTTGATGGTCCCGACACGTAGTCGGCGTTGGGCCGGGCACACATGCGATGACGCGGGTGTGTCCGATGGGCTAGTGCCCGCGATGACGCAGGCCGAGCCCCCTGCCACTGTCTCAACCCATGAATCACACGGGTAACGAAACTGCCGGGCAGTGCGGTTTGGTTCCCGATCAGCTTACGAAAATGAGGATGGGCAGACAACGCAATGTCGCTGCGTTGTATTTGTTGCGTCAAATCGGAATGGTCGAGTGTGCCCGCTATGTAGAGCGCCGTTTAGGCGCGTTACATAGCGGGCACATAGGCGCCGAAAGGTGAGACGGTAGTAACTACATCGAGTTGAGTGGAGACGCAGGAAGGGGAGCGATAGGCTGGAGGTCGTTCTGCCTTTTTACCGGAGAGATGTGAGCATGAAACTGAGGATTTTTCTGGACTCAATGCACCTGCGGATGCCTTGTGCCACAAAGTGGGTTGGTAGGGCTGGCATCGTCCTCGGGCCAGTTCTTGGTCTGCTGCACTTGTTCGCTGCGGCAGTTATGCGGCCATATGGTCAGCATGTGGTGGAACAGTATGATGCGGTTCAACGCACGGGCAATTTGCTAGCTGCACCTGCGGCCCAGTATTTCATCCTGCTCGGTTTTGCGCTGTGTCTGATCTGGTTTGGTTTGTGGGCCGCCAGGATTGGTTTGGCCCTTCGGAGCTGGATAATTCGGCGGCGGGCTGTTTGATGAGTGTCGCGTCGGCTGAGGATTTTGCCGGGTTCAACTGGGTATTCGGTCTATGGGAGAACGTCGCTTTGACGATCATGACCGCTACCGAACCACTGTTCGTTGCGCTCAATGAGACGAGCACTGAACTGATCGTAGTGGTGGGGATTGGCTGGCTACTGCTGGTTGTGCTGCGGTTAGGTGAAGGTGCAGGCCGTACATTTTTTGCCGGTGTCCTAATTTTCCTGCTGTTGGCGTATGGAATGAGACCGGCGGCTGTGACGCTTCCAAGTGGCGCATCAGTACGAATGATCGAGGTCCAAGCGGTTCCGCTTAAGGTTGTCATGGCGATACACGTGATGTACCGGCAGGCATTTGACCAGGTTTTGAGCGACCAAACTGTGGCCGGGACAATCGTCCCAGCGCAGGCGGCAATCGACAATATGGTTGGGCGCTCAGCGGATGTGTTTGCGGGTAGTGATCTCGCCCGGCTGATCAGGGATTACAACGCCAGTTGTGCCCCAGCACCGGCTGAGCTAGCAGGGCCTGAGCATGCAGCCAAAGTGGAGGCGCTGCATGCCATTGGCCTGTTGGGCGGCGGCGGGCTTGGGATTCCAGATAAAGAAGTTGGTCTCATTGCGCAGGCGCGTACCGGCCTTGGAGGTGCATGGACATATGTTTTTGGCTCCGCTGAAGAAAATGGCGGTTGGGGGCCTACTTGCTGGGAGGAGGGGCTGCTCGTACAGGTTTGGAGCATGTGCTCGATCAGAGAGCAATCCAGTTACGCCGAGAAGCGGGTATACGAGCTTTAGAATCGGCAGGCCCCTTCATGGGGAGCAGCTATGCGTTGCCAACTCAGTCACATTGGGCTGCAAGGCTTGCAGGTCTAGATGATGCGACGCCGTCCTATTTGCCAATCAGCAAAATGCCTAATCAGAAATCGACAATCGTCGGGGATGATCAGGGGATCATGTTTCGGCCATCCAGCTGTGTAGAGGCGTACCAGATCGCGCAGATAGGGGCAGAGCAGGCCTACCAAGCGCTGCGCGACTCAGGTCAGGTCATTGCGGGTGGGCAGCGAGTCAGCGCGGAGGTTGGAGCGGTCAGTACCGCCGTGGCGTGGCAACGATTCATGGCTCGTTCTCTAGGGAGAACGACGGGCATGTCGGCTGGGGACACCGAGGTCGCCGGTGGAATCTTGGCCGCTGCGCAGATGTTCAAAAACTTCAGTAGCTGGCTGGATCTGCAAACGCTGTTGCCGGGATATGTCATCATGTCGGCTTGGTTGTTCTGGATTGTCTTGATCCTTGCCCCGCTTTTCCTGCTGCTCGCGCCGCTGCGGGGCGCTACGATACTCGTTAATTGGCTATCTCTACTCCTTCTTCCGGTCGTCGCGGTTATGACCGCTCAGATGATCACCGTTGCGATCTCACAAACTATGGCTGCTGTAGCCGTAGCGCAGGCGGGAGCTGCAAGTGGATGGACTGGAGTAGGGGCTGATTACGATGGTCTTCGTGGATTGATGTCAGCCGTAGCTGCCGTATCGCTTGGCCTTTCCACTTGGATCACTTCGAGTATGCTAGGTGTTTCGCTGGGAGGCCTAGCGGGCAGCCTTTCAGGCGCCGTGGCTACAGCTAGTGATGCGGGTCGCTTCGCTATGAAAGCGGTTGGCGTTGCCATGTTGGGGTCTAGGTTGGTCGGGATAGGTGCTGCGGCTTCATCACGAGGTGGGGGTGGTTCGAGCCCTCAGAACGGTGCTGGAGTCTCTCCATCGGTCCCACGATCTCCCAATCCGGTTGGGCCTAGCTCAATTCCACCACCTCGGCCAAGTAGTCAAGGTGCGGGGCGGTCGCTAAACCCCCCGAAATTTAACAAGTAGAGTTTGGGCAGGAGGGGCGGCGCTGACTGCCCTGGTGCAGATGATGACGCCACGTTCAGTGGGGCGCGTCTGCACAAGCCCCCATTTCGCAGAAGCTCTCGTGCTGCTGCATGTCTCCGGCAGAAATCTCAAGTTTCGTCCCGCCCCAGTATTTGGCCGCACCGCTTCACCATCGGCATGCCAGTGAGTCACATCTAGGCTGCCCGTCAATGATCCCCTCGAAAGCTAGCGCTACCATCGACGTGTATTCGTACCAACTAATGGCGCCACTGCCGCACCAGTGACAGGCCGTTGGGATTCATCTTCATACTCTGTGACACCTTGTAATCTCCCTTGCGCACCTCGCGGCCTCTCAAGAAATCGTTACGGCATCCTCAAATCCCACTGGGGGAACTCAGCATCTTTTCTAGAGCGCAATGACACGCCCCGAGATGGAGGTAACTTCGGCTTCAAATGAGGCAGGAGGTCGGTATGAAGCAGTTTTGGGTCACAGTTGTGTGTGCCGGCGCGGGTTTTTGGCTAGGGGCTCACCGTTTGGTTCCCTTATGGTTGATCGTCGTTCTGGCAGTACTAGGCGCGGGGTTGTGGGGAGTGGCCGAGTGGATTGAGCGTCGAGAAACGAATGGCGAGCGCAAACCATGATGCGAGCCGATCTGCAGGAGCTTCTGGTGCTCGCTGCGATGTTTCCCTCCTGGTCGTGGAGGCAGACGGCAGCGCGTCGGGTCATTGTGGCCACGGAGGGCTCCGTCATCCGCCTGTACTGGATGCCGGCGCTTTTATGTCTGGACGAATTACGCTGCCAACTGTTTGTGCAGCAACTCAATGCTATGGGCGCAAGCCGTAGCTTTGTCGGGAGGTAAATGGAACAATGGCACATTGTCATCAAGGAGCGTGCTGGGTGAAGAAATGGAAATTGGCGTTACTGGCTATGGTATCTGTGTCTGTAGCTGGATGTTGGCAGGGCGATTATGCGTTCGAGGGAAAGTATTTCGCCACTGAAGGTGAGGACTGTACGACGCCGTCTAGCGTTACGGATCGGGAGCAGTACTTTCTGGAGATAACCAAGCAGGTACACAACGGCACTGCACTTTACTCGGCCAGGTTTCCAATCGCTTCTCGGGCAGGAGCCCCAATTGTCGCTGCTCAAAGCGTCTCTGCAACGGACGATGATGAGCTCACCTTCAACTTCACTAAGCCAGAGGTGACGGGGACATTTTCAGGGAGCCCGGCGGTGGATATCGTCATCACTGTCATCCCCAACAAGAGTAAGGAGGGTCACCTTTGGCTCAAAAAGGCAGAGCTCACAAGCGTTCGGAATGGAAAGGTCAGCGAAGCTGATCTTCTTGCGAACCTGAGAAGAGCTACCACTATTGGAGAGACAGGTGCCTGCTTGAGGAAGAGTAGCAACACTCACTGATATGGGCAGCCGTGTGTACCACGTTACCAGAGACGTTGCCTGTGCCGGAGATCACGCTGCATGCTTTGTCCTGCAATCCAGCATAGGTAGCGCCGTCGAGAGTGGCGGTTTTAATCAGGCCATAAGCGGGAGAGGTCTGCGGGTGCGCCCAAGTAATCGGTAGCATGTAACCGGTTGATGCAAGTCATGGATGACATCAACGAGCGCGAGAGGAGTACCGAACAGTGTGGGCCGCAGCGTACAGTCACCCTGACTTGGAGATGAGGAGGAGATGAGGAGGAGATGATGTGACAACCCTATCCAACGCGGGTTGTTAAACTGGAGAGTAAAGTGTTGATATTGGCTTGTTGTTGTGGTGATAGTATTCAACGGGGTTTTTTGGAGGCCGCAGTATTTTCACGACAACTCTTCAGTCTATCGGAACAATGACTGATTAGTTTAGTGCTTGGTGTCGGAATAATTTATCTACGCTGGTTGCCTAGATTGTGTTATCCATCTTTTCAAAGATAGGTCTGAACCTGTTTCCAATATAGTGGTTGAGCGCTGAGTATAATGTTGTTAGCTTTCCATCAATAACGAGTATGCTGCGGCGTGAGTCTTCCGTTGTATATGCGAAATTTGAAATTTGGTTTCTAAGATCGCTGATCATTTCAATGTATTGATCATAAAATTCTGGAGAATCGGCATCGTAAAAAAACATGCTAGAACACCGCCTGACTAACAATGAAAGAGTTGACTCAAGTAAGTCAAGCTTCATATTGAAAGTGGCTTCGTATATGTTGGCTTTGGCATGCTCGAAGGTGGCGTTGTCTTGCTCTAGCATTAAATATGATTCAAATTGGCGGTGCGTAATCTCCGAAAGCTCCTTGAGAATCGACTGAATGTTATTGGCCTGCTGGTGCGCTTCGTTGCGTACGCTGGCAGAAGTTGCAGATGCAAATGTGGCGACTATCGCAATAACGGCAATGATGAGCGCAAGTTTGTCCATTTTAAGATTTCTTTACTTAATTCAGTTTGGCTGCTGCTTCGTCGATGTATTTTTTTACATTCCTTTTAACGCTTTCGTATTTCGAGATCACGATAACGCGCCTTCTGAGCTCGGTTGGACTAAGAACTTTACTCCTTATGATACCCCCAAAAATTTCCTCAAGGAAGGAGGGTGTTGTGCCAATAGTTTCCGAGAAGTCAAGCTTAATTGTTTGGTAATCTATAAGCGCAGGTATGATAAAGTTATCTCTGTAGTCGGCGCCGTTTTTTGGACCGTCGAGGGAGTTTCGTCCGATTGGTGTGTCGGTATACTCTGCTACATTAAAGACTTTCTCAGGCTTCATCACTGTCACCATTTGCATCGGTCAAAGCAAAATTCCATTGAATTAAAGTTCCAGGAAACTTATTTTGAAGGTTCATCCAGTTCTCTGCTTTACCCTTGGAGCGGAATCTATACAGGCTCTTACCTGACATGATGTGTAGCTGTCCATTTGGGTTTATCTCAACAAAACGTTTTACGGCAGGTAGACCATTGCCTCTGCCTTGAGTTCGATATCTTGAATTCCCGTACTCTAGAGCAGTTTGAATGTCAATGCTATCTAAGCTCATTCCTTTTAATCTGGATAGCACCTCAGCGCTGAGTGATCTATACCATGATTTCTTCTGGGTACTTGCAGGTATGCCCACCCCAACATCATATACAGCCATAAAGAGCTGGTCATCAACATGCTGAAGAGCAATCCACCATTTTTGAGATTTAATCGCTACTGGCAAAGTGCTATGTCTCTTTTCGATGTCAGATGCATATGCATGTTGCCATACATTTGAAAATGATTCAGAGACGGCTTCAAATAAAAGGGCGTCTGTTTCTTCAGCGGGACTACTTGGTTCGTAGGAAGAAATTGCGCGTTCAGCGTAACGGATTGCCTCTTTCAGTGGGCGCTTATCGTCATTCTCTTTCTGCTGATGAGATATGGAGCAAATTTTTATGGTATTTTCCTTTGGGGTATAATTCCCCCCAAGGAGCTCCCAGAATCCAAGTTTATCAAGCGTTTCATTTATTCTTTCATCCAGGGATGGATGCCACCTTATTCTCATTTGTGCGCGCGATTCAATAAGTATCTCTAAGTGCGCAAAAAGAATTATAATTGCTGAGATCTTTAGTGTTGAGAGGCGACGAAAGTCTAGCAGTATTTTTGCTTCTTTAGGTGTATCGCTAATTTGGCGTAATAGCTTGTAAAGTGCATAGCGTTTAATATCGGAGAATACGCTCAAGTCCTTGGGCAAGGTAATGGTATACAAACCTAGCGCCGAATTCACGAGATACGGACTGGGTGAATACCTAGGTCTCGCCAAGCTGCGGTACGCACGCCGAGACGCATTGCATTGCTTTATCCAATCTGATTCTTTACGTTTCTTCACCAGATCATTTCCTTGCACTGGCATGGCAAAATTGCTCGACCGCAATACGGCGACCCTCCATCCTATCTCAAAATGGAGCGGATTTCCTCCAAACAGTGGTTAAACACAGGATGTAGGTCCCGTCGTTACGATTCATTTGGCCACTCTGAACACAAGCGCTCATCGGGGGCAAGCAAACGAGGATCAGGGCACTAGGGCGCTGCTCAGTAAAGGGCGGTGCTATCAAGACGGTCGTGAGATCCGCCGGTCTGTCGAGTCATCAGAATGCTTGCCCCTCCCACCATCCCCTCATGTTCAGGTTCGATTCCGGGCACCGTTTCCGCCCGGTGATCGCCGGAGTTGATTAGCTTGAGTACCTTATTGAGTACCTATTATTTTTTTGAAACTAACAGGGTCCCTGATTTTTCTGACTTTGGCATAGCAGATTCGACTCCTGTCTCCGCACCAGTCCTGGCCTCGAGCCAAGCTGACAAAACCCGCCTGGTGCGGGTTTTGTCGTTTATGGCGGGGTGATCATCCAGGCATCGGCAACCTGTATCGCTGGAACGACGCGCGCCCTGCCGTGCTGCTGCAGGCGCTATGTCAGGCGTGGCATCAGGCCGTTGCGCCGTGCCCCTGATGCGGCGCGCCCCGCCAGATACGCGACGACACCTGCCATCGCCAGGATCGCGGCGCTGAGCTGGAAGGTCGCCCGATAACCGCTGAGGTCGAATGCCAGGCCACCCAGGGCGGCGCCTAGGGCGATGGCCAGTTGAATGATCGCCACCATCAGGCCGCCGCCTGCTTCGGCATCGTCCGGCAGGGTGTTCGCCAGCCAGGTCCACCAGCCGACCGGGGCTGCCGTGGCGGCCAGCCCCCAGCAACCCAGGAGTAGGGTGGTGGCCGATGTTGAACCGCCAAACACCCGCAACGCCACGGCGATCGCCGCCATCGACAGCGGGATCGCCACCAGTGTGCGATACAGCCCGTTTTTCAGGAACGCTTCGATCACCAAGGTGCCCACGAGACCGGCCACGCCCAACACCAGCAGAATCAGTGAAAGGGTGCTGATGGTCACTCCGGTGACGGACTCCAGAAACGGGCGCAAGTACGTGAACAGCATGAACTGGCCCATGAAGAACAGGCTTACCGCGGCCATGCCGAGCGCCACGGGCGTACGTTTCATCAGGTTCAGGACGCTGCTGCCCGCATCACGGCGCGGCGTTCTGATCGAGGGCAGGCTCAGCATCAGCCAGACCGTGGCAAGCGCGGCGACCGGCACGATGCAGAAGAAGGCGCCCCGCCATCCGATCAGCGAACCCAGAAAGGCGCCCAGAGGCGCGGCGATTACCGTGGCCAGGGCATTGCCGCCGTTGACGACTGCCAGCGCCCGTGGCACTCGATCGGCCGGTACCAGACCCATGGCGGTGGCGGCCGAGAGCGACCAGAAGCCACCGATCGCGATACCGATCAGCCCGCGGCCAACCATGAAAATCGGATAGCTCGGGGCCAGGGCCACCACGGTGCCCGAAACGATCATCAGCGCTGTCAGGGACAAGAGCAGCCGCTTGCGGTCGATCCGAGCAGCGATCGAGGCGATGACCAGGCTGGTAAGCAGGGCGAACAGCCCGGATACCGAGATGCCCTGGCCCGCCTGGCCTTCAGAAATGTGCAAGTCGGCCGCGATGGGCGTCAGCAGGCTGACGGGCATGAACTCCGAGGCCACCAGTGCGAAGGCGGCGAGCGACAGGGCAAGTACGGCGCCCCAGGATTGGGGAAGCGCTGCCGGGGAAGAATGGGTGTGGGTCATGAAAATCCTGTGTCGGGTAATCCGGTGTGTCGTTTCCGAGTGGCTGTCGGGCTATGAACACGAGAAAAACGCCTGCCGCCCTGTGGGCGCAGGCGCTATAACCCTCGGGCGGATGCCGGCGCGCGGGGGCCGCCCCAGCCGACTCCGGTTACCTGAGGCTCTTGGCGAGGAAATCGCTGATGGTGTCGAAGGGGATCTTGTCCATGCGGTCATAGAGGTCTACATGGTTGGCGTCCTTGACGATCAGCAGCTGTTTCGGTTGCGCGGCGGCCTCGAAGGCGTCTTCGCTGAGGTAGCGCGAATGGGCGTTTTCACCGGCGATGATCAGCACCGGGCGGGGCGAAATCTCGGCGATGTGGTTCAGCAGTGGCAGGTTCATGAACGGCAGGGGCATGGTGGCGGTCCAGGCTCCGTTCGAGTTCGGCGAGTTCTTGTGGAAGCCGCGCGGGGTGCGGTAGTAGCCGAAGAATTCTTCGATGATTTCGCCATCCTCGCCGTCGAGTTTCTCCGGCAGGATGCGCGGCCCCGGCATCGCCGTCCCGTTCTGCGCGTCGACCCAGCGCTGCCGGCTCAGCCGGTCCAGCGTCTGCGCCCGTTGCTGCCGGGTCAGGCTGTCGTTCAGGCCATTGGCCATGACGCGTGACATGTCATACATGGCCGTGGTGACCACCGCCTTGATGCGTGTGTCCACCGCTGCGGCGCTCAGGCCCATGCCGGCAAAGCCGCAGATACCGATGATGCCGATGCGTTCGCGATCGACGCCTTTGTGCAGGCCGAGAAAATCCACGGCAGCACTGAAATCCTCGGTGTTGATGTCCGGTGAGGCCAGGTCGCGGGGTTCGCCGCCGCTTTCTCCCGTATAGGACGGATCGAACGCCAGCGTCACGTAGCCGCGCTCGGCCATGGTCTGCGCATACAGGCCGGACGATTGCTCCTTCACGGCGCCGAACGGGCCGCTGACCGCCAGGGCTGGCAGTGGTCGATCGGTGCGTTGCCTGGGCAGATACAGGTCGGCGGCCAGGGTGATGCCGTAGCGATTCTTGAACGTCACCTTGCGGTGCTCGACCTTGCTGCTTTGCGCGAAGGTCTTGTCCCACGCCTGGGTGAGCGGCAGGGCCTGGTTCGGCGTGGCACGCTGGGGTTCCTGGGCGAACGCTGCCGGCACGCTGGCAAGGGCGGCAAGCCCGGCGAAAATAGCGCTCTGAATGAGGCCCAGGCGCGGATACGAGTGGTTCATTGCATGCACTCCGTTTTTTTTGACGAGGTCTGTTTTCGGTGTTCTGCGCGGCACCTGATCGCAACCGGGTGGCGCACGGCTGAAGTCGAATCGCGGTTCATTTTGCAGACCGGCCCAAGGCGCCTGTAGGGCAATTCGCTGGATTACTTGCCCGATCCGATGGGCTTGCCGGCTTTTGATGGGAAGCTCCGCAGGAGCGGGGTAGAGTGCGCTGAAGCAGCAGAGACAAGAGCATGAAAGACCCGCAGATACATAACGCATCGCTACAACAGGCACTCGCCCAGGGCATCGGCGCGCGGATCACTCAGCCGGGGGACGAGGCCACGCCGATCGCCGGGCTCGGCTTCTTCCGGCGCGAAGTCCCTTCGCCCCCTGTGGTGTGCATGGTCGAGCCGAGCATCATTCTGGTCGCTCAGGGCGAGAAGCGCCTGTGGGTTGGGGGCGAGGGGTACCCCTACGATCCCTCGCGGTTTCTGGTCACCTCGCTCAACCTGCCGGCCAACTCCGAAGTGCTGGTGGCGAGCCCCGAGCACCCCTGCGTAGGGCTGACCCTGAAACTCGACCTGCGCATGCTGGCCGAGCTGATCACCCAGAGCGGCTTGCCGCCCAGCCGCGATCGCAGCGCGGGAACCGGCGTCGGGATCGGCAACATGACGGCGCCCTTGCTGAAATCCTTCGGGCGTCTGCTGGCGCTACTGGAGGAACCGGAGGCCATACCGGTGCTGGCACCACTGATCCAGCGCGAGATTCACTACCGGTTGTTGATGAGCGACCAGGCTGGCAAGCTGCGGCAGATCACCTCGGTCGATGGGCAGGGGTACCGGATCGCCAAGGCCATCGACTGGCTGAAGCTCAACTACAGCTCGGCGCTGCGTGTCGAGGAACTCGCCGCCCGCGTGCAGATGAGTGCGCCAACGTTTCATCATCATTTTCGCCAGCTCACTGCCATGAGCCCGCTGCAATACCAGAAATGGTTGCGCCTGAACGAGGCCAAACGGCTGATGCTCAACGAGCACCTGGACGTTTCCAGCGCGGCGTTCAGGGTCGGTTATGAAAGCCCGTCGCAGTTCAGCCGTGAATACAGTCGCCTTTTCGGGCAATCGCCCAGGCGCGATATCGGCATGCTGCGTGGGCAGGTCGAGGGCGCAGCAGGTGGCGAAGGCCAGCTTGCCGGGTAGGCTGCGGCGCGCCTGATTTGTTGTACGCGAGCGTCGTTGGCAATTAGGTGATTGCAGGCAGCGCCAGGCGGGCGACCGCGTTTCCACGCTGTGCTGACGTTATCGATCCAGAAGCCATCACCGCTTCGGCCTGCTTCTTAGCCGAGCGGTACCTGACAGGTCGTGTGCGGCCACAGCCGCCAGGCCGACTGCCACTCGTGGCACGACGAGGCATTGTTCTGCCAGGGAGATGGGCTCAGTGGGTTGCAGCCTAGTGGCGCGAGCCCGTCACACCAGGTGGCGAACCAGGGCCGCGACCAGTATGCCCGCGGCAATGGCGGCAAGCGGTTTCCTGACCAGAAGCATGACGATGGCGGTGCTCAGCAGCGCCAGCCTGGCGCCTGCGTCGCCTTCGAGCGCCAGGGGGGCGAGCAGGGCCACCAGCACCGAGCCGGACATGGCGCTGATGAACTGCTGGGTTCTCAGGTTGATCGGCACGAAGGACATCACGAACACGCCACCCCAGCGGGTGGCCAGGGTGACCACGGCCATGACGGCCACGACGATCAGGGCGCCGGAGCCGGCCGTTTCGAGCATCATTGTTGTTTCTCCATCCACAGGGCGCCCAGGGCTCCGCCGGCCAGGGCACCGACCACCACATGGCTGTTGCTGGGCAGGTACCAGTAGGCCAGCAGCGATGCGCCGGCGGCGACCGCCCAGATGATCAGCATGCGCAGGTTCTTCTGGCCGCCCACCACCATGGCGAGCAGAAAGCAGCCCATCACCATGTCGAGGCCGAAGCTCACCGGATCGTCGATGGCGCTACCGAAATAGATGCCCAGCCAGGTGCCGATCAGCCAGGCCAGCCACAGCGCCAGGCCACCGCCTAGCAACAGGCCGAGCCCGGGCTTGTCGGTGCCGAAGGCCTGCATCGACATGGCCCAGTTGGCGTCGGACACCACCAGCATCACGCCGTAGCGCTTGGCCGGCGGCAGGTTGCTGAGCCAGGGATACAGCGTGGCGCCCATCAGCAGGTGGCGGGCGTTGATGGCGAATACCGTCAGCGCCAGAGGCAGCAGCGGAATATGCGTGCCCCACATATCCAGCGCGGCGAATTGCGAGGCGCCGGCGAACACCAGAGCACTCATGCTCAGGCTTATTGTGCTGCTCAAGCCTGTTTGCGTGGCGGCCAGGCCGAATGCCAACCCGAACAGCACCACGAAGGCCGAGATCGGCAGAAACTGGCGGAAGCCATTCCAGGTCAGTGCGAGGTCGAGGGTTTGCAGAGGCCGTTGTTCTTGGGTGGGCATAGGGCTCCCGATGGGGCTTTGGTGGTGTTCAGCGCGTCGAGGCTACAGTGGGGGAATCGGGATCGGCCGTTTTGCCTGCCGATCCCGTGTTGCCGTCACCGGGCTTTCAATGGTGGCGTGCGCGACGGAATCTGCCGCTTGTTGCCGGTGGTTTCGAAAGCCGAGGCCAGGTGCAACAGCGCGTTATCGTCATAGGCACGGCCGGCGAAGGTCAGGCCGACTGGCATGCCGATATCGGCCATCACGCCCATGGGCACGGTAACCGTCGGCACACCGAGGTGGCGAATGGCGAGGTTGCCGTTGGCGACCCAAACGCCGTTGCTCCAGGCGATATCGGCGGACTGCGGGTTGACGTCGGCGTCGGCAGGGCCTACGTCGGCGACGGTAGGGAACAGCACGGCGTCGAGCTCGAGTTCGTCCATCCATTGTTCGAGGTCGAGCTGGCGGGTCTTCTCCAGGCCGCGCAGGCCGTCCGGTACGCTGGCGATTTGGTCCCAGGCCTTGAGGCCGCGCTGGGCCATGCGCACGTACTCGTCCATGCCGGCGGCCAGGTCGTCTTCACGGTTGGGCAGGGTGCCGGGGTCGTGGGGGAAGATCTGCGGGCCGTCGACGTCGGCCAGCCGGTTGAGCCTGGGGTCGCCGTTGGCGCGCAGGAAATCATCGAAGGCCCAGCCCGACAGTTCCCACAGCTCGTCATGCAGGAACTCGCGGGAGACCAGGCCGCGGTTGAACACCGTCGGCGCGCCGGGACGGTCGCCCTCGCAGTTGGACACCAGCGGGAAATCCACCTCGGTCACCGTGGCACCGGCTTTTTCCAAGGCGGCGCGCGCCTGCTCCCACAGGGCGATCACCGAGGCACGGGTATGGATGCGCTGGCCAGTCGGGCCGCCGATACCGGGCTTTTCGCTGGTGCCGGCCAGCTCGTCCTTATTGATGTACATGCGCGGTACGCCAAAGCGCTTGCCCTTGAGCGCATCAGTCCCGGCGGCCAGCGCGGGGTAGGAGGCGGGGCGTACGGCGGATGCTTTCGGGATCGGCACCCAGGGCTGCAGGCGCCACAGATCGCCACGGGTGTCAGGGTCGTCGGCGACCACCGCGTCGAGGATCTCCAGCAGGTCAGCCATGGTGCGGGCGAAGGGCACGACCACGTCCATGGTCGGGGTCAGCGGCCAGTTGCCGCGCACCGAAATCACCCCGCGCGACGGCGTGTAGGCGCACAGGCCGTTATTGGAGGCCGGGCCACGGCCGCTCGACCAGGTTTCCTCGGCCAGGCCAAAGGCGCAGAAGCTCGCGGCGGTCGCGGTGCCGGCGCCATTGGAGGAGCCGGAGGCGAACGGCGCGGTGAGGTAATTGGCGTTGTAGGGGCTTTCGGCACGGCCATAGACGCCGCGCTGCATGCCGCCATTGGCCATCGGCGGCATATTGGTCTTGCCCAGGCAGATGGCACCGGCGGCGCGCAGGCGCTCGATGGTGAAGGCGTCGCGCTGGGCGACCAGATCCTTGAAGGCCGGGCTGCCCGAAGCAGCGGTCAGGCCCTTGACCAGGTAGCTGTCCTTGGCGGTGTAAGGAATTCCGTCCAGCGGGCTCAGGGTTTCGCCACGGGCGCGACGGGCGTCCGAGGCCTCGGCCTCTTTCAGGGCATCGGGGTTATGCACCACCACGGCGTTGAGCCGGGTGGCCGTATCGGCGCCATCGTAGGCGTCGATCCGCGCGAGGTAGGCCTTGACCAGTTCGACCGCGGTCGTGCGGCCGGCCTCGAGCGCGGCGCGCAGCTCGGCGATGGAGACTTCGGTTACCTCGAACATGCTGTCACCCCTGATGGCTCGCGGGCCGGCCACGTGCTTGGCGCGCCTGTTGCCCGGTGGAATGGCGGCTCATGCGGAGCCGGTCGAGCGTCGATTCTAGTGCCACCGGTGCGGAAGAGGCAGCCCCAGGCGTTCAATTTTTTGCACAGGCCTAATGTTGTACATTGGCGCCTGGATTCTAGTGAGATGCCAATATGCACGATTCGATCAAGCCCGTGAGCCTGGACAAGGCCTACCGACTGCTCAGCCATGGCCCGACGGTATTGGTATCCGCCCGTCATGATGGCGTCGACGGGGTGATGGCCGCCGCCTGGGCCTGCGCCCTGGATTTCGATCCGCCCAAGCTGACCGTGGTGCTCGACAAGATCACCGCCACCCGCGTGCTGGTCGAGCGCAGCGGGCAGTTCGTCATCCAGGTGCCCACTGCCGCGCAGCTGGAGCTGACCTATCAGGTCGGTTCGCGCAGCCTCAGCGAGGAACCGGGCAAGCTGGCCGCCAGCGGCGTCGAACTGTTCTCGCTCGGGGACATGGATCTGCCGTTCGTGGCCGGCTGTTCGGCATGGCTGGCCTGCCGGCTGATCGACGAGCCGCACAACCAGCAGGCCTATGACCTGTTTATCGGCGAGGTCACCGCAGCCTGGGCCGACGACCGGGTATTTCGCGACGGGCGCTGGCATTTCGAGGATGCCGACCCAAGCTGGCGCAGCCTTCACCATGTCGCCGGCGGTCACTTTTATGGCATTGGCGAGGCGCTGGTGCGCAAATGATCCGCGTCTGGCGTTGTCCCAGATGGACATGCATCGAGGGCGCATTCGCGCCTCGCACGGAGTTCGCCATGAAAGCATCGATCAGTCTTGCCCTGGCGCTGGCCATCATGGCCGGCGCTCCTGCCGCGCTCGCTGACGAGCGTGGGCCGCAGACCATCCGTGTGATTCCCAAGGCCTACGTCAGCCCCGGAACGAGCGGTAGCGTCGACACCTATGAGCGGCAGGAGCGTTACAACCTCTATGGTGGCCAACGCCTGCCCCAGGGCATCGACTCCCGCCGCTACGAAAGCGGCCAGCGCAGCTCCACCTTCGAAACCCGCGGCGGTATCCGCCAGAGCATCGAATATCCCAACGGCTACGAGGTACAGCGCTATCCGGGGCAGGGCACCCAGCGGTACGAGCAGCGGCGTTAGACCGCACTAGACTTTGGTCTAAAAAGCAGAGGGCTTCGACTAAGGTCGTCTGTCGCAAGTTGACTGCTGACATACAGTTATCCGTACCAGCATCCTGCTGTGGAGGATAACAATAAAATGAACGACAGCATCTACCGGCGGATCGAGCAAAATCCGCGCTTCCAGGAGCTAGTAGCCAAGCGCGAGCGATTCGCCTGGATACTCTCCGCCATCATGCTCGGCATCTATGTCGGCTTCATTCTGCTCATCGCTTTCGTGCCCGGCCTGCTCGGTACCCGCATCAGTGCCGACTCACCGATCACCTGGGGCATTCCCATCGGTGTGGGCGTGATCCTGTCGGCCTTCGTGCTCACCGGTATCTACGTGCGTCGCGCCAACAGCGAATTCGACAACCTGAACCAGGCGATCCTGGACGAGGTGGGCAAATGATCGGCCGTATCCTTGGCGCCCTGGCCCTGATGGCCATGGCACCGGCCCTGTGGGCCGACGCGCTGACCGGTGACGTGCAGCGTCAGGCGGTCAACACCCCTGCCATCCTGATGTTCCTGGCCTTCGTCGGTGGCACCCTGTGCATCACCTACTGGGCCTCGAAGCGCAGCAAGTCGACGTCGGACTTCTATACCGCGGGGGGCGGTATCACCGGCTTCCAGAATGGCCTGGCGATCGCTGGCGACTACATGTCGGCCGCCTCCTTCCTGGGTATTTCCGCCCTGGTGTTCACCTCGGGCTACGACGGCCTGATCTACTCGATCGGCTTTCTGGTCGGCTGGCCGGTGATCCTCTTCCTGATCGCCGAGCGCCTGCGCAACCTGGGTAAATACACCTTTGCCGACGTAGCCTCCTACCGCCTCAAGCAGAAGGAAATCCGCACCCTGTCGGCCAGCGGCTCGCTGGTGGTGGTGGCCTTCTACCTGATCGCGCAGATGGTCGGTGCCGGAAAGCTGATCGAACTGCTGTTCGGCCTGCAGTACCACGTGGCGGTCGTGCTGGTCGGTATCCTGATGGTGATGTACGTGCTGTTCGGCGGCATGCTGGCCACCACCTGGGTGCAGATCATCAAGGCGGTGCTGCTGCTTTCCGGCGCCTCGTTCATGGCGCTGATGGTGATGAAGCACGTCGGTTTCAACTTCGCCACCCTGTTCTCCGAAGCCATCAAGGTCCACGCCAACGGCGAAGCGATCATGAGCCCCGGCGGCCTGGTCAAGGATCCGATTTCGGCGATCTCCCTGGGCCTGGCTCTGATGTTCGGTACTGCAGGTCTGCCGCACATCCTGATGCGCTTCTTCACCGTGAGCGATGCCAAGGAAGCCCGCAAGTCGGTGTTCTACGCCACCGGTTTCATCGGCTACTTCTACATCCTGACCTTTATCATCGGCTTTGGCGCGATTCTGCTGGTCAGCACCAACCCGGTCTTCAAGGACGCCACCGGCGCGCTGCTCGGCGGCAACAACATGGCGGCGGTGCACCTGGCCAATGCCGTGGGCGGCAGCATCTTCCTGGGCTTCATCTCGGCCGTGGCCTTCGCCACCATCCTCGCGGTGGTTGCCGGCCTGACCCTGGCGGGCGCTTCGGCGGTTTCCCACGACCTGTACGCCAGCGTGTTCAAAAAGGGCAACGTCAACGAGAAGGACGAGCTGCGCGTTTCGAAGATCACCACCGTGTGCCTGGGGGTGCTGGCCATCGGCCTGGGCATTCTCTTCGAGAAGCAGAACATCGCGTTCATGGTGGGCCTGGCGTTCTCCATCGCGGCGAGCTGCAACTTCCCGGTGCTGTTCCTTTCCATGTACTGGAAGAACCTGACCACCCGGGGCGCCATGATCGGCGGCTGGCTGGGCCTGATCACCGCCGTCGTGCTAATGGTGCTCGGCCCGACCATCTGGGTCACCGTGCTCGGCCACGCGAAGGCGATCTTCCCATACGAGTATCCGGCGCTGTTCTCGATCATCGTGGCGTTCGTCGGTATCTGGTTCTTCTCGATCACCGACAAGTCCGAAGCGGCTGCAGAGGAACGTGCGCTGTTCCTGCCGCAGTTCGTGCGTTCGCACACCGGCCTGGGGGCCAGTGGCGCTTCGGCCCACTGATCGCCCAACGGGTAAACCAAGGGGCGGCCTGCGGGTCGCCCCTTTTTTGTTCTTCGCATTTCGCGGGGAGGATAGGCTTGGCACCGGACTGGCAAGTTTGTGTGCGTATCACTTACTGGCTTGGCACTATCCATTACCGCGTGTACTGAACCTTTGTGTTGCGCCCCTTACGGGCGCCACACGCTGACTCGTTCGCAAGGGGTGAAACCTATTAGGCCAGGCGGCGGGCCAATGGAGAGTGCCAAGTCATCGGCAGCGAACACTTATTTGCCAGTCCGGTGTTAACCCACACTTTCCCCAAACTATGCAAAGAACCCTTCTTGCGCCGTCGCTCCCGGGCCTGCTTCAAGGGCAGGCAGGAGGGCGTTCGTTTTTGCCAGGCTACCTGGCTGGACGTGCCAACGTGTGGGCTCGGGGGGCGGGCTGCTGGCCTGGCCAGACTGGCTCGGCCGGACAGGCTCGCCGGGCCTGAGGCCGGCTTGGGGTGAAGAGTCCGCTGCCGCCTTCGCTAGGCCAGTGCCGCCACCTGGTAGGTGTCGATATGGATGCGGTTACGCCCGGCGCGCTTGGCTTCATAAAGCTGGTGATCGGCCCGTTGCAGCCAGTCCTGCCAGTGCTCGTTGGCGTACAGCACGGCGCCGCCCATGGACACCGTCACCGGCCCGCCCGGGCTGGTCAGATGCTGGGCGATCTGCGCCTGCAACTGCAGAGCGGCTGCGCGCAGGCCCTTTTCGTCGGTATTGCACAGCAGCAACAGGAACTCTTCACCGCCAAAACGGAACAGCCGGTCTTCGTGGCGGAAGCACCGGTTGGTCAGCTCGACGAAATTCACCAGCACCTGATCGCCCACCGCATGACCGAAGCGGTCGTTGACCTGCTTGAAGTGATCCATGTCGATGACCAGTACGGCGCTGTTGATGTCGTGCCGGCGCTTGTTGGCCACGGCGATCTTCAACTCCTGATCCATCACCCGCCGATTGCGCGCGCCGGTCAGCGCGTCGCGGGTGGCCCAGGACTGCAGTTGGTTGCGCTGGTAGCTCGCGCGTTGGGCGAAGATGAAACTGAGGGTGCTGGAGAGCATCGCGGTGACGATGAACGACAGCATCTGGTAATCGCTTTCGAATACCGTACCCGGTATCAGCCTCGAGTAGACCACCAGCGCGACCAGCACTGCGACGGTCGCCAGCAATGCCAGCAGCGGCGGCACCATGAAGAAGTTGAGAAGGATCAGCGGATAGATCCAGAACAGGCCGTTGATGCCCAGCTTGATGACGATCAGGGTGGCGCACAGGGAGGCGACGACCATCAGGCAGAGACCCGGCTTGCGCGTATCGCCGGTTCGCCAGGCGTAGCCCATGGCGAAGAGGGTTGATAGCACGATGATGGTGTCGGCGATACCGACCGCGTAGTTGCCTTGCGACAGGCGATAGATGGCGTAAGGCGAGATACCGAGTACCCCGAAGAACCCCATCAGGGTAATGATGGAGAGCTGAAAGTCCCTGCGCAGCCGCGCAAGAGCACGATTGAACGGTCTGCCCATGGTCTGTTGTTCTCATTGTTCGCGCGTTCGCCTGGCAGCAGTGCTCGCTTCTCGGTAGCGCTGGAATCCATGGACGTCGACCACGGCGGGCAGTAGCGGCTATCGCGAAGCGAGGTGGCTCGGTTGCCAGCGTCACGTCAGTGCTTATGAAATATCAACGTGCCATTACGTTCAATATCTTTTTCTTTTTGTAACGCTGCAGGCGTTCGGCCAGGGGGGCGGGTGGCGATGGGCAGGGCGCGAAGCCCAGGCGGCCGTAGAAAGGTTCGAGATCAGGATGGCAGAACAGCCACACCGGTGTGTCGATCCCGTGCAGCGCATGGCTGATCAGGGCGCTGGCCACGCCTTGCCGGCGCTGCTCGGTGTCGACCAGCAGGCTGGTCAGCCACTGGCCGTGAGCCATCGGCTGCAGGCACAGGGCGGCGATGATCTGCGTGCGCTCGGCCACCCACACCCGGTGGGCCGCCCGGGTGCGCATGGCCGAGTGCTGGCTGCGGTAGAACTTGTCGGCCAGGGGGCGCAGGTGGTCGGGCAGGCAGCGAAACTCGGTCATCGATAGCGGGCAGCGGTGGGCGGGGCGCCAGTCTACGTTTCAGTCGCCCCCGCCACCAGTATCAGGTGCGGCGTTGCAACAGGCGTACGGCAGTGATTTCCGGCAGATCATCGCGGCGCAGATAGACGCGCAGTGGTTCGCTGATGGCCAGGCGTTCGTCGATGCGTAGCTCGACCAGCTGGCGCAGGCGGTCGCGCTTGAGGGTCATCTGCTCGGTGCTGTCCGAAGCATGCCAGACGAACTCGCTGGTTGGGGTGATGCTGCCTTCGGCGACGTCCAGGCCGAAGGAATCTTCGCTGAAGCGAACGATATGTTGGCCGGTCTTGACGTTGAAACCGACGAAGCCTTGCAACTGGTCGGCGGCGGCGCAGATGCCGGCGGAAGTGATAGCCATGGTGAGCCCTCGCGGTAGCGCAATGGATCGGCTCAGGCTAAGGGCTGCGCCTGTATGGACGTTGCTGTGGGTCAATGAATCGGTGACAGGCGTGCTGCGCCGTTGCCGCAGGGGCTGACTGATCAGCCTTCCGGCAGCACGCGCGGTTGCGGGCCGATATCGCGGATCGAGTTCGACACACGGTAGTTGGGCGCCTGCAGAGCGCTGCGGATCTTCTCGTAATCCTCGTACGGCAGGCCGCTGCGGCTGAGCATCTCCAGGGCGAACTGCTTGATCTCGGCGTCGGTGTAGGGGCGTTCGGCGGCCGACTGCGGGGTGGCGCAGCCGGCTAGCGAGAGGGTGAGGAGGGTGAGCAGAACGAGCAGTGAACGTTGCATGGCGGGCACCTGTAAGCGAAGCCGTTGAGATGGTGCCTAGGCTATTGGCTGGCCGCTTGGTGCAGAAATCATTCGGCTCGATAGTGGCTATCGGTGCCCGAGAGGCCGAGGTGTGCTCAGTCGTGGGGCCAGAGCAGCGGCAGTACATGCAGGCGCAGCAGCGGCGCCAGGTCGTCACCGCGCGGATCCTGGGGCGCCAGCCAGCGCAGCGCTTCGAGTTCGGCTGCCGGGGCAACCGGATGGCAGAGTGCGGCGCGAAAGATATCGGCTGCCACGCGGGTATCGGCTTCGTTGGCGGCCGCTTCGTTGAAGTGGCCCAGTGGTGTGAACGCCGCCTCGGGGAGTTGCAGGTGGAGCTCTTCGTCGAGCTCGCGGGCCAGGGTCTGCAGGGCGCTTTCACCGGCTTCGCGTTTGCCGCCCGGCAGCATGAACATCCGCGTGCCCCGTTTACGCACCAATAGCAGCCGGCCCGCGTCGTCGAGCAGGCAGGCGGCCGCGATGTTCAGGGTGCGCGGCGACATGCTCAGCGCAGGTGGTTGTGCGGAGTTTCGCGCAGGCCGACCTTCACCGCCATCAGCGGCGAGTTGTTGATCCACACGTCATCGATGACGATGGTGCGGCCAATGTCTTCCCTGTCGGCAGCCACCAGCAGGTAGTAGGTGCCGTCTTCCGGCGCTTCGCCATCCCAGCCCATGCTGGTCATGCCGATCACCGTGGAGGGGCGGGCAGGCGTGTTGGGGATCACCGTGCCGTAGGCGTCCATCAGCACCGCGCGGGGCTTCAGGGCGAACTTGTTGATGCCCATGCAGGTGTGGTCGCACAGCGAGTTGACGTTGAGGCGATAGCGTTCGCCCTGCTTGAGTTGTAGCGAGTAGACGCGGTAATTGGACAGCGAGCTGCCGAACTGCATGCTGGCATCGCTTGCCAGGCCGTGAGGCACTTTGCTGCCTGGATCCAGCGGCAGCGGCACGACCTGGGCGTTATGGATCGCCTCCAGGTTGCTGCGTACGATGCTGTCCTGCTCGGCCGCAAGCGGTGCCGGCGACGACTGTGGGGCGCTGCTGCAAGCTCCGAGCATAAGGCAGGCGGCGAGAAAGAGGGATTTGTGCACGATGAAGCTCCTGTAAGGCTGTATTCCGCTGCGCTCGTGATCGGCGCAGAAGGAAGCCGGACAGTATACCGGGTTATGGCGGCAATACCGTGATGGATTGCCGCAAGTCATCCGTCGCGCGTGATCAGCCGGCCAGGCCCACGTAAACGTTCTGCACGTCGTCGTGGTTGTCGATGGCCTCCAGAAAGGCTTCGACCTCTTCGCGCTGCTCGGGCGTCAGGCTGGTAACCGGGTTCTTCGGGCGGTAACCCAGGTTGGCCGAGTTGACGGTAAAGCCCTGCTCGGGCAGGGCGCGGCTGACCAGGTCGAGGTCGGTCGGCTCGGTAATGAACAGGGTGTTGCCTTCGTCGGCCTCGTCGAAATCCTGGGCGCCGGCTTCGATGGCGGCCAGCTCAGGGTCGGCGCCGCTGTCGCTGGAGGCTTCGATCAGCCCGACATGGTCGAAATCCCAGGCCACCGAGCCGCTGCTCCCCAGCTGGCCCTTGCGGAACAGCACGCGGATCTCGGCCACGGTGCGGTTGACGTTGTCGGTCAGGCACTCGACGATCAGCGGCACCTGATGAGGCGCGAAACCCTCGTAGGTGGTGCGCTCGAAGTTCACCGTCTCGCCGCTCAGGCCGGCGCCTTTCTTGATGGCGCGGTCCAGGGTGTCCTTGGGCATCGAGGCTTTCTTGGCCTGGTGGATGGCCAGGCGCAGCTTGGGGTTCATGTCCGGATCGGCGCCATTGCGCGCGGCGACCATGATCTCCTTGACCAGGCGACCGAAAATCTTGCCCCTGGCGTTGGCGGCGGCTTCTTTAGGTTTGGCTTTCCACTGGGCGCCCATGTCTGTTCTCTCGGCTATGCGGATGATGGCGTGGCGCAGCCTCGAGGTGACCGCAACGGGCTGTGCGACGAATTAGGGTGGCAGATTTTAATGCCTCGGCGCGCTGCTGGCATCCGGCAAATCGTATTTTGCCGCTGCCTGGTGCCTGACCGCGCACGGCGGCGCGCCTACGAACCGCTTGGCATGGGCCGGCCGTGGCGCAGTCGCCACGACCTTGCCCGAGCCGCTCAGGGCATTTGCACCAGCCCGTCGACCAGTTCCAGGGCCTTCTCGAAGGAGGGGTAGCCGCTCTTGGCGACATCCAGCTCGGCATAGTCGGCGCGGTACTCTTCGGCGCGGATCGGGTCGGCTTCATCGACCAGGTAGGGCTGCGACCAGATTCGATAGAGCAGCGCCACGGCATAGGGCTGCTGCTTGTCGGCAGCGGCTTCCAGCTTGGCCAGCACCTCGTCGGTCTGCGGGCCCTCGCGGATCATCAGGATCGCCTGGTAGAACTCCACCTCGCCGCGTTCGTCCTCGCTCGCGGCGCGGCGCAGCAGGGCGTTGGCCAGCTCGTGGCTTTCCATGTCGCCGGACATCACCAGCATCTTGGCCTGCAACATGTCGTTCTGATAGAGCAGCTGGCGATCACGGCAGCTGTCGCCGCTCAGCGGCTCGTCGCAGGTGGTCGGTGAGGCACAGCCCGCGAGCATCAGGCTCAGCAGCAGGCAGCCAACGCCATGTCGGCGGTCAATCATAGCAATCCCCCAGGCAAATCTGATGTATCGACCCGCGCGCCGCCTTCAGGTTCGGCTCGCCGGTGTTTTTGGCTCAACGCAGCGCGTCGACCGCCGCCCCGATAAAGGCGTAGGTTTCCATCTCCCGCTCGTCCATCTCGGGCTTCGGCCAGGTGCTCCACACCACCGCCACCACCTTCTCCCTGGGGTTGATATACAGGAACTGGCCGAAGATGCCCTGGGCCTCGAAGGCGCCGCCGTCGTGATTGGGCAGTGCCTCGGCTCCGGTGGGGAACAGCCACCACTGGTAGCCATAGCCCAGGGCGTAGTCGCCGTTGTACAGCTTGCCGGGTTGCAGGTGCGAGCCGGCCGGCGCCCGAGTGGCGCGTTGCAGCCAGCCGGCCGGCAGGATGCGTTCGCCGTCGATCACCCCGTCATCGAGGATGAACTGGCCGAAGCGGCCGTAATCGCGCAGCGTTGCCGACAGGCCGCTGCTGCCGATTTCCTGGCCGGCCCGGCTGTCGAGCTGCCAGAAGGCATCACGCTCCATGCCCAGGCGCGCCCAGATGCGCTCGGACAGGTAGTCGCTGGCGGTCATGCCGGTGGCCGCGTGGACCAGCTCGCTCTGCAGATGCGATTCGCCCGTGCTGTAGTTGAAGGTGGTGCCCGGCGCTTGCGCCTTTTTGAGGCCGGTCATCTGCTTGAGCAAGGCACCCGGTTTGTTGGCCAGCTGCAGCTCGAACATGCGGCGCCGGTCCGATTGCGGGTCGCGGTAGGTTTCGTCCCAGGCGACCCCGGAACTCATCTGCAGTACCTGCTCGACGCTCACGCCATCGTAGGCACCGTCCTTGAGCTGCGGCAGGTAGCGGGTGATCGGGTCGTTCACGCTGGCGATCTTGCCCTGCTGCACCGCAGCGCCGATCAGGGTCGAGGAGATCGACTTGACCACGCTGAAGGAGGTCCAGCGGGTGCTGGCGTCGTTGCCCAGGGCGTAGCGTTCCAGCGCCACCTTGCCGTCGTTGAGAATCAGCAGCCCGCTGACCTGGTTGCGCTGCATGAAGGCCTCGACGCCCAGGCGCTGGCCGCCTGCCGTGTACTGCACCGGCACTTCGCTGCCCTTGGGCAACGGCAGAACCTGCGGACCACGGTGCACGGTGCGCGTAAAGAACAGCGCGTCCATGTGCCGGTAGGTGCCGGCCTGATAGGCCGGCGGCAGTTCGTAGAGGTCCTGGGCGCGACCGATGCGCTCCGCCTGGTCGGTGGGTGGCGTGGGCACGTTGGCGCAGGCGCCGAGCAGCAGGGCGATGACGGCTGGGAGAAGGGCGGTGCCGCAAGGTCGGAAAGGGGTCACGAGGCGTCTCGGAGCATGGGTCGATGGCTCAACCATAGCCGATAACGGGCCCTCGCAGCGCATTGCATCACAGCCGAGAGGTTGAACTGTCGTTTGTGGGGGTGGCTCTACACAGCACATAGAATCAACCTGATGGAGACCCCCATGGAACTGCCCAACAAAGACCTCGGTACCCTGTTCGAGCAACTGGGCCTGCCGTCCGACCCCGCCAGCATCGATGCCTTCATTGCCAAGCACTACCCGCTGCCCGATGACGTGAAGGTCTCCGAAGCGCCGTTCTGGAACCAGGCCCAGGCCACCTTCCTCAAGGACGAACTGCTGGAAGATGCCGAATGGGCGCCAGTGGTCGACGAGCTCAACGTGCGCCTGCACGAGAACAAGCCCGCCTGAACTGCCATCAGGGCGACGTCAGACGCTGCAGCTCGCGCCTGACCATGGCCGCATATTCCGGCGGCGAAAGCTGGTAGAGCTCCCTGGCCACCCAAGTCAGCCAGCCGGCGCCGAGGCTGGCCTGGCGTTCCAACAGGCGCTGGGCTTCGGCGGTCGCCTGGGCGGCGCGTTGCTGGTGGAAGTCGGCGCGGCTCATGGTTGCCTCATGTTCATTGGCGCGAAGTGCCCATTGTCCCTGGCGCCAGGTGCTTGGTAAACCGGGCGCTGCGCGTTAGGCTCGCGGCTTGTATGCCTGATCGAGAGCCCGAGGATGTCAGCAGCGGTGAACTTCAAACAGCGAATCTGCGCGTTGCGGCCCGGCGATCAGGCCGGCGGCGATGTGGACCTGCTCTATGCCTTCGAAAGCGACCGGGGGCGGATCATCAACTCCGCCGCCATCCGCCGCCTGCAGCAGCGTACCCAGGTGTTCCCCCTCGAGCGCAACGCCGCGGTGCGCAGCCGTTTGACCCATTCCATGGAGGTGCAGCAGACCGGACGTTTCATCGTCCGTACCCTGTATGCCCAGCTGGGCCAGCGGGCTGCGGATTACGGTCTGGACGGCTTGCAGGGCGCGCTGGAAAGCCTGGTGGAAATGACCTGTCTGATGCACGACATCGGCAATCCGCCGTTCGGGCACTTCGGCGAATTCGCCATTGGTGAATGGTTCGAGCGGGCCCTGGATGGGCTGTTTGCCGTGGCCGTGCCACAGCATTCGGCCAACCCCGAGCTGCAGGCGCGCATGCGCGCCGATCTGCGCAACTTCGAAGGCAACGCCCAGGCCGTGCGGCTGGTGGTGAACCTGCAACGCCTGCGGCTGACCTACAGCCAGACCGCCGGCCTGCTCAAATACCTGCGCCCGGCTTACCAGTCCAAGCCCGGCAAGGGCGTGCCTGGCGCCTACCTGAACAAGAAGCCCGGCTTTTATCTCTGTGAAGAGCACTTCGTCGCCGAGCTGCAGCAGGCCCTGGGCCAGGCGCCGGGGACCCGCCACCCGGTGGCGTACATCATGGAGGCCGCCGACGACATCTCCTACTGCCTGGCCGACATCGAGGATTCGGTGGAGAAGGGCATCCTCACCGTGACCGAGCTGGCGCCGCTGCTGGTGTCCACCTTCGAGAAGCTGCAATCCCCGGACATGCCGATTCCCGGCTCCCAGCAGTCGTTCCGCGGCCTGGTCAATCAGGCCCTTGCACGCTATGACCAGGAAGAGATCAACAAGGCCGGCGAGTTCTTCGTCAAGCTGCGGGTGAGCATGATCCACCCGCTGGTGCAGCACGCGGCGCGGCAGTTCATCGACAATATCGATGCGGTGCACGCCGGCACCCTGGATCGCGCCCTGATCGAAGACGACAGCCTGCCCCACGCCATCGTGCAGACTTTCAAGGACGTGGCCATGGCCCGGGTGTTCTGCCACCGCGAGGTGGAAACCCTGCAGTTGCAGGGGCACCGCATCATCCAGGGCCTGCTGGACAGCTACGGCGCGCTGCTCCGGGTGGATGCCCAGACCTTCGTGGAGTTGACCGAAGGCAGCTGCCGCCGTGAGGCCTATCTGCAGATGCTGGTGCGCCGCCTGCCGGGCCAGTTGATCAAGGCCTATCGCCAGGCCGTGCGCGAGTGTGGCGAAGCGGATCGCGCGGCCTGGGAGTTCTACCACCGTTGCCGGCTGGTGCAGGATTTCGTCAGCGGCATGACCGATCAGCATGCCCATGATGAGTATCGCACCCTGTTCGCCCTCTAGGCTCTGCACGATAAGTACCTGCGCTCGGTGATGCTTCGTTAAAAATCGGTTCGGAATGCTCATTTACAGCTCGTAAACTCCGCTTCCTCACCGATTTTTGCCTCGCCTGACCTTCGCTGGGAGACTTCTCGTGCAGAGCCTGGCTTTAGATGTTCTTCCAGATCAGCTGCAGCCCGGCCAGCAGCATGCCCAGCCGGGCGATGCGGTAGAACCAGGTGTGGTTGATCCGCGATTGCAGCCACAGGCCCGTCCATACGCCGAGGGGGACGATGGGGGCGAGCATTAGGCTGAGCAGCAGGTTCTCCCGGCTGAACTGGCCGAGCCAGGTGTAGGGAATCAGCTTCATGGCGTTGGTCAGCAGGAAGAACAGGTTGATGGTGGCCACGTAGCGCAGCTTGTCCAGTTGCTGGGGCAGCAGGTGCATCATTACCGGCGGCCCGCCAGCGTGGGCGACGAAACTGGTGAAGCCTGCCACCGAGCAGAGCGCCAAGCCGCGCCGGGGTTGCAGAGGGCGAGGCGCCGGGTCGTCTTTGAGCAAGCCCAGCAGCACGAAGGAAATGGCGATGATGCCGATCAGCAGGCCGATCAGGTTCTCGTTGAGCAGTTCAAAGGTCAGCGAGCCGATGACGATGCCGATCAGCGCGCCTGGCAGCATGATCCTGAGGTTGGCCGTATCCCATTTGCCCCAGTAGGCCTTGAGCCCCACCACATCGGCCAGGCAGAGGATCGGCAGCATCACCGCCACCGCCTGCATCGGCGAGGTGGCCAATGCCAGCAGCGGCACGGCGATGCCGCCCAGCGCACCGCCAAAGCCACCCTTGGACAGGCCGGTGAGAAACACGGCGGGAATGGCGAACAACAAAAGGTCGGCGAGGGTCATTGCAACAGCGCTCATTCGGCGAGTGCGCAGGGTAGAGGCTGTGGCCGCTGCCTCGCAAGCCAGCCGATCACCCCCATCCGATACAGGAGCATCTACCCATGACCGATTTCCAGCAGCCAAGCCTCGACGATGGAGGACTCGACGCCCGTTATGGGTTCGCCAAACGGGTGGCGAAGGAAGCGGCCGAACGGGCCATGGCCTTCTATGTGCGCCGTGGCAGCCTCGCCGTGGCGCACAAGGGCGACGACCTGCAGGATATGGTGAGCATCGCCGATCAGGACGTCGAGGCGTTCATTCGCGGCGAATTGGCCCGCCACTTTCCGCACGACGGCATCGTCGGCGAAGAGGGCGGCAGCGACGGGCTGCAGGCGCGCTGCATCTGGGTGATCGACCCCATCGACGGCACCGCGTGCTTTGTCAATGGCTTGCACAACTGGTGCGTGTCCATCGGCCTGCTGGTGGACGGCGAGCCGTTGCTCGGTGCAATCGCCGATCCCAATCATGATGAGCTGTTCCACGGTTTCGTCGGCCGCGGCGCCTTCGTCGACGACACGCCGTTGCAGGCCCATGGCGCCCGCCATGTGCGTGAAGGGCTGGTCGGCGTCGGCACTACCCACCGCCCCGGCAAGGAGCACTTCCTGCCGTTTCTGCATGCGTTGCTCGACCAGGGCGGCCAGTTCGTGCGCAATGGCTCCGGGGCCCTGATGACCGCCTATGTGGCCGCGGGGCGCCTGATCGGCTACTACGAAACCCACCTGAAGAGCTGGGACTGCCTGGCCGGCCTGGTGCTGGTGCGCGAGGCCGGCGGACGCAGCAGCGACTTCCTGCGCGGCGATGGTCTACTCGGCGGCAATCCGTACCTGGTTGCCGCCCCCGGCGTCTATGAGCAGTTGGCGGCGATGATCGGGCCGTCCCTGGACGCGCCGTGATCAGCCTTGTTCGAACTCCGCGAACACCTGTTCGCCGGTCAGCTCACGGGTCTGGTTGGCGAAGCAGTAGTAGGTCGGTCTGGATTCGATAAAGATCTGGCTGTCCAGCTGCCAGTCGTCATGCTCGTCGAGCAGACCGACCGGCACCGCGTGGTGGCCAGTGCTTTTCAGGCGATAGAACAGGTGGCTGCCGCACTGGCCGCAAAAACCGCGCTCGGCCCACTCCGATGAGTCATGGATGCGCACCTGCTGCTCGCCGCTGAGCCGGGTCAATTCACCTTCGGCCACCAGCAGCGGGCCACCGCCCCATTTGCGGCAGGTGGCGCAGTGGCAGGCACTGAGGCTCGGACTGGTGATGCGCAAGGTCAGGTTGACGGCGCCACACAGGCAACTGCCGTGTCGGTCGAGTTGAGTCATGGATGAACTCCTTCAGCTCGGCCGGCGAGCTGCCCTGCCGGCCTCAAATGACGGGGGAGGCCGCCTCGACGACCCGATGGATGAATTGCAGCTTGCCGACCACCGCAGCGGACAGCACAAAGGGATAGACATCCTTGTGGCCCATGCTGCGCGCCAGCTCATTGAGCATAGCGGCGAGCTCGATCCAGGCATTGATGAACTGCAAGAACTCTTCAGCCTGGGGATCGTCCCGGTCGTACAGCGCAGCCTTGGTAAAGGGCCGGAACTCCAGTTCCACGTCGCCGGCACGCATGCCGAAGCTCAGGGCAGTGTCCAGGGTGTCCATCATGTGCAGGTAGTGGGCCCAGGTTTCGGCCCAGTCTTCCCAAGGGTGCATGGTGGCGTAGGCGCTGACGAAGGACGTCTGCCAGTCGGCCGGCGCGCCTTGCTCATAGTGGCGTTGCAGCGCCGCGCCATAGTCGGCGCGCTCGTCACCGAACAGCCGGCGGTAATCGTCCAGCCAGGCGCTGCCGGCGATCAGCCGGTCCCAGTAGTAATGGCCGACCTCGTGGCGAAAGTGGCCGAGCAGGGTGCGATAGGGTTCGTGCAGCTGGATGCGCGTCTGCTCGCGCACGTCGTCGTCGGCTTCGGCGATGTTCAGGGTGATCAGGCCGCTGGCATGCCCGGTCATCGGTGGCTGGCCGCTGAGATCCGGGCCGAGGAAGTCGAAGGCCAGGCCGCGCTCGCTGTCCTCGTACTTGCTGAGTAGCGGCAAACCCAGATTCAGCAACTGCGCGACCAGCCGGCGTTTGGCCATTTCCAGGCGCGCCCAGCGCTGTTCATTGCCGGCTATCGACAGATCGGGAATGGTGCGGTTGAGCCGGCAGGCGATGCACAGCGTCGCTTCGCTGGCGTGGGGCAGCAGCCAGTTGCAGCCGGCGGCGGTGTGCAGGTTGGCGCAGCGCCGGTAGCGCCGCAGGTCGCCTGCGATTCGCCAGCTCTGGGCATCCTCGTCGGCAACCAGGCTTACCACCTGGCCACGTTCGGGCTCGTAGCCCAGGGGCGAGTGGCAGGCCAGGCACTGGCTGTTGCGAAAGAAGATGGGCTGACCGCAGGTGCATTTGCCCAGGGCTTTCTGGCTGGGCATGCGGGTTTGCTTGGCCGAGTCGCCAATGCGCAGGCCAAGGGCCTGGAAGAACCGGTTCATGTGATGGCCTCGCCCACGCTGACTACCGCAGCGATAGAGTGGTGTGCAGGGGCGGCGGTTCCGGGCTTTTCGCCGGCAGCTGAGGCAGGGGGGAGCGGGGAAACGCCTGGCACCAGGACGGCGCCAGGCGAGGCGTGAATCAGTCCTGGCGGCTGGTCACTTCGAGCAGGTGGTAGCCGAACTGGGTCTTCACCGGACCCTGCACCACGTTGACCGGGGCGCTGAATACCACGGTGTCGAATTCCTTGACCATCTGGCCCGGGCCGAAGGAGCCCAGGTTGCCGCCGTCGCGGCTGGACGGGCAGCTGGAGTTGTCTTTGGCGACCTGGGCGAAGTCGGCACCGCCTTCGATGGCAGCTTTCAGTTCGTTGCACTTCTCTTCGGTGGCAACCAGGATGTGGCGGGCAGTGGCTTTGGCCATGGGAAACACTCCATTCAAATGAGCTGCCGAGCCTACCGGATTCGCCCCGCGAGTCAAATTGCTCGAACACCTGACGTCGCGGATCCCGGGCTGGCGCTAAGGGCGCCAGTCGTCACGCAGGCTGGCGAGAACATGTTCGGTGAAGGCGCGCACCTTGGGGGTCAGCTCGTAGCGGTCGCGCACGCACAGGTAGTAGTCGAGTGGCTCGATAAGCGCCTGGTTACCGGCATCCTGCGAGGGCGCGAACAGTGGCTGCAATTGTCCGCTGGCCAGCAGAGGCTCGGCGACGAAGGCGGCCAGGCGGGTGATGCCACCGCCGTTGACCGCCGCGCGGGCCAGCACGTCGATATCGTCGCTGACCAGGGCGACACGAATCGGCGCCTCGAAACGCACGCCGTCACGCACGAAGCGCCAGGGCATCAGGCGACCGTCCACGGCGACCTTGAACGCCAGGCAGTCATGCTCGCGCAGCGCTTCGGGGGTATCCGGCACGCCGGCTCTGTGCAGGTAGGCGGGGGCGGCGCAGTAGATCGATGGCACGCTGGCGATATGCCGCGCCACCAGGCCGTCTTCGAGCTGCTGGGGAATGCGGATGCTGACGTCCACCGATTCCTGGATATGGTTGACGCTGCGGTCCGTGGTGCTGAGTTCGCAGGCGATGCGCGGAAAACGGGCGCTGAAGGCGGGCAGCATCGGCGCCAGCACATAGCGCCCGAACGCGGCACTGGCGGCGATGCGCAGGCGGCCCTGGGGATGATCGTGCTGCAGGGTGGCGTTGCTGCGCGCCAGTTCGAGGTCGCGCAGCACGTTGCGCACCTGGCTGAAATACAGCTCGCCGCTTTCGGTCAGTGCCAGGCTGCGCGTGGTGCGGGTGAGCAGGCGACTGCCCAGGGACGCTTCCAGCCGCGCGATGTTCTGGCTTGCCGCCGCCGCACTGATGCCCAGCAGGCGCGCACCAGCGGCAATGCTGCCGCTCTCCACCGCCTTCACGAAACTCTCGATGCCACGCAGGGTATCCATAGCCAAGCTTTATTCTGATCATCTGATTGATAAGGTTTGCTTGGTACTGACCTTACCCGTGGCGCGCTACTCGCAGCAATGGCCGACAACGATAATGGCCGCTCGCCGCTGGCGGCATCACTCAACCTGCAAGGAACCGACATGCCCGATTCCACACTGAACCTCGCCCGTACCACCTGGAAGCTGCCGGCCAAGCTGTCGCCGGTGGTCTTCGCCTTTTTCATGTCCGGGATCATGGCGTTGCTCATGTGCCTGGTGATCACCGCCACCAACCGTGGCTTGAGCGACGGTTACCTGAGCGCAGTGCTGGATGCCTACCGGCTGGCCATGCCGGTGGCGTTCGTCTGTGTGATGGGCGTGCGGCCGGTGGTGGTGCGCCTGGTCAAACTGACGGTCAGAAGCTGAGCAGCGGGCGCGGCCGAATGTGAGGTGTATCCAAAAATGACAAGGCGTTACCAAATAATTCGGTTATCGATGGTAGGCTGGCACCCGAAATTCAGCCGATCCCATGGAGTTGCAGATGTTCTACAAGGAGTTGTTACTGGCCGGCCTGCTGGTCACCGCCGTTCCCCTGACCTGGGCGGACCAGGCGTCGGCGCAGGCCGAGCAGGAAACCCCAGCCGCGCAAGCGGCTGACGGCGAGTACCTCAGCGAGGAGCAGTTTCTAGACAGCCTCACCTTTCGCTCCGGCAAGGTGGTGGTCGGCAGCAACCTGGCGACCCTGAACCTGCCGGACAACATGGTGTTTCTCGATGGCGCCGATGCCGAGCGCGTGCTGGTCGAAGCCTGGGGCAACCCGCCGGATGACAAGCTGCCGCTGGGCATGATCTTGCCCAAGGGCGTTTCGCCCCTGGCCGACGAGTCCTGGGCGGTGACCGTCGAGTACGAGGAAAGCGGCTACGTGTCCGACGAAGACGCCGCCGATATCGACTACAACGACATGCTCGAGGACCTGCAGGACGGCGCCAGGGCCGACAACGAATGGCGCGCCGAAAACGGCTACGAGCCGATCGCCATCGTCGGCTGGGCCTCGGCGCCGCACTACGATGCGGCGGGCAAGAAACTGCACTGGGCCAAGGAAGTGAAGTTCGGCGACAGTGACGAGCACATCCTCAACTACAACATCCGCGTGCTGGGCCGTAAGGGTGTGCTGGTGCTGAACTTCATCGCCGGCATGCACCAGTTGCCGCAGATCGAGGAGAACGTGCCGGCGGTACTGGCCATGACCGACTTCAACGATGGCAACCGCTACGCCGACTTCAACCCGGACCTCGACGAAGTGGCGGCCTACGGCCTTGGCGCGCTGATCGCCGGCAAGGCGGCGGCCAAGGTGGGCCTGTTCGCTGCGGCGCTGGTGCTGCTGAAAAAGCTGTGGTTCCTGCCCGTGCTGCTGATCGGCTGGTTATGGCGGCGCGTCACCGGCAAGAAACAGCAGCCGGCGCCAGTCGAGCCTCAGGTACAGCCTGAAGCCAAGGCAGAGCCCGCACCGAGCGAAGCGCCGCCGCGGGTGGCGAGCGTGATGGATCTGAACAACCCGCCTGACGACAAGCACAAGTAACGCAGTCCTCGGCACGAAAAAAGCCCCGGCATCGACCGGGGCTTTTGCATGTCACTCGGGTAGGAACATCGCGATGACGATAAACAGCCAGAGCAGCAGCCCGGGCAGCATGCACAGCCAGTTGGCCAGGCTGAAACGGCTGTTCTGCTCGCCTGCCGGGTCGCCGCTGGCCAGGTTGGCCTGCTGCTGGATGGTTGCCAGCGGCCAGGCGGTCGCCAGAGTGGCCGCGATCAGCAGCACGATGTCCAGCATCGGATGGCCGAAACTCTCGACGCGGGAAAGACCGTTGCCGAAGAAGACCATGCCGATGTACAGCCATGCAATGGCGCTGTACTTCCACTCGCCGAGGCCCTTGGCCTGCAGCTGGCCCTGAATCAGCCGGCACAGTGAGTGGATGAAAAAGATATGAAAGATCGAGCGCGCGGCCGGGTTGATCTTCTTCGGCAGCATGCTGGCCCGCTGGCGATCCCAGTGCTTGTAGGCCCAGTAGATCGAGTAGAAGCCAAGCGTGAAGAAGTACAGCAGGTACAGCTTGCGGGTGGAGGTAACGAAGAAGGTGCCGTCGGCGCGCGCTTGCTGCAGCAGATCGGCGCTGGGGGGCTGATAGAGATTGTCCATTCCGGGGTCTCGCAAGCACTGCCAGGGCAGTGCGGTGGCTAGGCGTTCTTCAGGCGAACGGCTCCTCCAGGAGCGCGAGAGATTTTACCGGGTATTACCAGATCATGCCGTGTCACTCGCCGTGCAGAGGGTGGGCCGTTGCGGCCCACCTCGGGATTGGCTCAGCAGTAGCTGTCGAGCAACTGCTGCTTCTGGCTGCGCGCGCGTGCCCAGTCGTGTTGCAGGGTGCGCAACACGTTGGCGATGAAGTCCCGGTCAGCCGCGGCGCGGCGGCCCACGTAGCCCTGGCCGCGGCGGTAGGTGCGCAGGCGAGTGCGCATGTTGGGGCGCTGGCTGACGAATTCGTGCTCCGGCTGGTCCGCCGGAACGCGGTCGATGCGTACTTCGCCGCGCTCGCAGACCCACAGGATGTGGTTGTGCAGGCTGTCCTTGTGCTGGGAGAACAGCTGGGCGAGGTCGTCGATGGTCGGTTGCTGATTCAGGTTCATGGCGTTTACCCCTTCATTCTCTGATCTGTCTAGGGCGACCGCTTGCGTGCGGCCGTCATGCCCGTGGCGTTTGAGTGCTGCCGACAGCCGTGTAGTGATGCGTGAGTATCGCTACGCAGCGGCGGCCAACGGAGGCCGAGGAGGCGGGGAGAAGGCAGCGAAGACAGGATCGGATGCAGGTGATCCCCAGGATCAGCCACAGGCATCATGACAATGTCTCGCTAACGCTCTCGTCCGCAGGACGCTCGACTTCATCAATCTGCCTTGTGGGCAGTACATATCGTGGAACGCTCGGCTGGTATTACCGAGCTCGCCCAAGTGCCCTTGTCAGGGCTCCCGTCAGGGGAGGCGAGTCCATCATGCAAAAGCGCAAAGGGGCCGTCAACAGTTTTGTAGTGATTTATTTTTGTTACTACAGAAAAAACTCGAGCCCGCCGCAAGGCGTCTGGCACGCCGAAAAATGACCCTCCGGTCAGTCTTCGAGGAGGCGCCCGTCGCGCTCGCGCTGCGCGTCGCGTTGCATCGATTCGAGGTTCTTCTCGATGGTCTCGCACAGCGCATCCATCTGGATCTGGTGCTCGCTGACCTGGAAGGGGCTCTGCAGATCGCTGCCCACCCGTTCGATCGCCAGCAGCATGAAGCCGACCACCGTCGAGGCCAGCGGCGTGTACCACTCCAGGGTCTCGACCAGGCCGATCGGCACGATCACGCAGAACAGGGTGATGAACAGGCGCGGGAAATACACGTAGGGGTAGGGCAGCGGCGTGTTGGCGATACGCTCCAGGCCGCCCTGGCAGTTGGAGACGTCGACCAGCGTCGATTCCAGACGGGTAAGGCGGATGCTGTCCAGGCGCCCCGCCTTGTATTCGCTGGCCAGCATCGCCGCAGAGCCGTTGAGGATATCGTTGGGGAAGTTGTTGGTGGTGCCGCGCCGGTCGAACTCCTCGGCGGAGACGAACGCCCGCACCTCGTCCTCGCAAGGCTGGTTGCGCAGGCTGGCGGACAGGCTTCGGATGTAGGCGACGTGGCGGCGTAGCAGCACCACCTTGGCAGGGTTAGCGCCTTCATGGTCGTCGATCAGGGTCAGCACCTGGCGGGCGAAGCTGCGCGAGCCGTTGATCAACGCGCCCCAGATGGTGCGTGCTTCCCACCAGCGGTTATAGGCGCTGCTGTTGCGAAAGCTGATCAGCACCACCAGCGCCGAGCCGAGCAGGGTCAGTGGCATGGAGGGCAGGTTGATCCTGCGGTCGAGAAACAGCATGTAGTCGACTGTGACGATGATGTCCCAGATCAGCAGCCAGAACAGTGACCAGCCGACATAGCCGAAGGTCTTGAGCAGGTAGCGATAACCACGGGTAACGGAATGCATCACGTGGAATTCTCCGTGAGCGAGTGAGGCGAAAGCGCAGAGATTCGGACGTGGGGGCGGATGAAAGGTTCGCCGGGGCGCTCGAATCAGCGTGGCTGGCGCGCCCTGGCCAGCTCGCCGAAGAAGGCGACGTACTGGCGGGGTCCGTCGGCGAAGAGGGTATTCAGGCGCAGCGGATCCCTGGCATCGGTGATGCCGTCGAGCGCCGGCCAGGGGGCCTGTGGGTGATCACGCAGGTAGGCGGCATCCACGCCGGGGCGCTGCACCTCGCCCTGGCTGCTGTCGACGTAGAGCACGCGGTTGTCCTGCCCGAACGCCTTGCCCAACGCCTGTACCAGGGTGAGAAAGCCACGGTCGCTACCACCGCGCAGCCAGTGGGTGCGGCCATCATCGGCCAAGGCCGGGGAGCTGGTCAGGGTGTCGCCAACGCCCACCAGGCGCGGCATGTGCCGAGGATCGAAGCGTTCCACCGCCAGTTGCAGCAGCGCGTCGAGGCTGGCGGGTGCCTGGCGTACGTTGAAGGCTTCGCCCAGCGGATAGGTGCCGGTGCGTTGCCCGTAGTAGCGGTTGAGGATCACCAGCACCCCGGCTTCCTTGACGGCGCCGCGCAGCATCAGTTGCAGATCGGTGGTGCCGGCCGCGCTGCCCTGCGCCGGCCGCAGGCGCTCGCGGCCGCCGGCATCGCGGCCGAGATTGGGCGCGTAGTGGACGAAGAACGACTGCGCCAGGCCCTGGGCGGCTGCAGCCTCGAGCAACCCTTGTAGCAGCCCGGCGCCATCGGCCTGGAGGCGCGCATACAGCACTGGCTGGTCAGGCCAGTGGTGATGGAAGGCGTTGAGATTGAGCGTCGGCGACACCCGGTTGTCGAGCACGCTGCTGGCCAGTAGCCGCTCGATATCGCTATCCGCCAGCTGGTAGGGCGCCTGCTGAAGTAGCTGTTTCAGCGATTCGTTCAACCATGCCGGCGCCGCGGCGAGAAACGCCAGCTCCTCGGTGCTGATGCCCGGATGGGAGATGCGCCCGTGACGATCCTGCACCTGCACACCGCCGGCTGCCAGCCCGGGCAGGTACAGGCCCTGTTCCTGGCAGCGCCTTGCCGTGCCCATGGCCCGCTCGACCAGACCGTTCACCCCGCGGCTGCCCAGGTGCTCGCCATTGGTCAGCACCTGGACGTGGCCATTCAGGGTGTGGGCCGCCTGCAGGTAGGCAGGGTCGAGGGCGCGGGTGATGGGGTCGCGCACCAGGTCCATGCATACGCCATCCAGATCCTGGATGATCAGCAGGTTATCGGTGCCGGCGAGGCTGTCGAGCAGCGAAGTGGGGTCGAGCGAGTACGCGGTTTCGGTCACAATCATGGGCCCGAGTCTATCGCGGTTGCGGCCGATGGGGCGATTGGCTGAAGCATTTGGCCAGAGTGGTTGTCCATCATCAGATTGGCAGAGCGGATTGAGAGGAAGCACGGATGAATGATTCACCCAAGCGGGTTCGGCAGATCGTTACGGCAGCGCTGCTGCTCTGCGCGAGTGCCGCAGGGACTGCGAGGGGCGATGAAGCCGCGCAATTGGCCAAGCTGATCAACAGCTATCGCGAGGCCGGGCAGAGTTGTGGTGGGCAGTCCAGCCCGGCAGCCGGCCCGCTGGCGCCCGACCGGCGCCTGGCTGGGCAGAAGGTCAATTCTTCCGAGCAGTTGCAGCAGGCCCTGCAGCAGGCCGGTTATCAGGCCGCGGCCGTGCAACTGATCCGCGTCACCGGCCCCGATACGCCCGAAGCGGCCATGGCCATGCTGCAACAGTCCTATTGCAAGCAGCTGCAGGATGCACAGTTCGCCGATATCGGCGTGCTTCACCAAGGCAACAGCTGGCAGGTGGTGCTGGGTCGCGCGCTATTGCCGGCGCGCCTGGGCGACTGGCAGGAGGAAGGCAAGGCGATTCTCGAGGCAGTCAACCAGGCCCGTGGCACGGCGCGTAAATGTGGCGACCAGCCGTTCGATGCGGCGCAGCCGTTGCGCTGGAGCGATGCCCTGGGCCAGGCGGCCCTGGCCCACAGCCGCGACATGGCGATGAACAGCCTGTTCAGTCACCAGGGCAGCGACCGCAGCCTGGTCGGCGCCCGGGCCACCGCCGCCGGCTACACCTGGACGGTGATCGGCGAGAACATCGCCGCCGGCCAGGGGCGCGCCCAGCAGGTGGTCGAAGGCTGGCTGGCCAGCCCCTCGCACTGCTACAACCTGATGAATCCGGATTTCCACGAAATGGGCGCGGCCTACGCCAGCAACCCGCAGAGCCAGGCGACCATCTACTGGACCCAGGTGTTTGGCGCGGCGGGACGCTCGGGGCTCTAGGCGGGTTTGATTTGTGGTGTTGATGGGCTGGCGTAGATATCCGCCCAGCCATATCACCTGTGGGAGCGCGCCATGCGCGCGAATCGCGGGCATAGACTAGGCGTCCCCGCCCGCTCCCACAGAAGCAGAAGTTGCTGCAAATAGCAGACTCTTCCTGAGCCGTCAGGCCTGCCTATCTCGCAACAGCGGCGGCATCGGGCAATCCAGGGTATCGGCGACGGCGCGCATCAATTCCGCCTCGCCTGCGCTGATCCGCCCGTCGTGCTCGATGCAGCGGGCCATGGCCTTGAGCAACTGCGGCTTCTGCAGCGGGCGCATCTGGTTGAGGCGGTTGAGCGCGTCGTTCAACCCGCCGATCCCGGCGCGGGGCTGTTCGGCAAAGGGCCGGGCGGTGAACGGCAAGGTGTTCCAGGCCGCCTGGAAGGCCGCGCTGGCTGCCTGCTCCGTGGCACTGCCGGCCCGCGCCAGCGCCGCCAGCAGCACGCCGCTTTCATTGCCAAGCGCGGCCAGCGGCAGGCGACCCTGCACGGGGCGTTGCATGCCCAGGTTGCGTTCGACGATGCGCAGCAGCGTCCATTCCATGAAACCCAGCTGCTGCGTGCTGATCAGCAGGGTGCCGATATCGCGCTTGAGGCTGACGAAATCCTGGGGTTCGAGTTGCTTGAGCGCGGGAATGGCCAGCTCCAGCAGTGGCAGGCGACGCCCGGCGGGCAACTGTCGCAATGGCTGGGCGAGTTCCAGCAGGCGGTCGGCCAGCAGGGGCGGCAGGTTGGCCTGCATCCAGGTCATGCGTTGCTGACGGGTGGCGTCGTCGGGGCCGAGCAGCAGGCCGTAGAGAATCGCCAGTGCGCCGTGGGGGTCGTGGGCGGCGTCGCGTAGGCGCTCGTCGATCTGCGCCAGGCTCTCGCGGGCTTCTTCCAGGTGCAGCGGTTGCGGCTCGCCGATGCTGGCGATGGCGGCGCTTGCGGCGGCGGCGCTGAAGCCTGCGGTTTCGGGTTGCTGAGGCGCTGCAGGCTGCGTCGGGGCCTCGAACACCTCGTCGCCGAGGACCACGCCGTTCCAGTGTGGATCGATACGGCGGATACGCTCTTCCAGCGGCGGATGGGTGGCCATCATCCGGCTCAGCGCCAGGCCCTGGCCGAAGTACATATGGCTGTACTCGGCGGCGTGGCTGGCTTCCAGGCGCGAGCCGGCGCCGAGCTTCTTGAGGGCGCCGGCGATGCCGTTGGGGTTGCGGGTGTACTGCACGGCCGAGGCGTCGGCGAGGAACTCGCGCTGGCGGCTGACCGCGGCCTTGATCAGGTTGCCGAAGAAGGTGCCGGCGTAGCCGATCACCAGCAACGCCAGGCCGACCACCATGACCAGCGCGACCGCGTTGCCACGGCCCTTGTCGTCCGAGCGGCTGGAGGAACGGGCCGCGCCGCTATGGCCGACCCCACGCATCAGCAGCTCGCCGATCAGGCCGAGCAGCAGGATGCCGTGCAGCACCGCCACCAGGCGGGTATTGAGGCGCATGTCGCCATGCAGAATGTGGCTGAATTCGTGGGCGATGACGCCCTGCAGCTCATCGCGGTCGAGCCGTTCGATGGCGCCGCGGGTCACCCCGATCACGGCGTTCTCCGGCCGCAGCCCGGCGGCGAAGGCGTTGATGGCCGGTTCTTCGAGGAGGTACACGGGCGGCACCGGCACGCCGGCGGCCAGGGCCATTTCTTCCACCACGTTGAGCACCCGTTGCTCGTGCAGGCCTTCGGGCTTGAGGTTGAGCAGGCGCCCGCCAAGGCGCTCGGCGACCACCTTGCCGCCGGCGCGCAATTGCGCGGCCTTGAACGCCCAGCCGAGGAGCACCACGCCGACCACCACCGCAGCCACGCTGAACAGCAGTTCCCCGCTCAGTGCCTCGAGACTGTAATTACCGTATTGGTAGACCTGCCAGGCCACGGCGATCACCAGGGTGGTGCTGACCACCAGGGTGACCACCGCCAGCATCAGCAGGATCACCAGGCGCGAGGTGTTACGTCGGGCGCGATCCTGATGCTCGAAGAAATCCATCCGCTAGGCCCCTGCTCAGAAGGAGACTTTGGGCGCGTCCTGAATCGCCGCGCTGTCGGCGAACTCCAGCAGCGCCGCATCGCTGCCATGACCGAAGGCACCGGCCAGCACCACCGGTGGGAAGCTCTGGCGGTAGGCGTTGTAGGCGGTGACCGCATCGTTGTAGGCCTGGCGGGCGAAGGCCACCTTGTTCTCGGTGCTGGAGAGCTCTTCGCTGAGCTGCTGCATGTTCTGCGAGGCCTTGAGATCCGGGTAGGCCTCGACGGTCACGTTGAGGCGGCCCATGGCGTCCTTCAGTACGCCTTCGGCATTGGCCAGCAGGTTCATGCTCTGGGCATCGCCCGGATTCTGCGAGGCCTGCTTGAGGCCGTCGACCGCGCCATTACGCGCGGCAATCACCGCCTCGAGGGTTTCCCGCTCGTGGGCCAGGTAGGCCTTGGCGGTTTCCACCAGGTTGGGGATCAGGTCGTAGCGGCGCTTGAGCTGCACCTCGATCTGCGCGAAGCCGTTCTGGTAGCGGTTGCGCAGGCTGACCAGGCGGTTGTAGACGCTGATCACGTAGAAGACCACCACGACCAGTACGGCGATGATGATAAGGGTGGAGATATCCATGAGATGTCCCTATCGGTTGGTAGACGTGGCCGCATGGTAACGGAAACTGCAGCCTGCCGGGCACACCCGGGCCGGGCAGTCCGTGCGGATGTGCGGTGGTTCCGGTTACTGGGCGTCTGGCTTGCTCGGGCTGGGGGCGGACATCTGGATGGTCAGGCGCGGCGTGGCCAGGCTCAGGCCGGACTCGTCCAGGTGGCGCTTGAGCGCCAGGTTGAAGGCGCGTGAGACCTCCCACTGCTTGATCGGTGCGGTCTTGAAACGCGCCCGCAGCACGGCGTTGCCGGACTCGAAGCTCTCCACGCCCTGGATCTCCAGGGGCGACCAGATGTTGCGGCGCATCAGCACGTCGTTGCGCAGCTCGGTGGCCACCTCGCGCAGCAGCTTGATGGCCTCGTCGATGTTCATGTCATGGGGCACCGCGACTCGAAAGATGGCGTAGCCGAATTCGCGCGAGTAGTTCTTGATGCTCTTGATCTCGCTGAACGGGATGGTGTGCACGATGCCGTCGATGTCGCGCAACCGCACGGTGCGGATGGTCAGGCCCTCGACGGTGCCGAGGTGGCCGCCGACGTCGACGTAGTCGTCTATGGCCAGGGAGTCCTCGATGATGATGAACAGGCCGGTGATCAGGTCCGCCACCAGCGATTGCGCACCGAAGCCGATGGCCAGGCCGATCACCCCGGCACCGGCCAGCAACGGCGTGACGTTCATGCCCAATATTGGCCAGGGCGACGATGGCCGCGATGATGAAGATGCTGACGAACAGCACGTTGCGGATCAGCGGCATCATGGTCTGCGCGGGCGTTGGTCTGGCCCTTGCGCGAGCGGGTCAGGGCATGGAGCACCGCGGTGTTGGCGAGAATCCACACCAGCCAGCCGCAAGCCAGGGTGGCGCCCAGGCCGATCAGCTTGAGGCTGATCTCATGGCCGTCGCCCTCGGCGAAGCGGATCAGCGACAGCCCCCACACCCGCAGCCCCAGTTCGATGAACACCAGCCAGATGGCCAGGCTGAGCATGGTGTGAAAGAAGTTCTGCAACCGCTCGAAATACGCCGCATGCCGACGGTGGCGCGAGCGGCGCGGAACAGCCGCCGTCTGATCAGTCCGTTGATGAGCATGCAGGTGACCAGCGGCACGGTGCACACCAGCGACTGGCGAAAGGCGGTGCTGGTGTCGCCGGCCGACACGAAGGTGGCCGACAGGGAGATGGCCACCAGGGCCAGGGCCGGCAGGTACCAGAAGCTGCCGAGCAGCTCCACGGTTTCGCTGATGCCGCGCTGCCTGAGGCGCCGCGCCAGGGGCTGATTGCGGATCAGGTGGGCGATCGGCCGGCGAAAACGCAGGATGAACAGGCCGGTGCACAGCGCCGCCAGCACGTTGGTCAGGGTGGCCGTGGTGTGCGCCAGGTTGCCACCGAGGCTGGCGACCAGGCGTGGGTCGTTGAGGGCTTCGCCAAAGGCGGCGAAGCTGCCGATCAGCCACAGCGGACGAAAGGCGCGGCGGCGCAGGATGTTCAGGGCGGTACGCCGGTGCGGGCCGTCGAGCAGCGAGAAGGCGATCACGCAGATGGCCGAAAAGCGGGTGCCGACCACCAGCGCGTAGGCCAGCACCATGGCCAGGTCACGGCCCAGGGAGGCGGGCAGCACGTAGCTCAGGTAGCCGGTGATCAGCAGGGCGGCGAACCAGGGGCCGAGTTTGCGCAGGGCCAAGCGCAGCAGATCGGTGGGGCGCGGGTTCTGCGGCAGCTCCTCGGCCAGGCCGAAACGCAGGCGCACCTGGTGGCTGAGGGCGCGCAGCCCGAAGGCCAACAGGCTGCAGATGCCGAGGATCAGGGCGAAATTGCTGACCAGCGCAAAGCGCTCGCCGGCCTCGGGCAACAGGGCCGCCAACTCGCTGCGGCTGCGCGACAGCTCCAGGGGGCTGTGCTCGCCGGAGAACTGGCTCTCGATGGTGGTCAGGGTGTTGCCGATCAGCCCCAGCACGCCATCGCGGCTCTCGGGCTGGGCTTTCTGGGTGGTGTCGCGCAGGGTTTTCAGGTCGTTGAGCAACTGCGCGCGCTGCTTGTCGTTCTCCAGCGACTGGATCACTTCGTCGAGGGAGCGATCCAGCGGCTGATCCGCCTGGGGCTGGGTGCTGGGGTCGCTGCTGCTGCCGAACAGGGGCGGGATGCCTGCCGCCTGGGCAGAGGAGCAGGCGAGCATGACCAGAGTGAACAACAGCAGGCGGCGCAGCACGGCGCTGAGGCGGATCACGCGCGAACTCTCCATCACCCGGGTCAGTGTCGGGGCGGTGCCGACCGACGCCGCCTCGGGCTCAGGCGTAGTTTTCCGGGCTGAGACGGCGCTCGACCAGTTCGATGAGGATATGGATGACCTTGATGTGCAGCTCCTGGGTACGGTCGGCGAAATCGCCGCCCGGCGCGCAGATGCACACGTCGGCCAGGCTTTCCAGCAGCGAGCCCGGCTTGCCGGTCAGGGCGATGACCTTGATGCCCAGGGCCTTGGCCGCTTCGGCGGCCTTGACCACGTTGGGGCTCTTGCCGCTGGTGCTGATGGCCAGCAGCACGTCACCTTCGCGACCGTGGGATTCCACGTAGCGCGAGAAGATGTGGTCGTAGCCGAAGTCGTTGGCCACACAACTGATATGGCTGGCGTCGCTGATCGACACCGCGGCGATGCCCGGGCGGTTCTTGCGATAACGGCCGGTCAGTTCCTCGGCGAAGTGCATGGCGTCGCACATCGAGCCGCCGTTGCCGCAGGAAAACACCTTGCCCCTGGCTTCGAAACTGCTCACCAGCAGGTCGCCGGCACGTTCGATACTGGCCAGCGTCTGCTGGTTGCCGATAAAGGCGTCGAGGGCGCGCTGGGCTTCGAGCAGGCTGTTGCGGATATGGTCGATCATGGTCGCCTCAGGGCAGGTCATGGCTGTTGTAGAAGGCGCCCAGCACTTTCACCAGATGGGCCAGGTCCTGGCTGCCGGCCAGCTCGCGGATCGAGTGCATGGCGAAGGTCGGCAGGCCGATGTCCACCGTACGCACACCCAGCTGGCTGGCGGTGATCGGGCCGATGGTCGAACCACAACCCATGTCGCTGCGGGTCACGAAGCTCTGTACCGGCACCTCGTTTTCCAGGCACAGGTGGCGGAAGAAGCCGGCGGTTTCGCTGTTGGTGGCGTAGCGCTGGTTGCTGTTGATCTTGATCACCGGGCCGGCGTTGAGCTTGGGCCCGTGGTTGCCGTCGTGCTTGGCCTCGTAGTTGGGGTGCACGCCGTGGGCGTTGTCGGCCGAGACCAGCAGCGAGCGCTGGATGGTGCGTACGAAGTCGTCACCCTGGGGCAGCACGCGGCGCAGCACCTGCTCGAGCATCGGACCGTCGGCGCCGCACGCCGAGCTGGAACCGACTTCTTCGTGGTCGGTGCACACCAGCACGCAGGTTTCCTCGTCGCCGGCGTCGAGCAGCGCCTGCAGGCCGGCGTAGCAGGACAGCAGGTTGTCGAGGCGCGCGCTGGCGATGAAGTCCTGGTTGAGGCCCACCACGGCGGCGCTCTGGGTGTCGTAGAAGCTCAGCTCGTAATCGAGCACCGCATCGGCGTTGAAGTCGTGCTCCATGGCCAGTTGCTCGCTGAGCAGGGCACGGAAGTCGGCACCCTCGGCACCGGCCAGCTGGGCGAGGATCGGCGGCAGCTCGTTCTGCGCGTTGATCGCCCAGCCCTGGTTGGCTTCACGGTTGAGGTGGATGGCCAGGCTGGGGATCACGGCGATGGGCTGGTAGAAATCGATCAGCGCGCTTTCCACCTTGCCGTCGCGGCGGTAGGTCACCCGGCCGGCCAGGGACAGGTCGCGGTCGAACCAGGGGGCGAGCAGCGCGCCACCGTAAACCTCGACGCCGAGCTGGAAGTAACCCTGACGCTCCAGCTCGGGGTTGGGCTTGACACGCAGGCAGGGGCTGTCGGTATGGGCGCCGACCAGGCGCACGCCACCTTCGACCTGCGAGCGGGTGCCGAGCTTGAAGGCGATGATCGAGGAATCGTTACGGGTCACGTAGTAGCGGCCACCGGCTTCGGTGTACCAGGGCGCGCGCTCGTCTAGCTGGCGATAACCGGCGGCCTCGAGGCGCATGGCCAGGCTGCTGGTGGCATGGAAGGGGGTAGGGGAGGCGTTGAGAAAGTCGAGCAGGCCTTGATTCAATTCTTCGCGCATGGGGCACTCCGGACGGCAATGTGCCGAGTTTATCGGATTTGCCCCGGCGGCGCTGGGACGCGATGCGGTCCGCCGCTGCGGTCACATTCTGTCACGTCTTTGTCGAGCGCCTGGATCCGGCGCCGTCGGCCGTCAGGCCCGATGTAGAAAGGCCATGCCCGGGCCCGTTTCTCCGTGCGCCAGGGCATGCGACTAAAGTCGAACAACGGGGCGGTGCGAGGCTGCTAGCTTCAAAACGCCATTAGAACAATAACAACTCCGAGGAAAAATCCATGGACATGCCCAAGCAAGAGGCCGCTGCGGCCTATTGGAAGGAGAACCTGCGGCTGATGCTCTGGCTGCTGGTGATCTGGTTCGCCGTCTCGTTCGGCTGCGGCGTGCTCTTCGTCGATCAGCTGAACACCATCAACGCCTTTGGTTTCCCCCTGGGATTCTGGTTCGCCCAGCAAGGCTCCATCTACGTGTTCGTGCTCGAGATCTTCTTCTATGTGTGGAAGATGAATCGCCTCGATCGCAAGTACGACGTCCACGAAGACTGAGGCCGCGACCATGAGTACACAGTTCCTGATCTACCTGTTCGTCGGCGCGACCTTCGCGCTGTACATCGGCATCGCCCTGTGGACGCGCGCCGCGTCGACCAGCGAATACTACGTGGCCAGCAAGGGCGTGCACCCGGTGCTCAACGGCATGGCCACGGGCGCAGACTGGATGTCGGCGGCATCCTTCATCTCCATGGCCGGGATCATTGCCTTCGCCGGTTATGACGGCTCGGTCTACCTCATGGGCTGGACTGGCGGTTATGTGCTGCTGGCCATGTGCCTGGCGCCGTATCTGCGCAAGTTCGGCAAATTCACGGTACCGGAGTTCATTGGCACCCGTTACTACTCACAGACCGCACGCATGGTCGCAGTGGTTTGCGTGATCTTCATCTCCTTCACCTACGTGGCCGGGCAGATGCGCGGGGTCGGCATCGTCTTTTCGCGTTACCTGGAGGTGAGCATCGAGACCGGCGTGATTATCGGCATGGCCATCGTGTTCTTCTATTCCGTGCTCGGCGGCATGAAGGGCATCACCTACACCCAGGTGGCGCAATACTGTGTGATGATCTTCGCCTACATGGTGCCGGCGATCTTCATCTCGATCATGATCACCGGCAACCCGATCCCGCAGTTGGGTTTCGGTAGCGAGGTCACCGGCACGGGCCAGAGCGTGCTCGAACGGCTCAACGGGCTGGGCGCGGAGCTGGGTTTCACGCCGTATACCGATGGCAGCAAGTCGACCACCGACGTGTTCTTCATCACTATGGCGCTGATGGTCGGCACCGCCGGCCTGCCGCACGTGATCGTGCGCTTTTTCACCACGCCGACGGTCAAGGATGCACGCAAGTCGGCGGGCTATGCCCTGCTGTTCATTGCCGTGCTGTATACCACCGCGCCTGCGGTGGCGGCCTTCGCCCGCACCAATTTGCTGACCAGCATTCCCAACACCAGCTACGAGCAGGCACCAGGCTGGTTCAAGACCTGGGAGAGCTCGGGACTGATCGGTTGGCTGGACAAGAACAACGACGGCGTCATCCAGTACGGCCCGGGCGCGGCGTTCGCCGGCAAGCCGATCTACAGCGCCGAGCGTGGCGATGTGGGCCAGCGCCTGCTCACCAACGAGCCCACCGCGGCGAGCAACGAACTGTACGTCGACAACGACATCATGGTGCTGGCCAACCCGGAAATCGCCGGCCTACCGGGTTGGGTGATCGCCCTGATCGCCGCTGGTGGCCTGGCGGCGGCGCTGTCCACGGCTGCCGGTTTGCTGCTGGTCATTTCGACGTCGATTTCCCATGATCTGCTCAAGAGCAACCTGATGCCGACCATCAGCGAGAAGAAGGAGCTGCTGGCCGCGCGCATCGCCGCAGGCCTGGCGGTGGTGATCGCTGGTCTGTTCGGTATCTATCCGCCGGGGTTCGTCGCCCAGGTGGTGGCATTCGCCTTCGGGCTGGCGGCCGCCTCGTTCTTCCCGGCCATCGTCATGGGCATCTTCTACAAACGCATGAACAAGGAAGGGGCGATTGCCGGGATGATCGTGGGCCTCACGTTCACCTTCGCCTACATCATCTACTTCAAGTTCATCAACCCGACGGCGACCGCCAATGACTGGTGGTTCGGCATTTCGCCCGAGGGCATCGGCACCCTGGGGATGATCTTCAATTTCGTCGTGGCCTTCGTGGTTTCGCGCATGACCGCGCCGCCACCGGAGCACATTCAGCATCTGGTCGAGGACATTCGTGTCCCGCGTGGCGCTGGCGCTGCAGTCGATCACTGATAAGGGGAAAAACAAAACCAGGCGCCGGCAATCGGCGCCTGGTTTTTATGCGCTCAGTTGGTGATCGCCACCAGGCTCAGCAGGCGGTCGCCAACCTCGGTGTACAGGCCCGACAGCTGGCTGCCGGCCGGCCAGGCGGGGCTCAGCGTTTGCAGCAGGCGCAAGGTGGCGGTGCGTTGATCTTCATCGATGCTCAGCAGTTCGGCTTCCTGGAAATAGAAGCGCGTGAGCACCAGCGGATAGAGGGCCTTGAACAGGCTCTCCTTGAGGGAAAAGGTCAGGCTGATCCGCCATGCCCGCCGCTCGGCGCTCAGGTCGGCAATGCGCGCCAGTTCGCCTGCCGTGAGAATCTCGCCGGCCAGCCGCTCGGCTCGCTCGCTTGGGAGCAGCTGCTCGGCATCCAGGCCCAGGCCACGCCAGTGCCGGGCTGGCGCGACGATGGCGGCGGCCCAGCCCTGGCCGTGGGTGATCGAGCCGCTGACCTGCGCCGGCCATTGCGGCGCCCGATCCTCGCCGACCGCCGGCACACTGGCCACGCCGGTTACCCGGCGCAGTGCCTCGCGCGCGCATAGGCGCCCGGCCAGGTGTTCGGCCTGGCGCTTGGCCACGCCGCGAACCGGCGGTACGCCAGCGGCCAGGTAGTCACCGTCATCCAGAAGGCCAGGGTCGAAGTGGGTGCTGATCAATTGCGCACCGAGCAGTGGCCGGGCGAACGGCCAGTGGTCGTCGAGGGGGCTGCAGCAGCGAGGTAGAGGGGAGCTGGTCATGGCTGGCATTCTGCCGCGCCGGCCCGCCGCTTACCAGCCGGGCACGCCGTGCATGTCTGGCAGTTTGTGGGCGATGCCCTTGTGGCAGTCGATGCAGGTGGCCTCGCCATTGGCCAGGGCCGTGGAGTGCATCTGCGCGGCGCGCTTGCTCTGGCGGGTGAAGTCCATGAAATCGAAGTTGTGGCAGTTGCGGCATTCCAGCGAGTCGTTGGCTTTCAGGCGCGCCCATTCGTGTTCGGCCAGCTCGCGGCGTTTGTCGAGGAATTTCTCGCGGGTGTTGATGGTGCCGAAGATCTTGCCCCACACCTCCTTGGAGGCCTGCATCTTGCGGGCGATCTTGTCCGTCCACTGGTGGGGCACATGGCAGTCCGGGCAGGTGGCGCGCACCCCGGAGCGGTTGTTGTAGTGGATGGTGTCCTGCAGCTCGACGAACAGGTTGTCGCGCATCTCGTGGCAGGAAGTGCAGAACTGCTCGGTGTTGGTGGCCTCCAGGGCGGTGTTGAAACCGCCCCAGAAGATGATCCCGGCGATAAAGCCGCCCAGGGTCAGAAAGCCCAGGCTGTAGTGCACGCTGGGGCGGCGCAGGACCCTCCAGTAGCGGCCGAGTACGGCAAGCAGCGATTTCATGGTGCCTCCTCAGCGGCGTCCGGCAGGTTGGTTTTCGTCCTGCAGGATCTGGTCGATGTTCCTGAAGCCGTTTTCCACCAGCGGTTTCACCTCGGCCTGGGTAACGTGGCACTGGGTGCAGAAGTAGCGGCGCGGCGACATCGCCGCCAGGGCCTGGCCATCGCGGTCCATGTAGTGGCTGATGCTGATCATCGGCGCCTGGCTGCGCGCGCTGTTGGCGCGGCTGTGGCAGGCCAGGCAACGGTTGCCGAAGCGGTCCACCTGGTAGCCGGCGATGGTGTGGGGGATGGTTGGCGGCTGCTCGGGGTAGTTGCGCTCGCGGCGGATGTCCTTGTTTTCCTCGGGGGCGATGCGCGGCGCCGGGAATTCCTGGGTCAGGGTGCCGCCAGGGCGGCGCCCGTCCGGTGCCGGGGCGTCCAGCGGGTAGCCGAGGTCGGCGGCCACCGCCACGCCGAACACGGCGAGCAGCAGCAGGGGCAGATAAGGCAGTTTCATGGCTGAGCTCCTCATGCCGCGCTGATCAACTGGATCTTCACCGCGCACTTCTTGTAGTCGGTCTGCTTGGAGATCGGGTCGGTGGCATCCAGGGTGACCTTGTTGATCAGCTTGTTGGCGTCGAAGAAGGGCACGAACACCAGGCCACGGGGCGGCTTGTTGCGCCCGCGGGTCTCGATGCGCGCGCGGATCTCGCCGCGTCGGCTGATCACCTTCACCTCGCTGCCGCGCCGGGCGTTGAGGGCCTTGGCGTCGTCCGGGTGCATGTACACCAGGGCGTCGGGCACGGCGCGGTGCAGCTCGTCGACACGCTGGGTCATGCTGCCGGTGTGCCAGTGCTCGAGCACGCGGCCGGTGCTGAGCCAGAACGGGTAATCGTCATCCGGCGCCTCGGCTGGCGGCTCGTAGGGCAGGGCGAAGATGATCGCGCGGTTGTCCGGGTAGCCGTAGAACTGCAACTCGCTGCCCTTGGCCACGTAGGGGTCGTGGCCCTCGCGGTAGCGCCAGCGGGTTTCAGCGCCTTCCACCACCGGCCAACGCAGACCGCGCTCGCTGTGGTAGCGGTCGAAGGGCGCCAGGTCGTGGCCATGGCCGCGGCCAAACTGGGCATATTCCTCGAACAGGCCCTTCTGCAGGTAGAAGCCGAAGGCCTCCGCTTCGTCGTTGCGAAAGCCCGTTTCCAGCTGTTCGGCCGGGAAGGCGTCGACCTGGCCGTTCTCGTACAGCACTTCATAGAGCGTCTTGCCCTTGAGCTCTGGCGCCGTGGCCAGCAGCTCGGCGGGCCAGACCTCGTCGGTGGTGAAGCGCTTGGAGAATTCCACCAGCTGCCACAGGTCGGATCTGGCCTCGCCCGGTGCACCGACCAACTGGTGCCAGAACTGCGTGCGACGCTCGGCGTTGCCGTAGGCACCTTCCTTCTCGACCCACATGGCGCTGGGCAGGATCAGGTCGGCGGCCTGGGCCGAGGTGGTCGGGTAGACGTCGGAGACGATCACGAAATTATCCGGCTTGCGCCAGCCCGGCAGCACCTCCTGCATGATGTTGGGGCCGGCCTGCATGTTGTTGCTGACCTGGGTCCAGTACACCTTGAGCACGCCGTCCTTGAGCATGCGGCTCTGCTCCACGGCGTGGAAGCCGGGCTTTTCCTGGATGGTGCCGGCGGGCAGCTTCCAGATCTTCTCGGCGGTGGCGCGGTGTTTCGGGTTGGTCACCACCAGGTCGGCGGGCAGGCGATGGGAGAAGGTGCCAACTTCGCGGGCGGTGCCGCAGGCCGAGGGCTGGCCGGTCAGCGAGAAGGGGCTGTTGCCCGGTTCGCTGATCTTGCCGGTCAGCAAATGGATGTTGTAGATCAGGTTGTTGGCCCACACGCCGCGGGTGTGCTGGTTGAAGCCCATGGTCCAGAACGACACCACCTTGCGTTGCGGGTCGGCGTACAGCTCTGCCAGGGCCTTGAGGCGCTCGGCCGGCACGCCCGATTCCCGGGCGGCGCGCTCCAGGGTGTAGGGTTTGACGAAGGCGGCGAACTGCTCGAACGACATGTCGCTCCAGGTGTTGGCATTCTTCGCGTTCCTGGCCTTCACCTCCAGCGGATTGTCCGGGCGCAGGCCATAGCCGATGTCGTCGGCGCCCAGGGCGAAGCGGGTGTGGCGTTTGACGAAATCCTGGTTCACCGCGCCGCTCTGGATGATGTGGTTGGCGATGTAGTTGAGGATCAGCAGGTCGGTCTGCGGCTTGAACACCATGGGGATGTCGGCCAGGTCGAAGCTGCGGTGCTCGAAGGTCGACAGCACGGCGACCTTGACGCCGGGCTTGCTCAGGCGCCGGTCGGTGACCCGGCTCCACAGCACCGGGTGCATCTCGGCCATGTTCGAACCCCATAGCACGAAGCTGTCGGTGGCCTCGATGTCGTCGTAGCAGCCCATTGGCTCGTCCATGCCGAAGGTGCGCATGAAGCCCATCACCGCCGAGGCCATGCAGTGGCGCGCGTTGGGGTCGATGTTGTTGCTGCGAAAGCCGGCCTTCATCAGCTTGTTGGCGGCGTAGCCTTCCCAGATCGTCCACTGCCCCGAGCCGAACATGCCCACGGCCTGGGGGCCGTGCTCGCGCAGGGCGGCCTTGAACTTCTTCTCCATGATGTCGAAGGCCTGCCCCCAGCTGACTGGCTGGAATTCGCCCTGCTTGTCGTAAGCGCCGTTCTTCATGCGCAGCAAGGGCGTGGTCAGGCGGTCGACGCCGTACATGATCTTCGACAGGAAGTAGCCCTTGATGCAGTTCAGGCCACGGTTGACCTCGGCCTTGATGTCGCCGTGGGTGGCCACCACGCGGTTGTCGCGGGTGGCGACCATCACGCTGCAGCCGGTGCCGCAGAAGCGGCAGGGTGCCTTGTTCCAGTCCAGGCGGGTGTTTTCCGCATCGGCGATCAGGTTGCTGGCGGTGGAGGCGATCGGCAGGCCGGCAGCAGCGGCAGCGATGGCTGCGGCCTGGGCCTTGGTGAATTCGCGGCGGGTCATGCTCATTGAGCGGCTCCTTGCGGACTGAGGCATTCGTGGTAGATCAGCGCGGCGTTGAGTACGCCGGGTAGCGCGTTGACCTGGTCGATGCGCTGCAGGATGAGTTGTTCGTCGACCGCCTCGATCACCACCACCGCCTTGCCTTGCGGGCTGTGCTGGTGCACGTCCAGGTCGTCGAGCAGGCGCAGGTTGGCGAGCACCGCATCGAGCTGCTCGGGGCGGGCATGCACGATGAAGCTGGCGATGTGCAGGGGGCTTCCATGAAGGGCTCCTGTAAGCCGGGCGAGTCAGTTGGGTGGGCCGGGCGGGCCGAAGAGCATCTGCAGGAACCACACGGCGAAGCCGTAGGCGCCGACGAGAGCTACGGAGAGCAGCGGGAAGAGGAATATCACCAGGAATAGAAACAGCCGGCGTTCGCGGCGTTTGCCCCCGGTGTCTTCGGATGGGCTGGGCATGGGCAGTTCTTCATCGGTCAGGCTGGTTGAGGTGCCGTCATCGAGCGGTGCCGGCGCGTGCGCTGGCGACCTGATGGTCTCTGGTGGATGAGTCCGACCTTAGTCGCACTGGCCCGCGGGGTATTGATCCGGGTCAATGGCGGTGCCGTTACCCCGTGGCAGCCGGCGAAAAGCTGCCTTGCCCGTCGTTCAGCTGAGGTTCAGCAAGGGTTCAGGAGGGGTTCAGTCGCCGTCGGGCAGGATGATCCTCGAGTTTTTCATTAACCCACTGCCATTCGAGAGGCATCTCCATGAAAGCGACTCTGAGCAAACTGGCTCTGGCAACCTCCCTGGTATTTGGCGCGGCGGCCACTGCCCACGCCGACAACAACTTCGCTGGTTTCACCTGGGGCCAGACCAGCAACAACATCCAGAAGTCTTCGGCGCTGAACGCCAATCTGGGCAACCCGAACTTCGACAGCGTCATCAACAACGAAAGCACCTGGGGCGTGCGTGCCGGCCAGCAGAACGACGTCGGCCGCTACTACGCCACCTACGAGTACATCTCCGGCAGCAATGATGGCCTCAAGCTGCGCCAGCAGAACCTGCTCGGCAGCTACGATGCCTTCCTGCCGCTGAACGAGAACGGCACCAAGCTGTTCGGTGGTGGCACCCTGGGCCTGGTCAAGCTGGAGCAGAACAGCCCCGGTGTCTCGCGCGACACCAATGTCGGGTATGCTGCCGGCTTGCAGGCGGGCCTGCTGCAGGAAGTCAACGAGAACGCCTCCGTCGAAGGTGGCTACCGTTACCTGCGCACCAACGCCAGCACCGAGTTCGCGCCGCACGGCGAAGGCAAGGTCGGCTCCCTCGATCTGCATAGCAGCGGTCAGTGGTATCTGGGTGCCAACTACAAGTTCTAAGTCACCCTGATCCGCTGCGCGTCGGCCCTGCGACGTTGAAAACAGGCTTGAAGTGATCATGTACGCGAGTACAGTCGCCCGCGGCTCCGACCGCTTCTCGCCTGTTTTTTGCAGGGCCGCCTAGGCCTTGCAGGGCTCTGGCTGGCAAGATTGTTGATAAATGGTTTGAGTTTCTTGCCGTTTCATAACGAAGAGGGCATGCAACGATGAAACTGCTGGTCGTGGAGGATGAAGCGCTGCTGCGCCACCATCTGTATACCCGACTCGGCGAACAAGGCCACGTGGTGGACGCGGTCGCCAACGCCGAGGAGGCGCTGTATCGCGTCGATGAATACCACCATGACCTGGCGGTGATCGATCTCGGTCTGCCAGGTATCAGCGGGCTGGATCTGATCCGCCAGCTGCGCAGTCGCGACAAGACCTTTCCCATTCTGATTCTCACCGCCCGTGGCAACTGGCAGGACAAGGTCGAAGGCCTGGCCTCCGGTGCCGACGATTACGTGGTCAAACCCTTTCAGTTCGAAGAACTGGAGGCGCGCCTCAATGCGCTGCTGCGACGCTCCTCCGGGTTCATCCAGTCGACCATCGAAGCGGGCCCGCTGCTGCTCGACATGAACCGCAAGCAGGCGCTGATCGATGGTACGGGCATGGGGCTGACTGCCTACGAGTACCGCATCCTCGAGTACCTGATGCGCCACCATCAGCAAGTAGTGCCCAAGGAGCGGCTGATCGAACAGCTGTACCCGGATGACGAGGAGCGCGATCCCAACGTCATCGAAGTGCTGGTCGGCCGCCTGCGCCGCAAGCTGGAAAGCTGCAACGGCTTCAAACCGATCGAAACGGTGCGTGGCCAGGGCTATCTGTTCACCGAGCGCTGCCGGTGATCGCCGCCCTGCGGCAATTGAAAGAGCGCTGGGTTTCGTCCCTGCGTCTGCGCCTGATGTTCGGCTACACGGTGATCGCCGTGCTGTTCATGCTGGCGCTGTTGCCAGCCTTGCGGGGCGCCTTCCTGATCGCCCTGGAAAAATCAGTCGAGAAACGCCTGGCCGCCGACACCGGTGCGCTGATTTCTGCCGCTCGTACCGACGACGGCAAGCTGCGCATGCCCAGCAAGTTGCCCGACGAGGAGTTCGACCTGCCCGATGCCCAGTTGCTGGGCTTCATCTACGACCGCGAAGGGCACCTGGTCTGGCAATCGCCCTCCACGCGGGATATCTCCGTGTCCTACTTGCCGCGCTACGACGGCAGCGGTGATGAACTGCTGCGTACCGTGGACCGCCAGGGCCGCGAATTCTACATCTACGACGTGGAGATCAAGCTGCTGCGCGGCCAGGACGCAGCGTTCAGCATCGTCACCATGCAGCCGGCCAGCGAAACCCAGGCGCTGTACGACGATTTCATGAAACAACTCTATCTCTGGCTCGGCTGCGCGCTGCTGCTGCTGTTGGGGCTGCTGTGGTTCGGGCTGACCTGGGGCTTTCGCAGCCTGCGCGGTTTACGTGAGGAGCTCGATGAGGTGGAGAGCGGCACCCGCGAACGCCTGAGCGACGACCACCCCCGTGAGCTGCTGCGCCTGACCGGCTCGTTGAACCGCCTGCTGGACAGCGAACGCCAGCAGCGCGAGCGCTACCGGCATTCCCTCGATGACCTGGCGCATAGCTTGAAGACACCGCTTTCGGTGCTGCAGGGCGCCACTGAAGTGATCACCGCCAAGCCGGAGAACCGCGAGCAGGCGCAGATTCTGCAGGGGCAGATCGAGCGCATGAGCCAGCAGATCGGCTATCAGCTGCAACGCGCCAGCCTGCGCAAGAGCGGCCTGGTCCGCCACCGGGTGCCATTGGCCAGGGTGGTGGACAACCTTTGCGAGGCGCTCGACAAGGTCTACCGGGACAAACAGGTCAGCGTGCAGCGCCAGTTCGATGCCTGGCTGGAAATTCCCATGGAGCGTGCCGCGCTGCTCGAGCTGCTTGGCAACCTGCTGGAAAACGCCTATCGCCTGTGCCTGGGCCGGGTGCGCGTCAGCGCCCGAATCGAGGGCGGCACCTGCCAGCTGTGCGTGGAGGACGATGGGCCGGGCGTGCCGGTGGACCAGCGCGAGCGCATTCTTAGGCGTGGCGAGCGCCTGGACGCCCAGCACCCGGGGCAGGGCATCGGCACCGCGGTGGTCAAGGACATCATTGAAAGCTACGAGGGCGAGCTTTTTCTCGAGGACTCCGAACTGGGCGGTGCAGCATTCCGGGTGCGGATCTGAGCGGGCGTTGATCATCTTGGTGGGAATCCGCCACGGCTTTCGAGACCGCGTGCGGAAAACCGCCAAATGCAGGATTCATGACCCGTGAATTTCTCCTAAAAGCCAGCATTATCAAAGGTTTATCCGAAATTTTCTTGTATGGCATGGCGCTTGCTTTTGCTGCGTCAAGGTCGCGTCGAGCGTACCTACTAACAAATCCCTCCAGGTCAGGAGGGTTGGCGCCTAAACAAGAAAGGTGGTGCGACGTCGCTGGATGTCATTGCCGCACCCATGAGGATTCACCATGACTGCAACAACGAACGAAGTTGTCCGTCAACCGTTCTACAAAATGCTCTACGTCCAGGTGCTGTTCGCCATCACCGTGGGCATCCTGCTCGGCCATTTCTACCCGGAAACAGGCGTCGCCCTCAAGCCGCTCGGCGATGGTTTCGTCAAGCTCATCAAGATGGTCATCGCGCCCATCATCTTCTGTACCGTGGTCAGCGGCATCGCCGGCATGCAGGACATGAAGGCAGTCGGCAAGACCGGCGGCTACGCGCTGCTGTATTTCGAGATCGTCTCCACCATCGCCCTGATCATCGGTCTGGTCGTGGTCAACGTGGTGCAGCCGGGTGTTGGCATGCACGTCGATCCGAGCACCCTGGATGCCAGCAAGATCGCTGCCTATGCCCAGGCGGGTGAAGCGCAGAGCACCATTGGCTTCCTGCTCAACGTGATCCCGGCCACCGTGGTGGGGGCGTTCGCCAACGGCGACATCCTCCAGGTGCTGTTCTTCTCGGTGATCTTCGCCTTCGCCCTGCAGCGCATGGGTGAGTTCGGTCGCCCGGTGCTTGAGTTCATCGATCGCATCGCCCACGTCATGTTCGGCATCATCAACATGATCATGAAGGTCGCGCCCATCGGTGCCTTCGGTGCCATGGCCTTCACCATCGGTCAGTATGGTGTCGGCTCGCTGGTGCAGCTGGGCCAGCTGATGCTGTGCTTCTACATCACCTGCTTCTTCTTCGTGCTCATCGTGCTGGGCGGCATCTGCCGTGCCCACGGCTTCAGCGTGCTGCGCCTGATCCGCTACATCCGCGAAGAACTGATGATCGTGCTGGGTACCTCGTCGTCCGAGTCGGCGCTGCCACGCATGTTGACCAAGATGGAAAAACTCGGTGCCAACAAGTCGGTCGTCGGCCTGGTGATCCCCACCGGTTACTCGTTCAACCTCGACGGTACCTCGATCTACCTGACCATGGCCGCGGTGTTCATCGCCCAGGCCACCGACACCCCGATGGACATCACCCACCAGATCACCCTGCTGCTGGTGCTGCTGGTTGCCTCCAAGGGTGCTGCTGGCGTGACCGGTAGCGGCTTCATCGTGCTGGCTGCCACCCTGTCCGCCGTCGGCCACCTGCCGGTTGCCGGCCTGGCGCTGATCCTGGGTATCGACCGCTTCATGTCCGAGGCCCGCGCACTGACCAACCTGGTCGGCAACGGCGTGGCCACCATCGTGGTCGCCAAGTGGTGCAAGGAGCTGGACGAAGACACCCTGCAGCGCGAGCTGGCTTCCGGTGGCCGTCCGGAAGTGGTGGCCGTGCCTGCCGACAGCGCTGGCAAGGTTTCCTGATACCGATGTCGTCGACCTTCCCGTGAGGGAAGGTCACCTGGCCCGCCCTTGTGGCGGGCTTTTTTATGGGCGATCGAAACTGCAGCGAAGCTGGCACAGGGCCTTTAGGTAACCTGTTCTATTGAGCCTGGCCCGGTCCTGCAGGAGCATTTCCGGGCGGGTGGTGTGTCGTGAGTTGGCAAGCTGCGGTGCGATGCGCTGCTCATCAATCCTGGATCGATGGAAAGGTTTCCATGAAAAGCATGAAGATGCGCTCACGCCGTTTGGGGCTGGCGGCAGCGCTGCTGGCGGGTATCGCGTTCAGCGGCACCGCCAGCGCCTGGACGTTCGAGCATGGCTGGAGCTGCCAGAACAAGTGGTATCAGATGGGGCTGATCGAACTGATTGCCTGCGGAGGCGGAGGCGAGGGTTGATCCGCCTGGCGCTGGGCCGCGATATTCGACCCGGCAATGCCAATCCTAAAGCCCGCCATGAGCGTTGTTCAGTTAAGAAAAAACGCCGCTTTCCCGGAATGGAAAGCGGCGTTTTTTTGGGTTTCCAGCCCGATACAAGTGATAGTTGTACTTACTGTAGGGCGTAGTCGCCGAAGGCAGTACGCCGTGACGGGCTGGCAGCATGCCTCTGCAGGTTGTCCCCTCCGGGCGGCGGGTGTTCGCTTGGGCTACGAGCGGCCGGCGTCCCGGTCCGTCCTACGCAGCTGGCGAGCGGTCGGCAGGGGAGTGAGGTGCTGCCGGATCACGGCGGGAAAAGGATGCCGCGGCCAGAACGAAAAAACCGGCCACAAGGGCCGGTTTTTCTGGGCTTTGGTCGGAGAGACAGGATTCGAACCTGCGACCTTCTCGTCCCGAACGAGACGCGCTACCAAGCTGCGCTACACTCCGAATTCGCCAAATTCTACTCAAAAACTTTTGCAGCACAAGGGGTTAGCAAAAAATTTTAATCGGGGCGCCGCGCTTGGCGTGCGCCCGCGAGACAGCAGGGCGCTTACAGCTCCTTGACGGTACGAACCTGGTCCTTGTTGACCTTGGTGCGCTTGCCGTCCAGCTGTTCGAACTCGTAGAAGCCGGTGTCGTCGTCGAAATCGGGACGATCGACAGTCTGGATTTCACGGCCATCATTGAGAGTGATCACCGATGGCGTGGAACAGCCTGCCAGGGTAACCAGGCCGAGGGCGAGTAGAAACGCAGCGGTAGTCCGTTGCTTCATGGCATGTCTCCTTAAGTCGAGGCAGAGTGATTACCTTGGCTCAGACGGGTACGCCGAGACCAAGTTCCACCCTATTTATCCACCCGAGGCTGCTCTGCCGCAAGCTTTCAGCCGAGCAGGTCGGGTGAATTGAGGTTGCTCAGGCGTGGATCGTCGGGCTCGCAAGGCAGGGCTGCGGGATCATGTGCACGCAGCCAGCGTTGGGTGCTGCGCTCGCCGGCCTGCCATGCCCGTTCCAGTGATGGCTGCAGGCGGCGAGGGATGACGGCGAACAGCGGTTCCCAATAGCCGGCGCGCTGGGCCATTACCGGGCGATCGTCGGCCAGGGCCAGCAAACGCTCGACCAGCGCGCGGTCGACCCGCGGGGCGTCGCAGGGCAGCACCAGCAGCAGGGGATGACGGGCGACCTGCAGGGCTGCGCGGATGCCGGCCAGGGGGCCGGGATAGTCGGCACTGTCGTCACCGACCAGGCGATCGGCATAGGCAGCATAGGCCTGCTGGTTGCGGTTGCAGGAGATGATCAGGTCATCGGTCAGCGGCCGCACCACCTCATGCAGCCATGCGATCATGGGTCGCGCCTGCCAGTGCACCAGGCCCTTGTCCAGGCCGCCCATGCGCTGGCCGCGGCCGCCTGCGAGCAGAACCACCGAGAAGGGCTGGGACGGGGCTGGGGCGGGCATGGCAGGGTCTCCGGAGATGGCGCTGTGGTATAACACCGGCCTTTGTAGACGACAACTGGAAGCCTGCCATGAGCCACAAGGCCGATGCGCCATTCGTGCCCCTGAATATCGCCGTATTGACGGTCAGCGATACCCGCACGCTGGAAACCGACACCTCGGGGCAACTCTTCGTCGATCGCCTGAAAGCCGCAGGCCATAATCTTGCCGAGCGGGTGCTGCTCAAGGACGACCTTTACAAGATCCGTGCCCAGGTCGCCACCTGGATCGCCGAAGACGTGGTGCAGGTGGTGCTGATCACCGGGGGCACCGGCTTTACCGGCCGCGACAGCACACCGGAAGCGGTGGCCTGCCTGCTCGACAAGCAGGTCGATGGCTTTGGCGAGCTGTTCCGGCAGATATCCACTGCCGATATCGGCACCTCGACCATTCAGTCCCGGGCCCTGGCCGGCCTGGCCAACGGCACCCTGGTGTGCTGCCTGCCGGGCTCGACCAATGCCTGCCGCACCGGCTGGGACGGCATCCTTGCCGAGCAGCTCGATGCGCGCCATCGCCCGTGCAATTTCGTGCCGCACCTGAAACTCGCTGCGCCCTGCGAGAGCCGCGGATGAGCGAGCAGCCGTCACCGCTGATGCCGGTGGAGCAGGCGCTGGCTCGCTTGCTGCGACTGGCCGAGGACAGCCCGATTACCGAGCACGAGCTGGTCGATCTGGCCGCTGCCGACGGTCGCGTGTTGGCCGAGCCGATGATCGCCGGCCTGGACCTGCCACCCTGGCCGAACAGCGCCATGGACGGTTACGCGTTGCGCCTGGCCGACTGGCAGGGTGAGCCACTGCCGGTCAGCCAGCGCATCCTCGCCGGCCTGGCGCCTGACGCGCTGCAGCCCGGCACTTGCGCGCGCATCTTCACCGGAGCCCCGGTTCCCCGCGGCGCCGATACGGTCGAGATGCAGGAGAACGTCAGTGTCGCCGACGATGGCCGGGTGCATTTCCATCAGCCGCTCAAGTTGGCGCAGAACATCCGTCCCCAGGGCCAGGAAAACCGCAAGGGCGAGATGCTGCTGGCTGCTGGTACGCGGTTGGGCCCCATCGAACTGGGGCTGGCGGCGTCCATTGGCCTCGCCCGGCTGTCGGTACGGCGTCGGCCGCGGGTGGCGGTGCTGTCCACCGGTGACGAGCTGATCGAGCCGGGCCATAAGCTGGGCGCCGGGCAGATCTACAACAGCAACCGCTACCTGCTGGTCGCCTGGCTGCAGCGTCTGGGCTGTGAGGTCATCAATGCCGGCATCCTGCCCGATGAACTCGAGCGCACGCGCCAGGCTTTGGGTGAACTGGATGATGTCGACCTGATCCTCTCCACCGGTGGGGTGTCGGTGGGCGAAGCGGACTTTCTCGGTATCGCCCTGCGTGAAGCCGGCGAACTGGCGTTGTGGAAGCTCGCCATCAAGCCGGGCAAGCCACTGACCGTCGGCGAGTTCCGCGGTCGCCCGGTGATCGGCCTGCCGGGTAACCCGGCCTCGACCCTGGTGACCTTCGGCCTGTTGGCGCGCCCCTATCTGTTGCGCCGCCTCGGCGTGCAAAAGGTCGAACCCCTGGGCTTCCCGGTGCCGGCAGGCTTCACCTGGGGCAAACCGGGCAAGCGCCGCGAGTTCCTGCGCGCGCGCCTCGAGAACGGCCGCGTGGTGCCGTATTCGAACCAGAGTTCAGGGGTGTTGCGCAGCGCTGCCTGGGCCGAGGGGCTGGCGCAGGTGCTGGAAGGCACCACCCTCGCCGAAGGTGACCTGGTGCAGTTCATTCCAATGAGCGAACTGCTCGGCTGAGGCGCAGGGCCGGCAGTCTGCAGCAACTGACGGCGGGCGTGATTATTTCGCTCGCCCGTTGTCTGGATAAGCAGCACTGTCTTCAAACCCCCTTCCGGAGCCGTTATGCAAGAGCGTAAAGCGCTGTTGATCCTTCATGGTAAGCAGTCCCTCAACGACGAGGTTCGCGCTGCGGTCAACAGCCAGCGTGAGCGTGGCTGGGATCTGGCCGTGCGGCTCACCTGGGAGGCGGGCGATGCCCAGCGCCTGGTCGCCGAGGCCCTGCAGGCAGGCTACCCGACGCTGATCGCCGGCGGCGGTGACGGCACCTTGCGTGACGTCGCCGAAGCCATGGCCAAGGCCGAAAACGACGCCAGTCTGGTCTTGCTGCCGCTGGGCACCGCCAATGATTTCGCCCATGCGGCGGGCATACCGCTGACGCCCGCCGACGCGCTGGCGCTGCTCGATACGCCTGCGCAGCCGATCGACCTGGGTGAGGTCGATGGCGAGCTGTTCCTCAATATGGCCACGGGGGGCTTTGGCTCCAATATCACCGCCAATACCTCCGAAGATCTCAAGCGTTTCCTGGGTGGGGCGGCCTACATGCTCACCGGCCTGACCCGCTTCGCCGAAGTGCGTTCGGCCTTTGGTCGCTTCAAGGGCCCCGATTTCCAGTGGGAGGGCGATTTTCTCGCCCTGGGCATCGGCAATGGCCGGCAGGCCGGTGGCGGGCATGTGCTGTGCCCCACGCCCGGGTGAACGACGGCTTGCTGGACGTGTGCATCGTGCCGGCCGCTTCCGATGTGGTCGGCACGCTCGGCACGCTGCTGTCCGGTGGCCTCAAGGGCATCGAGGGCGTGGCGATCAGCGCGCGCTTGCCCTGGCTGGAAATCGATGCCCCGGAAGGCCTGGATCTGAACCTCGATGGAGAGCCACGTGGCGGGCATCGTCTACGCTTTGCGGCAAGGCCCCAGGCACTGCGCCTGCATTTACCGGAGCATTCGCCTTTGCTGCGCGACTGATCGGCGGGCACTGGTGTAGCGCCGCGCGCTGGTGCAAGATGGCGTTGCGCCATGCCGCCTACAGTAATTGCACGACTGGCCGATAGCTTCATACGAACACCACGCCTCACAGGAGCGAATAATGGCCGGTATTCTCGACACCGTTGATCAACGGACGCAGCTGGTAGGCGAGAACCGCCTGGAAATCCTGATGTTCCGCCTGGCGGGCCGGCAGCTGTTCGCCATCAACGTGTTCAAGGTGCAGGAAGTGCTGCACATGCCCAAGCTGACCTTGATGCCGCACCGCCATCGTTTCGTCTGCGGGGTGATCCACCTGCGCGGCCAGACGCTGCCGGTGATCGATCTGTCCCAGGCCATCGGCATGCGGCCGATCGTGCCGGATGAGCGCAGCACCATCATCGTCACCGAGTACAACCGCTCGATCCAGGCATTCCTGGTCGGCGGCGTCGACCGCATTCTCAACCTCAACTGGGAATCCATCCTGCCGCCGCCGGGTGGTGCGGGGCGTCAGCATTACCTGACGGCCATCACCAAAGTCGACGACCAACTGGTGGAAATCATCGACGTGGAGAAGGTGCTGGCCGAGATCGTGCCGTACGACACGCGCATCTCCGGTGACCGTCTGGCCGATCCGTTGCTGGAAAAGGCCCGGGGCCGCGAGGTGCTGCTGGTCGATGACTCCAGTGTGGCCCTGGCCCAGCTGCGCGATACCCTGTCGCAACTGGGCATCAAGCTGCACGTCGCCACCGATGGCCTCAAGGGCCTGCAGTTGCTCAAGGGCTGGGCCGATGCCGGTGAAGTCATCACCGACAAGCTGCTGATGATGTTCACCGACGCCGAAATGCCGGAAATGGACGGCTACCGCCTGACCACCGAGATTCGCCAGGATCCGCGCCTGCGCGACCTGTACGTGGTGCTGCACACCTCGCTGTCCGGCAGCTTCAACGATGCCATGGTCAAGAAGGTGGGCTGCGACAACTTCCTCTCCAAGTTCCAGCCAGACAAGCTGGTGGATGTGATTCGTCAGCGTCTTGCTCTAGACGAAAAGTAGAGCTCTGTCGGCTTGAGCCCCGGCGGCGGTTTGCGTATAACCGCCGTTTCGCTCAAGTCAGGACGCCGAGCCATGTACCTCTCAGCGCTGTACCGCTTCCCCCTCAAGTCCGCCATGGGTGAATCCCTGCCCAGCCTGCAGCTCGACGGTCTGGGTGTGGCCGGCGATCGCCGCTGGATGTTCGCGGATGCGCAAACCGGGCGATTCATGACGCAGCGCACCTTTCCCCACATGAGCCAGCTGCAGGCACGCTGGAACGCCGCTGGCGGCCTGAGCCTGGAAGCGCCTGGCCTGCCGGCGTTGCAGGTGGCGTTGCCGGAACCGGACCAGGCGCTGCGCGGGGTGATCATCTGGCGCGATACCCTGCGGGTACCGGATGCCGGCGACGAGGCCGCCGCCTGGGGCAGTGCGTTCATGGGCAAGGCGTGCCGCCTGGTGCATGTGCCGGCAGCGCGGGCGCGTTTCATCGAAGGCAACCTCAGCGGTGACGAGAAGGTCGGTTTCGCCGACGGCTTTCCGCTGCTGCTGATCGGCCAGGCCTCGTTGGATGACCTGGTGGCGCGGGTCGGCCGCCCCCTGGAGATGCTGCGTTTTCGTCCCAACCTGGTGGTGCAGGGCAGCGAGCCCTATGCCGAGGACAGCTGGAAGCGTATCCGTATCGGCGATGTCGAGTTCACCCTCGCCAAGCGCTGTTCGCGTTGCGTGATCACCACCATCGACCCGCGGACGGGGGAGCGCAGTGCCGACCTTGAGCCGCTGACCACCCTGCGCAGCTACCGCCTGGGCGAGGGCGGCATCCTGTTCGGACAGAACCTGATCAACCATGGCAGCGGTGAGTTGCGGGTCGGCATGCCAATCGAGGTGCTGGAATAAGCTTCTGAGCTACAAGCTACAAGCTACAAGCTACAAGCGAGTGGCGATAACTTGTGGCTTGAAGCTTGCCGCTGCCTTACTGGTCGAAATAACGCTCGTGCCAGCCCACCAGCGGCTGGGGCGCATTGAGCTTGTCGCCGTAGATCACCGCGTAGGACAGCACGTTCTGCACGTACTGGCGGGTCTCGTTGAATGGAATGTTTTCCACCCACACGTCATAGGCCAGGTGGTCGGCGCCGCGCAGCCACTGGCGCACGCGGCCGGGCCCGGCGTTGTAAGCGGCCGAGGCGAGCACCCGGTTGCCGTTGAACTGGCCGTAGATCTGGCTCAGGTAGGCGGCGCCCAGCTGGATATTGACGCTGGGCAGCAGCGCGTTGTTCGGGTTGCTCAAGGGAATGTCGAACTTGCGCGCGGTCTCCTTGGCCGTGGCGGGCATCACCTGCATCAGGCCCATGGCGCCGACGGGGGATTTTGCATCGGCCATGAAGCCGCTTTCCTGGCGGGTGATGGCGAATACCCAGCTCGAGTGCAGGCCACGCTTCTTGGCCTCGGCGGTCAGCGATTCGCGGTGAGCCATGGGAAAGCGGATGTCCAGGTCATCCCAGTACTTGGCTTGGCTGATGGTGCGGATCGCCGGGAAATACCACTGCCTGTCGTAGGCCAGGCGCGCCTGGGCGACCAGCTCGTCACGGTCGAAATGGCGGCTGGCGTGGTACCACTCGCGGCGGCCTTCGACGATCTGGCCGCGGTCGTGGAATTCCATGGCGCGACGTATACCGGGGGCATTGCGCACCTTCTTCATGACGGCCGGGCTCAACTGCAGGGGTGCGTTCTTCAGGTAGTAGGGTTCCTTGACCTGATCGGCGGCCATGAAACCGTAGAAGTCGCGCTCCTTGGCCAGCTCGTGGAACAGCGGCTGGGCGGCCTTGCCGTTGGGCTGGGCCAGTTGCAGGCTGCGCGCCTGCCAGTAGCGCCAGCGGTTGGTGCTGGCCAGGGACTCGGGCATGCGGCTGATCAGCTTGTAGGCGTCGTCCCAGCGGCCCAGGCGCAGCAGCAGGCGGGCGCGCCATTCGCTGACGGTGTCGTCGCGCAGGTTGGGGTCGTACCTGGCCATGACGTCGAGCGCGCGCGGGTCGAAGCGGCGCGCCAGGGTCAGGCCGATCTCGTTGGCGATGGCGACCTTCTCCTGCTCGGAAAAGCGCATGCGCTGCGAGTAGCCCTCGAGCAGGCTCAGGGCCTGTTCCGGGTCCTGGCGGGCGAGGCGGCGCAGGCCGAGGCTGACCACATCGCCCATGGCGTCGTCGGCTGGCGTGAAGCGTGCGGTCTGGGTGAGCATCTGCGGTTTCTGGGCGACGTCCACGAGCAGCTTGCCGTGGTTGCTCAGGGTCGGCAGGTCCTTGCTCAGAAAGGTCGCCAGGCTATAGTTGCGCGCTTCGGCGGCCAGCTTGGCGCGCTGCCAGCGGCGTTGTTCGGTCAGTTGGCCTCCGGCGGCCCAGCGGTCGAACAGGCGGTCACAGGCTTCGGGCTGGGATTTGCCGACCAGCCAGAGCTTTTCTGCGCTGGCATAACCTTCGGCGGTCTGGCCCTGGGCCAGCTGACGCTGGCCGTTCAGGCAGTCCAGTTCGGTGAAGTTGAGCCCCGGGTCGTAGTACTTGGCGAAGGTCTGCCATTCACCGCGTTCGGCGAGCCAGCGCAGCCAGCGCAATTTCATCCAGCTGGCCTGGGGCAGGTCACCATGGGCGGCGAGAAAGGCTTCGATTTCCTGGTTGCTGGCCCACTTCAGGCGCGCGGTCAGTTCGTCATAGGCCAGGTAAGGGGTCAGCGGGTAGTCGCGCAGGGCGCTGGCGTAGCGCTGGTAAGGCCCCTTGTCGCCCTTGGCGAGCGCGGCCTTGGCCTCGTCGTAGTACTGACGTTGCTGCTGCAGGCTCGCGGCCTGGCTGAGCGTGGAGGTGGCGGCGCAAAGGATCAGGCAGGAAAGCAGACTGGGCAAACGACAGCGCATGGCACTTCCGGGGTCATCTCGTGAGCGGGCGCGACCTGGCTGGTGCCGGTCGCCTGATGTGCCCTTGGGGCGGCGTGCGCCGCGGCGATGCGGGCATCGTCAGGCGCGGCGGCAATGGCCGCTAGCTTAGCCTTTTGCCGGCGTGCCGCGAAAGGGCCGTCGGTGCCTGGCCCATGTCTGTTTATGTCACATCGATGGCCGGCGCCGAGGCCGACAGACGCCGAGGGTCTTCTCGGTTAGAATACGCGCCCGTTTTTGGCTGGCGCGTGCCGGCCGGATCAGTTTCGTGGTCGGCAGCAGCGAGGCCCAGGTCGCGCCCCAGGCTTTCGCCCACCACTCCTGCGTATTGTCGAGGCAACCCTGATGACCCTGCTCAAGTTCACCGATGTTTCCCTGGCCTTTGGCGCCATGCCGCTGCTGGACAAGGTGTCTTGGCAGATCGCCCGCGGTGAGCGGGTGTGCATCATCGGCCGTAACGGCACCGGCAAGTCGAGCATGCTCAAGCTGGTCAACGACCAGCAGAAGCCCGACGACGGTGCCATCTGGCGAGCGCCTGGCCTGAAGATCGGCGAACTGCCCCAGGAGCTGCCGGTGGCCGATGGCCGAACGGTGTTCGACGTGGTCGCTCAGGGCCTGGACGGCGTTGGCGACCTGCTTGCCCAGTACCATCACCTGGCGCAGAACTGCGTGACCGAAGAAGACCTGAACAAGCTCATGCACGTGCAGCAGGAGCTGGAGGCGAAGGACGGCTGGCGCCTGCAGCAACTGGTCGACAGCACCCTGAGCCGCCTGCAGCTGCCGGCCGACAAGACCCTGGCCGAGCTCTCCGGCGGCTGGCGCCGTCGCGTGCTGCTGGCCCAGGCGCTGGTCAGCGAGCCCGATCTGCTGCTGCTCGACGAGCCCACCAACCACCTGGACATCGGCGCCATCGCCTGGCTCGAAGAGGCCATCAAGGATTTCCAGGGCGCCGTGCTGTTCATCACCCACGACCGGGCCTTCCTGCAGAGCCTGGCCACGCGCATTCTCGAACTGGATCGCGGTGGGTTGATCGACTGGAACGGCGATTACGCCAGCTTTTTGGTGCACAAGGAGGCCGCGCTGGCCGCCGAAGAAACCGCCAACGCGCTGTTCGACAAGAAGCTGGCCCAGGAAGAAGTGTGGATCCGCCAGGGCATCAAGGCCCGCCGCACCCGTAACGAAGGCCGCGTACGTGCCCTCAAGGCGCTGCGGGTGGAGCGCAGCGAGCGCCGCGAACGCACCGGCAAGGCCAATATCCAGCTGGATGTGGCGGACAAGTCCGGCAAGCAGGTGATGGTGCTGGAGAACGTCAGCTTCGCCCATCCGGGCGGCCCGCTGCTGATCAAGGACTTTTCCATGGTGCTGCAGCGCGGCGATCGCATTGGCCTGCTCGGCGCCAACGGTACCGGCAAGACCACGCTGCTCAAGCTGATGCTCGACGGCTTGCAGCCGACCGCCGGCAAGGTGGAACAGGGTACCAAGATCGAGGTGGCCTATTTCGACCAACTGCGTCACCAGCTCGATGTGGAAAAGACCGTCATCGACAATATTTCCGAAGGCCGCGATTTCATCGAAATCGATGGCCAGAACCGTCATGTGCTGAGCTACCTGGGCGACTTCCTGTTCAGCCCGCAGCGTGCCCGCACGCCGGTCAAGGCATTGTCCGGTGGTGAGCGCGCCCGCCTGCTGCTGGCCAAGCTGTTCAGCAAGCCCGCCAACCTGCTGGTGCTCGACGAACCGACCAACGACCTGGACGTGGAAACCCTGGAGTTGCTCGAGGAAGTGCTGTCGAACTTCAAGGGCACCGTGCTGATGGTCAGCCACGACCGGGCTTTCCTCGACAACGTGGTGACCAGCACCCTGGTCTTCGAGGGCGAGGGCAAGGTGCGTGAATACGTCGGCGGCTACCAGGACTGGTTGCGCCAGGGCGGCTCGCCGCGCCTGCTGGGCGTAGGCGAGAGCAAGTCGGGCAAGGCCGAGCTGGGTTCGGCGATCGTCGAGACGCCCGTGGCCGAAGCGCCGGTCGCCGAAACTGCCGCTGCTGCACCAGCGGCCAAGAAGAAGCTCAGCTACAAGCACCAGCGCGAGCTGGACGCCATGCCCGAAATGATCGATGCCGCCGAGCAGGCGATTACCGCGCTGGAAGCTAAGGTGGCCGATCCGGCGTTCTATCAGCAGCCGGCCGAGCAGACCGCCGCGGTGCTGGCGCAGCTGCAGGAAAAGCAGCAGGAGCTGGAACAGTTGATCGAGCGCTGGGCCGAGCTGGAAGGCTAAGCGGAGAGGGCGGCGCCCTGCCGGGATGATCGCATGCGATGATGCCGGGCCGATGCCCGGCGTCATTCGCCGGGGCCGATCAGGCCGAGGGTTTCTTGAGGCTTACGGCCAGCACGTCGCACGGTGCACCATGCAGCACGTCGTTGGCGGTGGAGCCGAGCAGCAGGGCCAGGCCATGGCGGCCGTGGCTGCCGACGATGATCAGGTCGCAGTGCTGTTCGGCGGCCAGGCGGTGAATTTCCTGGCGCGGTTGGCCATAGGCCAGGTGGCGGCTTTCGGCGCTGAGCTGCGGGTATTTGATGGCAAAGGCGTCGAGGCGCTCCTTGGCCTGCTCGAACTGCTGCTGTTGCAGCATCGACAGGTCCATCGGCACGTCACCGCCGAAGGCCATGGCCATCGGCTCGACGATATGCACCACGGACAGCTTGGCCTGGGTGCTGGCGGCCAGAGCCTGGGCGCGCTTCATTACCGGGTCGCACTCCTCGGTCAGATCGACGGCGACCAGAATGTGCTGGTAGGACATGGGGTGTCTCCTTACAAGGGTGACCAGTGATTTCAAGTATGGCTGGTTTGAGCATTTACCACAGGTTGCGCAGTCGAGATAGAACTTATGACGGGATGGATCGTTCTGGGCTTGCTGGTCCTGGCCCTCAGCCCGCTGGTCTGGCTGGTGCCGTCGCGTCGCCAGCGCGGGCAGATGGACGTGCGCCTGCAGGCGCGGCGCCTGGGCCTGGCGATGCAGCTGGCCCGCGAGGAATGGCCGTACTGGCTAGGCAAGACGCCGCCCAACCCCTGCCCGCAGTACCACAGGCCGCGACCCCGGGGACGCCAGGACAGTTGGTGCTACTGGCAGCGCGAGCCGGGCCAGTGGCTGAACAAATGGCAGGAGCCCTGCACGGACGTGGCGCTGGCCGAGCAACTGGCAACGCTGCCGGCCGACGTCTACAAGGCCGAGGCCACGCCGCAGATGATCGCGCTGTTCTGGGGGGAGCGGGCCCAACCCGAAGCCTTGCCGGCGATCGCCGACTTTCTCAAGGGCCGTGCCTGACTCAACCGTCGGGCCGGCGCCGCGGCGGCTCATGAAGCGCCGCCCGCCTGCGCGTACAGCGTGTCGACGTCCGCCAGGCTGTGGATGATGCTGTCCGAGTACTTGTTGACCAGGAAGGGCACGCTCTTTTCGTTGTAATTGCGCAGCGAGCCTTCGATATAGCGCCATTTGGTCACCACGCCGTCGAGCTTGACGTTGACCGCCGTGGTATTGCCCGGTTGCTTGCGCAATGCGCTCAGGCGCGCGGAAAAGTCGGCCACCAGTTCCTCGATGGGGCGCTCGCTGCTGTCGCCCGAGAAACTGGCTCCCACCGAAGCGCTGCGTGCCGCGTAGTTCACCGCGATGCTCTGCATCAGCACGCTGAGTTCGCGGGTGGCCGCCATCTGCGCGCTGATGGCGTTGCCATCCATCCGCCGCAGCGCCTCGTAAAGCGCCTGGGCCGTTGCCAGTACCTGGCGGTTGCGGGCGGCCAGATCCGCGACCGGCTGCAGGTCCGTGTAGCCCTGCTGCTGCAGTGCCGCCATCAAGGTCGTCAGTTCTCCATCGTAACGCTGCCATTGTTGCTGCAGCTGCGTCTGCAGGCGGGCGGCCCCCACGTCGGCCAGGTTGGCCAACCTGCCAAGCTGCTCGCGCGCCTGCTGACGGGAGGCGTCGATCATCCGTGCATATCGCTGGTCGCCTTCCATGCTGTTGTACATGTAGAAGTCGCCCAGGCTTTTCTGGGCCGAGAGATGGAAGTTCTGCAGGTGCTTGAGGTCGCCGGTGGTGTTGGCAAATGCCGCTGTGGGTATCAGCAGGGCGGCAAGCAGAAGGGCACGCAGAGAGACGGCACGCAAGTGAGTTGGCATGCGGGAACCTCGGTGTAATCGCTCGTTCTTGTTGTTTTCGGTCATTCGGTGGCAGCCGAATGGCCGCGACTCTACCCTTGACCCGGGGTTTTGGCTAGCGGTCACCAACTGGCCAGCGGCGCCTGCCGAATGATGGGATATCGACGCGGATGATCGGCTTTTCGCTACCAGGGTATGTGACTGTATGGTCTGCGTAGTGCCGGCCGCACCTGGCTACATCACGCCAATTGACAATCGCAGGCTTTTGCCTGAAGGTGTGCTCACCCAAATCAAACGGGCGTATGAATTGAGTGTTTGTCTTGCCGGCAATGCCCAATTCAGTCCGAATACCGCATCGGTGGGTAGCAGATTTTCGTCTACGTTGTCTGGTGGCGTGAGTCAGCCGGTTGGCTCCGGTGTGTACTGTTCAGATTCCCTTAGCGTGGAGATCAGTTGATGATTTACGAAGGTAAAGCCATCACGGTTAAGGCTCTTGAAAGCGGCATCGTCGAACTCAAGTTCGACCTCAAGGGTGAGTCCGTCAACAAGTTCAATCGTCTGACCCTCAGCGAGCTGCGCCAGAGTGTCGATGCGATCAAGGCCGATGCCTCGATCAAGGGCGTGATCGTCAGCAGCGGCAAGGACGTGTTCATCGTCGGCGCCGACATCACCGAGTTCGTCGACAACTTCAAACTGCCCGAAGAGCAGCTGGTTTCCAGCGGTCTGGAAGCCAACAAGATCTTCAGCGATTTCGAAGACCTGAACGTACCCACCGTGGTCGCCATCAACGGCATCGCCCTGGGTGGCGGCCTGGAAATGTGCCTGGCCGCCGACTACCGGATCATGGCCGAGGGCGCCAAGATCGGCCTGCCCGAAGTCAAGCTGGGTATCTATCCGGGCTTTGGTGGCACCGTGCGTCTGCCGCGCCTGATCGGTACCGACAACGCGGTCGAGTGGATCGCCTCCGGCAAGGAAAACCGTGCCGAGGAGGCCCTCAAGGTCGGCGCCGTGGATGCCGTGGTCAGCGCTGACAAGCTGCAGGCCGGTGCCCTGGACCTGATCAAGCGCGCCATTTCCGGCGAGCTCGACTACAAGGCCAAGCGCCAGCCCAAGCTGGAAAAGCTCAAGCTCAACGCCATCGAGCAGATGATGGCCTTCGAAACCGCCAAGGGCTTCGTTGCGGGCCAGGCTGGCCCGAACTACCCGGCGCCGGTCGAAGCGATCAAGACCATCCAGAAGGCCGCCAACTTCGGTCGCGACAAGGCGCTGGAAGTCGAAGCCGCCGGTTTCGCCAAGCTGGCCAAGACCTCGGTAGCGGAGAGCCTGATCGGCCTGTTCCTCAATGACCAGGAATTGAAGAAGAAGGCCAAGGCCCATGACGCCATCGCCCAGGACGTGAAACTGGCTGCCGTGCTCGGCGCCGGTATCATGGGCGGCGGCATCGCCTACCAGTCGGCGTCCAAGGGCACGCCGATCCTGATGAAGGACATCCGCGAGGAAGGCATCAAGATGGGCTTGGGCGAGGCCTCCAAGCTGCTCGGCAAGCGCGTCGAGAAAGGTCGCATGACCACCGCGCAGATGGCCGAATCCCTGAGCGCCATTCGCCCAACCATGTCCTATGGCGACTTCGGCCATGTCGACATCGTCGTCGAAGCCGTGGTCGAGAACCCCAAGGTCAAGCAGGCCGTGCTGGCCGAGGTCGAGGCGGCGGTCAAGGAGGGCACCATCCTGGCGTCCAACACCTCGACCATCTCCATCAGCCTGCTGGCCAAGGCCCTCAAGCGTCCGGAAAACTTCGTCGGCATGCACTTCTTCAATCCGGTGCACATGATGCCGCTGGTCGAAGTCATCCGCGGCGAGAAATCCAGTGACGAGGCGGTGGCCACCACCGTGGCGTACGCCAAGAAGATGGGCAAGAACCCGATCGTGGTCAACGACTGCCCGGGCTTCCTGGTCAACCGCGTGCTGTTCCCGTATTTCGGTGGCTTCTCCAAGCTGCTGAGCTTCGGCGTCGACTTCGCGCGTATCGACAAGGTCATGGAGAAGTTCGGCTGGCCCATGGGCCCGGCCTACCTGTCCGACGTGGTCGGCATCGACACCGGCCACCATGGTCGTGACGTGATGGCCGAAGGCTTCCCGGACCGCATGGCCGTGGAAGGCCGTACCGCCGTCGACGTGATGTACGAAGCCAACCGCCTGGGCCAGAAGAACGGCAAGGGCTTCTACGCCTACGAGACCGACAAGCGCGGCAAGCCGAAGAAGGTCAGCGACCCCGAGGCGTACGAGCTGCTCAAGTCGATCGTGGCCGAGCAGCGTGAGCTGAGCGACGAGGACATCGTCAACATCATGATGATCCCGCTGTGCCTGGAAACCGTACGCTGCCTGGAGGACGGCATCGTCGAGACCGCCGCCGAGGCCGACATGGGTCTGATCTACGGCATCGGTTTCCCTCCCTTCCGTGGTGGTGCGCTGCGTTACATCGACAGCGTCGGGGTTACCGAATTCGTGGCCCTGGCCGACAAGTACGCCGATCTGGGTGCGCTGTATAAGCCGACCGAGAAACTGCGTGAAATGGCCAAAAACGGCCAGACCTTCTTTGGTTAATCGCGCAACGATTGGAGCGAGAGTGAATTTATGAGCCTGAATCCAAGAGATGCAGTCATCGTCGACTTCGGCCGGACCCCGATGGGTCGTTCCAAGGGCGGCATGCACCGTAACACCCGCGCCGAGACCATGTCGGCGCAGCTGATCAGCAAACTGCTGGAGCGCAACGCCAAGGTCGACCCCAAGGAAGTCGAGGACGTCATCTGGGGTTGCGTCAACCAGACCCTGGAGCAGGGCTGGAACATCGCCCGCATGGCCTCGCTGATGACCCAGATTCCGCACACCAGTGCCGGGCAGACCGTCAGCCGCCTGTGCGGCTCGTCGATGAGCGCGTTGCACACCGCCGTGCAGGCGATCCAGACCGGCAATGGCGATGTCTTCGTGGTCGGCGGCGTCGAGCACATGGGCCACGTCGGCATGATGCATGGGGTCGACCCGAACCCGCACCTGTCGCTGTACGCCGCCAAGGCGTCCGGCATGATGGGCCTGACCGCCGAGATGCTGGGCAAGATGCACAACATCAGCCGCGAGGCCCAGGACAAGTTCGGCGTGCGTTCCCACCAGCTGGCCCACAAGGCCACGGTCGAAGGCAAGTTCAAGGACGAGATCATCCCGATGCAGGGCTTTGATGAGAACGGCTTCCTCAAGGTCTTCGACTACGACGAGACCATTCGCCCGGAAACCACCCTGGAAAGCCTGGCCAACCTCAAGCCGGCGTTCAACCCCAAGGGCGGCACCGTCACTGCGGGTACCTCCTCGCAGATTACCGATGGCGCCTCCTGCATGATCGTCATGAGCGCCCAGCGCGCCCAGGATCTGGGCATCCAGCCGATGGCCGTGGTGCGCGCCATGGCCGTGGCCGGTGTCGATCCGGCGATCATGGGGTATGGCCCGGTGCCGTCCACCCAGAAGGCGCTCAAGCGTGCCGGTCTGACCATCGACGACATCGATTTCGTCGAGCTCAACGAAGCCTTTGCCGCCCAGGCGCTGCCTGTGCTCAAGGACCTCAAGCTGCTCGACAAGATGGAAGAGAAGGTCAACCTGCACGGTGGCGCCATTGCCCTGGGTCACCCGTTCGGTTGTTCCGGGGCGCGTATCTCCGGTACCCTGCTGAACGTGATGAAGCAGAACAACGGCACCTTCGGCGTGGCGACCATGTGCGTCGGCCTGGGCCAGGGCATCACCACGGTGTTCGAGCGCATCTGAGGATTCGCCAGGACTGCTGCGTTATATAAAGGTGACGCAGCAGTTCTTTCCAGTGCGCTGTACAGGTTGCACAACCGGGGCCTCTGCCCCGGTTTTTGTTTTTTGGCGCTCCGGCAAGTGTGGAGGCCAAGCGGAACGGATGGTCGGGGGATAACCGGCCGTTCCTTTGTATCGGACGAAAAACTTTCCAGGAAATTGAATGATGTCGCTGCAACCCGGTCTCTACCGTCATTACAAAGGTCCCGAGTACCGCGTGCTGGGCGTGGCCAGGCACTCGGAGAGCGAAGAGGAAGTGGTCGTCTACCAGGCGCTGTATGGCGAATTCGGCCTCTGGGTGCGGCCGCTGGCGATGTTCACCAGCGAGGTGGAACTGGACGGCGAGCAGGTTCCACGCTTTGCTTTGGTCGAGGCCGAAGCGAGTGTTTTAAGTCGCCCCTGAGGGCGCCTCAGGAAGCGGTCGCCCTTGACCTTGCCTTGACCGCCACTATATATAGCGGGGCCAAAGCTGAACGCAGGGCCATCGCAGGCGTGCAAATGCACCTCTTCGGTCCACGGCAGCACCACGCTTCTTGCGTTCGCTCCATCGAGCGGGCGCCTTCATCGTCGATGCGATACGCGTCGACTCGATACGCCCAACAGTGTTTTCAGGCGCCTGGTCGCCGTTCACCTACCGAATTTCAGGAATTTTCCAATCCATGGGTAAATCGCTGGTCATCGTGGAATCCCCGGCCAAGGCCAAGACCATCAACAAGTACCTGGGCAGCCAGTACGTGGTGAAGTCGAGCATCGGCCATATCCGCGACCTGCCCACCAGCGGCGGGGCGGCTACCAAGGAACCTGCCAAGCGCGGCAAGGCAGCGGCAGGCGAAGCGCCGGCGTTGTCGCCGAAGGAAAAGGCCAAGCGCCAGCTGTTCGCGCGCATGGGCGTCGACCCGGAGCACGGCTGGAAAGCCAAGTACGAAATCCTGCCCGGCAAGGAAAAGGTGGTCGAGGAACTGCGCCGCCTGGCCAAGGAAGCCGACACCATCTATCTCGCGACCGACTTGGATAGAGAGGGGGAAGCCATCGCCTGGCACCTGCGCGAATCCATCGGCGGCGATGACAGCCGCTACAAGCGCGTGGTGTTCAACGAGATCACCAAGAAGGCCATCCAGGAGGCGTTCTCCGCCCCGGGCGAGCTGGACATCAACCGCGTCAACGCCCAGCAGGCGCGCCGTTTCCTGGACCGCGTGGTGGGCTACATGGTCTCGCCGCTGCTGTGGGCGAAGATCGCCCGTGGCCTGTCGGCCGGCCGCGTGCAGTCGGTGGCCGTGAAGCTGGTGGTCGAGCGCGAGAAGGAAATCCGCGCCTTCGTGCCCGAAGAATACTGGGAAGTGCACGCCGACCTCGGTACTGCCAAGGACGCCCAGGTGCGCTTCGAAGTGGTGCGTGAGAACGGCGCCGCCTTCAAGCCGCTGAACGAAGCCCAGGCCATGGCCGCGCTGGCGACCCTCAAGGCGTCGAGCTACAGCGTCGCCAAGCGCGAGGACAAGCCGACCAGCAGCAAGCCGACCGCGCCGTTCATCACCTCCACCCTGCAGCAGGCGGCCAGCACGCGCCTGGGTTTCGGGGTGAAGAAGACCATGATGATGGCCCAGCGGCTCTACGAGGCCGGCTACATCACCTATATGCGTACCGACTCGACCAACCTGTCGGCCGACGCCATCGAGATGGTGCGTGGCTTTATCGACAGCGAGTACGGCAGCAAATACCTGCCGGAGAAGCCCAACTATTACTCGAGCAAGGAGGGCGCCCAGGAGGCGCACGAGGCGATCCGCCCTTCGGACGTCAACCTGCGGCCGACCCAGCTGTCCGGCATGGAGCGCGACGCCGAGCGCCTGTACGAGCTGATCTGGCGCCAGTTCGTGGCCTGCCAGATGCCGCCGGCCGAGTACCTGTCGACCACCGTGACCGTCACCGCTTCGCAGTTCGAGCTGCGCGCCAAGGGCCGTATCCTCAAGTTCGACGGTTACACCCGTGCCCAGCCACAGATGAGCAAGCCGGGCGACGATGCCGTGCTGCCGGAAATGCAGGAGCGCGAGTCGCTCAGGCTGATCAAGCTCGATCCCAGCCAGCACTTCACCAAGCCGCCGGCACGCTACTCGGAAGCCAGCCTGGTCAAGGAAATGGAAAAGCGTGGTATCGGCCGTCCGTCCACCTACGCAGCGATCATTTCCACCATCCAGGACCGCGGCTACGTCGCCCTGCACAACCGTCGTTTCTATTCCGAGAAGATGGGCGACATCGTCACCGAGCGTCTCAGCGAGAGCTTCGCCGACCTGATGGACTACGGCTTCACCGCCGGCATGGAAGAGAATCTCGATGACGTCGCCCAGGGCGAGCGCGAGTGGAAGCACCTGCTCGACGAGTTCTACGGCGACTTCAAGAAGAAGCTCGAAGTGGCCGCCGACGGCGACCACGGCATGCGTGCCAACACGCCGACCCTGACCGATATCCCGTGCCGCGAATGTGGCCGGCCGATGATGATCCGCACCGCCTCCACCGGCGTGTTCCTCGGCTGCTCGGGCTACGCCCTGCCGCCGAAAGAGCGCTGCAAGGCCACCATCAACCTGGTGCCGGGCGACGAGATCGCCGCCGATGACGAGGGCGAGTCGGAATCGCGGGTGCTGCTCGGCAAGCATCGCTGCCCGATCTGCGCCACGGCGATGGACGCCTACCTGCTGGACGAAACTCGCAAACTGCATATCTGCGGTAACAACCCGGATTGCGCGGGCTATGAAATCGAGCAGGGCCAGTTCCGTATCAAGGGCTATGAAGGCCCGAGCCTGGAATGCGACAAGTGCGGCAGCCAGATGCAGCTCAAGACCGGCCGTTTCGGCAAGTTCTTCGGCTGTACCAACAGCGAGTGCAAGAACACCCGCAAGTTGCTGCGCAACGGCGAGCCGGCGCCACCCAAGATGGATGCGGTGAAGATGCCGGAGCTCAAGTGCGAGAAGGTCGACGACACCTACGTGCTGCGCGATGGCGCGTCGGGGCTGTTCCTGGCTGCCAGCCAGTTCCCGAAGAACCGCGAAACCCGGGCACCCCTGGTACTCGAGCTGTTGCCGCACAAGGACGAGATCGATCCGAAGTACCACTTCCTGTTCGATGCGCCGGCGCGCGATCCGGAAGGCCGTGCGGCAGTGATCCGCTACAGCCGCAAGACCAAGGAGCAATACGTACAGACCGAAGTGGACGGCAAGCCTACGGGCTGGAAGGCGTTCTTCGACGGCGGCAAGTGGAAGGTCGAAGACAAGCGTTGATCCGTGCTCGGTGCGCGCGTCATGCGCGCACCCGAGGCTATCTGGAGAGTGCATATGGCTGGCGAACTGTATACCCGTACCAATCAGAAGATCTTCTACGCCGGCCTCTCCCTGGAGTCCTGGCGCAAGGCCGAAGAGGGGCGGGCCATGAATGCCCAGGCGCTGGTGCAGGCCGAGCGCGAGGCCACGCTGTTTCATCTGTACGGTGCGTTGCTTGGGCTGTGCCATGAGGTTGCCGGCTTCTACCGTTTGCCCAACAGCAGCGCTGCCCGTGCCGAAGTGCTGCTGGATCGCCAGAACCTGAACGGGGCGCCAAGCCCGGAGCTGGCGGAACTGGTCGAGCTGGCCGAAAACCGGCAGACCTGGCTTGGGCAGCTTCTGGCTGCCCATGCCGAGCTGTTCAAACCGCCGCGTCCGCCCCGCGAGCCAAAGGGCGATCCCAACGCCTCCGCCCTGATCGAGGCGGTAAGCCTGGGCGATGAGCCGCCGCTGCTTGAGCGCGAAACCCTGGAAGGCTGGCGGCAGGAACTCAAGGCGCTGGCCCAGCGTTTTCGTGTCGGGCTCAGCGAGTGGTAAGCGTCGCCCGATATTGAGCCAAAGCCGTTTGGCATCTGGCGGCTTTTTCATCAACCGATCAGGCGGGCTGGCTGTTACACTGTACGGCCTTTTGTGGCACGCCTCCTCGAGACGCTGCCCTTCGTGGAGAATCCGAGTTATGCCTACGTCTTTCCTTGAAATCGTCGAACTGCCCGATGGGCGCATCGCCCTGCGTCGCGCCGACGATGAGGAAGCACTGGTCGTGCTGGACTTCTCGGAGGATGCCAAGGCGTTCCTGCAGGGCCAGCATGTGGAGGTCGCCAAGGCGATGCTCAATGTCGGCGTGCAAATGGCGGGCAGAATGGCTGAAGGTGATTTCGAGCAGGAAGACGAGCAGCCGCGCGTTTTGCATTAACTACAGGCTGCAGGCCACAAGTTGCAGGCTATAGGCAATAGCGAAAAGCCCCTCCAGCGTGAGGGGCTTTTTCATGGGAACACCGTCCCATGGGCCAAGCCATTCGACGAGTTACCGTACGGCCGGGCACGCTTGCAGCTTGCAGCTTGCAGCTTGCAGCGTCAGCCCAGGCTGATATTCAGGCTTTGCGCCTTGCCGGTGCGCGCTGCTGCTTCGAGCTGCTGGCGTGCATGCTGGGGCAGGGGGTGCAGCCAGCTGACCACGGTGTGGCTGCGGCCAAGCTTCAGGGCTTCCTGAGCCAGTTGCAGCGGGCTCTGGTTGCGACGCGGCTGCAGCAGCAGAATACGCTCACGGTTAAGGCCGGCGTCACGCAGCCAGCTCTGGGTCAGGCTGGCGGGCGGGGCGATCAGGGTCAGCCAGCGTTCGTCATCCTTCTCGCTCAGTTCTCGCAGCATGGGCGCCAGTAGCGTCAGGCAATGCCCAGCGGCACCACGCAGCGACACCTCGCTGAACGCGGCTTCCTGGCTGGTTGGTTCCTCTACAACTGCGAGGGTCGATGCCAGAAAGGCATCGAACAGGGGCAGCTGGTTACGGCTCAACGACTGGGGGAACTGCATGACGCCTCCAATTAGCGGCGGATGACGCCGACACTCAAACCTTCGATGACCAGGTTCTGCTCCTCGAGATTCACCTCGATCGGGGCGAACTCCGGGTTTTCCGCCAGCAACCACACGGTATTGCCTTCGCGCTTGAAGCGCTTGACCGTCACTTCATCGTCGATGCGCGCGACCACCACCTGGCCGTTGCGCACCTCACTGGTGGTGTGCACCGCCAGCAGGTCACCGTCGATGATGCCGATGTCCTTCATGCTCATGCCGCGTACGCGCAGCAGGTAGTCGGCCTTGGGACGGAAGAAGTCCGGGTTGATCCGGCAGGCCTCTTCTATATGCTGTTGCGCCAGGATCGGCGCACCGGCGGCGACACGACCGATCACCGGCAGCCCGTCTTCTTCTTCCTGGTTGGGCTCGAAGCCCGGAATGCGAATGCCGCGGGAGGCGCCCGGGGTCATCTCGATGGCGCCTTTGCGCGCCAGGGCCTTGAGGTGTTCCTCGGCCGCGTTCGGCGACTTGAAGCCCAGGGCCTGAGCGATCTCCGCGCGGGTTGGCGGGTAGCCGTTGTCTTCCAGGCACTGCTTGATGAAGGCGAGAATTTCGCCTTGGCGGGGCGTCAGCTTGATCATGTGAGGCGCTCTGGCTTTTTATACAGTGACTGGGATTATATACAGTAAGTCGTGCTTGGCAATCGGTTGATGCCCGCCGTGTTGATATAAGGCCAGGCAGCGGATGACCGGTAACCCGGGGTAGAGGGCAGCGGCGACGTGCGACGCGCTCGCCAAATGGTGACTGAGCAGCCAGAATACGCCCTGCGCGACTTGACAGTGGCACGCGCTGAAACGTATGTTTCAAACACTTGTTTGTCTGGTGGATGTCATGGCGCAATCGGAAACCGTTGAACGCATTCTCGACGCGGCGGAGCAGTTGTTCGCGGAGAAGGGCTTCGCCGAAACGTCGCTGCGCCTGATCACCAGCAAGGCCGGGGTCAATCTGGCGGCCGTCAACTACCACTTCGGCTCCAAGAAGGCCCTGATCCAGGCAGTGTTCTCGCGCTTTCTCGGGCCGTTCTGTACCAGCCTGGAGCGCGAACTGGACAAACGCCAGAGCAAGCCCGGGGTGACCTTCAGCCTCGAGGAACTGCTCGAGTTGCTGGTCGAGCAGGCCCTGGCGGTCAAACCGCGCAGCGGCAATGACCTGTCGATCTTCATGCGCCTGCTGGGCCTGGCATTCAGCCAGAGCCAGGGCCACCTGCGCAAATACCTCGAAGAAGTCTACGGCAAGGTATTCCGCCGCTACATGTACCTGGTGCACGAAGCGGCACCCGGCATTCCGCCCCTGGAGCTGTTCTGGCGCGTGCATTTCATGCTTGGCGCTGCAGCCTTCAGTATGTCCGGTATCAAGGCGTTGCGCGCCATGGCCGAAAGCGACTTCGGCGTGGACACCTCGATCGAACAGGTGATGCGCCTGATGGTACCGTTCCTGGCGGCGGGCATGCGCTCGGAGAGCGGCGTGACCGATCCGCGTCTGGCGTCGGCGCAGCTCATTCCCCGCCACAAAAGCCCGCCCAGCAAGTCCTGAGGCTTGTCGGTGGGCCTCGGCTGCCCCTAAGCTACCGCCCTTTAGTGCGCCCAGTCCTGCCGGCTGGTTCGTGTCGCCCGTGCGACCGGGAACCCTTTGTCGCGCCATTGTCAGATGGCCATTGGGCGTGATGCTTATCTTCAAGGAATTCTGTTGTGACGACTCCCCTGTATGGCTCCCTGATGGTGGATATCGCCGGTCCCTGGCTGACCGCCGAGGATCGCCAGCTGTTGCGCCAGCCCGAGGTTGGTGGCCTGATCATCTTTGCCCGCAATATCGAGAACCCGCGGCAGGTGCGGGAATTGTGCGAGTCCATCCGCGCGGTGCGTCCCGACCTGCTGCTAGCGGTGGATCAGGAGGGCGGGCGCGTGCAGCGCCTGCGTCAGGGGTTCGTGAAGTTGCCGGCGATGCGGGCCATCGCCGGTTGCGCCGGTGCCGAGCAACTGGCGCGCCAGTGCGGCTGGCTGATGGCCACCGAAGTGTTGGCGGTGGGGCTGGACCTGAGCTTCGCTCCGGTGCTGGACCTGGACCACGAGCGCAGTGCGGTGGTCGGCCACCGCGCCTTCGAGGGCGACCCCGAGCGGGCCACGCAGCTGGCCGGCGCCTTTATCCGCGGCATGGCGGAGGCGGGCATGGCGGCCACGGGCAAGCATTTCCCCGGCCATGGCTGGGCCGAGGCCGACTCCCACGTGGCGATTCCCCTTGACGAGCGCAGCCTGGATGAAATCCGCCAGCAGGATCTGCGCCCGTTCGCGGTGCTGAGTCGCGACCTGGCCGCAGTGATGCCGGCCCACGTCATCTACCCGCAGGTCGACAGCCAGCCGGCCGGCTTCTCGCGCCGCTGGCTACAGGACATCCTGCGCGGCGAGCTGGGCTTCGAGGGGGTGATCTTCAGCGACGACCTGTCGATGGCCGGCGCCCATGTGGTCGGTGATGCCGCCAGCCGTATCGAGGCAGCGCTGAGCGCCGGCTGCGACATGGGGCTGGTGTGCAATGACCGGGCGGCGGCGGAGCTGGCGCTGTCGGCAGCGCAGCGCCTCGAGGTCGTTGCACCGAAAGGGCTGGAGCGTATGCGTCGGCGCGCTTTTCCGGGTGTCGACTACCGCCAGGATCCACGCTGGGCGCAGGCGCTCTCGGCGTTGCGCGCCGCGCAGTTGGTGGAGTAAGGCGAGGACATTTGTCTCGATTTATCGCGCTGACTGCAAAGTGGGGCAGATTCAGCCGGCCGTTCGCGATCGTGGGAGGGGCCGGCGGCGATCCGCTTTAGCCCCGAGCTCTTTGTTTGCCTTGATAAAAAAATCGCGGCTAAAGCCGCTCCCGCGAGATCGCTGGATGTCTGCTTCTGCGTTGTATCAGGGACGTAGGGTGGACGACGCTTCATCCGTCCACCATGCAACGATCGAAAAGGTGGACACAAAGAGCGTTGTCCACCCTACGCAGGGAGTGGCTGCTTCTGCCTTGTAGCTGCCGCAATAGGGTAACAAGCAGGCCCCTGAGTATCGCCACGCCCTAAATGATCAGGGCCGCATAAGCGGCCCTGATCGTTTTCAGCTCTTCACCGTCGCCAGTAGCCGCTCCAGCAGCGCTTCCAGGGTATTGAAGCGTTCCTCGGCGCGTTCCATCGGCACCGAGAAGCGGAACAGCGTGGCGCCTTCGAACTTGTAGCGGTTCGGCGCACTCTGGATCAGCTTGATCAGCGTCAGCGGATCGACCGGCGTTTCCGCGGCGAACTCGATGCGCCCGCCCTGTGGCCCGGCATCGATCTTCTTGATGCCCAGCCGTTCGGCCTGCAGCTTCATCAGTGTCAGGCGCACCAGGTGCTTGGTCGGCTCGGGCAGCAGGCCGAAGCGGTCGATCATCTCCACCTGCAGTTCCTTGAGACCGTCCTCGTCGTTGGCATTGGCAATGCGCTTGTAGAGAATCAGGCGGGCGTGCACGTCCGGCAGGTAATCCTCGGGGATCAGCGCCGGCACCCGCAGGTTGATTTCCGGCCCGCCGCCCAGGGGCTGGTCGAGGTTCGGCTGCTCGCCCTTGCGGATCGACTTGACCGCCCGTTCGAGCATTTCCATGTACAGGGTGAAGCCGACCGCCTGGATCTGCCCGCTCTGGCCGTCGCCGAGCAGTTCGCCGGCACCGCGGATTTCCAGGTCGTGGGTGGCCAGCACGAAGCCGGCACCCAGGTCCTGGGCGTTGGCGATGGCCTCCAGGCGCTTCTGCGCGTCGTCGGTCATCTGCTTGCGTGGCGGGGTCAGCAGGTAGGCGTAGGCCTGGTGGTGGCTGCGGCCGACGCGGCCGCGCAGCTGGTGCAGCTGGGCCAGGCCGAACTTGTCGGCGCGCTCGATGATGATGGTGTTGGCACTCGGCACGTCGATGCCGGTCTCGATGATGGTCGAGGCGATCAGCACGTTGAAGCGCTTGTGATAGAAGTCGCCCATCACCTGTTCCAGCTCGCGCTCGTGCATCTGCCCATGGCCGATGCCGATGCGCGCCTCGGGCACCAGTTCGGCGAGGTCGGCGGCGCACTTCTCGATGGTCTTCACGTCGTTGTGCAGGTAGTACACCTGGCCGCCGCGCAACAGTTCGCGCAGCAGCGCTTCCTTGATGGTCGGCTTGTTCTGCTCCATGACGAAGGTGCGCACCGACAGGCGCCGCGCCGGTGGGGTGGCGATGATCGAAAGGTCGCGCATGCCCGACACCGCCATGTTCAGGGTGCGCGGAATCGGCGTGGCGGTGAGGGTGAGAATGTCCACTTCGCTGCGCAGGGCCTTGAGGGCCTCCTTCTGGCGCACCCCGAAACGGTGCTCCTCGTCGATGATCACCAGGCCCAGGTTCTTGATCTTGACGTCGTCCTGCAACAGCTTGTGGGTGCCGATGATGATGTCGATCTTGCCTTCGGCCAGCTGCTCGATGGCGGCGCTGACTTCCTTGGCGCTCTTGAAACGGCTCATCACCTCGACGGTCACCGGCCAGTCGGCGAAGCGGTCGCGGAAGCTGTTGTAGTGCTGCTGGGCGAGCAGGGTGGTCGGCACCAGGATCGCCACCTGCTTGCCGCCGTGCACGGCGATGAACGCGGCGCGCATGGCCACTTCGGTCTTGCCGAAGCCGACGTCGCCGCACACCAGCCGATCCATCGGCTTGGCGGCGAGCATGTCCTCGCGCACCGCCTCGATGGCGCTCTGCTGATCCGGCGTTTCCTCGAACGGAAAGCCGGCGCTGAAGGTTTCGTAATCGGCTTTCGGGTCGCGGAACGCGTAGCCCTCGCGGGCGGCGCGGCGGGCATAGATGTCGAGCAACTCGGCGGCGACGTCGCGCACCTGCTCGGCAGCCTTGCGCTTGGCCTTCTGCCAGGTTTCCGAGCCCAGGCGGTGCAGCGGCGCCAGGGCGTCGTCGCTGCCGGTGTAGCGGGCGATCAGGTGCAGGCTGGCCACCGGCACGTAGAGCTTGGCTTCCTCGGCGTACATCAGGGCGAGAAATTCGGCGGCCTGGCCGTCGAATTCCATGGTCACCAGGCCCAGGTAACGGCCCACGCCATGGTCGATGTGCACCACCGGCGCGCCTTCGCGCAGCTCGGTGAGGTTCTTGATCACGTTGTCGCCGGCATCGCGGGTCTTCTCCCGGCGGCGGCGCTGCATGATGCGCTGGCCGAACAGCGGGCTCTCGGCGATCAGCGCGATGTCAGCGAGCTGCAGGCCTTCGTCGAGCGGCGCGATGGTAATGCCCAGGCGCTCCTTGCTCGCGCAGAACTGCGGCCAGCCCTCGACTTCCCTGGGCTTGAGCTTGAGCCGGGCGAGCAGCTCGAGCAGCACCTCGCGGCGCCCGGCGGACTCGGCGCAGAACAGCACGCGGCCCGGGTATTCCTCGATAAAGCGGCGCAGGGCGGCCAGCGGTTCACTGGTCTTGGCCTGGATCGCCAGGTCGGGTAGGGCACTGGCCTCGAAGCGCGTACGGCCGACGCCTGGCTCGATGTCCTCGGGGCTGATCACCACCCGCGGCCAGTCCTTAAGGCGGGCGAAGCAGTCCTCGACCGGCAGGAAGATATCGGCGGGCGGCAGCAGCGGCCGCTCGGGGTCGACCCGGCGTTCCTCGTAGCGGTTGCGCGCATCCGTCCAGAACTGCTCGGCGGCCTTTTCGATCCCGGGCAGCGAGAACACCTGGGTGTCCTGGGGCAGGTAGTCGAAGAGGGTGGCGGTTTCCTCGAAGAACAGCGGCAGGTAGTACTCGATACCCGCCGGGGTGATGCCGGTGGACAGGTCCTGGTAGATCGGGCAGCGCCGGAAGTCGACGTCGAAGCGCTCGCGGAAGCGGCCACGGAAGTCGGTGATGGCCTTCTTCTCCAGCGGGAACTCGCGTGCCGGCAACAGTTTGATCGACTCGACCTTGTCGACCGAGCGCTGGGTCTCCGGGTCGAAGGTGCGCAGCGTCTCGATCTCGTCGTCGAACAGGTCGATACGAAAGGGTTGCTTGCTGCCCATCGGGAACAGGTCGATCAGCGCGCCGCGCACGGTGAATTCGCCATGCTCGTAGACGGTGTCGACATAGCGATAACCGGTGGCTTCCAGGCGCGCGCGCATGTCATCGACATTGATGCGCTGGCCGACGTCCAGCACCAGGCTGCTGCCGAGCAGAAAGCGCGTGGGCGCGAGGCGATGCAGCGCCGTGGTGATCGGCACCACCAGAATGCCGTGCTTGAGCTCCGGCAGGCGGTACAGCGCGGCAATGCGCTGGGAGATGATGTCCTGGTGCGGCGAGAACAGGTCGTAGGGCAGGGTTTCCCAGTCCGGGAAGTGCAGCACGGGCAGTTCGGGCGCGAAGAAGCTCAGTTCCTGCTCCAGGCGTTCGGCGCTCTGGCTGTCGGCGGTGAGCAGCAGGGTGAAGCGTTTGGCGGAGTTGGCCGCCTCGGCGATGGCCAGGCTCAGCGCGGCACCGGGCAGGTTGCCCCAGTGTTGTTTACCGGCGGTGGCCGGCAAGGACGGCAGACGCAGTACAGGCACGGGTGGCTCGCGATTGGTAACGATTTGGCCCCTGATTGTAACTATCCGCGAGGATGACTGTCAGTGTTTCGACCGCTGCAGATTGCCGACCCCTAGCTGGCTCGTCATAATGTAGCCCCTTTTTTCAGCCCCTACATGTGGAAGGTAATGCCGTGACTCAGAAGCCCGACCAGTGTCTTGGTGAATGGATTGACCGTGAAGCTCTCGCCGAGGCGATGATTCCGCTGATCGGTCAGCTGTACCGCAACAACAACGTGGTGCTGTCGATCCATGGCCGCAGCCTGATCAACCGCTCGGTCATCGAGATTCTCAAGGCGCATCGCTTCGCCCGTCACCGTCAGGCTGACGAGAACGGCCTGGCCGTTCACGATTCCTACGCCGTGCTCAAGGCCATGAGCGAGCTCAAACTGGGCGCTGCGTCCGTCGATCTGGGCAAGATGGTCGGCAAGTTCAAGGCTGAAGGTAACGGCCGCAGCATCGAGCAGTTCGTCAAGGACGAGCTGGCCGACGTCGCCAACCAGCAGAACGCCTCGCCACGCAAGGGCACCGACGTGGTGCTCTACGGTTTTGGCCGTATCGGCCGCCTGCTGGCGCGCATCCTGATCGAACACACCGGTGGTGGCGACGGCCTGCGTCTGCGCGCCATCGTCGTGCGCAAGGGCGCCGAGAACGACCTGGTCAAGCGCGCCAGCCTGCTGCGCCGCGACTCGGTACACGGCAAGTTCGACGGCACCATCACCATCGACGAAGCCAACAACACGCTGACCGCCAACGGCAACCTGATCCAGGTGATCTACGCCAAGGATCCGTCGGCCGTCGACTACACCCAGTACGGCATCAAGGATGCGCTGCTGGTCGACAACACCGGCGTCTGGCGTGATGCCGACGGCCTGGGCCAGCACCTCAAGTGCCCGGGCATCGACCGCGTGATCCTCACCGCACCGGGCAAGGGCGCGCTGAAGAACATCGTGCATGGCATCAACCATGGCGAAATCACCGCCGACGACAAGATCATCTCGGCCGCCTCCTGCACCACCAACGCCATCGTGCCGGTGCTCAAGGCGGTCAATGACCAGTACGGCATCGTCAATGGCCACGTCGAGACCGTTCACTCGTACACCAACGACCAGAACCTGATCGACAACTTCCACAAGGGCAGCCGTCGTGGCCGTAGCGCCGCGCTGAACATGGTCATCACCGAAACCGGTGCCGCCACCGCTGCCGCCAAGGCGCTGCCGGTGCTCAAGGGCAAGCTGACCGGCAACGCGATTCGCGTGCCGACGCCGAACGTGTCGATGGCCATTCTCAACCTGAACCTGGAGAAGGCCACCAGCCGCGAAGAGATCAACGAGTACCTGCGCCAGATGGCCATGCACTCGGACCTGCAGAAACAGATCGATTTCGTCAGCTCCCAGGAAGTGGTGTCCACCGACTTCGTCGGTTCGCGCCATGCCGGTGTGGTCGATGCCGAAGCCACCATCGCCAACGACAACCGCGTCGTGCTGTACGTCTGGTACGACAACGAGTTCGGCTACAGCTGCCAGGTGATTCGCGTGATGGAAGAAATGGCCGGGGTCAATCCGCCTGCCTTCCCGCGTTGATCGCGCCGGTATGAAAAAATGGGAGCCCGAGGGCTCCCATTTTTATTGGCCTTCCGTGAGCAAGCCGAGTCTCTGGACCGGGCTCGCAATAATATTCGGAGAAGGCGCTTTTTGGCGGGCAAGGAGGCATATGAACAGAGAAAGACTGGAGCAGGGGCAAATTCCCATCTACTTCGCTGCAGTCACCGTGGCGGCGCTTGGTGGGGTGCTGGCGCCTGCTGTTTTTCAGGCAATGGCGGTTCTGGTGACACCTGCCATTGCGCTGCTGATGTACGCCATGTTCCTGCAGATTCCTTTTCTGGCGCTGCGACAAGGCTTGAGCGACAGGCGTTTTGTGGTGGCACTTATGGTCGCCAATTTCGTTCTGGTGCCGATGCTTGTTTGGGCATTGACCCGAAGTCTGGTCGACCACCCGGCACTGCTGGTAGGTGCTTTGCTGGTTTTGCTCACGCCGTGTATCGACTATGTCGTGGTATTCACGCACATCGGCAGGGGTGATTCGCAGCGGATGCTGGCCGCGACGCCCTTGCTGCTGTTGCTCCAGTTGCTGTTGCTGCCCCTGTACCTGAGCCTCATGCTGGAGGCGGGGGCTCCACTGGTTATCGCCATTGAGCCCTTTGTCGAAGCGTTCCTCGTCCTGATCGTCCTGCCGCTGGTGCTGGCCGTTATCACCTGTGACGCAGGGCGTAGGTGGCAAACCGTGCAGCGCTGGAACAGTGCCTGGGCCTGGGCGCCGGTGCCTGCCATGGCAATTGTGTTAGTGGTGGTGATCGGCTCGCAAATCGACTTCGTCATGCGCGAGCTTGGCAGGCTGCTACCGGTAGTGCCCGTTTATCTCGGTTTCATGGTGCTGGCGCCTTTGCTTGGCGCCTTGGCCGCCTGGATGGTCAGGCTACCGGCCGGGACGGCACGCTCGGTGGTTTTCAGCAGTTCGACCCGGAACTCGTTGGTGGTATTGCCGCTGGCACTGGCACTGCCCGAGGGCGTTCGTGAGTTGGCCGCAGCGGCCGTCATAACCCAGACGCTTGTGGAACTGATGAGTGAGCTGATCTATATCCGTGCGGTACCGTCGCTGATCTGGCGCAAGCGCAGGCCACCTCCGTGAATAGCCGCAACGGGAATGCTGTCATATCGCAACGAGCACAAGCCGGCAGGGCCTCTCTGGCTGGCGGGTTGTCCATGGGGGCGGGTCTGGAATGCCCGCTCAACTGTTGCGTCCTGTAACGTAAGTTCCAGGGAAAGCAACAGCTTGGGTAGCGTCGCGTTGTCGCACAACCGTATAATCCCGTCGATTTTTACCCGCGTCCGCCCTTCGTTTGCATTGGCTATTGCTAGTTCAGTGCGTGACGAGCATTTGCGTTTCAGGCTGCGGACGTATTCCAAGAAAGCTTAAACAGTGGTTAGGCAGACCTATGATCAAAATAAAACATGGGCTTGATTTGCCCATAACAGGCGCGCCGGCTCAGCAGATCGAAGCAGCCAGGCCGGTGCGCAGTGTCGCTGTCATAGGCTTCGATTATCACGATATGAAACCCTCCATGGCGGTTCAGGTCGGGGATCGGGTCAAGCTGGGCCAAATTCTGTTCTCCGACAAGAAGCTGGAGGGTGTGCATTACACCGCCCCTGGTGCTGGTGTAGTGAGCGCCATTCACCGCGGTGAGAAGCGGGTGCTGCAATCGGTTGTCATAGAACTGGATGGCGACGAGCAGGAAAACTTCGCTCAGTATACCCATGAGCAGCTGGCCAGCCTGAATGACCAGCAGGTGCGAGATAATCTGCTGCATTCCGGCCTCTGGACCGCTCTGCGCACTCGGCCTTACAGCAAGGTGCCTGCGGCCGATGCCGTGCCCAGCTCGATATTCGTCACGGCCATCGATACTCATCCGCTGGCTGCTGACCCTGCCGTAGTGATCGCCGAGCAGGCCGCCTATTTCGAAAGTGGGCTCAAGGTACTCAGCCGCCTGGCTCGTGTGTTCCTCTGCAAGGCCGAGGGCGTCACGTTGCCCGGCGAAGCCGTGGCTGGAGTGACCAGTGAATCCTTCGCCGGCCCACACCCCGCAGGTCTACCCGGCACTCATATTCATTTCCTCGATCCGGTAAGCGTCAACAAGAGCGTATGGACGATCAACTATCAGGACACCATCGCCATCGGCAAACTGTTCTCCACCGGACAGTTGTCAGTGGAGCGTGTCGTTGCGCTAGCGGGGCCTGTCGTCGAGCGTCCACGTCTGTTGCGTACCCGTCTGGGCGCCAACCTCAGTGAGCTGACGGCAGGTGAGCTGCAGCCTGGCAACAACCGTGTGGTCTCTGGCTCGCTGCTGGGCGGGCGTATCTCCCGCGGCGCCTGTGATTTTCTTGGGCGTTACCATCTGCAGGTATCCTGCCTGCGCGAAGGGAATGATCGCGAATTGATGCATTACCTGCGTGCCGGGGTGAACAAGCATTCGGTGCTCAACATCTTTGTGTCGAAGTTGAACGCTGCCAAGCGGTTCGCTTTTTCCACCAGTACCAACGGCAGCCCGCGAGCGATGGTGCCGGTGGGTAACTACGAGGTCGTGATGCCCCTCGATATCCTGCCGACCCAGCTGCTGCGTTATCTGATCGTCGGTGATACGGAAATGGCTCAGAAGCTTGGTTGCCTGGAGCTCGACGAAGAAGACCTGGCGCTGTGTACTTACGTATGTGCCGGTAAGTATGAGTATGGTCCGATCCTGCGGGACAACCTCAGCCGTATCGAAAAGGAGGGCTAATCCGTGGGTATCCGTGCATTTCTCGACAAGATCGAGCATAACTTCGAAAAGGGCGGCAAGTACGAGAAGTGGTACGCCCTCTACGAGGCGGCCGACACCTTTTTCTACCGTCCCGGTAGCGTGACCAAGACCACCGCTCATGTGCGCGATGGCCTCGATCTCAAGCGCATGATGATCACCGTCTGGGCCTGTACCTTTCCGGCCATGTTCTTCGGCATGTGGAATACCGGTTACCAGGCCAACCTGATCTTCGCCCAGAACCCCGAGCTGTTGGCGGCGCAGGACGGCTGGCGCTTCGGGCTGATCGGCTCGCTGGCGGGCTTCGATCCCAACAGCCTGTGGGACAACTTTATCCAGGGGGCAGCCTATTTCCTGCCCGTGTATGCGGTGACCTTCATCGTTGGCGGCTTCTGGGAGGTGCTGTTCGCCTCCATCCGTCGTCATGAGGTCAACGAAGGCTTCTTCGTCACCTCGGTGCTGTTCGCTCTGATTCTGCCGCCCAGCATTCCGCTGTGGCAGGTGGCCCTGGGCATCAGCTTCGGCGTGGTGATCGGCAAGGAAGTGTTCGGCGGTACCGGCAAGAACTTCCTCAATCCGGCGCTGACCGGCCGTGCCTTCCTGTTCTTCGCCTACCCGGCGCAGATGTCCGGTGACGGGGTGTGGACGGCGGTCGACGGCTTCGCGGGCGCGACCTCGTTGAGCCTGGCGTCCTCCGGTGGTATCGATAACGTCATCAACAACGGCGTGACCTGGATGGATGCCTTCATCGGCACCATGCATGGCTCGATCGGCGAGACCAGCACCCTGGCCATCCTGATCGGCGGTGCGGTACTGCTGCTCACCAAGATCGCTTCCTGGCGTATTGTCAGCGGCGTGATGATCGGCATGATCGGCCTGAGCACACTGTTCAACACCATTGGCTCGGAAAGCAACCCGATGTTCGCCATGCCGTGGTACTGGCATCTGGTGGTTGGCGGCTTCGCCTTCGGCATGATCTTCATGGCTACCGATCCAGTTTCGGCATCGATGACCAATACCGGCAAATGGATCTTCGGCATTCTCATCGGCGTGATGGTGGTATTGATTCGTGTCGTCAACCCGGCGTTCCCCGAGGGCATGATGCTGGCGATCCTGTTTGCCAATCTGTTCGCACCGCTGATCGACCATTTCGTCGTACAGGCCAATATCAAGCGGAGGCTGGCACGCAATGTCTAGTCAAAAAGAATCCACCGCCCGCACACTGCTCGTGGCGTTGCTGGTCTGTCTGGTTTGCTCGGTGTTCGTAGCCGGCGCCGCGGTGGCGCTCAAGCCCACCCAGCTGGAAAACCGCCTGCTGGACAAGCAGCGCAGTATCCTGGCGATTGCCGGGCTGGGTAATCCGAACATGCCGGGTTCTGCGGTTCGCGCCATGTTCGAGGACACCATCCAGGCGCGGCTGGTCGATCTGCAAACCGGCAAGTTCTCCGACAAGTTCGACCCGGTGACCTTCGAGCCCCTGGCGGCTGCCAAGGATCCCGAATTGTCGCGTCCGCTGTCGGCTAGCGAGGACATTGCCTCGATTCGTCGCCTGGAGAACTACACCACCGTATATGTGGTGGAAAAGGACGGCCAGCTTGACACCGTGATCCTGCCCGTACGCGGTTACGGCCTGTGGTCGACCCTGCACGGCTTCATCGCGCTCAAGGGCGATCTCAATACTGTGGTCGGCATGGGCTTCTATCAGCACGCCGAAACCCCCGGCCTGGGCGGTGAAGTCGACAATCCGAAGTGGACCGGCCAGTGGCCCGGCAAGAAAATCTTCGACGAGGACGGCCAGCTCAAGGTGCAGGTCGTCAAGGGCGGCGTGAACCCGCAGAGCCCGGACGCCATTCACCAGGTCGATGGCCTGGCGGGCGCCACACTCACCGGTAACGGCGTTGATCATCTGCTCAAGTTCTGGCTCGGTCAGAACGGTCTTGGTCCGTTTATCGCTAACCTGCGCGCAGGGGAGGCTTGATATGGCACAGCCATCTATCAAAGACGTATTGCTCAACCCGATTTTCAACAACAACCCGATCGGCCTGCAGATTCTCGGCATCTGCTCCGCGCTGGCGGTAACCTCCAACCTCAAGACCGCCCTGGTGATGTCGGTGGCGCTGACCATGGTGACCGGGTTCTCCAACCTGTTCATTTCCATGATCCGCAGCCAGATCCCGGCGTCGATCCGCATGATCGTGCAGATGGTGATCATCGCCTCGCTGGTGATCCTGGTCGACCAGTTGCTCAAGGCCTTCGCCTTCAGCCTGTCCAAGCAGCTGTCGGTATTCGTCGGCCTGATCATCACCAACTGTATCGTGATGGGCCGCGCCGAGGCCTTCGCCATGCAGAACCCGCCGGTCCTGTCGTTCTTCGACGGCATCGGTAACGGCCTGGGCTACAGCGCCATGCTGATTGCCCTGGGCATCATCCGCGAGTTGTTCGGCGCCGGCAAACTGATGGGCTACACCATCATCCCGGTGGTCAATGACGGCGGCTGGTACCAGCCCAACGGCATGCTGCTGCTGCCGCCTTCGGCCTTCTTCCTGATCGGCCTGTTCATCTGGGGCATCCGGGTGTGGAAGACCGACCAGATCGAGAAGAAAGACTTCAAGATGGCGCCCCAGGTTTCCAACAAGGAGGCCTACTGATGGAACATTACATCAGCCTGTTCGTGCGGGCGGTGTTTGTCGAGAACATGGCCCTGGCGTTCTTCCTGGGCATGTGTACCTTCATCGCCATCTCCAAGAAGGTGGAAACCGCCATCGGTCTGGGCGTGGCCGTAGTCGTGGTGCTCGGTATCACCATGCCGGTCAACAACCTGATCTACGCCAACCTGCTCAAGGACGGCGCGCTGGCCTGGGCCGGCCTGCCGGATGTGGACCTGAGCTTCCTGGGCCTGTTGACCTTCATCGGGGTGATCGCGGCCATCGTGCAGATTCTGGAAATGACCCTGGACAAGTACGTACCCGCGCTCTACAACGCGCTGGGCGTGTTCCTGCCGCTGATCACCGTCAACTGCGCCATCATGGGTGGCTCGCTGTTCATGGTCGAACGCGACTACAACCTGGCCGAGAGCACGGTCTACGGTGTCGGCGCCGGGGTCTCCTGGGCGCTGGCCATCGCCGCGCTGGCCGGTATTCGCGAAAAGCTCAAGTACAGTGACGTGCCGGCGGGCCTGCAAGGGCTGGGCATCACATTTATCACCATCGGTCTGATGTCGCTGGGCTTCATGTCCTTCTCCGGCGTGCAGCTTTAAGGGTGGGATGAAGGGATGAATTACGAAGTATTTATCGCGATCGGCATGTTCACCGGCATCGTGCTGGCGTTGGTGCTGATCATCATGGCGGCACGCGCCAAGCTGGTATCCAGCGGTGACGTGAACATCGAAATCAACGGCGAGAAGACCATCACGGTTCCGGCGGGCGGCAAGCTACTGCAGACGCTGGCGGCCAATAACATCTTCCTCTCGTCCGCCTGCGGCGGCGGTGGCACCTGCGCGCAGTGCAAGTGCATCATCGAAGAGGGCGGCGGCGAGATGCTGTCCACCGAGGAATCGCACTTCACCAAGCGCGAGGCCCGTGAGGGCTGGCGCCTGTCCTGCCAGGCTTCGGTGAAGCAGGACATGAAGATCGAAGTGCCGGAAGAGGTGTTCGGCGTCAAGAAGTGGGAGTGCACCGTCGAGTCCAACCCCAACGTGGCGACCTTCATCAAGGAACTCACGCTGCGTCTGCCGGAAGGCGAGAACGTCGACTTCCGTGCCGGTGGCTACGTGCAGTTGGAATGTCCGCCCCACGAAGTGCACTACAAGGACTTCGACATCCAGGAGGAATATCGCGGCGACTGGGACAAATTCAACCAGTGGAAGTACGTGTCCAAGGTCGACGAGACCGTGATCCGTGCCTATTCCATGGCCAACTATCCGGAGGAGCGCGGTCTGGTCAAGTTCAACATCCGCATCGCCTCGCCACCACCGGGCAAGGACCATCTGCCGCCCGGCCAGATGTCGTCCTATGTGTTCAGCCTCAAACCCGGCGACAAGATCACCGTGTACGGACCCTTCGGTGAGTTCTTCGCCAAGGATACCGACGCCGAGATGATCTTCATCGGCGGTGGTGCCGGTATGGCGCCGATGCGCTCGCATATCTTCGACCAGCTCAAGCGCCTGAAGTCGACCCGCAAGATCAGCTTCTGGTATGGCGCGCGCTCCATGCGCGAATCCTTCTACAACGAAGAATACGATCAGTTGCAGGCGGAGAACCCGAACTTCGAATGGCACCTGGCACTGTCCGATCCGCAGCCGGAAGACAACTGGACCGGTCTTACCGGTTTCATCCACAACGTGCTCTACGAGAACTACCTCAAGGATCACCCGGCGCCGGAAGACTGCGAATTCTACATGTGTGGCCCGCCCATGATGAACGCCGCCGTGATCAAGATGCTCACCGACCTGGGTGTGGAGTCCGAAAACATCCTGCTCGACGACTTCGGCGGTTAAAACATGAGGTTAGCGGTACTACAGCCCGTTATTGCTGTCGCCTTGGCGGCAGCCCTAACGGGCTGCTTGCATTCAGACAGGATCGAAAGCTTTGGCGGCCCGACCATGGGCAGCACCTATTCGGTGAAATACGTCCAGGCCGAAGGGGTAGCCCCCAAGGCCGAACTGCAAGCGGCGACCGAGGCGATTCTCGCCGAGGTCGACGAGCAGATGTCGACGTACCGGGCCGACTCGGCGATCGAGATCTTCAACCGCGCCCCGGCGGGCAGCTGCCAGGACATGCCGCACGGCGTGCTGGAGTTGATCACCGCGGGCAATCGCCTGCACGAGGAAAGTGGCGGCGCCTTCGACCTGACCCTGGAACCGCTGCTCGACCTCTGGGGCTTCGGGCCCAAGGGCAAGGGCGAGGCGGTGCCCAGCGACGCACAACTGGCACAAGTGCGCCAGCGTGTGGGGCAGGGGCATTTGCGCATCGACGGCCAGCGCCTGTGCAAGGACGTCGACGTTGAAGTCGACTTCAACAGCATTGCCGCGGGCTATGCGGTCGACAGGATCATCGCCCGACTGAGCGAACTCGGCGTGCGCAGCTACCTGGTGGAAGCCACCGGGGAGCTCAAGGCAGCAGGGCTCAAGCCCGACGGCAGTCACTGGCGCATCGGCCTGGAAGAGCCGCGGGACGATCAGCGCGTGGCCCAGCGGATTCTGCAGCTCGACGGTTACGGTATCTCCACCTCTGGTGATTACCGCAACTACTTCGAAGAAAACGGTCAGCGCTATTCCCATACTCTGGATCCGAGTAGCGGGCGGCCGGTCAATCACAAGCTGGCGGCGGTCACCGTGGCAGATCCATCGACCCTTCGTGCCGATGGCTTGTCCACCCTATTGATGGTGCTCGGTCCTGAAGCAGGAAAGCTGTTCGCCGAGCGGCATCAGATTGCGGCATTTTTCGTGACCCGCGACGGCGAGGGTTTCGTCACAGAAAGTACGCCCCAATTCGAGCAGCTATTCGCTGCGGGAGAAGAGCAATGACATTCTTGATCGTGTTCATGGTCATGGCGCTGGTAGTGGCCATGATGGCCGTCGGCGTGATGGCCGGCCGCAAGCCCATCGCCGGTTCCTGTGGCGGCATTGCCAACCTGGGGATCGAGAAGGAATGCTCGATCTGTGGCGGGGACCGCCAGAAGTGCGAGGAAGTCAGCCGCGATCCGCAAGAGGGCAGCGACGCCGGCGTGCAGCGCTTCGACCCGAGCAAGCGCTGATCGCCAACCGGCGCCTGGAGCGTTACCCTAGGCGCCTTTGCAGGATGTTGTGTGCCAGGCCGCCTCGCGGCCTGGTTCTGCCGATAACGCGAGGTAAGCGTTGCGGCGTGATCTGAGGAGTGAACATGGCGGTCTACAACTACGATGTCGTGGTACTGGGCTCCGGCCCTGCAGGTGAAGGGGCGGCGATGAACGCGGCCAAGGCCGGTCGCAAGGTGGCGGTGGTCGACGACCGCCGCGAAGTGGGCGGCAACTGCACCCACCTGGGTACCATCCCTTCCAAAGCGCTGCGCCACTCGGTGCGGCAGATCATGCAGTTCAACACCAACCCCATGTTCCGCCAGATCGGCGAGCCGCGCTGGTTCTCCTTCCCTGACGTGCTGAAAAGCGCCGAACGGGTGATCGCCAAGCAGGTCACCTCGCGCACCGGCTACTACGCGCGCAACCGCATCGACGTGTTCTTCGGCACCGGCAGCTTCGCCGACGAGCAGACCATCGAAGTGGTCTGCCCCAACGGCGTGGTGGAAACCCTGTCGGCCAAGCAGGTGATCATCGCCACCGGTTCACGCCCGTACCGTCCGGCGGATATCGACTTCAACCACCCGCGGGTCTACGACAGCGACACCATCCTGACCTTGAGCCATACTCCGCGCCGCCTGATCATCTATGGCGCCGGCGTGATCGGCAGCGAGTACGCGTCGATCTTCAGTGGCCTTGGCGTGCTGGTCGACCTGATCGACAACCGCGATCAGCTGCTGAGCTTCCTCGATTCGGAAATCTCCGATGCCCTGAGCTATCACCTGCGTACCAACAACGTGCTGATTCGTCACAACGAGGAGTACGAGCGCATCGAGGGTCTGGACAACGGCGTAATCCTGCACCTGAAATCCGGCAAGAAGATCAAGGCCGATGCGCTGCTGTGGTGTAACGGCCGTACCGGCAATACCGACAAGCTGGGCCTGGAGAACATCGGCATCAGCGTCAACAGCCGTGGCCAGGTGCACGTCGACGAGCATTACCGCACCGAAGTCTCGAACATCTATGCTGCCGGCGACGTGATCGGCTGGCCGAGCCTGGCCAGTGCCGCGGCCGACCAGGGGCGCTCGGCGGCCGGCAGCATCGTCGACAATGGCAGCTGGCGGATCGTTGACGACATCCCCACCGGCATCTACACCATTCCCGAGATCAGCTCGATCGGCAAGAACGAGCACGAGCTGACCAAGGCCAAGATCCCTTACGAAGTCGGCAAGGCGTTCTTCAAGAGCATGGCCCGGGCGCAGATTTCCCATGAGCCGGTGGGCATGCTGAAAATCCTCTTCCATCGCGAAACCCTGGAAGTGCTTGGCGTGCACTGCTTCGGTTATCAGGCGTCGGAGATCGTGCACATCGGCCAGGCGATCATGAACCAGAAGGGCGAGGCGAATACCCTCAAGTACTTCGTCAACACCACCTTCAACTATCCGACCATGGCCGAAGCCTACCGGGTGGCGGCGTTCGACGGCCTCAACCGGCTTTTTTGAGCGGCTCCGGCCGGCGGCCTGAGCCGGTCGGGGATCCGTTCGCCGACTCCCGCGACTGGCGCTGGCCAAACCGCGAGAGCGTCTGAGCAGGCCAGGAAACCGATCCCTCGGGGATCGGTTTTTTTATGGGCGGGCCTTTGGGGTTTTCAGGCGCGGGTTTGCGGATAGGCGGCTAGGTGCTCGACGAGCAATGCCAGTGCTGCGTGCACGGGCAGGTGCGCGCTATCGAGAGTCAATGGCGCCTGCGTCCAGGGCTCATACTCGTGGGCCATGACCGATTGCCAATTGGGCGCCACCAGCCCCGGCACATCACTGATTCTCGATTCCACGCGCTGGCGATGCTGGTCCGGGTCGGAACAGATGACCTGCACATTCAGCAGGGTGCACCCTGCCTGGGCGGCGGTGTCAGCCCAGGCCTGGCGGCTTTCCGCGACCGGGTTGACGCAGTCGGTGATCACTCGGCGTCCCATCTTGAGGTTGTCCAGCGCGATGGCGTTGGCCACCTGGTAGCCGCTGTTGCCGACGTCCTGCCTGAGCGCACCGCTGTTACGCAGTGCCTGTTCGATACTGTCGATGCGCAGGTAAGTGGCTTCGAGGTGGGTGGCCAGGGCTTTGGCGAGGGTGGTCTTGCCGGTGCCGGGCAGGCCGCTGAAGACAATCAGCATGTTCGATCCTTCTGTGCTAGTGCCTCTCCCCTGGAGCGGGCAGTGGGAGCGCGCCATGCGCGCGAAATCACGGGCATGGCCCGTTCCCACATAAGGGGCGCCGTGCTACTGCGCTCAACCGCGCAGCGTGCTGACAGCGATACCGGGAAAGTCGGTGATGATGCTGTCGGCGCCGAAGTCGGCGAGGCGGCGCATCAGGGCGGGTTCGTTGACCGTCCACACCGACACGTGCAGGCCGGCTTTCTGGGCCTTGAGCAGGCGTTCCGGGGTGCACAGCGTCCAGTTCAGGGCCAGCAGGTCGCAGCCGTAGTTACGCGCCACCTTGATCGGATCCAGCCAGGCGTACTCGGCGACCAGGCCGCGGCCCAGATGGGGTGTCAGGCGCTGGGCGGCACTCAGCACTTCCCGGGAGCTGGAGGTGATGGTGATCCTGTCGTCCAGCCCGAAACGGCGACTGAGCAGGGCGATGGCCTCCACGGTGCGCGCGGCGCGCACCCTGGAGGCACTCTTGACCTCGAGCTGCCAGTGCTCGAAGTCGCATTGCTCGAACAATTCGCTCAGCCGTGGGATAGGGCAGGGGTGCCGCCACCCCGGGCCGCCGCGACGGGCGTCATAACGCACCAGCTCGGCGGCGTCGTGCTCCACCACTTTGCCGCGGTGGCCGGTGGTGCGCTTGAGCGTCGGATCGTGGATGACCATCAGCTCGCCGTCGCGCGACAGGTGCAGATCCAGTTCGCAGCGGCGCACGCCGTGCTCCAGGCACTGCTGAAAGCTGACCAGGGTGTTTTCCGGGGCTTCGCCCTTGGCGCCGCGATGGCCGTAGATCAGGGTCACGGTTGCTCCTTACTCGGTGGCGGTGGTGCGCGGTTGCAGGTGGCGCACGCTGTTGATCACATGGTCGTATTCGAAATAGACGCTGAATTCGCGGTAGTCCCAGCGGGTGATCGGCGGCTTGCCGACCGCGGGGTGTTCTTCATCGGCGAGGCCGAAGCGTTCCAGCACCGAGCGCTTGGACTGGCCCTTTTGCGGCACCTCGGTAAGGTCAGCGCCTTGCTGGCCGATGGGAATCGTCAGGGTGTCGGCCTGGGCAGCCAGTGGCAGCAACAGGGTCAGCGAAAGCAGCAGTCGGGAAGGGGTCACGTGAGTTCCTCGCGGGCCTGGCGGCGCTCCTGCGCCTGACGCTGCAGGATATGCCGGGCGAGCAACTGGCGTTGTGCGTCAGTCAGCGCTTCGAACTCGGCGCCGATCTCGAACTGGCCGTCACGCTCGGAGCAATGCAGCACCCTGGCGCGCAGCAGCAGGCCGAGTGCCTGGGGCATCAAGACCATCTGCATGGCCAGGTGGCTGTCGACCGTTACCGGTTGGGCGTTGAGAAAACTGATGCCGCCCTCGGACAGCGTCACCCGCTTGGGCGGCCCGATATCGCGCAGCAGGCTCTGGGCCATGGCCTGGCCGAGCAGGTCGATGCGTTTGTTGACCACCTTGAGGTAGCCCGCCAGGGTGCGGTCGCGCTCGCTGATATTGCGCAGCAGGTGCTGGGATTCGAAATCCATCACATGCAGTTCGCTGAGCAGGTTGAACAGCGGTGAGGCGTCGTGAAGCTCGTCACTGGCCAGGGCGTCGGCACCGGCCAGGGGGGTGAAATCCAGTGCGATCCTGTCCTCGATACGGTAATATTCGCGGCGATCGTTTTCGTCTTGAGTCGACATGGCGAACCCATGGCAGCAGTGGTGGTCAGAGTGTAAGGCCGCTCGCCAGGCCCCGCCACAAGGACGTTTCTCTTTCCCTCGAACAAGCGCCCCACATGTTCAGACCCCTGTCCGTTTTTCTCGGTACGCGCTACGCGCGGGCCAAGCGTCGCAACCACTTCGTTTCGTTCATTTCCCTGACTTCGATGATCGGGCTGGCACTTGGTGTGCTGGTGATGATCCTGGTGCTGTCGGTGATGAACGGCTTCGACCATGAAATGCGCACCCGGGTGCTGGGCATGGTGCCCCACGCGACCATCGAGAGCGCCACGCCGATCACCGACTGGCAACGCCTGGCCGACCGCGCGCTGAAGAATCCCCAGGTGCTGGCAGTGGCGCCGTTCAGCCAGATGCAGGGCCTCTTGACCAATGACGGCAAGGTGCAGAAGGTACTGATCAACGCCGTGGACCCGGTCGAGGAGCCCAAGGTGTCGATCATCGGCGACTTCTTCCGCGAGGGCCGTCTCGAGGATCTGCAGCCTGGCAGCTTCGGTATCGTCATCGGCGACAAGGCCGCCGACAAGCTCGGTGTCGGCCTGGGCGACAAGATCACTTTCGTGGCGCCGGAAGTCACCGTCACCCCGGGTGGCGTGTTTCCGCGCCTGAAGCGTTTTACCGTGGTCGGCATCTTTCATGTCGGCGCCGGTGAAATCGACGGTTTCATGGCCATGACCCATGTTCAGGATCTGGCCCGCCTGCAGCGTCACAAGCCTGACCAAGTGCAGGGCATCCGCCTCAAGTTCGCCGATCTGTTCCAGGCGCCGCGCACCGCCTGGCAGCTGGCCCAGAGCTTCGGCCAGGAGGATTACCTGGCCCGGGACTGGACCCGCACCCACGGCAATCTCTACCAGGCCATCCGCATGGAAAAGGCCATGATCGGCCTGCTGCTGCTGCTGATCGTCGCCGTCGCCGCGTTCAACATCATTTCCACCCTGGTGATGGTGGTCACCGACAAGAAGGGCGATATCGCCATCCTGCGCACCCTGGGCGCCACGCCGATGCAGATCATGGCCACCTTCATGGTGCAGGGCACGGTGATCGGCGTGATCGGCACCCTCATCGGTGCGGTGCTGGGCATTCTCGCCGCGCTGAACATCAGCGCCATCATCGCCGGCGTCGAGCGCCTGCTGGGCTTCAAGTTTCTCAATGCCGACGTGTATTTCATCGACTACCTGCCGTCGCAGCTGATGCTCGCCGACGTGGTGCAGGTGTGCGGCGCGGCATTGATCCTGAGTTTCCTCGCTACTCTTTATCCGGCCTGGCGCGCGGCGCGCACCCAGCCCGCGGAGGCATTACGTTATGAGTGATCCGGTCGTGCAGGCGCAGGCGAATGCCGTGCTCAGCTGCCGCAACCTGAGCAAGCGCTACGAAGAAGGCCCGCAATCGGTGGTGGTGCTCGACGATCTGCAATTGGAGTTGTTTCCCGGCGAACGCGTGGCCATCGTCGGCAGTTCCGGTTCGGGCAAGAGCACGTTGTTGAACATGCTCGGCGGGCTGGATACGCCGAGCAGTGGCAGCGTCTGGCTGGCCGGCGAGGAACTGTCGGCGCTCAACGAGAAGCAGCGCGGCCTGCTGCGCAACCGCGCGCTGGGTTTCGTCTACCAGTTTCACCACCTGCTGGCCGAGTTCACCGCCCTGGAAAACGCCTGCATGCCGCTGCTGATCGGCAAGACGCCGATCGGTGAGGCACGCCAGCGCGCCAGCGAGCTGCTCGAGCGCGTCGGCCTCGGCCATCGCCTGAGTCATAAACCGGCCGAATTATCCGGTGGCGAGCGGCAGCGTGTGGCGATTGCCCGGGCACTGGTCAACCGTCCCGGCCTGGTGCTGCTCGACGAGCCCACTGGCAACCTCGACAACCACACCGCCCAGGGCATCCAGGAATTGATGCGTGAGCTCAGCAGCCAGTCGCAGACGGCGTTTCTGATCGTCACCCATGACCTGCAGCTGGCGCGGCAGATGGACCGGGTGCTGAGCCTGGAAGACGGCAAGCTGGTGCGCGCCTGATGTTTCGCCCGCTGAGTGTCTTCATCGGCCTGCGTTACACCCGCGCCAAGCGGCGTAATCACTTCATCTCGTTCATTTCCCTGACCTCGATGATCGGCCTGTCCCTGGGGGTGCTGGCGATGATCGTGGTGCTGTCGGTGATGAACGGCTTCCACCGGGAAATGAGCTCGCGCATCCTCGGCATGGTGCCCCACGCGACCATCGCCGGGGCGCCGGCCCTGGCCGACTGGCAGGCGCCGGCCAAGGTGGCGCTGGAGAATCCGCAGGTCGAGGCCGCGGTGCCGTTCGCCGAGCTGGAAGGCATGCTGTCGTACCGCGGCGTGATGCAGCCGATCCAGCTGCATGGCATCGACCCGGCGCTGGAACCGAAGGTGTCGATCATCGGTGACCACATGGTGCAGGGCCGCCTGAGCGACCTGCGCGAAGGCGAGTACGGGGTGATCATCGGCGAGATCACCGCACGGCGCTTCCAGCTGCAGATCGGTGATCGCCTGGCCCTGATCGTGCCGGAAGTCAGCTCGGTGCCCGGCGGCATCACGCCGCGCATGCAGCGCCTCAACGTGGTCGGCATCTTCAAGGTCGGCGCCGACCTGGATAGCTCCCTGGCACTGATCAACGTCACCGATGCCGCGCAGATCCAGCGCCTGGAGCCGGGGTCGGTGCAGAGCATTCGCCTCAAGCTCAAGGACCTGTACCAGTCGCCCCAGGTGGCGGCGGCGATTGCCACGCAGCTGGGCGAGGGCTACCACGCCAGCGACTGGACGCAGACCCAGGGCAGCCTGTTCAGCGCCATGAAGATGGAGAAGACCATGATCGGTCTGCTGCTGCTGCTGATCGTCGCGGTGGCCGCTTTCAACATCATCGCCACGCTGATCATGGTGGTCGCCGACAAGGGCGCCGATATCGCCATCCTGCGCACCCTGGGCGCCACGCCGCGGCAGATCATGGGCATCTTCATGGTCCAGGGCACGGTGATCGGGGTGATCGGCACCCTGATCGGTGGGGTGCTCGGGGTGCTGGCGGCCCTCAACGTCAGCGAGCTGGTAGGCTGGCTGGAGCGCGTCAGCGGCCAGCACGTGTTCAGCTCCGACGTGTACTTCATCAGCACCCTGCCGTCGGAACTGCAGGTCGCCGACGTGGTGCTGATCTGCAGCGCCGCGCTGACCCTGAGCTTCCTTGCCACCCTGTATCCGTCCTGGCGCGCGTCGCGTACCCAGCCGGCCGAGGCATTGCGTTACGAATGACGGCCGCCGCGTCGTCGTCCGCCTGCTAGGCTCAGAAGGCCGCCATGAACATGGCGGCCTTCTCGTTTCTGCCCTTTTGATTTCCACAGCGGGACGCCCATGGACGGGACGCAAACCGGCGACTTGCGCAGCGCATTGTTGGCACTGGCCGCCGGCCTTCTGTTGCTGCGCTTCATACCCCAGCTGCCACCGGTCTCCCTGCTGCTGGCGTGCGCGCTGCTCGGGCTGATCCTCCTGCCGTTTCGCGGTTACCGGATCGGCCTGTTGCTGCTCGGATTCAGCTGGGCCTGCCTGTCGGCCCAAGGGGCGCTGGATGATCGCCTGGATCCCGAACTGGACGGCCGCACGCTGTGGCTGGAGGGCAGGGTGGTGGACCTGCCGGATGTCCGTGACGGCGTGGTGCGCTTTCATCTGGCCGAGCCACAGTCGCGCCGTGCCGAGCTGCCGCAGCTGCTGCGTCTGTCCTGGTACGACGGGCCAGCGATTCGCGCTGGTGAGGTCTGGCGCCTGGCGGTGAACCTCAAGCGGCCCCACGGCCTGGTCAACCCGCAATCCTTCGATTACGAAGCCTGGCTGCTGGCCCAGCGCATAGGCGGCGTGGGCACCATCAAGTCCGGCCAGCGCCTGAGCGAAGCGGGCGGCGGCGCGGCGTGGCGCGATGGCGTGCGTCAGCACATGCTCGCCAAGGATCCCCACGGCCGCGCCGGTGGGCTGGCCGCCCTGGTGCTGGGCGACAGCTCGGGCCTGTCGGTAGCCGACTGGCGAGTGCTGCAGGACACCGGCACGGTGCACCTGCTGGTGATTTCCGGGCAGCACGTGACCTTGGTGGCGGGGATATCCTACGGCCTGGTGTTCTGGCTGGCCCGGCTGGGCTGGTGGCCACGCGCACTGCCCTGGCTGCCGGTAGCCTGCCTGCTGGGCTTCGCCTCGGCGCTGGGCTACAGCCTGTTGGCCGGCTTCGAGGTGCCGGTGCAGCGGGCCTGCGCGATGATCGGCCTGGTGCTGCTGTGGCGCTGGCGCTTTCGCCATCTGGGCATCACCTTGCCCTTGCTGATGGCACTGGTCGCGGTGCTGCTCCTGGAACCCCTGGCGGTGTTGCAGCCGGGCTTCTGGCTGTCGTTCGGTGCGGTAGGGCTGTTGATTCTGATCTTCGCTGCGCGCCTGGGCGTCTGGGCCTGGTGGCGAACCCTGGGCCGTGCGCAGTGGGCGATGACCCTGGGCCTGCTGCCGATGCTGCTGGCCCTGGGCCTGCCGATCAGCGCCAGCAGCCCCCTGGCTAACCTGATCGCCGTGCCCTGGGTCGGTTTCGCCGTGGTGCCGCTGGCGCTGCTCGGCACCTTGCTGCTGCCGGTGCCCTGGCTCGGCGAAGGGCTGCTGTGGCTGGCCGGCTTCTCCCTGGAGTGGCTGTTCCGCCTGCTCGGCTTGATGGCCGCCTGGCTGCCGGCCTGGTTGCCCAGCAAGCTGCCGTTGTGGGGCTGGCTACTGGTGGCGCTGGGCACGCTGTTCATCTTGTTGCCGGGCGGTGTGCCGTTGCGCAGCTTGGGCCTGATCCTGCTGCTGCCTTTATTGTTCACGCCGGTAGAGCGGCCGGCTGAGCAACGCGCAGAAGTGTGGATGCTGGATGTCGGCCAGGGCCTGTCGATGTTGGTGCTGACCCGCCAGCATGCGCTGCTGTATGACGCCGGCCCGAGCTTTGGCGATTTCGACCTGGGCGAGCGGGTGGTGCTGCCCTCGTTGCGGGCGCTGGATGTGCGCGCCTTGGACATGCTGCTGATCAGCCATTCGGACAACGATCATTCCGGTGGTGCCGAGGCGGTCGCGCGGGGCATGCCGGTGAAGCGCGTGGTCAGTGGCGAGGCGCCCGCGCTACCCGTTGGGCTCGATGCAGAGGCGTGCGCGGAAGAAAACTGGTCGTGGGATGGGGTAAAGTTCGGCACCTGGCGCTGGGCTGAGGCGACGAACAGCAACTCGTCTTCCTGCGTGTTGATGATCGAGGCGGCTGGCGAGCGCATCCTGCTGACCGGGGATATCGACGCACGGGCCGAGCGCGCGCTGATCGACAGCGGTCATGATCTGCAGGCCCGCTGGCTGGTGGCGCCGCACCATGGCAGCCGCAGTTCGTCGTCCTGGGCCTTGCTCAAGGCGGTGCAGCCCCAGGCGGTGCTGTATTCGCGGGGCAAGCACAATGCCTATGGCCATCCCCATCCGAGCATCGTCTCTCGTTACGCGGCCTTCGATGCCCGTGCCTATGACAGCGTCGAGACCGGCGCGCTGCGTATCGACCTCGGTAGCTTCGGCGAGCCGCAGGCGCTGCGCGAAATACCGCGTTTCTGGCGGGAAAAATGAGAACCGCAGCCGTCAGTTAAGCCGCTTCCCTGTGCTAGAGTTGCGCCACTTTTGCGAAGGGGATCTGCCACCGTGTGGGAACTGGTTAAAGCTGGCGGCTGGGTGATGCTGCCGATCATTCTGTGTTCAATCGCCGCTCTGGGCATCATTGCCGAGCGCCTATGGACCCTGCGCGTCAGCCGCGTCACGCCGCCGCAGCTGCTGGGGCAGGTATGGCGCTGGATCAAGGACAAGCAACTCAACAACCAGAAGCTCAAGGAGCTGCGCGCCGACTCGCCGCTGGGCGAAATCCTCGCCGCTGGCCTGGCCAACTCCAAGCACGGTCGCGAAATCATGAAGGAGTGTATCGAGGAGGCCGCCGCCCGCGTGGTTCACGAGATGGAGCGCTACCTCAATGCCCTGGGCACCATCGCCGGCATCACGCCGTTGCTTGGCCTGCTGGGTACGGTGATCGCCATGATCGATATCTTCGGCTCCTTCGTGGGCGGCAGCACCGCCAACCCGGCGCTGCTCGCTGGCGGCATCTCCAAGGCGCTGATCACCACCGCATCGGGCCTGGCCGTGGCCATTCCGGCGCTGTTCTTCCACCGTTTCCTGCAGCGCCGCGTCGACGAGCTAGTGATCGGCATGGAGCAGGAGGCGATCAAGCTGGTGGAAATGGTCCAGGGCGAGCGTGACGTCGACCTGGCCGACGAGCCCAAGCCTGCCAAGGGGAGCAAGAAGGCGTGAAGTTCAGACGTAGACAGCGCGAGCAGGTCGAGATCAATCTCGCCTCGCTGATCGACGTGGTGTTCATCCTGCTGCTGTTTTTCGTGGTGACCACCACCTTCACCCGGGAAACCCGCATGCAGGTCGACCTGCCCGAGGCGGCCAGTGGCACGCCGCCGGAGCAGAGCGAACTCAAGCAGCTGGAAGTGGTGATCTCTGCCGATGGCAGTTTCTCGCTCAATGGCCAGGCCCTGATCAAGAACGACCTGGACAACCTGATGGCGGCGCTGCAGAAGGAGTCCGGTGGCGACAACAGCCTGCCGCTGACCATCAGCGCCGACGCCAAGACCAGCCACCAGTCGGTGATCACCGCCATGGACGCCGCCGGCAAGCTGGGCTTCGCGCACCTGCGCATCACCACGGTCGAGACCCAGGCAGCGCCCTGATGGCGAGCTTCGCCGACCGTCTGGTCAAGGCCTGGTACGAGGGGCATCCGGCGTTGGCGCTGCTGCGCCCGCTGGAGGCCCTGTACCGCGGTGTGGTAGAGGGCAAGCGCGCGCGCTTCCTGGCGGGCGAGGGCGAGATCTACCGTGCCCCCGTGCCGTTGATCGTGGTGGGTAACATCACCGTGGGCGGCACCGGCAAGACTCCCTTGATTCTCTGGCTGGTCGAGCAGTGCCAGGCCCGTGGCCTGCGCGTCGGGGTCATCAGTCGCGGTTATGGCGCCAAGCCGCCGAGCCTGCCCTGGCGGGTCCGTGCCGGACACAGCGCCGAGCAGTCAGGCGACGAGCCGCTGCTGATCGTGCAGCGCAGCGGCGTGCCGCTGATGATCGACCCGGATCGCAGCCGTGCCGCTCGCGCCTTGCTGGCCGAAGAACCGCTGGATCTGCTGCTCAGCGATGACGGCCTGCAGCATTACCGCCTGGCCCGTGATGTGGAGCTGGTGCTGATCGATGCCGCCCGCGGCCTCGGCAATGCCCGCTGTCTGCCTGCCGGGCCGCTGCGCGAGCCGGCCGAGCGGCTGCAGAGCGTGGATGCCTGCCTCTATAACGGCGCGGCGCAGGACCCGTCCGGTGGTTACGGCTTCACCCTGGTGCCCAGCGCCCTGATCAACCTGCGCAGCGGCGAGCGCCGTCCGCTCGATCATTTCCCCCCGGGCCAGGCCATGCATGCCGTGGCCGGCATCGGCAACCCGCAGCGTTTCTTCAAAACCCTCGAGGCGCTACACTGGCGGCCTGTCGCGCATGCCTTCGCCGACCATGCTGCGTACAGCGCCGAGCTGCTGAATTTCTCGCCGGCGCTGCCGCTGCTGATGACCGAGAAGGACGCGGTGAAGTGCCGGGCCTTTGCGACCGACGACTGGTGGTACCTGGCCGTCGATGCCCAGCCGTCTGCTGCCTTCCGCGCCTGGTTCGACGCCCGGCTGGAACGTCTGCTCTCCGAACGGCACTAAGCCTGCGCGCCTACTTCCTCTTTGTTCTCAAGGATTTCCCATGGACCCGAAACTGCTCGATATCCTGGCCTGCCCGATCACCAAGGGCCCGCTCAAGCTCAGCCAGGACAAGACCGAACTGATCAGCAAGGGCGCCGGTGTGGCCTATCCGATCCGCGATGGCATTCCGGTGATGCTGGAAAGCGAAGCCCGCACCCTCAACGATGACGAGCGCCTGGACAAGTAACATGAGTAACGCCTTTACCGTGGTGATTCCGGCGCGCTATGCGTCCACCCGCCTGCCCGGCAAGCCGCTGCAGGACATTGCCGGCAAGCCGATGGTCCAGCACGTGTGGGAGCAGGCCTGCAAGAGCAGTGCGACCCAGGTGGTGGTGGCCACCGACGATGCCCGTATCGTCGAGGCCTGCCAGGGTTTCGGCGCCAGGGTGCTGCTGACCCGGGCCGATCACAACTCCGGCACCGATCGCCTGGCCGAAGTGGCCACGGCGCTGGGCCTGGCAGCCGATGCCATCGTGGTCAACGTGCAGGGTGACGAGCCGCTGGTACCGCCGTCGATCATCGACCAGGTGGCAGCCAACCTGGGCGGCAATCCCCAGGCGGGCATCGCCACCCTGGCCGAGCCCATCGAGGATGTCGCCACGCTGTTCAACCCCAACGTGGTCAAGGTCGCCAGCGACCTCAACGGCCTGGCGCTGACCTTCAGCCGGGCACCGCTGCCCTGGGCGCGGGATGCCTTCGCCGCCGACCGCGACGCCTTGCCGGCGGACGTGCCTTACCGCCGGCATATCGGTATCTATGCCTACCGCGCCGGTTTTCTGCAGGACTTCGTCGCCTGGGGCCCGTGCTGGCTGGAAAACACCGAATGCCTGGAGCAGCTGCGCGCGCTCTGGCATGGCGTGCGTATCCATGTCGCCGATGCGCTGGAAGCGCCGCCCGCGGGCGTCGATACCAGGGAAGATCTGGAACGCGTGCGCCGGTTGCTGGGCGCCTGATGCGCGTGCTGTTCGTCTGCCTGGGCAACATCTGCCGTTCGCCCACCGCCGAGGCGGTGTTGCGCCAGCGTCTGCAGCGGGCCGGCCTGGCCGAGCGCATCGAAGTCGATTCCGCCGGCACTGGCGACTGGCACGTCGGCAAGGTGCCGGATTCGCGTACCCAGCAGGCAGCCAGCCGTCGTGGCTACGACCTGTCCAGCCTGCGCGGCCGCCAGGTCTCGGTCGACGACTTCGCCCGTTGCGACCTGATCCTGGCCATGGACGGCGCCAACCTGCGCGACCTGCAGCGCCTGCGCCCGGCCCAGGCACGGGGCGAGCTGGATCTGTACCTGCGCCGTTTCGGCCTGGCCGAGGACGAGGTGCCGGATCCCTATTACGGTGGCAGCGAAGGTTTCGAGCACGTGCTGGATCTGCTCGAGCAGGCCAGCGATGCCCTGCTGGTCGAACTCAAGGGGCGGCTATGAGCCTGGTGGTGCAGTCGGGCGTATCGCTCAAGGCCTACAACAGCTTTGGCGTGAACGTGGCCGCGCGCTACTGGGCCGAGGCCGGCGACGAGCATCAGGTGCGCCAGGCGCTCGACGCGGCGCGCGAGCGTCAGGTGCCGCTGCTGGTGCTTGGCGGTGGCAGCAACCTGCTGTTGACCGCCGATGTCGAGGCGCTGGTATTGCGCATGGTCGGCCGCGGCATCCGCGTGCTCGCCGACGATGGTCAGCGCGTGCAGATCGAAGCCGAAGCTGGCGAGCCCTGGCACGACTTCGTGCTGTGGACGCTGGGCCAGGACCTGGTCGGGCTGGAAAACCTCAGCCTGATCCCCGGTACCGTCGGCGCCTCGCCGGTGCAGAACATCGGCGCCTACGGTGTCGAGCTCAAGGACTGTTTCCTCGGTCTGACGGCCCTGGATCGACAGAGCGGCGAGGTTCACGAGTTCGACCTGCAGGCGTGCGCCTTCGCCTATCGCGACAGCTTGTTCAAGCGTGAAAGCGGGCGCTGGATCATCCTGCGCGTGCGCTTCGCTCTGAGCCGCCACGCGCCGCTGCATCTCGATTACGGCCCGGTGCGCCAGCGCCTGGCGGAGCAGGGCATCGAGGCGCCAACTGCCCTGGATGTCAGCCGCGCCATCTGCGCCATCCGCCGCGAGAAACTGCCGGACCCTGCCGTGCTCGGCAACGCCGGCAGCTTCTTCAAGAATCCCCTGGTGCCAGCCGAACTGGCGCAGCGTCTGCAGGCCGAGCATGTCGACCTGGTGGCCTATCCCCAGGCCGACGGCCAGGCGAAGCTGGCAGCTGGCTGGCTGATCGAAAAGGCCGGCTGGAAGGGCTACCGCGACGGCGATGCCGGCGTGCACCGGCTGCAGGCGCTGGTGCTGGTCAACCATGGCAACGCCAGCGGGCAGCAACTGCTCGGCCTGGCACGGCGCATCCAGGCGGATATCGCCGAGCGCTTTGGCGTCAGCCTGGAGATCGAGCCGAACGTGCTCTGATTGCGCGGCCTCGCCGCCTTGGCGGGGCTCGCGGTCCTCCTGCCACATTTCCATTGCCCCCAGGGCCGGGACGGCCCTTTTTCCCCGAATCGCAGGCAATAAAAAAGGTTCATCACGGATTGCCGGGAAAGACGCTCTTGATCTTCATGAAAAAGAATTCGCTATCCCGGTAACCGTACGCCATCCGCTTGATCACCTTTATTCGATTGTTTATTCCTTCCAACTGACCGGTGTGCATCGGCCAGCGAACCCGGCTGATGATGCCCCGCCAGTAAGTCTTTAGTCGTTTGGCGAACTGGATCAGAGCCGGTAGTTCGCTTTCCTGGGCATGGCGCAGCCATTGCTTCCAGGCCGATCGCCAGGCCCAGGCAGTACTCGGCGTCCAGAGTGTTTTGAGTTCAGCCTTCATCAAATAGACCGTCATCAACGCTTGGTTGGCGGCCAGCAGGTCCTCCAGACGGACCTGTTGTTCCGGCGCTTTCAAGTTCTGCGGATTGCGCAGCAATAGCCATCGCGCCTGCTTGATGACCTTGCGGGCAGGCTTGTCGTGGCGCAACCGGTTAGCCTCGTCGACGCGGACCCGATCAATCACCTCTCGGCCATATTTGGCCACCACATGGAAGAGGTCGTAGACCACTCTCGCGTTGAGACAGTGCTGACGAACCTCCAGGTCAAAAGCGGTGTTCATGTCCATCGCCACCGCTTCGATTCGAGCACAACCCTCTGGCCCCAGTTCTTCGAAGAAAGGCCTGACTGCCGCTCGGCTGCGGCCTTCACCGATCCACAGCACTCGCCGGGTATCCGCATCCAGCACCACACTGGCGTAACGATGACCTTTGAAAAGGGCGAACTCGTCCATCACTAGGCGTCGCGGTTGCGCCTTTGGCAAAACGCTCAACGCCGCTTGCAAGGCTCGACGCTCCAGCAACCGAACGGTGTCCCAATGCAGCCCGAACATCTGAGCCACGTGTAGCGTGGGAAGGCGCTCGCAGGCTTGAATGACTGCCTCGGCTAAGCGGCGCGTCATGCGGGCATAGCGGTCCAGCCAACTGACAGCCTCCATGCGCTTGCCGCAGTCACGACAGCCCACCCGCCTGAGCAACACGCTGAGGCGCACCGCACGGCCGAGAATCGGCAGATCGCGAATGGTTCGTTCGCAATACTCATGAGTGGTTGAACAGGGCTTTTGGCAGCCGCCACAGGAAGGGAATCGGGTGGCGTGGGGAATCAGTTCGATCTGAAGCGCGTCGCCATCAGGCTTGATCGTGACGACAGAAAAGCCCTCCCAAAAAGGAAGGAAAGTATTAATATCGCGCATAAGAACGCCGGTTTGGTAGATGTGTTTGCTCGCACGAACATCATCAATCAAATCGGCGTTCTTGTTTCTGTGTTTCCCGGGATTCCGTGAAGAACCATAAAAAAGGGATGCCGAGGCATCCCTTTTCTGTTTACGCGTCAGCTATCAGGCTTGCGGCTTGGGCGCATCCTGATCGCGCTGGGCGCTTTCGTCGACCGGCGTGACGATAACGTCGACCTGTTCGGCTTGCTCGACCGGCTCGCTGGCTGGCTGGGCATCGACCAGGGCTTCGCTTTCGACGACCGGAGCCGTTTCAACGACCGGGTCGACTTCAGCGACCGGAGCGGCTTCGACCACGGCAGGTGCCGCGGCGGCAGCCTTGGCTGCTTCCTCGGCTTCGCGAGCCAGGCGCTCCTCTTCACGCTTGCGGCGGCGCACTTCACGAGGGTCGTTCGGTGCACGGCCATTGCTGCTGGCCACGGCTGCTGGCGCAGGCTGCTCGGCAGGCGCTTGCTCGACGACCGGTGCGGCTTCCACGACCGGTGCGGCTGGAGCTTCGGCTTCGGCTACTGGCTCGGTGACGACGGTGGTTTCGGCCAGCGGCGCTTCGACGAGCGGTTTCTCGACAGCGGTTGCTTCGACGACGGCGGGCTCGCTCACCGGTTCGGCGACGACAGCTGGCTGCTGCTCGGCAACGGCTTCGAAAACCGGCGCCTGCTCGCGCGGCTGCTCGACTTCCGGCAGTGCTTCGACCACCAGGTCGGCGCGCTCGGCGACTACTGCTGCCGGAGCGGCTTCCTCGGCCGGAGCCGGTTGCTCGGCTTCGACTGCAGCAGGTGCCTGAGCGGCCTCGACAGGGGCGGCCGCCTGGCTTTCGCCGGTGGCGTCCTGCTCGGCCGGTTGCTCGGTTTCCGCGATCACGGCAGCCACGGTGGCGGCTGCGGCGATGCTGGCGCCGGCGACCGGCTGCTCGGCATTCTCTTCGCTGCCTTCGATCGGATTGCCATCGGCATCGCGCTGACGTTCGCGACGGTTGCTGCGGCGACGCTGACCACGGGAGCGGCGACGTGGGCGGTCACCACCTTCGTTACCGTCCTGATCGTCGTCCTGCTGCTCTTCGCTGTTCAGCACTTCTTCTTCAGCGCTGTCGGCCTTGGCCTGTTCGGCGCGCGGTTGACGCTCCTCACGGGGCTGGCGTGGCTGACGCGGTTCGCGTTGCGGGCGCTCGGCGCGGGCTTCTTCGCCGGCAACGGCGGTGTTTTCGTTCTGCGGCTCGGCGTCCAGCGGGGCACGCAGTTCCCGTGGCTGGCGCTCTTCGCGCGGACGACGCTCGCGACGGTTTTCCTGGCCCTCACGGGGTTCGCGGGGCGGACGGGACTGGCGCACTTCCTGAGGCTCGCGTACTTCCACGTTCTCACGGGCCTGGCGGTCTTCACGCGGGGCGCGCGGTTGACGCTCTTCACGAGGTGCGCGTTCTTCACGGGGTGCGCGCTCCTCACGGGCGGCACGATCCTCGCGCGGTGCGCGTTCCTCGCGTGGCTTGCGATCGTCGTCGCGGCGGTTGCCACGGTTACGGTTCTGCTGGCGACCGTTGCGACGCTCGTCACCGCGCGGCTGACGCTCGCCCGGCTTCTTCTCGACCACGGTCGGCTTCTGCTCTTCGGCGCCGGCGAACAGACCCACCAGGGACTTCACCAGGCCTTTGAACAGGCCGCCGGCAGGGGCGGCAGCGGCAACCGGAGCGGCTGGCGCGGCTTCGCTGACCGGTGCCGGCGCGGTGCGCGGCGGAGCGGCCTTGATGGCGGCTTCCTGGCGAACCAGGGTGCGGGTGGCGGCTGCCGGTTTCTCTTCCTCGACTTCGACCGTGGCCATTTCGTAGCTGGTCTGGGCGCTCTGGGCTTCCGGGCTGTCGTCACGGATACGCTGCACTTCGAAGTGCGGGGTTTCCAGGTGATCGTTCGGCAGGATGACGATGCGCGCGCGGGTGCGCAGTTCGATCTTGGTGATCGAGTTGCGTTTCTCGTTGAGCAGGAAGGCAGCGACCGGGATCGGCACCTGGGCGCGTACTTCGGCGGTACGGTCCTTCAGGGCTTCTTCTTCGATCAGACGCAGGATGGCCAGGGACAGCGACTCGACGTCACGGATGATGCCTTGGCCGTTGCAGCGCGGGCAGACGATGCCGCTGCTTTCGCCCAGGGACGGGCGCAGGCGCTGACGGGACATTTCCAAGAGGCCGAAGCGCGAGATACGACCGATCTGGACGCGGGCACGGTCGGCTTCCAGGGCTTCGCGGACCTTCTCTTCGACGGCGCGCTGGTTCTTGGCCGGCGTCATGTCGATGAAGTCGATGACGATCAGGCCGCCGATGTCACGCAGGCGCAGCTGGCGGGCGATCTCTTCGGCCGCTTCCAGGTTGGTCTGCAGGGCGGTCTCTTCGATGTCGCTGCCTTTGGTGGCGCGCGCCGAGTTGATGTCGATGGACACCAGGGCTTCGGTCGGGTCGATGTAGATGGAGCCACCGGACGGCAGCTTCACTTCACGCTGGAAAGCGGTTTCGATCTGGCTTTCGATCTGGAAGCGGTTGAACAGCGGCACGCTGTCTTCGTACAGCTTGATCTTGCTGGCGTACTGCGGCATCACCTGGCGGATGAAGGTCAGGGCTTCTTCCTGGGCTTCGACGCTGTCGACCAGCACTTCGCCGATGTCCTGGCGCAGGTAGTCGCGGATGGCGCGGATGATGACGTTGCTTTCCTGGTAGATCAGGAACGGGGCAGGGCGGTCCTGGGAAGCTTCCTTGATGGCGCTCCACAGTTGCAGCAGGTAGTCGAGGTCCCACTGCATTTCTTCGCTGCTGCGGCCCAGGCCGGCGGTGCGCACGATCAGGCCCATGTCGCCCGGGATGTCGAGGCCGTTCAGCGCCTCGCGCAGTTCGTTGCGCTCTTCACCTTCGATGCGGCGGCTGATGCCACCGGCACGCGGGTTGTTGGGCATCAGCACCAGGTAGCGACCGGCGAGGCTGATGAAGGTGGTCAGGGCTGCGCCCTTGTTGCCACGCTCTTCTTTCTCGACCTGAACGATGACTTCCTGGCCTTCCTTGAGCACGTCCTTGATGTTGACGCGGCCTTCGGGGGCCTTGCTGAAGTATTCGCGGGAGATTTCTTTGAGGGGAGGAAGCCGTGACGCTCGGAGCCGAAGTCGACGAATGCCGCTTCGAGGCTGGGTTCTACGCGGGTAATGCGACCTTTGTAGATATTGGATTTCTTCTGTACGCGGGCGCCGGACTCGATGTCCAGATCGTACAGGCGCTGGCCATCTACCAGCGCAACACGCAACTCTTCGGGTTGAGTTGCGTTAATCAGCATTCTTTTCATGTGGTACCAGTGGTTTCCGGTGCTGCCGGAAGCCGCGTTAGGCACACACGACGCTCAGGGTCGGTGTCAGGTGCGTCAGAAACGGGCGTAAATCGTTTCATTGTCTAGCGGCAGCAGCCAGTTTTGCTGGGCCGCGACGGACGTCTCCTGCTTGCTGTATGTGACAGAAAGCCCTCAGAACTCGCTTGTGATCGGCTAAGCATCGGCCTTGCTGCGTTGAAACCGGTCTGGAAGGCCCGTTTACCACGCGGGTAAAGGTCGTTTCCTCGGCCGCCCCGTACTGGGGGCTGTTACTAACGTAGCGTCTTGCGTGGCGCTAGCTCGCGAGACCCTAAACAGGTTCTCAGTCAGGAGGAGGAATCAAGGGTCGGTAGCGGACGATATGAAGCGTCTTTAGATAAAGCTCTTTGCTACGCAGGCCGACCGTTGTGCATCTCCACCCTACACGTATCGCTGAAAATCGGGTGCCGCTCACGAAAATCCGCAGCGGGTTGGCATTACCGCGACCGTCCAATTGGACGGGTCACGCATCTGTGTCTCAGGCCTTGTTTCCGAGTTTCTCGAGCAGCCATGCCGGCCTTTCGCTCTGTGAGATGCCCGTCGGACGGCCTTATGTCCTGAAGTGGGTTGCTCGATTCGCGATGGCGGTTTGGCAACATCCGCGAATCAGGCCGCTTTTGACGGCATTCGCGACTATAGCAGCAATGATTAAGTGCTTCAAATGCATAAAAATTGTATGATCGCGGCCATGACGACACCTACTCCCCCAACCTCCGGCGTTCAGCTGCTCGAGGTCGCGCCTGAGCTCGCGGGTCAGCGCATCGACAACTTCCTTCGCAACCAGCTCAAGGGCGTTCCCAAGACCTTGATCTACCGCATCCTGCGCAAGGGTGAGGTACGGGTCAACAAGGGGCGCATCAAACCCGAGTACAAGCTGCAGGCCGGCGATGTCGTGCGCGTGCCGCCGCTGCGTCTGGCCGAGCGCGACGAGCCCGAGCCGCTGGCTCAGGGGCTGTTGCAGCGCCTGGAAGCCGCCATCGTCTATGAAGACAAGGCGCTGATCGTGCTCAACAAGCCGGCCGGCATCGCCGTGCATGGTGGCAGCGGCCTCAATTACGGAGTCATCGAGGCGTTTCGCCAGCTGCGTCCGGATGTCAAGGATCTGGAACTGGTGCATCGCCTGGACCGTGACACCTCGGGCCTGCTGATGATCGCCAAGAAGCGCAGCATGCTGCGCCACCTGCACGAACAGCTGCGCGGCGACGGTGTCGACAAGCGCTACATGGCACTGGTGCGCGGCCATTGGGCGACCGCCAAGAAGCAGATCAACGCGCCGCTGCTCAAGAGCAACCTGCGTTCCGGCGAGCGCATGGTCGAGGTCAACCCCGAAGGCAAGGAGGCGCTGACCCTATTCCGCGTGCTGCGCCGCTTCGGCGAGTTCGCCACCCTGATCGAAGCCAAGCCGGTGACCGGCCGTACCCACCAGATTCGCGTGCACGCCCAGTACGGCGGGCACTGCATCGCCGGTGACAGCAAGTACGGCGATGACGACTTCACCCGCGAGATTCGCGAGCTGGGCGGCAAGCGCCTGTTCCTGCATGCCTACGAGCTGAACATCCCGCTGCCCGAGGGCGGCGTGCTGAAGCTCGAGGCGCCGGTCGACGAGATGTGGGCACGCACCGTGGAGCGCCTGAGTGCGTGACTACGAGCTGCTGATCTTCGACTGGGACGGCACCCTGGTCGATTCCATCGCCCGCATCGTCACCGCCATGCACCAGGCCGCCGATCTGTGCGGCGTGCCGCGGCGCAGCGACGAGGCGGTCAAGGGCATCATCGGGCTGGCGCTGCCCGAGGCGATCACCACCCTTTATCCGGAACTCGGCGAAGCGGCGCACGTCGAACGCTTCCATGCCCGCTACAGCGACTGCTATGTGGCCCTGGACCAGACGCCTTCGGCGTTCTTCGACGGTGTCGAGCAGAGCCTGGCGAGGTTCCGCCAGCAGGGCTATCAGCTGGCGGTCGCCACCGGCAAGAGCCGCCGAGGCCTGCAGCGGATTCTCGATACCCTGGGCTGGCAGGATTACTTCGACATCACCCGCTGCGCCGATGAAACGGCCAGCAAGCCGGACCCGCGGATGCTCCACGAGATTCTGCAACACTGCGGGGTGAGCGCCGAGCAGGCGCTGATGGTCGGCGACTCGTCGTTCGACCTGCTGATGGCGCAGCGTGCGGGTATGGATTCGGTGGCGGTGGGCTATGGTGCCCAGACGCTGGAGGCGCTGAGCCTTTATCAGCCGAAGTTGTCGATCGACCATTTCATGCAATTGAGTACCTGGCTGAGCAGCAGGGTAGCCGAGACCCGAACCGAGGAGATTGAGCATGTGGGGTGAGAGAAAGACGTCGTCGGTCTCCGAGAGTGACCCGAAGAGCTGGAAGCTCCTCGAGAAGACCTTGCTGGCCAGTGTCCACGAGCAGCGCCGCTCGCGTCGCTGGGGCATCTTCTTCAAGCTGCTGACCTTCATCTACCTGTTCGGCGCCCTGGCGCTGTTCTCGCCGCTGATCAGCACGCAGGGCGGCAGCAGCACGGCCCACACCGCGGTGATCGAGGTGCGCGGCATGATCGCCGACAAGGAAGCGGCCAGCGCCGACAACATCGTCGGCAGCCTGCGCGCTGCTTTCAAGGATCCGAACACCAAGGGCGTGGTCCTGCGCATCAACAGCCCGGGCGGCAGCCCGGTGCAGTCGGGCTACGTGTACGACGAAATTCGCCGCCTGCGTGGCGAGCACCCGGACATCAAGGTCTATGCGGTGATTTCCGATCTCGGTGCATCGGGTGCCTATTACATCGCCAGCGCCGCCGACCAGATCTACGCCGACAAGGCCAGCCTGGTGGGTTCCATCGGCGTCACGGCGGCAAGTTTCGGCTTCGTCGACACCATGGAGAAGCTTGGCGTCGAGCGTCGCGTGTACACCTCGGGTGAGCACAAGGCATTCCTCGACCCGTTCCAGCCGCAGAAGGACGAGGAAACCCGTTTCTGGAAAACGGTGCTGGACACCACCCACAAGCAGTTCATCGACAGCGTGAAGAAGGGCCGTGGTGATCGCCTCAAGGATGCCGAGCATCCCGAGCTGTTCTCCGGTTTGATCTGGTCCGGCGAGCAGGCCCTGAGCCTCGGCTTGATCGACGGGCTGGGCAGCACCAGCTACGTGGCCCGCGAGGTGATCGGCCAGGAAGAGATGGTCGACTTCACCGTGCAGGAAAGCCCGCTGGATCGCTTCACCAAGAAGCTGGGTGCCAGCGTGGCGGAGCACATCGCGCTGTGGATGGGTTTCCAGGGGCCTACTCTGCGTTAATTAATGTCTGCTGCGCGTTGGCACTGCTGCGTTGAAATCAGGCTGGATCGTCAGCCCGGTCGGCTAGCCGCTTGCAGCTAATGCGCTTTAGCGCGGCCCAGAGGGCGAGCGAAGCGAGTCATGCTCATGTACAACAGTACACTCGCTTCCTCGCCTGATTTCGCCTTGCACTGCTCTAGCAGGCTGTTGAAAAACTACCTGCGTTGCCATTGCTGCGTTAAAAACAGGCTCAAAATGCTTATTTACAGCTCGTAACTCCGCTTTTTCGCCTGTTTTTGCCTTGCACTGGCTGCCTCGCCTACGTTTTTCAACGGCCCGCTAGCTCGCTAGACATTGAGTAAAACTCGAATAAAGAGCCCGGCACTTGGCCGGGTTTTTTATTGGCTGATCACCTTTGCATCAACGCTCGTCCAGGGCGAAGGCCGTCAGGCTGTAGGTGGGAATGCCCATGTCCTGCAGCCGGCGGGAGCCACCGAGCTCGGGCAGGTCGATGATCGCCGCCGCCTCGTGAATGCCGGCGCCCATGCGCTTGACCAGCTGCACGGCGGCCAGCAGGGTGCCGCCGGTGGCGATCAGGTCATCGACGATCAGCACCTTGTCGCCTTCGCACAGGCTGTCGGCGTGGGCCTCCAGAAAGGCTTCGCCGTATTCGGTCTGGTAGCCCTGGCTGAGTACGTCAGCCGGCAGCTTGCCTTGCTTGCGAAACAGCACCAGCGGCTTGTTCAGCTCGTAGGAAAGAATCGAGCCGATCAGAAAACCCCGTGCATCCATCGCGCCGACGTGGCTGAAGTCCGCTTCGACGTAGCGCTGGATCAGGCTGTCGATGACCATGCGCAGGGCGCGCGGGGACTGGAACAGCGGCGTGATGTCGCGAAACACCACGCCCGGTTTGGGGAAGTCGTTGACCGGGCGGATAAGGGTCTTGATGGTGAATTCATCAAAGATCATGGCAGGGTGAATCCTTAACGGGAGTATCAGCCGTTAAGGTTACCACCTGCCAGGGCGCACAGCTCGATCGGGTCGAGAATATGCACTTCCTTGCCTTCGGCTTCGATCAGGTTGCTCTGCTGGAAGCGGGTGAACACCCGCGACACGGTTTCCACGGCCAGGCCCAGGTGGTTGCCGATCTCGTTGCGCGACATGGCCAGGCGGAACTGGTTGGCCGAGAAGCCACGGGCGCTGAAGCGCGCGGACAGGTTGACCAGGAAGGTGGCGATGCGCTCGTCGGCGGTCTTCTTGGAGAGCAGCAGCATCATCTGCTGGTCGTCGCGAATCTCGCGGCTCATCACGCGCATCAGCTGGCGGCGCAGTTGCGGCAGGCTGACCGACAGCTCGTCGAGACGCTCGAAGGGAATCTCGCAGACCGAGGTGGTTTCCAGGGCCTGGGCCGACACCGGGTACAGCTCGGTGTCCATGCCGGAGAGGCCGACCAGTTCGCTGGGCAGGTGGAAGCCGGTGATCTGCTCCTCGCCGGCGTCGCTCAGGCTGAAGGTCTTCAGTGCGCCGGAACGCACGGCGAACACCGAGTTGAAGGTGTCGCCCTGGCGGAACAGGAACTCGCCCTTTTTCAGAGGGCGGCCGCGTTTGACGATATCGTCGAGCGCGTCCATGTCCTTGAGATCCAGCGACAGGGGCAGGCAGAGGCTGGCGAGGCTGCAATCCTTGCAGTGTGCCTGATGAGTTGTGCGCAGCTTGATGCTTTCGGACATCGCCCTTATCCCTAGGTAATCACTCAGAAGTTGTAAGGGTAACGCACCAGAGGGGTGCGCGGCCACCTGCCGCAGGGTGCTCAAGTGTCGCACGCGCCTGCCGATAGACCTGTATCGATCAGTCCAGAAGCAGGGAGCGGTGTGATGCAAGTGGCGACCAATGTGTCGAGAGAGCGCAGCTATGTGACCGCCAGCGCAGCGCCCGTGGCTGAAGCGGCGCCTAACGAGGCGGCAGAGCAAGCCGCTGCGGCGCCAGGCGAGGAAGCCGGCTCCGCACCAGGCGTGAAGGTGAGCCTGTCGGACGTTGGCCTGGCCCGTTCCCGGGAAGCGGAAAACAAGAACGCCGATATCGACGAGAGCAATTTGCCCGACGAGGTAAAACGATTGCTCAAGATGATCCGCGAGCTCAAGGCCCAACTGGCCGAGAAGATGGCCGATCTGCAGGCCCTGATGGCCCAGGGCGATAGGGAGGATGAGGCGCAGCAGGCCAGGGTGCGTGCCTTGCAGACCGAAGTCGGTTCGATCAGTGGCGCCTTGAGCACCGCCAACGCCCAGTTGGTGAAAGTGATGCGTGATCAGAAACTCAACAGTGAACAGAGCGCCACCGTCGCCTCGTTGATGGCCAAGTGAGGACGGGTGCGCGGCGTCTCGGTCCTGCCGGGGGCACTGCTCAGATCACCCGCGAAAAGCGCTGCAGGCTGGTCTCGCCCAGGTAGCGGTCGAACGCCATGCACAGCGAGCGCACCAGCAACCGGCCGGCGGGCAGCACCTCGATGCCGCCGTCACGCAGATCGATCAGGCCGTCGCGATGCATCTGCTCGAGCGCCGGCCAGGTGCCTGCGAAGTAGTTGCGCAGGTTGATGGCGAAGCGCTGCTCGATGTCGGCGAACTCCAACTGAAAGTGACAGATCAGCTGCTGGATCACCGCACGGCGGATTCGGTCGTCGTGGTTGCAGCCCAGGCCGCGCTGGGTCGCCAACTGCCGGTTGTTGAGGCTGCCCTGGTAGGCAGCCAGGTCCGTGGTGTTCTGGCAGTACAGGTCGCCGATCTGGCTGATCGACGACACCCCCAGGCCGATCAGGTCACAGTGGCCATGGGTGGTATAGCCCTGGAAGTTGCGTTGCAGGCTGCCGTCCTCCTGGGCGCTGGCCAGCTCGTCGTCGGGCAGGGCGAAATGGTCCATGCCGATATAGCGATAACCGGCGCTGGCCAACTGCTCGATGCTGCCCTGCAGTATGGCCAGCTTGGCTGCCGCGCTGGGCAGCTGCCCGCTGTCGATGCGCCGCTGCGGCATGAAACGCTCCGGCAGGTGGGCATAGTTGAACAGCGACAGGCGATCGGGCTGCAGGGCGATGACCTGTTGTAAGGTGCGGGCGAAGTTTTCCGGCGTCTGCAGCGGCAGGCCGTAGATCAGGTCGATGTTCACCGAGCGAAACTGCAGGGTGCGCGCGGCCTCGATGATGGCGCGGGTTTCTTCGAGGCTCTGCAGGCGGTTGATGGCGCGCTGCACCTTGGGGTCGAGATCCTGAACGCCGAGGCTGACCCGGTTGAAGCCCAGCTCGCGCAGCAGGCCCATGGTCGACCAGTCCGCCTCACGGGGGTCGATTTCGATGCTGTAGTCGCCGGAATCGTCGTCGAGCAGGCTGAAGTGCTCGCGCAACTTGCTCATCAACTGGCGCAGTTCGTCATGGCTGAGAAAGGTCGGGGTGCCGCCGCCCAGGTGCAGCTGTTCGATGCGCTGGCGCTTGTCGACATGATGGCCGATCAGCGCCATTTCCTGCTCCAGCGCCTGCAGGTACGGCTGGGTGCGACCGCGATCCTTGGTGATCACCTTGTTGCAGGCGCAGTAGTAGCAGATGTTGGCGCAGAACGGCAGGTGCAGGTACAGCGACAGCGGGCGCAGCGCGCGGCGGCTGTCACGCAGGGCGTGCAGCAGGTCGAAGGAGCCGACGCCGTCGTGGAACTGCACGGCGGTCGGGTAGGAAGTGTAGCGCGGGCCGGCTTGATCGTAGCGGCGGATCAGGTCGCAGTCCCACTGGATGACATCGAGCATGGCGAATTCCGCTTCAGCATTGAATGCTCAGCAGTCTAGGGGGCGCATGGACGGGGCTTTTTGATCTGAGTCATGGGGTCGCAGTGGTGGTGGGATCGCTCAGTCATTTGCAGATCGGGCGTCAGTGCCCCATCAACCAATGCTGATGAGGGCCGGGCAGGGTCCACAGGCCGAACAGCATCACCAGCAGGCCGCCGGCGATGCGCACCCCGCGCCGGCGCAGCAGGCCGACCAGGCGCTCGGCTGCCAGCCCGGTGGCCAGCAGCACGGGCAGGGTACCGAGGCCGAAGGCGAACATCAGGGCGGCGCTGCGCAGGGCATCACCCTGGCTCGCCGCCCACAGCAGGGTGCTGTACACCAGGCCGCAGGGCAGCCAGCCCCACAGGCCGCCGAGAACCATGGCACGCGGCACATTGGTGATCGGCATAAGGCGCCGGGTGAACGGTTGCAGACGGCGCCACAGCCCACGGCCGAGCGCTTCGATACGCGTCAGGCCGCTCCACCAGCCGGCCAGGTACAGGCCCATGGCGATCAGCAGCAGGCCGGCGATGCTGCGCAGCACAGAGGCCAGCGGCCCGCTGGCCAGGGCCCAGCCGGCCAGGCCGAGCAGCAGGCCGGCAGTCGTATAGCTGAGAATGCGCCCAGCGTTGTAAGCGACCAGCAACTGCAGGCGCTGCTGGCGCCGTTCGGCCGGGATGGCCAGGGTCAGCGCGCCCATCAGCCCGCCGCACATGCCCAGGCAATGGCCGCCGCCGAGCAGGCCGAGGATCAGCGCGGAGAGCAGTTGTGGCAGCAGGTCAGTCATGGTCTTTCGGCGTGGGCTCGTCTTTGGCCTGTTTCACCGCCGCCTGGTGGCGTGGGTCATCGTCATCGAAGAGGATGCGGTGCGCCGGGCTGTCGAGGTCGTCGTACTGGCCACTGTCCACCGCCCAGAAGAACAGCCACACGGCGAAGGCGACCAGCAGCAGGGCGACGGGAATCAGGATGTACAGCGCGGTCATGGTGCTTTCCCCAGGCGCAGTGCGTTGAGTACCACCAGCAACGAGCTGAGCGACATGCCCAGGGCGGCCCAGATCGGGGTGATCCAGCCCAGGGCGGCGAAGGGCAGCACCAGGCCATTGTACAGGCCGGCCCAGGCTAGGTTCTCGATGATGACCGTGCGGGTGCGGCGTGCCAGGCGCAGGGCATCGACCAGGCTGGTCAGGCGGTTGGAGAGCAGCACGGCGTCGGCGCTGGTCTTGGCCAGATCCGAGGCCGAGCCCATGGCCACGCTGATGTCGGCGCCGGCGAGCACCGGCACGTCGTTGACGCCGTCGCCGAGCATCAGCACGCGGCGGCCTTGCGTCTGCAGATCACGCAGGATGGCCAGCTTGGCGTCCGGGGTCAGCCCGCCGCGTGCCTGGTCGATACCCAACTGGCGGGCCACTTCGCCGACCATGGGCGAGCTGTCGCCGCTGAGCAGCAGGATCTGCCAGCCACGCCCGCGCGCCGCCTCGACCAGGGCCGGCGCATCGTCGCGCAGGCGGTCGTCGAGTACGAACCAGGCCAGCGGCCGCTGTTCGTCACCGAGCAGCAACCATTGGCCCTGTTCCCCGTTGAAGGCCGGTGCGGGGCTGGCGCTGAGTGCGCTGACGAAAGCGGCCTGGCCGATACGCAGCCGGCGCCCCTCGACCACACCTTCCAGGCCCAGCCCTGGCACGTTGTGCAGCGCCTCGACCCGTGCCGTGGCATGGCCGAAGGCGCGGGCGATCGGATGTTCCGACTGGCTTTCCAGCGCCGCGGCCAGGGCCAGGCAGGTGTCGCCATCCAGATCGCCGAGGGGATGCACGGCGCGCAAGGTCAGACGGCCTTCGGTGAGGGTGCCGGTCTTGTCGACGATCAGCGTGTCGATCTGCTCCAAGCCTTCGAGCACATGGCCGCGGGTCAGCAGCATGCCGAGTTTGTGCAGGGTGCCGGTGGCGGTGGTCAGCGCGGTGGGTGTGGCCAGGGCAAGGGCGCAGGGGCAGGTGGCGACGAGCAGGGCCAGCACCACCCAGAACGCCCGCGACGCATCGAGCTGCCACCAGACCAGGCCGACGATGGCCGCCACCACCAGCACGATCAACAGGAACCATTGCGCCACCCGGTCGGCGATCTCGGCCAGGCGCGGCTTGTCGCTCTGGGCGCGCTCGAGCAGGCGGACGATGGCCGACAGCCGGGTGGCATCGCCCAGCGCCTGCACCTCGACGGTCAGCGGCCCCTCGACATTGAGGGTGCCGGCGGTCACGCCATCGCCGACGCCGCGTGGCTGTGGCAGGTACTCACCGGTGAGCAGGGATTCATCGACGCTGGACTGCCCGGCCAGTACCTGGCCGTCGGCCGGGATCAGCGCACCCGGCGGCACCAGCACCTGGTCGCCGGGTTGCAGCTCGCTGAGCAGGATGCGCTGGCCCTGGCCCTGTTCATCCAGGCGCAGGCACGAGGCTGGCAGCAACTTGACCAGTTGCGCGGTGACCGCGGCGGTGCGTTCCCGGGCGCGGCGTTCCAGGTAGCGACCGCTGAGCAGGAACAGGGCGAACATGCCCACCGCATCGAAATACAGCTCGCCATGCCCGCTGACGGTGGACCAGATGCCCGCCGCGTAGGCGCCGCCGATGGCCAGCGACACCGAGACGTCCATGCTCAGGTGGCGGGTGCGCAGGTCGCGCAGGGCGCCGCGGAAGAACTGGCCGCAGCAGTAGAAGACGATGGGGGTGGTGAGAAACAGGCTGACCCAGCGCAGGATGCTGTCCAGCTCCGGGCTCAGGTCGACGTTGAACTCCGGCCAGGTGGCCATGCTCGCCATCATCACCTGCATCCACAGCAGCCCGGCCACGCCCAGCTGGCGCATGGCGCGGCGGTTTTCCCGGGTCAGTTGCTCGGCGGCGGCATCCGCCTGCCAGGGATGGGCGGCGTAGCCGATGCCACGCACTTCGCCGAGCAATTGGCTCAGGGCAGGGCGCTGGCGCTCCAGCGCACCCGCAGGCGATGGTTGGACAGGTTCAGATGGGCCTCGGCCACACCAGGCAGGGCATTGAGGTGCTTTTCGATCAGCCAGCCACAGGCCGCGCAACTGATGCCCTCTATCAGCAGGCTGGTTTCGCTCCATTCGCCGCTTTGTTCGACGAAGGGCTGCTGCACGTCGCGGCGGTCATACAGGGCCAGCTCGTCGGGCAGCGCCTGGGGCAATTGCCGGGGATTGTTGGCCGCTTCGCTGCGGTGGCGGTAGTAATGCTCCAGGCCGTTCTGCACGATGGTTTCGGCCACCGCCTGGCAGCCCGGGCAGCACAGCTCCCGCGACTGGCCCAGCACCACGGCCGTGAAGCGGCTACCCGCCGGCACCGGCAGGCCGCAGTGGTAGCAGGGGGCCGGGCTGCTGCGTTCGAGCGGCGCGCCGGTGGCAATCGAGGTGTCGATCAGTGTTCATCCCCGAGCTGGAGGCTCTTGCCGGGTTGCAGGGTTTCTTCCTCGAACAGGCGCCAGTCCTGGCCGCCTTCCTGGCCGATCAGCTCGACGAAGCGCCGGCCCTGCACGCTGTCCTGCAGGCTGCCGCGGTACAGGCCCTGGCCCTGAGACTGCAGCACCACGCGGCGGTCGCGCTCCGGCTGGGTCGGCGATACCAGGTTGAGCACCAGTTGCGCCGGCGCGCTGGCGCCGTGCAGTTGCAGCTCGGCGGTGCCGCGTTCGTCGTCCAGGTCCAGCGTCGCCTGCAGCTTCAGGCGGACTGCCAGGTACTCGCGCTCCAGAGACTGGTTGATACCCTTGCCGACGTCGTAATAGTCGTCGGAGATCAGCCCCGGCGGGTTGCGGGTGGCGATGGTCAGCAGGGTCAGCCCCTGGATCACCGAGTAGCCGAGCAGGGCGATCAGGAACCAGGGCCAGAACTGTTTGTACCAGGGGGCGGGTTGGGGGTCTTCGTTCATGGCTGGATGGATCCTTCACATTTGCGGTTTGTGACAATTACCGTATTGTCAGTGCGTTCATTTCCGCTCTGACGAGCGGGTTTCTTTTGGCATTGCCCGGATGGCCGGCCCCGCCAAAAGAAACCAAAAGGTCTAGCCCCGACATCCGGCCCCAGCTTCGCTGGGGTTCCCTCGCTCCATCATTGCTCCGGGGGCCGGCCTGGAAGGGCCATCCCTGGCCCATCAGGCCTCTCGCCGCATCCATGCTGCTCGTCCCCCTGCACAATGATTCCACTCGGCCTCCTGAAGGGGCGTTTGTTTGTCGCCTGGGCATCCTGTGTGAAATCACATCAAAAAGCCCGAGCTGACGTTCAGGCTATCTCACGCTCGGGCCGATAAAGCGGCTGCTGGCGTCGTTGTGGATGCTGTCGTCGTCGGTGGCACGGATATGGAAGGTGATCTCGTTGGTGCTCGATGGCAGCTTCTCGGCGTCGATGGACAGCTCCACCGGCATCGCCAGCACTTCGCCGGCCAGGGCGCGGACTTCGCGGCGGCCTTCGTAGACCAGGCCGTCCAGGCCCTCGGCCTCGATGCGGTAGACGATGTCCTGCTGGGCCTTGTTCATGATCTTCAGGGTGTAGACGTTCTCGATCCGGCCCAGCTCGTTCTCGCGGTAGAGTACCCGATCCTTGAGCACGTCCAGCTCCACCAGCGGGCGGTTGCTCACCGCCCAGGCGAATACCGCCAGCATGGCCAAAAGGGCGATGGCATAGCCGATCAGCCGCGGGCGCAGCAGGCGGGTCTGCTGCCCCGAGAGGTTGTGCTCGGTGGTGTAGCTGATCAGCCCGCGCGGGTAGTTCATCTTGTCCATGACGGCGTCGCAGGCGTCGATGCAGGCGGCGCAGCCGATGCACTCGATCTGCAGGCCGTCGCGGATGTCGATACCGGTGGGGCACACCTGCACGCACAGGGTGCAGTCGATGCAGTCGCCCAGGCCCTGAGCCTTGTGGTCGGCGCTCTTCTTGCGCGGGCCGCGGGCTTCGCCACGGCGCGGGTCATAGGAGACGATCAGGGTGTCCTGGTCGAACATCACGCTCTGGAAGCGCGCATAGGGGCACATGTGAATGCACACCTGCTCGCGCAGCCAGCCGGCATTGCCGTAGGTGGCGAGGGTGAAGAAGGCAATCCAGAACAGCGCCCAGCCGCTGGCCTCGAAGGTGACCAGTTCGGCGAGCAGCTCGCGGATCGGCGCGAAATAGCCGACGAAGGTCAGCGCGGTGACCAGGGAAACGCCCAGCCAGATGCTGTGCTTGGCGAAGCGGCGGATGAACTTGTCCGCGCTCATCGGCGCCTTTTCCAGCTTCATGCGCTGGTTGCGGTCGCCCTCGGTGACCTTTTCCGCCCACATGAAGATCCAGGTGAACACGCTCTGCGGGCAGGTGTAGCCGCACCACACCCGGCCGGCGAACACGGTGATGAAGAACAATCCGAAGGCGGCGATGATCAGCAGCGCCGAGAGCAGCACGAAGTCCTGGGGCCAGTAGGTGGCGCCGAAGATGTGGAACTTGCGCTCGGGCAGGTTCCACCACACCGCCTGGTGGCCGTCCCAGTTCAGCCACACGGTGCCGAAGTAGAGGATGAACAGCAGGGCCCCGCCAGCGCGCCGCAGGTTGCGGTAGAAGCCGCTGAAGGCGCGGGTGTGGATCTTCTCGCGGCTGGCATAGAGGTCGATGGTCTCGCCGGCGGGCGGCGTGACGTTCTTGACGGGGATCTGTTGGCTCATCGAGGGCTACCACAACGGTTGGTCGGGCCTGCCGCGACCGATACGTGCCGGTCGCGATCGTTCGCTGCGCCGATGGTACGCCGCCAGGCCGGATCGGGCTTGCGGCTACCCGTCGCAGGGTAGGTGCAGGGCCATGCTAGGCGTTGCATGATCAAGTCGTCCTGACCCAGATCAGTGCACTCAATCTTTCTGCCGGCTTTGCGCTTCTGCCTGCGCCTTGTCGCGTTGCGACAGGCTGTACACGTAGGCGGCCAACAGGTGCACCTTGTCGTTGCCGAGAAAGTCCGCCTGCGCCGGCATCTTGCCGCTGCGTCCATAACGGATGGTCTGCTGCACCTGGGCGAAGCTGGAGCCGTACAGCCATGCCTTGTCCGTCAGATTCGGCGCGCCGAGCAGCTGCAGGCCCTTGCCATCGGGGCCGTGGCACATGGCGCAGTTGCTGGCGTAGAGCTGTTTGCCCGCGTTTAGATCGACGGCGATGTCCGCCGGGTTTTCCAGGTTCGAGAGACTGCGCACGTAGCCGGTGACGTCGCGCACGCCGTCGTCGCCGAGAATGGTCTGCCAGGCCGGCATCACGCCCTGGCGGCCCTGCAGGATGGAGGTCTTGATGGTTTCCGGGTCGCCGCCGTACAGCCAGGCGTCATCGGTCAGGTTGGGAAAACCGAAGGCGCCCTTGGCGTCGGCGCCGTGGCACGTGGCGCAGCTGTTGGCGAACAGCCGGCCGCCGATCTTCAGCGCCTGTTCGTCCCTGGCCAGCTCGGTGATCGGCATGGCGGCGTACCCGGCGAACAGCGGGCTGTAGCGCGCATCGGCCTCGGCCATCTCGCGCTGCCACTGGCCGACCTGGGTCCAACCCCCGTCATAGCCGGGCAGCAGGCCCTTGAAGTTGCCCAGCCCGGGGTAGAGCAGCAGGTAGCCGAAGGCGAATGCCAGGGTGCCTAAAAACAGCAGAAACCACCAGCGCGGCAGCGGGTTGTCGTATTCCTCGATGCCGTCGAAGTTGTGCCCGGTGGTCCGCTCGCTGTCGCCCGGGCGCTGACCCTTGCGGGTGGCGATCAGCAGCCAGGCCAGGCCCAGCAGCGTGCCCAGGGTGGTCAGGGCGACGAACAGGCTCCAGAAGGTGCTCAAGGCTTGTCGTCCCCAGCCTTCTGGTCCTGCTGGCTGGCGCTCTGCGGCTCGTCGGCGAAGGGCAGGTTGGCCGCCTCGTCGAAGCTGGACTTGCGCTTGCTGCTGTAGGCCCAGAGCACCACGGCGATGAAGGCGATGAGCACCACCGCGGTACCGATGCCGCGGATGGTGCCGATGTCGGTCAAAAAGGCTGGCATGGCGTCACCGCTTGTTGGGAATCGCGGTGCCGAGCACCTGCAGGTAGGCGATCAATGCATCCAGCTCGCTCTTGCCTGCCACCGCCTCGCGGGCCTTGGCGATATCCTCGTCGCTGTAGGGAATGCCGAAGCCCTGCATGACCTTGAGCTTTTCGGCGCTCAGGGCGCCGTCGAGCCTGCGCTCGGCCAACCAGGGGTAGGCGGGCATCTTCGATTCCGGCACCAGGTCGCGGGGATTGATCAGGTGGGTGCGGTGCCAGTCGTCCGAGTAGCGCCCGCCGATCCGCGCCAGGTCCGGGCCGGTGCGCTTTGAGCCCCACAGGAAGGGGTGATCCCACACGCTTTCACCGGCCACCGAATAGTGGCCGTAGCGCTCGGTTTCGGCGCGGAACGGGCGGATCATCTGCGAGTGGCAACCCACGCAGCCTTCGCGGATATAGATGTCGCGGCCTTCGAGCTGCAGCGCGGTGTAGGGCCGCATTCCGGCCACCGGCTCGTTGACCACGTCCTGAAAGAACAGCGGCACGATCTGGGTCAGGCCGCCGATGCTCACGGCGATGACCATCAGCAGGGTCATCAGGCCGAGGTTCTTTTCGATCAGGTCGTGCTTCATCGCCCGGCCCCCCCGTTTTGCGCCAGGGGAATACGCGCGCCGGCGTCGTACTCGGCCGGCCGGGCGGCGCGAATGGTGCGCCAGGTGTTCCAGGCCATCAGCAGCATGCCGGTGAAGAAGATCGCGCCGCCGATCATGCGCACCAGGTAGCCCGGGTGGCTGGCCGATACGGACTCGATAAAGGAGTAGGTGAGCGTGCCGTCTTCATGCACCGCCCGCCACATCAGGCCCTGGGTGATGCCATTGACCCACATGGCGACGATGTACAGCACGGTGCCGATGGTGGCGAGCCAGAAGTGCAGGTGGATCGCCGCCAGGCTGTGCATCTGCTCGCGGCCGAACACCCGGGGGATCAGGTGATACAGCGCGCCGAAGGTGATCATCGCCACCCAGCCCAGGGCGCCGGCGTGTACGTGGCCGATGGTCCAGTCGGTGTAGTGGGACAGCGCGTTGACCGTCTTGATGGCCATCATCGGCCCCTCGAAGGTGGACATGCCGTAGAACGCCAGGGAGACGACCAAGAAGCGCAGGATCGGGTCGGTGCGCAATTTATGCCAGGCGCCGGAGAGGGTCATCATGCCGTTGATCATGCCGCCCCAGCTCGGTGCCAGGAGGATGATCGACATCACCATGCCCAGGCTCTGGGCCCAGTCCGGCAGAGCGGTGTAGTGCAGGTGGTGCGGGCCGGCCCAGATGTACAGGGTGATCAGCGCCCAGAAGTGCACGATCGACAGCCGGTACGAGTAGATCGGCCGATTGGCCTGCTTGGGCACGAAGTAATACATCATCCCCAGAAAACCGGTGGTCAGGAAGAAACCCACGGCGTTGTGGCCGTACCACCACTGGATCATCGCGTCGGTGGCACCGGCATACATCGAATAGGACTTGAAGGGACTGACCGGCACGGCGGCGCTGTTGACCAGGTGCAGCATGCCGGTGACCAGGATGAATGCGCCGAAGAACCAGTTGGCCACGTAGATATGCCGGGTGCGGCGCTTGAACAGGGTGCCGAAGAACACGCCGATATAGGTGAACCAGACGATGCCCAGGAGGATGTCGATGGGCCATTCCAGCTCGGCGTATTCCTTGCTGCTGGTGTAGCCCAGCGGCAGGCTGATCATCGCGGCGACGATCACCGCCTGCCAGCCCCAGAAGGTAAAGGCCGCCAGGCGGTCGGAAACCAGCCGCACCTGGCAGGTGCGCTGCACCACGTAATAGCTGGTGGCGAACAGCGCGCAACCGCCGAAGGCGAAGATCACCGCATTGGTGTGCAGCGGGCGCAGGCGGCCGAAGCTGGTCCAGGGCAGGTCGAGGTTCAGTTGCGACCAGACCAGTTGCGCGGCGATGAACACCCCCAGCGCCATGCCCACCACGCCCCAGAACACGGTCATCACCGCGAACTGGCGCACCACCTTGTAGTTGTAGGCAGCCGGACTGCTTGCTGGGCTCATGCTGGGTTCCACGCTGGGCTGGGCGCTGCCGCGGGGCGACAGGCATTTCAGGCGGCGCGAGTATCCCCGACCGGCAGGGGTGGTGCAATGCGTGGGAAATGTGGTGCAAGGGTTCTGTCAGCAGCCTTGGCTGGCGCGGACATTGCTCGTTCGGGCGAGCGCAGAGGGATTGGGGGTAGCCTCGGTAGAGCGAAGCGAAACCCGGGAATGCACTCCCAGGTTTCGCCTCAGGGTTACTTGCTCGTTTCGGCGGTTTTGCTACGGCTCAGGCTCAGCACATAGGCCGCCAGCAGGTGCACCTTGTCGTTGCCCAGGTACTGCTCCTGGGCCGGCATCTGGCCATTGCGGCCATAGCGGATGGTCTGCTGCAGCTGCGCCAGGCTCGAGCCGTAGATCCAGCCACCCGGGTGAGTCAGGTCCGGCGCGCCGAGCACTGCCATGCCGTTGCCCGCCGGGCCATGGCAGGCCACGCAGGTGGTGGAGAACAGCTGCTTGCCCTGTTCCAGGTCGACGTTGCTGCCCTCGGCCAGCGGCAGCCCCGCCAGTTCGTGGCGTACGTAGCCGGCGACGTTGCGCACCCCGTCATCACCGAGTACCTGGCCCCAGGCCGGCATCACGCCAATGCGCCCGTTGAGGATGATGGTCTTGATGGTTTCGGCGTCGCCACCCCAGCGCCAGTTCTCGTCGGTCAGGTTGGGAAAGCCCACCGCGCCCTTGGCGTCCGAGCCGTGGCAGATCGAGCAATAGGTGGCGAACAGCCGGCCGCCCATCTTCAGCGCCTGCTCGTCCTGGGCCACCTGTTCCAGGGGCATGGCCGAGTACTTGGCGAAGATCGGCCCGTACTGTGCGTCGGCCTTGGCCACCTCCCGTTCCCACTGGGCGACCTGGGTCCAGCCATCCTCATAGCCGGGCAGCAGGCCCTTGAAGTTGCCCAGGCCAGGATACAGCGCCAGGTAACCGGCGGCGAAGATCAGCGTGCCGAGAAACAGCATGAACCACCAGCGCGGCAGGGGGTTGTCGTACTCCTCGATGCCGTCGAAGGAATGGCCCATGGTCTGGTCCGTGATGTTCTTGCGTTCCCCCTTGCGTGTGGCGAACAGCAGCCAGAACAACGCGACCAGGCTGCCGAGGGTCAGCAGCGTGATGTACCCGCTCCAGAAAGTGCTCATGGGGTGTCTTTCCTTACTGCTGCTTTGTTGGGTTCATCGGCGAAGGGCAGGTTCGCCGCATCCTCGAAGGCCTTGGCGCGCTTGCCGCTGTAGGCCCACAGCGTCACGCAGGTGAAGGCGATCAGTACCAGGGCGGTACCGATGCCGCGCACCATGCCGATGTCGATCAGGTCGGTAAGCATGGGATCACCTCTTGTTCTTCAGCGCAGTGCCGAGCACTTGCAGGTAGGCGACCAGGGCGTCCATCTCGGTCTTGCCCTTCACCGCGGCGGTGGCGCCGGCGATGTCCTCATCCGTGTAGGGCACGCCGAGAAACTGCATGGCCTTGAGCTTGGCGGGGGTGTCCTTGCCGTCCAGCACGTTCTCGACCAGCCAGGGGTAGGCGGGCATCTTCGATTCCGGCACCACGTTGCGCGGGTTGTAGAGGTGCGCGCGGTGCCACTCGTCCGAGTAGCGGCCGCCAACCCGGGCCAGGTCCGGGCCGGTGCGCTTGGAACCCCACAGGAAGGGGTGGTCCCACACGCTTTCGCCAGCCACCGAGTAGTGGCCGTAGCGCTCGGTTTCGGCGCGGAACGGGCGGATCATCTGCGAGTGGCAACCCACGCAGCCTTCCTTGATGTACACGTCGCGGCCTTCGAGCTGCAGCGCGGTGTAGGGCTTCATGCCGGCCACCGGCTCGTTGACCACGTCCTGGAAGAACAGCGGGACGATCTGCGTCAGCCCGCCGATGCTGACGGCGAACACCATCAGCAACGCCATCAGGCCGACGTTCTTTTCGACGATTTCGTGTTTCATCAGTGGGCTCCCTCAACCGAGTAAAGAGCTGCAGCTTCGAGTTCTTCCGGCTTGCTGGCGCGTACGGTCTGCCAGGTGTTCCAGGCCATCAGCAGCATGCCGGTGAAGAAGATCGCGCCGCCGATCACCCGCACCACGAAGCCGGGATGGCTGGCTTCCAGCGCCTCGACGAAGGAGTAGGTGAGCGTGCCGTCGCTGTTCACCGCGCGCCACATCAGGCCCTGGGCGATGCCGTTGACCCACATCGAGGCGATGTACAGCACGGTGCCGATGGTGGCGAGCCAGAAGTGCGCGTTGATCAGGCCGATGCTGTGCATCTGCTCGCGACCGAACACCTTGGGAATCATGTGGTACAGCGAGCCGATCGACACCATGGCGACCCAGCCAAGGGCCCCGGCGTGCACGTGGCCGATGGTCCAGTCGGTGTAGTGGGAGAGGGCGTTGACGGTCTTGATGGCCATCATCGGGCCTTCGAAGGTGCTCATGCCGTAGAACGCCAGGGACACCACCAAGAAGCGCAGGATCGGGTCGGTACGCAACTTATGCCAGGCGCCCGAGAGGGTCATCATGCCGTTGATCATGCCGCCCCAGCTTGGCGCCAGCAGCACCAGGGACATCACCATTCCAAGCGACTGCGCCCAGTCCGGCAGGGCGGTGTAGTGCAGGTGGTGCGGGCCGGCCCAGATGTACAGGGTGATCAGCGCCCAGAAGTGCACGATCGACAGGCGATAGGAATACACCGGGCGCCCGGCCTGCTTGGGCACGAAGTAATACATCATGCCCAGGAAGCCCGCAGTCAGGAAGAAGCCCACCGCGTTATGGCCGTACCACCACTGGATCATCGCGTCGGTGGCGCCGGCATACAGCGAGTAGGACTTGGTCAGGGTGACCGGCACTTCCAGGTTGTTGACCACGTGCAGCAGCGCCACGGTGAGGATAAAGCCGCCGAAGAACCAGTTGCCCACATAGATGTGGCTGACGTTGCGCTTGATGATGGTGCCGAAGAACACGATCGCATAGCTGACCCAGACGATGGTGATCAGGATGTCGATCGGCCATTCCAGCTCGGCGTATTCCTTGGAACTGGTGTAACCCAGCGGCAGGGTAATGGCCGCCAGCAGGATCACCAGTTGCCAGCCCCAGAAGGTGAAGGCCGCCAGCTTCGGTGCGAACAGCGTGGCCTGGGAGGTGCGCTGTACGGCATAGTAGCTGGTGGCGAACAGGGCGCAGCCGCCGAAGGCGAAGATCACCGCGTTGGTGTGCAGGGGCCGCAGGCGACCGAAGCTGGTCCACGGCAGGTCGAAGTTGAGCCACGGCCAGGCGAGCTGCGCCGCGATAAGCACGCCGAGCCCCATCCCGACTATGCCCCACACCACCGTCATGATGGCGAATTGGCGAACCACCTTGTAGTTATAGGCGGAACTGGTTGTTGTGTTCATGTCTGGGTTTCCATCCACGGTTATGGGCAGATCATCTGCAGCCCCCGCGCACGGACAAATCCGTACAGGAAAAAGGGCTTTTTTATGAGCGAGGCAAGCATGCGAGAAGGGCAACGAAGCGGTATTGACGCCGGTCAACAGGCACAGGAAAGCCCGGCGCCAGCGCTGCTCTGGGATCGGCGGACGGGCGCCAGCCAGGCCACGCTGATCCTCGCCCACGGCGCCGGCGCGCCAATGGACAGCGACTTCATGAACCTTATGGCAGGCAAGCTCGCCGCCCGTGGGCTGACGGTGGTGCGCTTCGAGTTCGACTACATGGCCGCGCGCCGCCAGGACGGCAAGAAACGCCCGCCCAACCCCCAGGCCAAACTGCTCGACTGCTGGCGAACCGTGTATGCCGCCGTGCGACACCAGGTCTCGGGCCCGCTGGCCATCGGCGGCAAGTCCATGGGCGGGCGCATGGCCAGTCTGCTGGCGGACGAATTGCAGGCGGATGGCCTTGTTTGCCTGGGTTATCCCTTCCACGCCATCGGCAAGGCCGACAAACCGCGCACTGCGCACCTGGCCGACCTGAAAACGCCGACCCTGATCGTGCAGGGCGAGCGCGACACCATGGGCGACCGTCACACCGTCGCCGGGTATCAGCTCTCGGCGGCCATCGAGCTGTGCTGGCTGACGGCAGGCGACCACGACCTCAAACCGCTGAAGGTGTCCGGGTACAGCCACGAGCAGCATCTGGAATCGGCGGCGGATGCGGTCGTGGGCTTCCTGCGCGAGCACGCCAAGAAGCGCTGAAAGCGGGCCTGCGTCGCAGCCCTGGCGCACCTGGCTGGTTACTATCGACTGCTGGGAGTGAGGCAGGAAAATCAGGGATGCATTACCGCGACGTGCTGCAGATTCACCGAAGCGCCAAGCGCTTCAAGCGCCTGGCCCTCTGGGCGGCCGTCCTGCTGTGCCTGATCATGCTGCTTGGCAGGAGCAAGTGGTACCTGGCGGGCGTGCCGGCGAACCCGGAATCCGTGGAGATGATGAAGGAATACGTGCGCGGCGCTGGCGCCGATCCCAATACGCTGATTCTCAGTGACCACCATGGCACCTGCGGCAGGTTCAGCTATATCGACCGAGATGGAAAACGTACGTCGCCCATGGGTTTCGTGGCCGTTCCAGGGCAGGGCGTGGCGCCAAGTGTACTTGCGGACGAGTGGAACAAGAGCCGCTGCGCCGGGCCGCGTTCGGCTCCCTGATCGTTTAGGGCGTTTATTCGGATAGTGCCCAAGCAGAGCGCTGGAACGATCAAGTTTTTATGTGCATGAAGCGGCAGTCTGTAGGGTGGACGACGCTTCACCCGTCCACCGCTCTGCAATCGCAACGGTGGATGAAAAAAGCGCCATCCACCCTACGGCTGCAAACGCCGATAACGCGTTGAGCAATCTTGGAACGAAGCAGAAAAAGGATCGTTGTCCGATTTCAACTCACCACTTTTGAATAGCTGGCGCGATCAATATCCGCGACCTCAACAGTGAGCGAGCAGTGTGGGCGTTCAATCGTTTGCAACTGAGCGAGCACGGATTTCGACAGTATCTGTTTCTGCTCGGTGGTTCTGCCTGACAAGATTTTCATCGTGACATGGACGAAATCGCATTTTTCTGGCCCGGTAAGATAGCTTTGGTAAGCAATGGCTCGGACTTTTATATCGCTGCCATTAGATTCAAAGAGCCCGGTATTCAGCGCCCCAGAAAATACCAAGGGTAAGAGAGCTTCACCGTCCAGAGAACCCGAGTGTTAAATAATGCAATGTGGCATAAAGTTGTCCGCAGATAGCGCAAGTTAAAGTAGATATCAATCAATTGTAGTGCGATGTCTCATTCGTCCACTGCTTTGAGATTGCGGCGGTGAATGAAAAGGCATCCACACTACATGTTATTCCTTTAGCCGCTGCCCGCAGTGCAGGCAGTTCGCGGTTGCCGGGTCATGGTAATCGCCGGCCCGCTCGTCAACCTTGTGATGGGGCGTATTGCGGCAGTTAGGGCAGGTGTAGCGCTCCAGCAGTTGATGCTGGCGATACAGGTTGAGTAGTCCACCGGCAATGATCACGGCCAAGGCGATCACCACGGCGTCAGAGGCGCCGAAGGCCACCAGCAGGAACAGGGCGGTCACCAGTACGCCAAGCAGCGACTGCAGGAAGTCCACATGGTGGCGCTGGCGGTTGTAGGCATCCTTGTCCATGGTAAAAATCCTTGTTTTCGGGGAGCCGCTGCCAGGCTCTGTACGAAAAGTGCGTTCGCTCGGAGACTTTTCGTACAGACCCTAGCATGGCGACTGTTTCATGGCCCGGCCCAGCGTCGATAACAATTGAAGCAGTTTCGCTAGTGAGCCGCCGTGTCCTGGTTCTCGGCGGCTTCGGCCTCCAGCTTCGCTCGGTCCGCCTTGCTGATGTATTTGGGCTTGCTGTTCTTGGGCGCCAGCTTGGCGTTGGCCTTCTTGGCGTGGGCATCCAGCAACTGCTTGATCTTCTTGCGGCGATTCATGGTGCTACCTGCGTCTTGATCGGTGGTTTGGTGTGGGGTTCAGCCTGCAGCCTTCGTCAGCCCCATGCCCTGGCTTGCCGGTGCCGTAAGCGCAAAGCCGAACTGCTGATAAAGGCGATAGGCCTCACCGTCCGCGATCAGGCTGATGTATGCGGATTCTGGCACCTCGCGGGCGATGTAATCGCTGATCGCGGCCATGATCATCTTGCCCAGCCCCCGGCCCTGATGGGCCGGCAGCACCGCGATATCCACCACCTGATAGAACGCGCCGCCATCACCGAGCACCCGGCCCATGCCGACCGGCTCCCCGGCGCAAAGCACCTGTACGGCGAACAGGCTATGGGCAGGCCACGGGTCGCCGCCTCGACAGTCTTGGCGCTCAGCCCGGCTGCGGTACGCAGATGGCGATAGGTTTCCACCGACGGAACGGCATACACGAGGGAATAGGCTGTTTCGGTCATTCGATGAGTCCTTTACTGGGCATGATACGCCGCCTGCGATGAACGGCTGCCAGATGATTACCGATGAAGAGGTGTTGACGCGAATCAGCGCACGTCGCCGTCGATAAGGGCTGAATGGTAGCGCGCTAACAACAACGGTACGGCCGTCTCGCGCCAGAACTTCAGGCTGATATGGCCCGACGACATGCCGCCGTGGGCGTGCCTCTCAACGAATACCGACGACTCGTGCGCGGTTATCGGCAAGCCAACCAGGCGCTCGAAGGTGGCCTCGAAGATTTCGGCCAGTTGCGCCTCGCTTGGCGGAAGCGGCTGCGTGGCCAGCACCTCGCTCATTTCCAGCCACAGATAGGGATCACCCCGACAGCCCCAACTGATGGGCTCAGGCTGAAAGAGGTCGGATAGGGTGGTGATGGACATCGATTGAGGTAGCCTCTGCTCTGGTCTATGCGGCAAGTTAGTCTACGTCTGTGGCATTGCGCAGCCGTATGGCCCGGGCCGCTATATAGACGCGATTAGACGCCTCATCCAGCGACTCCATGCCAGCAATGAAGCAGCCATTTTGCCACGGCGCGTAATCGTTGAAGCTGCCCATGCCGCCGTAAACGGACATCACCGAACACGCCAGGCCCGTCAGTTCTTCCCCATCGTAACGGCTGCCTGCCAGCGCTCGGGCTGTCGCCAGGCAATGGCGAAAATGCGTGTCCCAATGGCTATGCGGGTCGAGGGCGAGAATATCGCTGAGCACCGCAAGGTGAGCGATCAGTTCATTCAGTTGGGGTTGCGGATTGGTCATGGTGCGCCGTGTGAGTTTGTATCGAACGGGAATATGCCTCAGGCGTTTCGACGCTCAGGCTCTGGCCCATGGATAAATACCGTGTAGGTATCGGCAGGTCGATTACCGTCCGCCCGGTCAAGGGCATGGCCGCTGGCGCCGCGATGATAGGTGCCGTGGTTGACCAGATGAAAGATCGCCTCCTCACGGCTCAGCATGCCCTGTTTTCCATCCGCGAAAACAAAGCGAATAGGCTCCTGAAGTTGCGCTGGATTAAGCAATCGAGGTACGTGGTCAGCCAGTTTCGTAGGGTGGACGACGCTTTATCCGTCCACCAGTTTCAGAGTGCAATGGTGGATGAAAAGAGCGTCATCCACCCTACTTGCTGGTCAGTTCATCTATTTTTGTCCGATTGCATGGTTGTGAATGGAGAAATCTGCGATTAGGTTTAGATCGTCAATTAAGTTAGAAAGCATTGTATTTGTAGATATTGTGTAGGTTTTACTTTCTATAGAGCTTGCGCCGGCACTTATTATTGGGATTCTTATGCCTGCATTAAGACTCTCTGTTTTGGTTATGGATGTTATGGGCCTGAAATCTGATATGTCTTCGTGTTTTGCAGATATGTAATCTTTGTCCAGATAGATTAATGACTCCAAGAACCCCTTTCTTATTCACGACTGAGTCCTCTAGGTGAAATTCCGCTAACGCTGGCAGCATGCGCGCGCACGGAATGAAGCCGAAGACGCGACCTAGTGGGCGTCGCTGTACCTGCCCTGGTTAGGCATTTCTGTAATGATCCTCAAGCCAACTCAAGGCCTCGTCAGCAGTATAAATAGTAGGATCATAGACGGCGTAGGCATTGCCTCCATGAACAATGTATTTGCCTACGACCTTGACCTCTCCCGAGAACCCAACCTCGTTTAACTTTCGACAAAGCTGATCCTCACCGTGCTCATACACCACGCGTGTATAGTCCATCACGGTGTCAGAGACTATTCCATGCCGGTTAAAACTTGCCATCGCCTCGGCAACATCTACAGATGAAATATTTTTGATCGTCTCTAGCACTTCATGGAGTGAATCGCTCGATATACTGCTCATACATTGCGCTCAATTGCCTACCGATTAAACCGCGCCACCAACGAATACTGCCCCTGCGCCGTACTGGTCAGTTCTTCACTCAACAACGCCGTGCTTTGTGCCTCGCCCGCCGTCTGGTCGGACAGTTGGGCGATGGTGGTGATATTGCGGCTGATTTCGTCGGCCACGGCGCTTTGTTCTTCGGCGGCGGCGGCGATCTGGTCGGCCATTTCGTTGATATTGGCCACGGCGTCGCTGATGCCGGCCAGGGCCTGGTCGGCCTGTTGTACGCGCTCGACGCCTTCGTCGGCCTGTTTGCGGCCGATGTCCATGGTCATTACGGCTTCGTCGGCGGTGCGTTGCAGTTTGGCGATCAGGGCGTGGATCTGGCCGGTGGATTCGGCGGTGCGCTGCGCCAGGGAACGGACTTCATCGGCGACCACGGCGAAGCCGCGGCCCATTTCGCCGGCGCGGGCGGCTTCGATGGCGGCGTTGAGTGCCAGCAGGTTGGTCTGGTCGGCGATGCCCTTGATCACGTCGACCACGCCGCCGATCTCGTTGCTGTCCTGGGCGAGGCGGGTGACGGCTTCGCCGGTTTCGCCTACCGAGAGGGAAAGGCGCTGGATCGCTTCGCGGGTTTCGCTGGCGATGCCGCGGCCTTGCTGGGTCAAGCGGTTGGCTTCCTGGGTGGCGATGGCGGTGCGTGCCACGTTGTTGGCCACTTCCAGGGTGGTGGCGGCCATTTCGTTGACGGCGGTGGCGACCTGGTCGGTCTCCTCACGCTGGCGTTGCAACCCGGCGGAGCTGTTATGGGCCAGCAGGTCGGCCTGCTTGGCTTGTTTGGCCAGGTTCTCGGCGCTGTCCTGTAGGCGAGTGAGGCAGGTTTTCAGCCGTGCTTCCTGGCTGAGAATGGACAGTTCCAGGCGGCCTTCGACGCCACGGTTGTCGGTGTACATCTGCGCGATCAGCGGATCGGACGTCGTCTGCTCGGCCAGTTGCAGCAGGCGCTTGGTGCCGCGGCTCTGCCATGCCAGGCCAAGCAGGCCGAGGGGGATCGACAGCGCCGCAGCGGCGGCGAAGCCCCAGGTGCTGTCCAGCCAGGCGCCAACCAGGAAGCCCACCTGACTGACCAGAATGAACGGCAGCCAGTTCTGCAGCACTGGCAACCAGCGGTCGCGATTGGGGATGGCGGCCTTGCCGGCGTTGATACGGGAATAGAGGGCCTGGGCGCGCTGCACCTGTTCGGCGGTGGGCTTGCTGCGCACCGACTCGTAGCCGGTGACCTTTCCGTCATCCAGCACCGGCACCACGTAGGCGTTGACCCAGTAGTGATCGCCGTTCTTGCAGCGGTTCATGACGATGCCCATCCACGGTCGGCCCGCTTTCAGGGTTTCCCACATATGGGCGAACACCGCGGGCGGCACGTCCGGGTGGCGGACCAGGTTGTGTGGCGCGCGGATCAGCTCGTCGCGGGAGAAACCGCTGATGTCCACGAAGGCATCGTTGCAGTAGGTGATCTGGCCCTTGAGGTCGGTGGTCGAGATCAGGCGTTGCTGCGCTGGAAATGTCCGCTCGTTGCCGGTGATGGGCTGGTTGTTACGCATGGCATCTACCCTGATGTCAGTGCGATGCCTGGTGGGAGCTAGGGCAGGCTGGCGGCGAGTCGCGATGCCTACAGACTATGGCCTTGGGCCTTGACCCGGTGCGGCTGAGCCGGCCGCTCCTACAGACAACGCTTTTATGGTTATCGCTTACGCGTGGCAGGGCTGCAGTGTAACCAATATTCGAGGTTCGTCACATTTTGACGCCGGTGAAGCAGCAGTCCATTGGTAGGAGGCGTAGCTGGCATGAGAGAACCCGGGTGTCGCTGCGCTCGACCCGGGCTACGGAGAATCTCGTGCAGCGGCGCCGTGAGCATCAGCTGGCGATCAGCTGGCGCAGCACATAGTGAAGGATGCCGCCGGCCTTGAAGTACTCGACCTCGTTGAGGGTGTCGATACGGCAGAGCAACTCGACGCTTTCCAATTTGCCGCCTTCACGGGTGATCTCCAGCTTCAGGGGCATATGCGGGCGCACCTCGACGCCATCCAGGCCCTTGATCGCCAGGGTTTCCTTGCCGGTCAGGCCCAGGCTCTTGCGATCCGCGCCGCCGGTGAACTGCAGCGGCAGCACGCCCATGCCCACCAGGTTGGAGCGGTGGATGCGCTCGAAGCTCTCGGCGATCACCGCTTTGACGCCCAGCAGGTTGGTGCCCTTGGCCGCCCAGTCGCGACTGGAGCCGGTGCCGTATTCCTTGCCGGCGATCACCACCAGTGGCGTGCCCTCCTGCTGGTAGCGCATGGAGGCGTCGTAGATCGCCAGCTTCTCGCCGCTGGGCACGTGCAGGGTGATGCCGCCTTCCTCGCCGTCGAGCATCTCGTTGCGAATACGGATATTGGCGAAGGTGCCGCGCATCATCACTTCATGGTTGCCGCGGCGCGAGCCGTAGGAGTTGAAGTCGCGGGGCTCGACGCCTTGCTCGCGCAGGTAGCGACCGGCCGGGCTGTCGGCCTTGATGTTGCCGGCCGGGGAGATGTGGTCGGTGGTTACCGAGTCGCCGAGTAGCGCCAGGATGCGCGCGTTGGCGATATCGGTGATCGCCGGCGGCGCCTGGTCGATGGCCTCGAAGAAGGGTGGGTGCTGGATATAGGTGGAATCGTTCTGCCAGGTGTAGGTATCGGCTTCCGGCACGGCAATGGCCTGCCACTGCTCGTCGCCGGCGAACACCTCGGCGTATTCCTTGCGGAACATGGCGGTGTCGACCTTCTGCACCGCCTCGGCGATTTCCTTCTGGCTCGGCCAGATATCGCGCAGGTACACCGGCTTGCCGTCGCGGTCTTCACCCAGCGGCTCCTCGGCGATATTCACCCGCACGCTGCCGGCCAGGGCATAGGCGACCACCAGGGGGGGAGAGGCCAGCCAGTTGGTCTTCACCAGCGGGTGCACGCGGCCCTCGAAGTTGCGGTTGCCGGATAGCACCGAGGCGACGGTCAGGTCATGTTCCTGAATGGCCTTCTCGATCGGGTCCGGCAGCGGGCCGGAGTTGCCGATGCAGGTGGTGCAGCCGTAGCCGACCAGATCGAAGCCCAGCTTGTCGAGGTATTCGGTCAGCCCCGCAGCGGCGAAGTATTCGGTGACCACCTTGGAGCCGGGCGCCAGCGAGCTCTTCACCCAGGGCTTGCGCTTGAGGCCTTTTTCCACTGCCTTCTTGGCCAGCAGGCCGGCGGCCATCATCACGCTCGGGTTGGAGGTGTTGGTGCAGGAGGTGATCGCGGCGATCACCACGGCGCCGTCGCTGATCGGATGACGGTGGCCGTCCATCTCGTAGTAGATTTCGTTCTGCGCGGCATTGCCGACGGCCACGCCACCGCCGCCTTCGCTTTCCAGGCGACCTTCCTCTTTACGCGGCGGCTTGAGCTGTAGGCCGAGGAAGTCTTCGAAGGTCTGGCCGACCTGGGGCAGAGCGACGCGGTCCTGCGGGCGTTTCGGGCCGGCCAGGCTGGCTTCGACCTGGCCCATGTCCAGTTCCAGGGTGTCGGTGAATACCGGCTCGCTGCCAGCCTGGCGCCACAGGCCCTGGGCCTTGGAGTAGGCCTCCACCAGCTTGACGGTCTCGTCGGGGCGGCCGGACAGGCGCAGGTAGTCCAGGGTGATGTCATCGACCGGGAAGAAGCCGCAGGTCGCACCGTATTCCGGCGCCATGTTGGCGATGGTGGCGCGGTCGGCCAGGGGCAGTTCGGCCAGGCCGTCGCCATAGAACTCGACGAATTTGCCGACCACGCCTTTCTTGCGCAGCATCTGGGTGACGGTCAGCACCAGGTCGGTGGCGGTGATGCCTTCCTTGAGCTTGCCGGTCAGCTTGAAGCCGATCACTTCGGGAATCAGCATGGACACCGGCTGGCCGAGCATCGCCGCTTCCGCCTCGATGCCGCCGACGCCCCAGCCGAGCACGCCGAGGCCGTTGATCATGGTGGTGTGCGAGTCGGTGCCGACCAGGGTGTCGGGGTAGGCGTAGGTCACGCCGTCGTCTTCCTTGGTCCACACGGTGCGGCCCAGGTACTCCAGGTTGACCTGGTGGCAGATGCCGGTGCCTGGCGGCACCACGCTGAAGTTATCGAAGGCGCTCTGGCCCCAGCGCAGGAAGGCATAGCGCTCGCCATTGCGCTGCATTTCGATCTCGACGTTTTCGCCAAAGGCTTCGGGGCTGGCGAACTTGTCGACCATCACCGAGTGGTCGATCACCAGGTCCACCGGCGACAGCGGGTTGATCTTCTGTGGGTCGCCGCCGGCCTTGGCCATGGCGTCGCGCATGGCGGCCAGGTCCACTACCGCCGGCACTCCGGTGAAATCCTGCATCAGCACGCGGGCGGGGCGGTACTGGATCTCGCGGTCGGAGCTGCGTTTGTGCAGCCAGTCGCTGATGGCCTGCAGGTCGTCCTGGGTCACGGTCTTGTCGTCCTGCCAGCGCAGCAGGTTTTCCAGCAGCACTTTCAACGACACCGGCAGCTTGTCGATGTCGCCCAGCCTCTTGGCGGCGTCCGGCAGGCTGAAGTAATCGTAGGATTTGCCGTCCACCTCGAGGGTGCGGCGGCAGTTCAGGCTATCGATGGAAGGCATCGTGCATCTCCTCATGGCTTGCACGGTACAAGCCGTTCTGGTTTGGCAGAGCTTCTGCGACTCTGCGCGAGAGTTCCCTGGGGCGGCTCGTGTGGCGTGCGGTGAGCCGTCGCCTGATGGTGCGCCTGTCGAGCATAGTCCGTCGGCGCAGCCGGCGATGCCGGGATGCTGTTCTCTGGACAGGGAGCAGAGGCCCTGGGTTCCGGTTTTCGCTATCATGCCCGCCCCAAGGAGAGTGTCGATGAATACGTTGTTGCTGCACTGCCGCCCCGGCTTCGAGAACGAGGTATGTTCGGAGATTTCCGAGCATGCGGCGCGCCTCGAGGTGCCCGGTTACGCCAAGGCCAAGCCCAATACCGCCCACGCCGAATTCATCTGCAGCGACGCGGCGGGCGCCGAGCGGCTGATGGCCGGGCTGCGCTTCAGCCAACTGATCTTCATCCGCCAGTGGGCGCGCGGCGCCTTCATCGAGCTGCCCGAGAAGGATCGTATCAGCGTGTTGCTCGAGCACCTGGCGCCGCTGCCGACCTTCGGCAGCCTGTGGCTGGAGGTGTTCGACACCAACGACGGCAAGGAGCTGTCCGGCTTCTGCAAGAAGTTCGAAGGCCCGCTGCGCAAGGCCCTGATGGCTGCCGGCCGGCTTGCGGAAAACGCCCATGCGCCGCGCCTGCTGCTGACCTTCAAGAGTGGTCGCGAGGTATTTCTCGGCATGGCCGAGGCGAACAACTCGGCGATCTGGCCCATGGGCATTCCGCGCCTCAAGTTCCCCCGCGAGGCCCCAAGCCGCTCGACCCTGAAGCTCGAAGAGGCCTGGCACACCTTCATCCCCCGCGAGCAGTGGGACGAGCGCCTGTCGGACGAGATGACCGGCGTCGACCTCGGCGCCGCGCCGGGTGGCTGGACCTATCAGCTGGTACGCCGTGGCATGCTGGTCACCGCCATCGACAACGGCCCGATGGCCGAAAGCCTGATGGATACCGGCCTGGTCAAGCACCTGATGGTCGACGGCTTCACCTGGAAGCCCAGGCAGCCGGTGGACTGGATGGTCTGCGATATCGTCGAGAAGCCCGCACGCAGTGCCGCGCTGCTGGAAACCTGGATCGGCGAGGGACATTGCCGCGAGGCGGTGGTCAACCTCAAGTTGCCGATGAAGCAGCGCTACGCCGAGGTGCAGCGCCTGCTCGAACGCATTGCCGAAGGCCTGGCGGCGCGCAAGGTCAAGGCGACCATTGCCTGCAAGCAGCTGTATCACGACCGCGAGGAAGTGACCTGCCACCTGCGCCGCCTCGGCAAGTAGGCCAAACAGTTACGCCGCCCAGGCGGCAGGCGACTCCATGAACACTGCACGTACCCATGACGCGGAGCCCGTGATGCTCGATTCGACCCCTGATGACACCCTCGACGCTACCGGCCTGTTCTGCCCCGAGCCGGTGATGATGCTGCACAACAAGGTACGCGACCTGCCGGCCGGTGGCCTGCTCAAGGTGATCGCCACCGACCCCTCGACCCAGCGCGACATTCCCAAGTTCTGCGTGTTTCTCGGCCACGAGCTGGTGGAGCAAGCGCAGGATGCCGAGACCTACCTGTACTGGATTCGCAAGAAGGTTGATTGAGCGAGGCTAGGCGGGCATTAGGCGACCCATGTGGGAACGGGCCATGCCCGTTAAAAATCGCGGGCATGGACTAGGCGTCCCCGCCCGCTCCCACAGAGGATCGCTGTCTTCTGCCCACCATTGATATCGCAGAGCGGAGAGCGGCTGCATTCGCAGTCCGTAGGGCGGACCGGAACGCCGGCCGCTCAGGAGCGTCAGCGAACAGTCCGCCGATTCACTCGGTTCGGTAGTACCACACGCGCCCAGCACTCCAAAGGCGTACTGCTTCGCGAGTACGCCCTACCTATCTAGACAGCTGCCTTCATCCGAATCCGCCGCCTGGCACTGCTTTTCAGACGCAGCGTCAACATCAGCGCCGCACAGGTCAGGCCGACGATCAGCCCCTGCCACAGCCCGGCCGGGCCGCTGGCGGCGCCGAGCAGGTCGGTCAGGCCCAGCAGGTAGCCGACCGGCAGGCCGATGCCCCAGTACGCGAACAGGGTCAGGATCATCGTCGCCCGGGTGTCCTGATAGCCGCGCAGCGCGCCGGCGGCGGTGACCTGGATGGCATCGGAGAACTGGAACAGCGCGGCGTAGACGATCAGCGCCACGGCCACTTCGATCACTTCAGGTGCCGAGGAGTAGATACGCGCAATGGGCTCCAGCATCAGCAGCATGCAGCTCGCCGATACGCAGGCGTAGGCCAGCGCCGTGGCGATACTCACCCCGGCAGCGAAGCGCGCCTCCCGTGGTTGCTCGCGGCCGAGTGCCTGGCCGACGCGCACGGTGGCGGCCATGCCGATGGAATAGGGGATCATGAACACCAGCGAGGCGAAGTTCAGGGCGATCTGGTGCCCGGCGACCACCGTGGCGCCCAGGCCGCCGATCAGCAGGGCAATGACCGCGAAGATGCTCGACTCGGCGAACACCGCGATGCCGATTGGCAGGCCGATGCCCAGCAGCCGCTTGATCAGCGTCCAGTCCGGCCAGTCGAAGCGTCGCAGTGGTGTGGTGTGCGCGTAGACCGGCGCGCGGCGAATCCACCAGAGCATGCCCAGTAGCATGAACAGCATCGCCAGTGCCGTGGCCCAGCCGCAGCCAACGCTGCCCAGCGGCGGCAGGCCGAGCTTGCCGTAGATCAGCACGTAGTTAAGCGGAATGTTCGCCAGCAGGCCGAGCAGGCCCACCACCATGGCCGGGCGGGTGCGGCCCAGGCCATCGCTGTAGCAGCGCAGTACATGAAATAGCGCCACGCAGGGCATGCCGAACGCCACGCCGTGCAGGTAGCCCATGGTCGGTTCGATCAGGTCTGCGTCGACCTTCATCAGGTGCAGCACGAACTCGGCATTCCACAGCAAGGTGCCGGCCAGGGCGCCTACCGCCAGGGCCAGCCACAGGGCCTGGCGCACCAGCGGCCCGATCTCACCATGCTGCCCCGCGCCGAAGCGCTGGGCGACCTTGGGCGTGGTGGCCAGCAGGATGCCGGTCATCAGCAGGAACACCGGTACCCAGATCGAGTTGCCAAGGGCCACGGCGGCCAGGTCGCGGGCGCTGTAGCGCCCGGACATCACGGTATCGACGAAGCCGACGGCGGTGTACGCCAACTGCGCGATGATGATCGGAGTAGCGAGAGCCAGCAGCGTGCGCAGTTCGGTGCGCACCCGCTGCAGGCGGGAGTGGGCAGGCATGACGAGGTTCACTGGGCAGAGAAAACCGCACAGTCTACGCGCTGACGGATCGGTCAGGAAAGGCGAACCGCCGCGCTTGCAGGTAGAATGCCCACCGGTTTGTGGAGAGCTGCCATGCGCATCGTTGCCGACGAAAACATCCCCCTGCTCGACGAATTCTTCACCGGTTTCGGCGAGATCCGCCGCTTGCCCGGGCGCGCCATCGACCGCGCGGCCGTGGACGATGCCGAGTTGCTGCTGGTGCGCTCGGTCACCCCCGTGGACCGCGCGCTGCTCCAGGGCAGCCCGGTACGCTTCGTTGGCACCTGTACCATCGGCACCGACCATCTGGATCTCGACTATTTCTCGGAGGCGGGCATCGCCTGGAGCAGCGCACCGGGTTGCAATGCGCGCGGGGTGGTCGACTACGTGCTCGGCAGCCTGCTGGTACTCGGCGAGCGCCTGGGCGCCGACCTGGCGCAACGCACCTACGGCGTGGTCGGCGCAGGCCAGGTCGGCGAGCGACTGATCAGGGTGCTGCGCGCCCTGGGCTGGCGGGTGCTGGTCTGCGATCCGCCCCGGCAGCGCGGCGAAGGCGGCGATTATGTGAGCCTGGAGCAGATCGTCGAGCAGTGCGACGTGATCAGCCTGCACACCCCGCTGACCCGCGAGGGCGAGTTCGCCACCCGGCATCTGCTCGACGCCGATCTGCTGGAGCAGCTGCGCCCCGGCACCTGGCTGCTCAACGCCAGCCGTGGCGCGGTGCTCGATACCGTGGCGCTACGCACGCACCTGCAGCGCGGCGCCGATCTGCATGTGGTGCTGGACGTATGGGAGGGTGAGCCCCTGGTCGATCTCGAACTGGCCGCGCTGTGCCATATCGCCACGCCGCACATCGCCGGCTACAGCCTGGACGGCAAGCTGCGCGGCACGGCGCAGATCTACCAGGCGTTCTGCCGACACCAGGGTATCGAACCGGCTATCTCGCTGGACGCCTTGACTCCGCCCCGCTGGCTGCAGCGCCTGAGCATTAACGCGGGCAGCGATCCGGCCTGGGCCTTGGCCACGGTATGCCGCGCCGTCTACGACCCGCGGCGCGACGATGCGGATTTGCGCCGCAGCCTGGTGGTCGAGGAGCAGGCACGCAAGGCCGGCTTCGACCTGCTGCGCAAGCGTTATCCCATGCGGCGTGAGATAGAAGGGCTGGAAGTCGAGCTGCTCGGCGTGGACGAGCCCCTGGGTGCGCTGATCAGCGCGCTGGGCGCGCGCGTGATCCACGTGAGATAACAGAGCGTGCGCTGTGCCAACTGGTCAGCGGGAGGTGTCCTGCTGGTTGGTTGTCGCGTCCTTGTCGAGTTCGCTGCATGCTTGCTGGATCATGCTTTCGGTAATCGGAATTTCCTGACCATTGGGGTCGATCAGCGCGCCGTGGGCGAGCTCACATTCGCTGTTCGACTGCTGTGCCTGTTGCTTGTCGGGGCTGCTCATCATGGTCTCCTCATCAGGTGGTAGGCGCATCGTCGATGGCATCCCTGCATGACGACGTTATCTAGTGATGGGGGCTTCCCGATATGGCTTCAATCGTGCCCAGCCATACTGTCGCAAAAAATTACCATTTAAAGAAGAGCGTCCGTCGAACGGTTTCGGCTCAAAGGAGGCGTGCATGCTGAGAGCGTCATTGTTGCTGCTGGGGTGCCTGCTGGGTCTGCAGGTGGCGGCCATCGAGCCTGCAGAGCTGGTGAACGGAGCGCGCCAGCAGGTCGGCGTGACCCTGTCCTACGACCCCGCCTACCGACGTATCGCCTACCCGGGCGGGGACGTACCCATGGCAACCGGGGTGTGCACCGACGTGGTGATCCGCGCCCTGCGCCTGCAAGGCCTGGATCTGCAGAAGGCGGTGCACGAGGATATGGCGGCGAATTTTTCAACCTACCCGAAGCAGTGGGGGCTCAAGCGTCCGGATCGCAACATCGATCACCGCCGCGTGCCCAACCTGATGACCTGGTTCCGGCGCCAGGGCATGGCCCTGCAGATAAGTCGCCAGGCGGCCGACTATCGGGCGGGCGATATCGTCACCTGGGATCTGGGTCGCGGTCAGACCCATATCGGCATCGTTTCCGATCGCCCGTCCGCGGCGGGCGAGCCGCTGATCCTGCACAACATAGGCGCCGGTACCCGGGAGGAGGCCATCCTGTTCCGCTTTCCCGTCATCGGCCATTACCGCTTCGTACCCAGCTAGCTACAGAAACGGCGAAGCCCCGCGCCTTGTGGGCTACGGGGCTTCGGTTGGAACAGCTGTCAGGCGTGGTGGTAGCTGATCACGCTGTCCTGCTCCTTGAGCACCTTGCGCATCTCCGCCGGGATGTTGCCGGCCCTGACGGCCAGTTCCAGGCGGATGTCTTCGAGGCTCTGAGCGAAAGCGTTGGAATCGTTGATCTGCAGTTTCTGCAAGACCCGACTGTAGGCGGTGGTGTCCGCTTCATCGATCAGGGACAGAACGATGCTACCGTCCGGGCGAGGCCGACTGAAGGTGGCACGTAGTGGGGCGAATAGCTTCTCGACAAGCTGTCGATTACCATTTTCCATTGACGAACTCCAGTTTACGTAGGAATACCTATGAGTAACTGAAACTTATTTAGTTCGACGATGGCCGCTATTTCGCGCCCTAAAGTGACGAATTTCGCATTATCTCGATGTTCAGCGACGCAGTGCCTGGCGCGTACGCTCGATCAGGCCTGGCAGGGTGTCTGCGCTGTATTGGCCCGGGTAAAGACGCTGGGTGTGCTGAGCAACGCCGGTGTGGTCCACCACGGTGAAGCTGAAGCTGCCCTTGCGCGCTGCCAGAATATGGCAAGCCAATGGGGCAAAAGCGTTGGAAAGAGTATGGATAGCGGTTTGGATTTGTTGATTGGTATTCATGATTGGGTGTTTCCTGATACTGCAGGCGCATGATCGCGCCATAAATAAAGGGCTCCGGTCGTGGGCTTATGCCAACGGGACTGGTTATCGGAGCGGGCTGCGCGCTTTTAAGTTCCACCTTTATAAGTAGCGGAACGGGTGGTCGTTAAAACGCTAGCGAGGCAGCCAGTGCAAGGCAAAAACAGACGAAAAAGCGGAGTTTACGAGATGTAACTTAGCATTTTGAGTCTGTTTTTAACGCAGCAATGGCAACGCAGATAGTTTCAACGACTGCCGGAGCGGGTCTGTACTTCAGAAGACTGGCAAGGTCAGCGCATGAGCGGGACAGCCAGATCAGTCAGCGGAGGGGGTCTTGGCAGCTATGCGTGCATCGATTGGATGCCGATTGCCAGGAAACCATCAAGGAGGCCAGGAGGCCGGATGACTTGCAGCGTGGTACGAACGGAGCGAACTATACGTGACTGTATAAAAAATAGCCAGCCCTGATTTGATCTTTTTGTGTCCGCTGATCGGCGTCGCACTGGCCGGTCGATTTGAGCTAGCATTAGCGCTCTTTTGCTTTCCTCTGGCGACGGTTTTCAATGAGTTATCAGGTTCTTGCACGCAAATGGCGCCCGCGTTCGTTTCGCGAGATGGTCGGGCAGACCCATGTGCTGAAAGCGCTGATCAACGCACTCGACAGCCAGCGCCTGCACCATGCCTATCTGTTCACCGGTACCCGCGGGGTGGGCAAGACCACCATCGCACGCATCATCGCCAAGTGCCTGAATTGCGAGACCGGCATCAGCTCGACACCGTGCGGCACCTGCTCGGTATGCCGGGAAATCGATGAAGGTCGTTTCGTCGACCTGATCGAAGTCGACGCCGCCAGCCGTACCAAGGTCGAGGACACCCGCGAGCTGCTCGACAACGTGCAGTACTCGCCGAGCCGTGGGCGCTTCAAGGTCTACCTGATCGACGAAGTGCACATGCTCTCCACCAGCTCCTTCAACGCCTTGCTCAAGACCCTCGAGGAGCCGCCACCCCACGTCAAGTTCCTGCTCGCCACCACCGACCCGCAGAAGCTGCCGGTCACCGTGCTGTCGCGCTGCCTGCAATTCTCCCTGAAGAACATGCCGCCGGAGCGGGTGGTCGAGCACCTGACCCACGTACTGGGCGCCGAGAACATTCCGTTCGAGGATGACGCGCTGTGGCTGCTTGGCCGCGCCGCCGATGGTTCGATGCGCGACGCCATGAGCCTGACCGACCAGGCCATCGCATTTGGCGAGGGCAAGGTGCTGGCTGCCGACGTGCGCTCCATGCTCGGCACCCTCGACCACGGCCAGGTGTATGGCGTGCTGCATGCGCTGATCGAAGGCGATGCCCGTGGTGTGATCGAGGCGGTACGCCAGCTCGCCGAGCAGGGCCCGGACTGGAGCGGCGTGCTGGCCGAGATGCTCAACGTGCTGCACCGCGTGGCCATCGCCCAGGCGCTGCCGGATGCGGTAGACAACGGCCAGGGCGACCGCGAGCGCGTGCTGGGCCTGGCCCAGGCGCTGCCCGCTGAAGACGTGCAGTTCTATTACCAGATGGGCCTGATCGGCCGCCGCGACCTGCCCCTGGCGCCGGATCCGCGCAGCGGCTTCGAGATGGTGTTGCTGCGCATGTTGGCGTTCCGGCCGGCCGGCGATGGCGATGCCCCGAAGGTGGCGCTAAAGCCGCTGGGGATCAGCCAGGCCAAGGCTGATCCCCAGGCAAACCCGGTGGCCGACGCAGCGCCCGCTGCGTCAGCGCCTGTGGTCAGTGCCGCACCAACGACACCGGTAAGCCCGAGCCAGCCGACGCCGGCCGCTGTCGTGCCGCCGGCTGCGCCGCCCGTAGCTGCGCCCGCTGCGGCAGTACCGGCAGCGGAACCTGCTGTCACGCCGCCCTGGGAAGATGCGCCGGTCGAAGCCGAGGCTGCAGCACCGTTCAGCGAGGCACCCGAACCATCCCCCGAGCCGGTTGCCGTGCAACCTGTGCCGCAACAGCCGGCCGCCGCTGTCGAAGTGCAACCGGAAGCGGCAGCCGAGCTGCCCGTTCCCGAACTGGCCGACGTGCCGGTGATCGACACCCGCGACCTGAACCCGCCCGACAGCGATGACGAGCCGCCACCCGGCGACTACGACTACGTGTCGATGGACGTCGACAACCTGGATTACGATTTCGCCGATGCGCTCGCAGGCGATCAGCCCCAGGCCGAGCCCGAGCCGGAGCCGGCAGCGATGCCGGCCACCGGCCTGGCCGCCGAATGGCTCGAGATCTTCCCCAAGCTGGGGCTGAGCGGCATGACCGGCAGCATCGCCGCCAACTGCACGCTGATCGCCGTCGAAGGCGACAAGTGGCTCTTGCACCTGGATCCCGGCCACAGTGCACTGTTCAACGCGACCCAACAGCGGCGTCTGAACGACGCGCTCGACGCCTACCAGGGCCGCGAGATGCAGCTGAGCATCGAGCTGGTCAAGCCCGAGCAGGAAACGCCGGCCCAGGCAGCCGCCCGCAAGCGCGCCAATCGCCAGCGCGAAGCGGAGGCCTCGATCCAGAACGATCCGCTGGTGCAGCAAATGATTTCCCAGTTCGCCGCCTCCGTGCGTGTGGGCAGTATCGAACCCGTCGATAACGTCGTTAATCCCTGACTACCGAGGACAACATCATGATGAAAGGTGGCATGGCCGGCCTGATGAAGCAGGCGCAGCAGATGCAGGAAAAGATGCAGAAGATGCAGGAAGAGTTGGCCAACGCCGAGGTCACCGGTCAGTCCGGTGCCGGCCTGGTCAGCGTGGTGATGACCGGTCGCCATGACGTCAAGCGCGTCAGCCTTGACGACAGCCTGATGCAGGAAGACAAGGAAATCCTCGAAGACCTGATCGCCGCGGCCGTCAACGACGCCGTGCGCAAGATCGAAGCCAACAGCCAGGACAAGATGTCCGGCATGACCGCAGGCATGCAGTTGCCGCCCGGCTTCAAGATGCCGTTCTGATTGGCTCGTGCCGTCCAGCCGACGCACATGGCTGCGTTGCCGGCGGACTCGGAATCCTCATGTGCACCAGCACACTGCGGTTCCTCGTCCGCCAGCGCCTTGCCCTGCACGCCGTCTGATCGCCACTGTAATGCATTGAGCCCGACCATCCTCCGGCTACGATTGCCAAGGCGCTGTTAGGCGGGAGTGGCCAGCTTTGACGGAGCGCGCCATGGGCGCGAATCACGGGCATGGACTGGGCGTCCCCGCCCGTTCCCACGGGCGCCATTCCACGATCTTGTCTCTCCGCTTTTATAACCGAGCACTCGCACCATGAGCTTCAGCCCCCTGATTCGCCAACTGATCGATTCGCTGCGCATCCTGCCCGGCGTCGGCCAGAAGACTGCCCAGCGCATGGCGCTGCAACTGCTCGAACGCGATCGCAATGGTGCCCAGCGGCTGGCCCAGGCGTTGAGCCAGGCGATGGAGGGGGTGGGCTACTGCAAGTCGTGCCGCAGCCTGAGCGAGAGCGAGATCTGCCAGCTCTGCGAAGACCCGCGCCGCGACGACAGCCTGCTCTGTGTGGTGGAAGGCCCCATGGACGTGTATGCCGTGGAGCACACCGGCTTTCGCGGCCGTTACTTCGTGCTCAAGGGCCACCTGTCGCCCCTCGATGGCCTGGGGCCGGAGGCCATCGGCATTCCGGAGCTGCTGGCGCGCATCGAGGCCGGGCAGTTCAGCGAAGTGATCCTGGCCACCAACCCGACGGTGGAGGGCGAGGCGACCGCCCACTACATCGCCCAGTTGCTGGCCGGCAAAGGCCTGATCGCCTCGCGCATCGCCCATGGCATGCCGCTCGGCGGCGAGCTGGAGCTGGTCGATGGCGGCACCCTGGCCCACGCCCTGGCGGGGCGGCGGCCGATCAACATCTGACTGGCGGTTCGTTGGGTAGGACGCTGCGCGGCCAGGTGATCCTGAGCTAAGAATAGCTATAATTTGTTTCTGAGAAGCATTACCATTCATGCGTCTTCCTTGCGCGGTGGTGGTGTGCTCGATGTCCCTCGTTTCTTCCCAGCAGTCCCTGCAGCAGCTGTACCGTGAGCACAGCAGCTGGCTGAACGGCTGGCTGCGCAAGCGCATGGGCTGTGCGGACAATGCCGCGGATCTGGCCCAGGACACCTTTGTTCGGCTGCTGAGCAAGCATCGCGAGCTGCCGTCTCTGCGCGAGCCGCGGGCCTACCTGTCGACCATCGCCCACTCGCTGCTGGTCAACCACTGGCGCCGTCAGGCGATCGAGCGTGCCTACCTCGAGGCCCTGGCCCTGCAGCCGGAGCCCCACGCGCCTTCGCCGGAAACCAGCGAGCTGATCATTGAAACCCTGCTGGCCATCGACGCCATGTTGCTGCGTCTGCCGGCCAGGGTGCGCGAGGCGTTCCTGCTTTCGCAGCTCGAGGGCCTGACCTATGGGGCCATCGCCACGCGCCTGCAGGTATCCGAACGCATGGTCAAGAAGTACATGGCCCAGGCCATGCTGCAATGCCTGCTGTTGGCCGAGGCCTGAGCCATGGCGCCTGATCACGGTCACCTGCAACAGGCTGCCGAGTGGTTCGCGGTGCTTGCCGATCCGCCAGTCAACGATCAGCAGCGCCAGGCCTGGCAGCAGTGGCTGGCGGCGCGCCCCGAGCATGCGGCGGCCTGGCAACGGGTCGAGGCGATCAGCAGCCAGTTCGCCCGATTGCCGGCTGATACCCACCGCCGCGCCGCAGCCCAGGCCTTGCGCAGGCCCGGACGCAGCCGGCGCCAGGTGCTTGGGCTGTTCGCCGTGCTGGGTGGGGCAGGGTTGCTGGCCGCTGCCGGGCAGGGCCGGCCGTGGGGCGCGTGGCTGGCCAGCGAGCGCACCGCTACCGGGGAAATCCGCGATCTGCGCCTGGCCGATGGCAGCCACCTCTGGTTGGGCAGCCGCACGGCAATCGACGTCGACTACGGCGCTTCGACGCGGTTGTTGCGGCTGCTGCAGGGCGAAGTGTTGATCGACACGGCACCTGATCCGCGGCCCCTGCTGCTCGACACCCGTCACGGGCGGCTGCAGGCCCTGGGCACCCGTTTCGGCGTGCGCGAGGGCGACGGCTTCACCCAACTCAGCGTCTTCGCGGGGGCGGTACGTATCGAGCCCTCGACCGGGCAGGCCGCCCAGGTGCTGCAGGCCGGCCATCAGGTGCGCTTCGGCAGCGACGCCATCTCCGCCAGCGAGCCGGTGGACCCGGCACGCCAGGCCTGGAGTCGCGGCGTGTTGCTGGCCAATGACCGGCGCCTGGGCGATTTCATCGCGGAGCTGGCCGATTACCTGCCGGGTTACCTGGGCTGCGACCCGCGGGTGGCCGATCTGCGCCTGGTCGGTGCCTATCCGCTGGGCGACCCCGAGCGGATTCTCCAGGCCCTGGCCGGCAGCCTGCCGATTCGCGTCAATCGGCGTTTGCCCTGGTGGGTGACGATAGACCCGCTGGCCGGCTGATGCCCTAGCATGCAAAAAACTTGCGATGGCGGTTCCCCTTTTGCGATCTCGACTGGCCTTCCCGTATCCGGCCCTTGCGCACCCTGCGCGGGCGTTGTCTCGAGGACTCCTGCATGTCGTCACCGCTCCGCTTCTCGCCCCTTGATCTGCGCCGCTCGATCCGCCTGGCCACCCTGGCCCTGGCGACCTGCTCACCGCTTCTCGTGCAGGCCCAGGCCATCGAGGTCGGTAGCCACCAGCAGGCAGCGCGCAGCTACCAGATTCCGGCGGGCTCGCTGTCGGCGGCGCTGAGCCGTTTCGCGGCGGAGGCGGGCGTGCTGCTGTCGGTGGATGGGCGGCTGACCGCCGGCAAACAGAGCCCGGGGCTGCAGGGTGAGGCCGGTGTCGACGAGGGCTTCGCGCGGCTTCTGCAGGGCAGCGACCTGCAGGCCGTCGCCGATGGCCACGGCGGCTACTCGCTGCAGGCCGCCGCGCAGACGGGTAGCGGGTCGCTGGAGCTGGAGAGCACCGATGTGCGCGCCTTCGCCCTTGGCAACGCCCTGGGCAGCATGGACGGCTACAACGCTACCCACAGCAGCGTGTCGACCAAGACCAGCAAGGCGCTGGCGAAGACCGCGCAGAGCGTGTCGGTGGTCACCCGCGAGCAGATCGAACGCCAGGGCGCGCTGAGCGCCGCCGATGCCATGCGCTACAGTCCGGGCGTGCTGACCAACCCCTACGGCAACACCCACCGCTACGATTACCTGGCGATTCGCGGCATCAACGACGGCTCGGTGGACAACATCACCATCGACGGCCTGAAGTCCATGGGCGATCCCGGCTCCTACAGCAGCCTGCAGATCGACCCGTACTTCATCGAGCGCATCGACATTCTCAAAGGACCTTCTTCGGTGCTGTACGGCCGCAGCAACCCCGGCGGCCTGGCGGCCATCAGCACCAAGCGACCGGCGTTCACCCAGTCCGGCCGGGTGGACCTGTCCTATGGCAACAACGCCCGCAAGTCCCTGGGTTTCGACGTCACCGGCCCGTTGAACGAAAACATCGCCTACCGCGTCGTCGGCCTGGCCAAGGACGCCGATGCCCAGGCCGATCACGTCACCGAGACGCGCTATGCGCTGATGCCCAGCCTGGCGCTGAACCTCAGTGACGACACTTTCCTGACGCTCTACGCCTACCTGCAGGACGAACCCAACGGCGGCTATCACGGCAGCCTGCCGGCCTCCGGCACCGTGCACAAACGCGATGGCCGGCGCCTTTCGAGGGGCTTTTTCGAGGGCGACCCGGGCGTGGAGGAGTTCACCCGCACCCAGCAGATGGCCGGTTACGAGGTCGAGCACCGCTTCAACGACACCTGGAGTGCGCGGCAGAACTTTCGCTACGTGGATGCGCGGGTGTCGAACAGCCAGGTCTGGGCCTCCGGCTACCTGAGCGACACCAGCAACGAGCTGTATCGCGGCTACAGCGGCGGCCAGGAGCGTTTGCACGCCTGGATCGTCGACAACATGCTGCAGGCCGACTTCGCCACCGGCGCGGCCCAGCACACCCTGGTACTGGGCCTGGACTATCAGTATTCGAAGAACAAGATCGCCGACCAGCGTGACAACTCGATCCTGCAGCCACCCGGCTCGGTGACCCCGATCGACGTGTTCGATCCGGTCTACGACAATAATCCCCTGACCTCCATCACCCCGGTGACCGACGCCCTGCGCCGGCAGAAACAGACCGGCCTGTACCTGCAGGACCTGGTCGAGATCGACAACTGGAACCTGTCCTTCGGCCTGCGCCAGGACTGGTACGACGTGTCCATCGATGACGAGATCAGCGGCAAGGACGACAACCAGGGCGAGAAACTCAGCGGCCACGTCGGCGTGCTCTATGGGTTCGACAACGGCGTGTCGCCCTATGTCAGCTACTCGACCTCGTTCAACCCGACCTCCAACTATTCCAGTGGTGCGCAGATCCTCGACCCGACCACCGGCGAGCAATGGGAAGCCGGCCTCAAGTTCCAGCCGCCGGGCACGGAGGACCTCTACACCCTGTCGTTCTTCAACCTGGAGATGGAGAACCTGTTCGCCAAGGAAAACAGCCTGGTCACCGACAGCTTCTACAAGGGCGTCGGCGGCATTCGCTCCCGTGGCGTCGAGCTGGAGGCGCGTTTCAAACCCCTCGACAACCTGCAGCTGATCGCCAGCTACACCCATGCCGACGTGTCGTACAGCAAGTCCTACTTCGTCAACGCCGGCAGCGCCGTGGTGGACGCAAAGGGCAATACCCCGCCGCAGACGCCCGAGCGCATGGCCAGCCTGTGGGCCGACTACCGCTTCAGTGACGGCACGCTGGCCGGCCTGAGCGTCGGCGCCGGTGCGCGCTATGTCGGCCAGAGCGAGGGCAGTGAGCTGAACGATTTCGATGTGCCGTCCTACACCCTGTTCGATGCCTCCATCGGCTACGACCTGAGCCAGGTCGGCCTGAACGGCACCTCGCTCAGGCTGACCGCCAACAACCTTACCGATGAGTACTACGTGGCGTCCTGCTATTCGGCCGTCGCTTGTTATCTGGGCGAGGAGCGGACGGTGACGGCGACTCTTACCCAGCGTTTCTGAGGGCTCGTTGGAGCTGGGTCATCGGTCCGCTTTTGTGGGAGCGGGCGGGGACGCCTAGTCCATGCCCGCGATTTTTTCGCGCGCATGGCGCGCTCCCGCAGGCGTAGGGTGGATGACGCTTTTTTCATCCACCATTGCGATTGCGGAGTGGTGGACGGGTAAAGCGTCGTCCACCCTACGAACTGGCTCGGCGTTTCTGAGACGCTGCGCCATCTCTGAGTTCGATTTCATCGACTTGGACTGCAAAGTGGCGGAAGCAGCCGCAAGCTGCAAGCTACAGGTTAAAAGCAGTCCGCAATGCTCTCTCTTGTTCTCGCAGCTTGAGGCTTGCGGCTTGAAGCTCAATGTCCGCTTCTGCCTTCCAGCGCTCAGCCCGCGTTGCGTAGCCGCAGCATGTCGCGCAGCGGCGGGGCGCCGAACAGGCGGCTGTACTCGCGGCTGAATTGCGAGGGGCTTTCGTAGCCGACGCGAAAGCTCGCCGAGGCCGCTTCCAGGCCTTCGCTGAACATCAGCCTGCGCGCTTCCTGCAGGCGCAGCTGCTTCTGGTACTGCAACGGGCTCAGGGCGGTGACGGCCTTGAAGCGGTGGTGCAGGGTCGAGGCGCTGAGGTTGACCTCGCGGGCCAGCTCCTCGATGCGCAGGGGCTTGTCGTAATGCCGGTTGATCCATTCGATGGCACGGGCGATGCGGTGGCTCTGGCTGTCGGCCATGACGATTTCGCGCAGGCGCTGGCCCTGGGGGCTGCGCAGCAGCCGATAGAAAATCTCGCGCAGGGCGAGCGGCGCCAGCATGGCGGCGTCACGCGGAGCGTCGAGCAGGCGCAGCAGGCGAATCACCGCATCGAGCATGGAAGCGTCCAGGCGGTCGACGAACAGCGCTCGCTTGGCGCCAGGCGCCGGCAGGCCGATCGGCCCGGCGGCGGAGAGCAGTTCGCTGATCAGCGCCGGGTCGATGTCCAGGCGCACGCTCAGGTACGGCTGCTCCGGGGTCGCTTCGATCACCTGACCGGTCACCGGCAAGGTCACCGATGCCACCAGGTAGTTGAGCGGGTCGTAGTAATACTGCTCGGCGCCCAGGCGAACCTCCTTGCGCCCCTGGGCAATGATGCACAGGCACGGCCGGTAGAGCGTCGGCATCGGCAGGCTGGGCGCCGTGGTGTAGGCCAGCCCCAGGCCGTCGATCAAGGTCTCGTGCATGCCCTCGCTCGGGGTGTGCTGCCGAATCAGGTGGGCCAGTTCACGTTGGCGAAGGGCCAGGTCATCAGGCTGGTCGGGTTGCATCGTCTACTCACTCGCGAATTTGTGCGAAGCCTATCCGGGAATTGCCCAGACGTCCCGCGCGGCCATCGATCTTCGGAGTATTGGGCAAGCGTTACGCAGCATTAGGCAATCGCCTGCGCTACATGCCCCGCGATGGGCGGTCGAAAGAGATGGTCGAGCTCAAATCCGCACGATCAGGCAAGAATGCTCCAGTATCCGGCTAACGCTGAAGGGGGCCCGGCTCCTACTCTGGATTCATCGCGGCGCAGTGCGCCGCCCTGACCAGAGGATCGCACCATGAACAACATCCAAGAAAAAGTCGTCCTGATCACCGGCGCCAGCAGCGGCATTGGCGAAGGCTGTGCACGCATGCTGGCCGAGAAGGGCGCTCGGGTCGTGCTCGGTGCCCGTCGGGTCGAGCGCCTCGAGCAACTGGTGGCGGATATCCGCGCTGCCGGTGGCCAGGCCATCGCCCGCCGCCTGGACGTGACCGACGCCGCCGATGTGCAGGCCTTCGCAGATGCCGCCATGGCCGAATATGGCCGCATCGACGTGTTGCTCAACAATGCCGGGGTGATGCCGCTGTCGATGCTCGAGGCGCTCAAGCTGGAGGAGTGGAACCGCATGATCGACGTCAACATCCGTGGCGTGCTGCACGGCATCGCCGCGGCCTTGCCGGTCATGCAGGCCCAGCGCAGCGGGCAGATCATCAACGTGGCGTCGATCGGCGCCTACCGGGTGTCGCCAACCGCGGCGGTGTATTGCGCCACCAAGTACGCGGTACGGGCGATCAGCGATGGCCTGCGTCAGGAAGTCGGCGGCGATATCCGCGTGACCCTGGTGTCGCCTGGCGTGGTGGAGTCCGAACTGGCCGACAGCATCTCCGATGAAGGTGCCCGCGACGCCATGCGCGAATTCCGCAAGGTCGCCATCAGCCCTTCGGCCATTGCCCGCGCCGTTGCCTATGCCATCGAGCAACCGGCGGATGTCGACGTCAGCGAACTGGTGGTGCGCCCGACCGCGAGCATCCACTGACAAGGCGGATGCCACGGCGGATCTGCCGTGGCATCGCCGACTAGATCGAGGGAGAAAAACCATGACCCTGCAGACCCACATCACCGTGCTCGAAGCCGCTCCAGGTCGTTGTGAGGAACTGGGTGGCTACCTGCGTGACCTGCTGGAGCCGACGCGGCGTCTGGAAGGTTGCCTGACATTCGAGCTACAACGTGATCGGCGGCGCTGGCAGTTGCTCAGCCGCTGGCGTAGCAGCAGCGACCTGGAGCGCTATTTCGCCGAGCCGCTCTTACAGGAAGTAATCGGCAGCGCGTGGCGAAGTGGCGCCATACAGCAACTGCAAAGCCGCGCCGCCTGATCGCTGGCACGCAAACGCCCCGGTCGAGGCCGGGGCGTTTGTGTTGGTGCGGCGGGCGTTTACTCGACCAGGGTCAGGGTCACGTCGATATTGCCGCGGGTAGCGTTGGAGTAGGGGCAGACGATGTGGGCCTTGTCGATCAGTGCCTTGGCTTCTTCACGGTCCAGGCCGGGCAGGGTGATCTTCAGTTCCACCTCGATGGCGAAACCGGTGGGCACCGCACCGATACCGACGATGCCTTCGATCCAGCTGTCCGGCGACACCTTGTGCTTGTCGCGGGCGGCGACGAACTTGATCGCGCCCAGGAAGCAGGCCGAGTAGCCGGCGGCGAACAGTTGCTCGGGGTTGGTGCCCTGACCGCCAGCGCCGCCCAGCTCCTTTGGCGTGGTCAGCGCGACATCCAGCACGCCGTCGGAGGAAATGGCACGGCCTTCACGGCCCCCAGTGGCTTCGGCGTAGGCGCGGTAGGCAACGGTTTCGATCGACATGGTGAAATCCTCGTATTTGGTTTGTGCGATGTTTGTTAGTGCGCAATTTAACTGCTCGATGTGAACTCTAGTCGCGATTTATTTAGCGCGCAAGGTATTTTTCGAAGAAAGTTTCAACAGGGTGGATCCAGCGCCGTATTGACGAAGCTCAGTCTAGACTCGCGGTGTTACCTGTTGATTGCACGTCTGTGTTCAGAGGCTGTCCTGCAGTTGCTTGCGCAGGGCGGTCAGCTGCGCGGTGAGGCTGGCCAGGCGCTCTGCCGTCTGCGCGCTGGCATCGAGAATGCAGCCGGGGATCTGCCGGGCTTCGGCGTGCAGGGCGCGGCCCTTGTCGGTGAGGTGCAGGTGCACCACTCGCTCGTCGCTACTGCTGCGCTTGCGGTCGATCAGCCCCTCGGCCTCCAGGCGCTTGAGCAGCGGCGTCAGCGAGCCGGGGTCGGTGAGCAGGCGCGCACTGATCTCGCTCACGGTAATGCCGTCGCCTTCCCATAACACCAGCATCGCCAGGTACTGCGGATAGGTCAGGCCGAGCTTCTTGAGCAGCGGCTTGTAGACCTTGGTCATCATCAGCGAGGTCGAATGCAGGGCGAAACACACCTGGTTGTCGAGCAGCAGATCGGCGCAGGTGTCGTCGGTGGTCATGAAGGCTCCGGGGATGAGGGCAGGGCAGGCAGGCAATTTAGCGCGCCGATCCGGTCGATGCCAGCCAAAGCGGCTGAGCAAGGCGCCAGTGAGCGGCCTGACGCCCATCTGGCATACATTGCCGCGTCGCCTGTCATGGTTACGCGGCGTCGATGGGGCGTCAGGGAGTAATACATGAAGAGCTTGATGGCGGGTTTCGCCGCGCTGCTGCTACTGGCCGGCTGCAGTACGCCTGGCAAGCCCGCCGCGCTGCAAGCCCCGGTGACCGGCAAGATCAACCCGACCCGGGTGCAGATCACGCCGGGCGACGCCGATATCGAGGCGGCCAAGGCCAGCCTGTTCACGGCCATCGATGCCAAGGGTGTCGAGTTCGATTCGCTGTTCGGCACGGCGGCCAATGCGGCTGGTGAAGACGTGGCCGTCTGCGGTTTCGCCAAGCGCGACGAGAGGGAGCAGGCCTTGTATTTCGCCTACTACAGCGGCGAGCTGCTGCTCCGGGGCCAAGCCGCGCCCCACCGCACCAGCACCGACAACCAGTTTCTGGCGATGATCTGCTCCTACCGCTAAGCCGTCAGCCTCAGCCCAACAGGCGCCGCGGTGGTGGCAGGCGCTTGAGCGTGGCGGCCTTCGACCGGGCTGCCATGCGCCGTTTCGCCGGGCAGATGCCGGTCACGCCGCGGAAGATGCCCAGCGCACCGGCGGCGATATCGGTCAGGCCGAAGACGCCGCCAATGGCCAACCCCTTGCGTATCAACAGCGCGCCACCGGCGATGGAGATCACCCGTTCCATGGGCGCCAGGTTGGTCGCGCTGTCGTTGTTGTCATGTGCAGGCATGGGAACTCCATCAAGAGGCTTTCTTCAGGGCGCTGAGCAGTTCGGCCTTGCGCATCGTCGAGCGCCCGCTGATCTGGCGGGCACGTGCCAGGCGCAGCAGCTCCTGCTTGCTCTGCTCGTCCAGTGGGCGGTTGGGGTGGGTCTCACCGCGCCGGCTGGCCGCTGCCTGACGGGCGGAATCCTGGCGGGCGCTGCTCTTCTGCTTGGCACTGGTCTCGCGCCCCGAGCCGCCGGCCCGTTCGCCGCCACCGGACTGCTTGTTGACGGTGGCCCAGGCCCGGGCGCGGGCCTCGTCTTCCGAGATGCCGCGCTCCTCGTAGCTGGATTCGATGGCCGCTGCCTTGCGTTTCTGGGCCTCGGTGTACTTGTCTTTGCTTCCACGTGGCATGTCGGTCTCCTGGTCAGCAATGGTGTGGGTCGGTATCCATGGGGCAGGCCGGTGCGGCGTCGAGTTCAGGGGGCTGGATGAGTGGTCGTCGGCAATTCGGCAGACGCATTGAACTCTGTCGCAGGTGGCGGACTCATTGCTAAGTGCTTTTGGAACAGGGCGCCGAGCTCTGGCATGCGCCCGCCAGCCGCTGAACCTAAGAGGAGATCGACGATGAAACGAGATTGGGAACTGATCCGTGAACTGCTGCTGCAGATCGAAGCCCTGGAAACCGGACACCACTTCTACCCGCAGCAGGTCGGTGAGCACAGCGCCGAATCGGTCAGCTACCATATTCATCTGATGTGCCAGGCCAACCTGATCGAGTGCTCCCAGCACCATCCCTGGAATGGCGCGCCGGTCTCCATCGCCAACGGTCTGACCCTGACCGGTCACGACCTGCTCGACGGCATTCGCGAGGCGTCGCTGTGGGAAGCCAAGAAGGCCTATCTGCAGGCCCGCGCCGGCGGCATTACCTATGAAGGACTGAAGAACGCGCCGACCGCCGACTCCATGCTGTTCGCCAGTCGCGGTAGCGAAGAGGGTCGTCACGGCCACGTCTATAACTGATTCAGGGAGCGAACCTGCAATGGCCGAGGAAGCAGTGAAAGCAACAGACAACGTCGATACTTTCAAACAACTGATCCTGGCCAAGCTCAGGTATTCGGTGGGCAAGGACCCGGGCAATGCCTTTGCCCACGACTGGTTCGAGGCGGTGGCCCTGGCGGCTCGCGATCACCTGATCGACCACTGGGAAGACGCCTCCCTGCAGGTCGACCGCCAGGAACAGAAACGCGTTTACTACCTCTCGCTGGAGTTCCTGATCGGCCGCCTGCTGGTCGACAACCTCAGCAACCTCGGCCTGCTGGACACCGCCCGCGAAGCGCTGGCCCAGCTGGACGTGGATTTCGAGCAGATTCGCAACCTGGAGCCCGATGCCGCCCTCGGCAACGGCGGCCTGGGCCGCCTGGCTGCCTGCTTCATGGAAAGCATGGCGACCCTGAATATTGCCGCCCACGGTTATGGCATTCGCTACGAGCACGGCCTGTTCCGTCAGGTGGTGATCGACGGCTGGCAGCAGGAACATACCGAGACCTGGCTGGATTTCGGCAACCCCTGGGAATTCGAGCGTCCAGAGGTCAGCTACAGCGTCGGTTTCGGCGGCAGCGTGGTGAACCTGGCCGATTCGGCCGAGGTCTCCCGTTACGAATGGCAGCCCTACGAGCAGGTGCGCGCCATCGCCTACGACACCCCGGTGGTCGGCTGGCGTCATTCCAGCGTCAATACCCTGCGCCTGTGGCGCGCCCGCGCCGAGGAAGACCTGCAGCTGGAACGCTTCAATGCCGGCGATCACTTCGGCGCGGTGGCCGATGTGGTCAGGGCCGAAAGCATTTCCCGGGTGCTCTACCCGGCGGACAGCACCGAAGCCGGTCAGGAGCTGCGCCTGCGCCAGGAATTCTTCTTCGTCTCGGCGTCGCTGCAGGACCTGATCGCCCGGCACCTGGAGTTGAACCTCGACATTCACTCGCTGCCCGACCGCGTCGCCATCCAGCTCAATGACACCCACCCGGCGATCGCCGTGGCCGAGCTGATGCGCCTGCTGGTCGACGTGTACCGCCTGGAATGGTTCGAGGCCTGGAAGCTGACCACCGCGACCCTGTCCTACACCAACCATACCTTGCTGCCCGAGGCTCTGGAGTCCTGGCCGGTGTCGTTGATGGAGCGCCTGCTGCCGCGGCACATGCAGATCATCTACCTGATCAACGCGTACCACATCGATTCGCTGCGCGCCAAGGACATCCACGACTTCGACCTGCTGCGCTCCATCTCGCTGATCGACGAGGACAATGGCCGGCGCGTGCGCATGGGCAACCTGGCCTTCCTTGGTTCGCACAGCATCAACGGCGTCTCGGCGCTGCACACCAACCTGATGCGCAAGAGCGTGTTCAGCGATTTCCACCGCCTGTACCCGGAGCGCATCAACAACAAGACCAACGGCGTGACCTTTCGCCGCTGGCTGTACCAGTCCAACCCGCAACTGACCGAGCTGCTGGTCGGCGCCCTGGGCGAAGGCGTGCTCGACACGCCGGAAACCACCCTGCGCTCGCTCGAGCCGTTCGCCGCCAAATCGTCGTTCCGCAAGCAGTTCGCAGCTCAGCGCCAGCACGCCAAGCGCGCCCTGGCCGAGCTGGTGCGCGAGCGCATGGGCATCAGCCTGGACACCCAGGCAATCTTCGACGTGCAGGTCAAGCGTATCCACGAATACAAGCGTCAGCTGCTCAATCTGCTGCACACCGTGGCGCTGTACCAGGCGATGCGCAACGACCCGGCCACCGACTGGGCGCCGCGGGTGAAGATCTTCGCCGGCAAGGCTGCGGCCAGCTATCACCAGGCAAAGCTGATCATCAAGCTGGCCAATGACATCAGCCGCACCGTCAATGCCGACCCGACCCTGCGCGGGCTGCTCAAGGTGGTGTTCATTCCCAACTACAACGTCAGCCTGGCCGAGGTGATCATCCCGGCGGCCGATCTTTCCGAGCAGATCTCCACCGCCGGGCTGGAAGCCTCCGGCACCAGCAACATGAAGTTCGCCCTCAACGGCGCGCTGACCATCGGCACCCTGGACGGCGCCAACGTGGAGATGTCCGAGCAGATCGGCCGCGAGAACATGTTCATCTTCGGCATGACCGCCCAGCAGGTCGCCGCTCGTTCGCGGCGTGACCTCAACATGAGCGCCGAGGTGGCCGCCTCCGAGCGGCTGGCCGGTGCCCTGGAAGCGATCCGCTCCGGGGTGTTCTCGCCGGACGATCCGGGCCGCTACACCGGCCTGATCGATGGCCTGCTGGCCCATGACCGCTTTCTGGTCTGCGCGGATTTCCAGGCCTACTGGGAGGCGCAACGCAAGGTCGATATCCTCTGGCGCACGCCGGATCGCTGGTGGCAGGCGGCGGTACTCAACAGCGCACGCACCGGCTGGTTCTCCTCGGATCGCACAATCCGTGAGTACGCCAAGGAAATCTGGAACGTGGGCGGCCTCGACGGCTGACCGCTCTGCCATGAGCAAAAGCCCGGCATGCCTCGCGTATGCCGGGCTTTTTTCAGGTTTTCGCGTTTCGCGGGAAAGGCACGCTTGACGCCGGACTGGCAATAAAGCGTTCGCTGCCGATGACCTGGCACTCTCCATTGGCCCGCCGCCTTGTCTGATGGGTTTCGCCCCTTACGGGCGAGTCACTTGATTCGCTGCGCTTACCCTTCGGGCCAGCCTACGGCTGTTACTTCGCTGCGCTTCGTAGCTCTTGCTTGCCCAAGAGAAAGTAACCAAAGAGAAGGGCACCCCACCATCCGGGCTAGGCGCCCCCGCCCAGCTGCGCCGGGGTTCCCTCGCTCCATCACCACTTCAGGGGCCCGCTGCGAAGGGCCATCCCTGGCCCATTGCAGCTCTCGCGACATCCATGTCGCTCATGGCTACCCGCCCGGCCCCTTACGTGGTGATTCCACTCGGCCTCCTGAAGGGGACTTGGGCGTCGCCTTTACGATCGCAGCTCAAGAGCAAAAGCAAAAACAGACGCCGCCGAGCTTGAGTCTGTGGAAATTTTGTAAGCTCGCGCTCCGGTCCCGTCAGGAGGCCGAGTGGAGGTGTCGCGTAGGGGGACGAGCCGCATGGACGCGGCGACATACCGATGGCGGCCCCGCTTAATGGGCCAGGGAAGGCCCATGTAAGCCGGCCCCCGGAGCGGCGCCGGAGCGAGGAAACGCAGCGAAGCGGAGTAACAGCCGAAGGCTGGCCCGCAGGGTGAGCAAAGCGAATCAAGTTTCGCGCAGCGAAACCCGGATGTCGGGGTGCCCTTCTTTGGCACACCTTTCTTGGGCAAGCAGAGAAACGTAGCGAAGCGCAGTAACAGCCGCAGGCTGGCCCGAAGGGTGAGCGAAGCGAATCAAGGTGTGGCGCCCGTAAGGGGCGCAACCCAAACGTTCAGCAGACGCGGTAATGGATAGTGCCAAGCTAGTCAGTGATACGCACACAAACTTGCCAGTCCAGTGTCAACCCGCACTTTCCCCAAACTATGCGAAGAACCTTTTTCATCCTGCGAACACGCTTGAGTGCCGTCCGTCCTGTTGCCGGGCGCCGCTTCGCTAAAAAACCCGAACGTCCCCCTGCTTGCGGCCTCACATTCCTGAGGCGTCCACACGTCCAAACCGCGCCTGCCTGAGCGCGGCGGACGCTGTTGCCCCGATCAGCCGATCTGGCGGGGATACCACTGCGAGGAGATGACTGATGGAATCCAGAGACAAGGGCCGTACCAGCGAGTTGGCGGGTACCGACACCGTGGACCGCGGCAACAGCAACAAGAAGCTCGAACAGCTCGAACGCTTCCGTGAAGACGCCACCGGCCAGGCGCTGACCACCGACCATGGCACCCGTATCGCCGACAACCAGAACAGCCTGCGTGCCGGTGAGCGCGGCCCGTCGCTGCTCGAAGACTTCCTGCTGCGCGAGAAACTCACCCACTTCGACCACGAGCGTATTCCAGAGCGCGTGGTGCACGCCCGCGGCGCGGCGGCCCATGGCTACTTCCAGGTCTATGAGGACCTGAGCGAACTGACCAAGGCGGACTTCCTCACCGACCCGAGCAAGAAGACCCCGGTGTTCGTGCGCTTCTCCACCGTGCAGGGCCCGCGCGGTTCGGCCGACACCGTGCGCGACGTGCGCGGCTTCGCCACCAAGTTCTATACCGACGAAGGCAACTTCGACCTGATAGGCAACAACATGCCAGTGTTCTTCATCCAGGATGCCATCAAGTTTCCGGACTTCGTGCACGCCGTGAAGCCCGAGCCGCACAACGAGATTCCAACCGGCGCCTCGGCCCACGACACCTTCTGGGATTTCGTGTCGCTGACCCCGGAGTCGGCCCATATGGTGCTGTGGACCATGTCCGACCGCGCCATCCCCGTGGGCTTTCGCGGCATGCAGGGCTTTGGCGTACACACCTACCGGCTGGTCAATGCCGAGGGCCGCGCGCACTTCGTCAAGTTCCACTGGCGCCCGGTGGCTGGCGTGTTCTCACTGGTCTGGGACGAGGCGCAGAAGCTCGCCGGCAAGGACCCGGACTTCCATCGCCGCACCCTGTGGGACGACATCGAGAACGGTGACCCGCTGGAATGGGAACTGGGCCTGCAGGTGATCCCCGAGGAAGACGAGCACAAATTCGACTTCGACCTGCTCGATGCCACCAAGCTGGTGCCCGAGGAGCAGGTGCCGGTACGCGTGGTCGGCAAGCTGGTGCTCAACCGCAACCCGGACAACTTCTTCGCCGAGACCGAGCAGGTGGCCTTCCAGATGGCCAACATCGTGCCCGGCATCGACTTCACCAACGACCCGTTGCTGCAGGGCCGGCTGTTCTCCTACACCGATACCCAGCTGCTGCGTCTCGGTGGCCCGAACTTCAACGAGATCCCGATCAACCGTCCGGTCTGTCCGTTCCACAACAACAACCGCGACTCCTTCCACCGCCAGACCATCAACAAGGGCCGCGCCTCCTACGAGCCCAACTCCATCGATGGCGGCTGGCCCAAGGAAACCCCGGAGGCACCGAAGGGCGGCGGCTACTTCAGCTATCCCGAGGAAGTGTCCGGGCCGAAAATCCGCAAGCGCGCCGAGTCGTTCGGTGATCACTTCTCCCAGGCCCGGCTGTTCTTCAACAGCATGAGCGCGGCCGAGAAGGCGCACATCGTCGCGGCCTACAGCTTCGAGCTGGGCAAGGTCGAGCGCATGCATATCCGCAAGCGTCAGGTGCACGAGATTCTCGCCAATATCGACCTGGATCTGGCCAAGCAGGTGGCGGCCAATATCGGTGTCGACGCGCCGAGCGGGCCAACCGTGCAGGTGCCGGAGATTTCCCTGAAGGAGTCGCCGGCGCTGAGCCAGATGAACCTGCTGCCGGGCAACATCAAGTCGCGCAAGGTGGCGATCCTGGTCGGCGACGGCGTCAAGCAGGCCGATATCGACGCACTGACCGCCGAGCTCGACAAACAGGGCGCGCAGTTCAAGCTGCTGGCGCCAAGTGCCGCGCCGGTGACCAGTGATGCCGGCCAGGCGCTGGTGCCCAATGACTCCATGCAGGGCCTGCCGTCGGTGGCCTTCGATGCGGTATGGGTGCCGGGTGGCGCGAGCTTCGCCAAGGCCCTGGAAGGCGATGGCGTGGCGCTGCATTACCTGCTCGAGGCCTACAAGCACCTCAAGGCCATCGCCCTGTGCGGCGAGTCGGCCGATCTGCTCAAGCTGCTGCGTCTCCAGAAGGATGAAGGCTTGCTCACCGGGCAGGCGGGTAGTGGGTTGGTACAGCCGTTCACCGCGGCGATCGCCAAGCACCGCGTGTGGGCCCGCGAGCCGCTGACCAAAGCGATTCCAGCCTGACGTGAAAAAGCCCCTGTACCGCGAGGTGCAGGGGCTTTCAGCTGGGTGGCAGAAGCTTTTCACAATCGTTCGGCCCGATTTCAGCGCTTTGCCTGCAAATTGGCGGGAGCGGACATTTGTAGGGTGGACGACGCTTCATCCGTCCACCGCTTCGTGATCGCAACGGTGGATGAAAAGAGCGTCATCCACCCTACGTGGCTGCGCGATAACACGGCCTGGCGAAATTCTTGAACAAGACAGTTGCTCCCACAATGGATCAGTGACGGCCGCTTCTGCCTTATAGCTGCCTCTTCAACGTTGCCTAAAAATCGTCAACTGATTCTTAGCTCATCAGCACATGCGCATGCTGCTGGCAGGTACGCTGGGCACGGGCGCGCAATTTCGCACGGCGCGGCGCATGCTGGCGGCGCCAGGCTGGATCCCGTGGCGAGGCGGGCAGGGGCGGGAACTCCTCGGCCAGCTGGGCCTCGAGCTGATAGCGGTTGAGCAGGCGCAACATGCCCCACAGCATGGCCGCCGATACCAGCAGCCAGCCGGAGATCATCAACAGAATGTAGCTTTCAGGATTCATGGTGCCTCCTCGGCCTGCGGGCGAGGGTCGACGTGCAGACGCTGCTTGACGCTCGTCCCCTGCAGGCATTGGTCCATCACGCTGCAGGCATACTGTTGCAGCGTGATGATTGCATTCGGCTCGGTGCCCGGCGCATCGACGAGCGTCCAGGCCAGTGGCGACTTGTGCAGGCTATGCTGAAGGTGTGCGAGCTTCTCGGCCGGCAGTCCGTCGTCGCAGTCCAGCCAACGGTGGTCGCCGATCAGCAGCAGACGCTCCACCCCTGCGGTGGGCAGGCCCTCGAGCAGGGCGATGATGGCGTCGTAGGTCCGCTCGAACCCCTCCACGCGCAGCTGGCGGCTGCTGAGCACGACGATCACCACATCCATGCCGGCGACGCTGCGCGCCACGCTGTCGGCCTGAAACGGCGTGCCGCTCTTGGCCGCCAGGCCTGGGCGCGCAGCGATGTCGGTCGGGTCATCGACGATCACCACCACTTGCAGGCCGCGCTCCAGCAGCGCGTCCTGCAGGGCGTCGGTGACGCGGTCCGGCGCACCGTACAGGGCGATTTTGTCGATGGGGCGTGGGTCGTTCATGATCTGGCTCAGGTCTGCCGTTGTTGACCGGGTTCCTGCTCGTTCGAATCACCCAGGGGCTTGACTTCGATATCGGTGATCTCACTGGGCAGTTCACTGCTGTGCAGGGATTCGATGTGGTAACGGGCCTGCTCGGGCGTCAGCACCGAGGCACCAGCCTGCACCTCGGTGGATTTCTTCTGCTTGCCAAGCCGGTAGCTGACGAGAAAGTAGTGATTTCTGGACATCCCAACCTCTTTTCGTCTGGCGCTTGTGGCGCGGGGCGGCGTGCTTGCCTGTCATCACAGCTGACCGGCTGGCGTTGCGCGACGTTCAGGTTTTTCGCCCAGCGGTACGCTGCTAAAAAAAGCCAAACCTCTGCCTGCCTACGGGGTCGATTGCAGCAGCGCGGCAAGCGCTGCGCTTACTTCCTGATCGAGCAGGCTGGAGCAATCGACTTGAGTTTCTGGGACGCTGTATTGGCCACCCTGGCCAACGAATTTTCCGATCTGAGTACCCCCGAGCAGTTCACCCAGGTCACCTTGCGCCTGCTGCTGGCGGCGCTGCTGGGCGGTCTGCTGGGGCTCGAGCGCGAGACCAGCGGCAAGGCTGCCGGCGTGCGCACCCATATGCTGGTGGCCATCGGCTCGGCGATGTTCGTGCTGGTGCCGGCGCAGATGGGCGCCGAGCACGACGCCATGAGCCGGGTCATCCAGGGCCTGGTGGCCGGTATCGGCTTCCTGTGCGCGGGCACCATCATCAAGGGCGATACCATGACCGAAGTGAAGGGCCTGACCACCGCCGCCGGTATCTGGTTGACCGCCGCCATCGGCATCACCATCGGCATGGGCCGCGAGGCCACCGCGGTGCTGGCCACGCTGATGGCGCTGTTCATCTTCAATACCGTGCCGCACCTGATCGCCTGGCTGGAGAAGCGTGCGCGCTGAATACGGGAACGTCTTCGCTCCAGTCACGCTCTCATGCAGTACCTGGTGAATGAAAGGGAGCCCCGTATGTTCCGCGACTTCAAGGGATGCATTGCCTGGACGGACGCCATGAAGGATGGCCAGCACTACGTTGGCCTGATCGAGTACCAGCCCAAATGCGCTGGCGCTGCCGTGCAGCTGCTCTGGGTGCCGGCCTTGGGCTCGGTGTGCGAGAGCGAGGCGGAAACCGCCGCCGACAATATGCTGCGCCAGATCCGTGACATCACCATCGACGGCGACGTGATCTACCGCGACGGCGTCGCCCTGTAGATCCCCCTTCCTTGTGGCGCGATCCTGCGCCGCCGCCGGGCCCTCCGGCGGATCACTGAAACTTTTGTTTTCGCCGTCCAGTCACCCGTAAAGATTCCACTGACGGGAGATTCGCCACATGGCGCGTGCAATCTGGAAAGGGGCGATCAGTTTCGGGCTGGTCCATATTCCCGTGTCGCTGGTCTCGGCGACCGAATCCAAGGGTATCGATTTCGACTGGCTGGATTCACGCAGCATGGAGCCGGTGGGCTACAAGCGCGTCAACAAGGCCACCGGCAAGGAGGTCGACAAGGAGCACATCGCCAAGGGCGTGCAGGTGGAGAAGGGCCGCTACGTGATCATCAGCGAGGACGAGATCCGCGCCGCCCATCCGGAGTCGACCCAGACCATCGATATCTTCGGCTTTCTCGATGCCAAGGACATTCCCCTGCAGAATATCGAGCGGCCGTACTACCTGGCGCCGGACAAGCGCGGCGAAAAGGTCTATGCACTGCTGCAGCAGACCCTCAAGGATTCCGGCAAGGTGGCGCTCGCCAACGTGGTGCTGCACGTCAAGCAGCACCTGGCGGCGGTGATGGTCGACGGCGACGCGCTGCTGCTGGTGATGCTGCGCTGGCCCGATGAGGTGCGCGGCCTGGAGACCCTGGAGCTGAGCTCCGCGGTGACCGGCGCCAAGCTCAGCAAGGGCGAGCGCGACATGGCCAAGCGCCTGGTGCGCGACATGACTGTCGAGTGGTCGCCCGAGGAGTACCAGGACACCTTCCGCGACGAGATCATGAAACTGGTCGAGAAGAAGGCCAAGGCCGGCAAGATCGAAGACGTGGAGGGCAGCGAGCGCAAGCCGGCGAGCAAGAGCGCCGACGTCATCGACCTCACCGACCTGCTCAAGCGCAGCCTGGAAGGCAATTCCAGCAAGCCTGCGCGCAAGCGCTCGTCCAAGTGAGGTGAGCAGTCATGGCCAAGGCAATCAGCGATTACAACCGCAAGCGCAATTTCGAGTCCACCAGCGAACCCCGCGAGTCCGGCCGGCGCAGCCGGGCCAAGGCCGGCGCGTTGAGTTTCGTGGTGCAGAAGCACGATGCCCGGCATCTGCATTACGATTTTCGCCTGGAGCTGGAAGGCACCCTGAAAAGCTGGGCCGTGCCCAAGGGGCCGAGCCTCGATCCGAGCCAGAAACGCCTGGCCGTGCACGTCGAGGATCACCCGCTGGCCTACGCCAGCTTCGAGGGCAGCATCGCCGAGGGCAACTACGGGGCGGGCGACGTGATCGTCTGGGATCAGGGCATCTGGCAGCCCGAAGGCGATCCCGTGGCGGCGTATGCAGCCGGCAAGCTCAAGTTCACCCTGATCGGCGAGAAGCTCAGCGGTGCCTGGACACTGGTGCGCACGCGCCTGAAGGGCAGTGGCGACAAGCAGCAATGGCTGCTGATCAAGGAGCAGGACGACGTGGCCAGGCCGGCCGATGAATACGACATCGTCAGCGCGTTGCCGGCCAGCGTGATCAGCGGCGAACTGGTTGGCGGCATGGCCAAGCCGGCTGCCAACCAGGCCAGCAAGGCCAGGACGCGCAGCAAGGCGCCGGCCAAGGCGAGCAAGGCCAAGGTTGGCGAAACCGCCCGGTCGGCCATGCCGGAGACCCTCTCGCCGCAGCTGGCGACCCTGGTCGAGTCGCCGCCAGCCGGCGACTGGATCTACGAGATCAAGTACGACGGCTACCGGATCATGGCGCGCGTCAAAGATGGCGAGGTGACCCTGTTCAGCCGCAACGGCCACGACTGGACGGCGCGCATGGCGCCCCAGGCCAAGGCCCTGGAAAAACTCAAGCTCGGCGACAGCTGGCTGGACGGCGAGGCGGTGGTGCTCGACGAGCAGGGCATGCCGGATTTCCAGGCCCTGCAGAACGCCTTCGACGAGTCGCGCAGTGGCGACATCCTGTATTTCCTGTTCGACGCACCCTGGCTGGACGGCCATGATCAACGCGAGTTGTCCGTCGAGCAGCGCCGCGAGAGGTTGCAGAAGAAGCTGCCCAAGCGCAAGGGCCCGCTGCGTTTTTCCGAAGCCTTTGAGGTCGATCACCAGAGCGTACTGGGCAGCGCCTGCGCGCTGGGCCTGGAAGGGGTGATCGGCAAGCGTGCCGGCAGCCCCTATCGCTCCTCGCGCAGCGCCGACTGGATCAAGCTCAAATGTCGGCAGCGTCAGGAGTTCGTGGTGGTCGGCTTCAGCAAGCCCCAGGGTAGTCGCTCAGGGTTCGGTGCGCTGCTGCTGGCGGTCAACGAGGCAGAGGGCCTGCGCTATGCCGGCCGAGTCGGCACCGGCTTCAACGAGGCCCTGCTCGGCAGCCTGCACAAACGCATGAAGGCGCTGGCCCGGGATGACTCGCCGCTGCACAAGCAACCCAGCGCGGCGCAGCGCCGGGGCGTGCAGTGGATCGAGCCGCGGTTGGTGGTCGAGGTGGCCTTCGCCGGCTGGACCGGGGAAGGGCTGGTGCGCCAGGGCGCCTTCGTCGGCGAGCGCAGCGACAAGCCGGCCGAGCAGATCGTCGAGGAGCAGGCGGCGCCGGCGCAGGCCGTGGAAGCGAGCGCTACTGGCGACAAAGCTTCCGGCAAGGCTTCCGGCAAGGCTTCCGTGCGCAAGGGGCGTGAGCAGATCGGCGAGGTGTCGGTCAGCCACCCCGAGCGGGTGATCGACGCGCAGAGCGGCTCCACCAAGGCGCAACTCGCGCGCTTCTACGCCGAGATTGCCGACTGGCTGTTGCCCGATGTGCGCAACCGGCCGGTGTCGCTGTTGCGCGCGCCGAGCGGTGTGGGCGGCGAGCAGTTCTTCCAGAAGCACGCCGAGCGCCTGGCGATTCCCAATATCCGCCACCTGGATGCCGATCTCGACCCCGGTCACGACCGGCTGATGGCCATCGACAGCGTGCCGGCCCTGGTCGGCGCCGTGCAGATGGGCACCATCGAGTTGCACACCTGGAATGCCGCCTACGCCAGCATCGAGCGGCCGGACCGGCTGATCCTCGACCTCGACCCGGATCCGGCGCTGCCCTGGCGCGCCGTACTGGAGGCCACGCGGCTGAGCCTGTCGGTACTCGACGAGCTGGGCCTGGAGACCTTCGTGAAAACCAGCGGCGGCGCCGGCATGCATTTGGTGGTGCCACTGGCGCGGCATGTCGACTGGGACGCCCTGAAGGCGTTTGGCAAGGCGATCTCGCAATTCATGGCCGACCAGTTGCCGGATCGTTTCAGTGCCCGCATGGGGCCGAAGAACCGCATCGGCAAGGTGTACCTGGATTACCTGCGCAACGGCCGTGGTGCCAGCACCGTGGCCGCCTATTCGGTGCGCGCGCGGCCGGGCCTGCCGGTGTCGGTGCCGATCCACCGCGAGGAGCTGGCGCAACTGCGCGATTCCAAGCAGTGGCATATCGGCAATCTGCAGCAGCGATTGGACAAGCTCGAGGGCGATCCCTGGGCCGGTTACGCCAACCGCCAGCGCATCACCCGGGCGATGTGGAAGAAGTTGGGTGCCGAGGCGCCTTGAGCCCAAGCAGGCGCGCCTGCCTCGCCTCGGAAACTATGAACTTTGGCAAATGCGCCAGGTTCGGAGTTAGACAGGTCGCGGTACCTCGCAGCCCCTGCCATGCAAGTCGCATTGCCGTTGTTCGGCCTGTCGACGTCGCAGCGCAGGATGCCGAGCAGGTGCCGTCGGCAAACCCGCATTCAGGTACGCATTTTCGCGTACGGCCGTATGGCATGTGCCATGGGGTGAACAGCTTATACGCCTGCCAGGCGTGAGGAGCCCGTTTCGATGCCATCTGCTTATCTGCAAGAGCCCGATCGTTTGAACCATGGTGAATTATCCCTGGAGCGCGCGCTGGAGTTGCCGCGTCTGGCCATCGAGGGGGTCGAGCCGCAGGTCGAGCAGGGGCGCTTCGCTGCTAAGGCGATAGCCGGGGATCGGGTCACGGTCAGCGCGCTGATCTTTGCCGATGGCCACGACAAGCTGGCGGGCGAGGTGCTGTGGCGTGACGTCGGCGCTACCGATTGGCACCGCGAGCCGCTGCATGAGCTGGGCCATGACCGCTGGCAGGCCGAGATCACCCCGCAACGGGTCGGCGAGGTGGAGTTTCTCATCGAAGCCTGGTGGGACATTTACGCCAGCTACTGCTACGAGCTGTCGAAGAAGTTCGGCGCCGGCGTGACCATCAACCTCGAACTGCAGGAAGGCCAGGCCCTGCTGCGCGAAGCCGCCGAACGTGCCGAGGGCGACCTGGCCATGACCCTGCAGGCCCTGTGCGACGAGCTGCAGGAGCTGCAGAGCCTGGACGAGCGCGTGGCGCTATTGCTGGCCCCCGACACCGTGGCGCTGGTGCGCCGTGCCGAGGGCCACCCGCATCGCACCCGCAGCGCCACCTATCTGCTCGACGTGGAGCGCCCCCTGGCGCGCTTCGCCAGCTGGTACGAGCTGTTTCCGCGTTCGGAAACCGATGACCCGGCGCGCCACGGCACCTTCCGTGATGTGATCAAGCGCCTGCCGGCGATCCAGGCCATGGGTTTCGACGTGTTGTATTTTCCGCCGATCCACCCCATCGGCACCACGCACCGCAAGGGCCGCAACAATTCCCTGACCGCGGGGCCGGATGATCCCGGCAGCCCCTATGCCATCGGCAGCCCCGAGGGTGGGCACGAGGCCATTCACCCGCAGCTCGGCAGCCGCGAGGATTTCGTAGCCCTGGTCGAAGCCGCCCGTGAGCACGACCTGGAGATCGCCCTGGATTTCGCCATCCAGTGCTCGCCGGATCACCCCTGGCTGCAGCAGCACCCCGGCTGGTTCAGCTGGCGCCCGGACGGCACCATCCGCCATGCCGAGAACCCACCGAAGAAGTACGAGGACATCGTCAACGTCGACTTCTACGCCAGGGACGCGGTGCCCGATCTGTGGCTGGCGCTGCGCAACGTGGTGCGCGGCTGGGTGGAGTTGGGCGTGTACCAGTTCCGGGTCGACAACCCGCACACCAAGCCGATGCCGTTCTGGGAATGGCTGATCGCCGATATTCGCAGGAGCCACCCGCAGGTGATGTTCCTCGCCGAGGCCTTCACCCGCCCGGCGATGATGGCGCGCCTGGGCAAGCTCGGCTTTACCCAGAGCTACACCTATTTCACCTGGCGCAACACCAAGGCCGAGCTGGAAACCTACCTGACCCAGCTCAACGAGGCGCCGTGGCGCGATTGTTACCGGCCGAACTTCTTCGTCAACACGCCGGACATCAACCCGTACTTCCTGCACCACAGTGGCCGTGCCGGCTTCCTGATCCGTGCCGCCCTGGCGACCATGGGCTCGGGGCTGTGGGGCATGTATTCGGGCTTCGAGATCTGCGAGTCCCTGCCGGTACCGGGCAAGGAGGAGTACCTGGACTCGGAGAAGTACGAGATTCGCGTGCGCGACTACCAGGCGCCGGGCAACATCGTCGCCGAGATCGCCCAGCTCAACCGCATTCGCCGCCAGAACCCGGCGTTGCAGACTCACCTCGGGTTCAAGGCCTATACCTGCTGGAACGACAACATCCTGTACTTCGGCAAGCGCACCGCCGACCGCGAGAACTTCATTCTGGTGGCGGTCAGCCTCGATCCGCACAACGCCCAGGAGGCGCACTTCGAGCTGCCACTCTGGGAGCTGGGCCTGGATGACCACGCCACCACCCACGGCGAAGACCTGATGACCGGCCATACCTGGCACTGGCACGGCAAGACCCAGTGGATGCGCATCGAGCCCTGGCACCAGCCGTTCGGCATCTGGCGCATTCGCGTGGCGAGCTGAGGAAACGGTCGATGGCACGCAGAGCCCGGCGCGGCACCTTTCTCAACGACCCGCAGTGGTACAAGGACGCGATCATCTATCAGGTGCACGTGAAGTCCTTCTTCGATGCCAACAACGATGGCATCGGCGACTTCCCGGGCCTGATCGACAAGCTCGACTACATCGCAGACCTGGGCGTGAACACCCTGTGGCTGCTGCCGTTCTACCCGTCGCCGCGCCGTGACGACGGTTACGACATCTCCGAATACCGCGGCGTGCATCCCGATTACGGCACCATGGCCGACGCCAAGCGCTTTATCACCGAAGCCCACAACCGCGGCCTGCGGGTGATCACCGAACTGGTCATCAATCACACCTCGGATCAGCACCCCTGGTTCAAGCGCGCCCGCGCCGCCAAGCGCGGCAGCAAGGCGCGCGATTACTACGTATGGTCCGACGATGACCAGAAATACGACGGCACGCGAATCATCTTTCTCGACACCGAGAAGTCCAACTGGAGCTGGGACGCCGAGGCCGGCCAGTACTACTGGCACCGCTTCTATTCGCACCAGCCGGACCTGAATTTCGACAACCCCCAGGTGCTCAAGGAAGTGTTGGGAGTGATGCGCTTCTGGCTCGACATGGGCGTCGATGGCCTGCGCCTGGATGCCATCCCGTACCTGATCGAGCGCGACGGCACCAACAACGAGAACCTGCCGGAAACCCACGGGGTGCTGAAAAGGATTCGCGCCGAACTGGACGCCAAGTACCCTGATCGCATGCTGCTCGCCGAGGCCAACCAGTGGCCCGAGGACACCCAGCTGTACTTTGGTGGTGACGCCAGCGGCCAGGGTGACGAATGCCACATGGCCTTTCATTTTCCGCTGATGCCGCGCATGTACATGGCCATCGCCCAGGAAGACCGCTTCCCGATCACCGACATCCTGCGCCAGACCCCGGAGATTCCCGATAACTGCCAGTGGGCGATCTTCCTGCGCAACCACGATGAACTGACCCTGGAAATGGTCACCGACCATGAGCGCGACTACCTGTGGAACTACTACGCCGCCGATCGCCGCGCGCGTATCAACCTGGGTATCCGCCGGCGCCTGGCGCCGCTGGTCGAGCGCGATCGTCGGCGCATCGAGCTGCTCAACAGCCTGCTGCTGTCCATGCCCGGTACGCCCACGCTGTATTACGGTGACGAGATCGGCATGGGCGACAACATCTTCCTGGGCGACCGCGATGGTGTGCGCACGCCCATGCAGTGGTCACCGGATCGCAACGGCGGCTTCTCCCGCGCCGACCCGGCCGGCCTGGTGCTGCCGCCGGTGATGGACCCGCTGTACGGCTACCAGAGCATCAACGTCGAAACCCAGTCGCGCGACCCCCATTCGCTGCTCAACTGGACGCGGCGCATGCTCAACATCCGCAAGCAGCACCGCGCCTTCGGCCGCGGTGCGCTGAAGATGCTCACGCCCAACAACCGCCGCGTGCTGGCCTACCTGCGCGAGGGCACCGATGCCCAGGGCAACCCGGAGTTGATTCTCTGCGTGGCCAACCTGTCCCGCGCGGCCCAGGCGGTGGAGCTGGAGTTGTCCGCCCACGACGGCAAGGTGCCGGTGGAGATGGTCGGCGGCTCGTCGTTTCCGCCCATCGGCCAGCTCAACTACCTGCTGACCCTGCCGCCTTATGGCTTCTACTGGTTTCTGCTCGCCGAGGAGGCGCAAATGCCCAGCTGGCACGTACCACCGGTCGACCGCATGCCGGAACTGACCACCCTGGTGATCAAGAACGAACTCGGCGAGCTGCTGCAGCTGCCGGCCCGCGCGACCCTGGAGCAGGAGTCACTGCCGGCCTACCTGCCCAAGCGCCGCTGGTTCTCCGGGCAGGGCGAGAATCCCGGGCAGATCAAGCTGCTCTACGCCATTCCCTTCGGAACGGCCGAAGAGCCCTATGTGCTCAGCGAGGTGCAGGTCACTCGCGCCTCCGGGGCCAGCGAGCACTACCAGGTGCCGCTGGGCTTCGTCGGCGAGCATGACGCAGGCAGCAGCGTGCCCCAGCAACTGGCCCTGGCCCGGTTGCGCCGCGGCCGCCAGGTGGGGCTGCTCACCGATGGCTACACGCTCCCCGGCTTCGTGCGCCATGTGATGCGTCAGCTGAGCGAGCGTCGCGTGCTGGGCTGGCAGGGTAGTGAAATCCAGTTCGTGCCCACCTCGCGCCTGCAGGAACTGGGTGATCTGAGCAACGCCGAGGTCAAGCTGATCTCCGCAGAGCAGTCCAACAGCTCGGCGATCATCAACGAACAGGCGGTGCTCAAGCTGGTGCGCCGCGTGTTGCCCGGCATCCACCCGGAGGCGGAGATCGGTGGCTACCTGACCGCCGCCGGCTTCGAACACATCGCGCCGCTGCTCGGCGAGGTGCGCCGGGTGGACGAGCAGGGCGTGCCCCATACGCTGATGATCCTGCAGGGTTACCTGAACAACCAGGGCGACGCCTGGCAATGGACCCAGAACAACCTGGAGCGCGCCATCCGCGATGAGCTGGCCGGCGGGCATTCCGAGCAGGAAAATCAGTTTACCGCCCTGGCGGAGCTGGAAACCTTCGCCGGGCTGTTGGGCAAACGCCTGGGCGAGATGCACGTGGCGCTCGGCCAGACCAGCGACAACCCGGATTTCGGCTACCACGAGACGGGCGAGGCCGAGGTGGCCGAGTGGTCGCGGAACATCGCCGCCCAGGTGCGCGAAGCCTTGAAGGTGATCGCCGAAGGCCGCGGGCACCTGCCGGGTGAAGCGGCCAATCAGGCCGACTGGCTGGCCGCGCGGCATGACCAGATCATCGAGCTGGTCGACGACTTGGCGCGGCGTTCGGCCGGCGGTATTCGCATGCGCGTGCATGGTGACCTGCACCTGGGCCAGGTGCTGGTGGTGCAGGGCGACGCCTACCTGATCGACTTCGAAGGCGAGCCGACCCGCACGCTGGAGGAACGCCGCGCCTTCTACAGCCCGCTCAAGGACGTCGCCGGCATGCTGCGCTCGTTCGACTACGCCGCCGCCATGGCGGTACGCAGCGCGCAGAGCGCCGATGTCACCGCCGAGGCCGAGCAGGCCCGCCAGCGTATCGCCGGGCTGTATCGCAGCCAGGCCAGAACCGCATTCAACGAAGCCTACCGGCTGGCGGCAGCGGATCTGCCCCATGCCTGGCACGACCGCGAAGGTGAAGTGGCAGCCCTGGCGCTGTTCTGCATCGAGAAGGCGGCGTACGAAATCCTGTATGAAGCGCGCTATCGTCCCGATTGGCTGGAAGTCCCGGTGCAAGGGTTGATAGAGCTGACCAAATATCTCTTGGGGAGCGGTAAACGATGAGCAATGGAGAAACCGAGCGCCAGGTGGCGGGACTGGAACGCGCCGCCGTCGAGGCCTTGATCAGGGGCGAGCATGGCGATCCGTTTTCGATTCTGGGCCCCCACGCATTCGCCCACGGGCTGACCATCCGCGCCTACCTGCCAGGCGCCCTCGGCGTCGAGCTGATCCACGCGGTGAGCGGCGAGGTACTCGGTGCCCTGGAGCAATCCAGCGTGCCGGGGCTGTTCAGCATTCGCATCGAGCAGCAGGTGCCGTATCGCTATCGCATCCAGTGGGGCACCGGTGTGCAGGAAACCGAGGACCCCTATGCCTTCGGCCAGCTGCTCGGCGAGATGGACCTGTATCTGTTCGCCGAGGGCAACCACCGGGAACTGGGCAAGAGCCTGGGCGCCCAGTTCACCACCCACGAAGGCGTACAGGGCGTTCGGTTCTCGGTGTGGGCGCCCAACGCCCGGCGGGTGTCGGTGGTCGGCAACTTCAACGGCTGGGATGGCCGCCGCCACCCGATGCGCCTGCGCCAGCCCAGCGGTGTATGGGAGCTGTTCATTCCGCGTCTGGCACCGGGGGAGGTGTACAAGTACGAGATTCTCGGCCGGGACGGCCTGCTGCCGCTGAAGGCCGACCCCATGGCCCTGGCTACCGAGTTGCCGCCGGCCACCGGTTCGGTGGTGTCCGCGCCGTTGCAGTTCGACTGGCACGACGATCATTGGCTGCAGCAGCGTCAGGCCCAGCAGGGCTACCAGGCGCCGATGTCGATCTATGAACTGCATGCCGGCTCCTGGCGCCGCGAGGGTGGCGAGGATGGCCGCCTGCTGAGCTGGCGGGAGCTGAGCGAGCAGCTGATTCCCTATGTGCAGCAACTGGGCTTTACCCATATCGAGCTGATGCCGATCATGGAGCACCCCTTCGGCGGCTCCTGGGGCTATCAGCTGCTTTCGCAGTTCGCGCCCACCGCGCGCCATGGCAGCCCGGCGGACTTCGCCGCCTTCGTCGACGCCTGTCATCAGGCCGGTATCGGCGTGATCCTCGACTGGGTACCGGCGCATTTCCCCACCGATGCCCATGGTCTCGGCCAGTTCGATGGCACCGCGCTGTACGAGTACGCCCACCCGTTCGAGGGCTTCCACCAGGACTGGGATACCTATATCTACAACCTGGGCCGCACCGAGGTGCACGGCTTCATGTTGGCCTCGGCCCTGCACTGGCTGCGCACCTACCATATCGACGGCCTGCGCGTGGACGCCGTGGCGTCGATGCTCTACCGCGACTATTCGCGCAAGGACGGCGAGTGGATTCCCAACCGTTTCGGCGGCCGCGAGAACCTGGAGAGCATCGACTTCCTGCGCCACCTCAACGACGTGGTCACCCAGGAAGTGCCCGGCGCCCTGGTAATCGCCGAGGAATCGACCGCCTGGCCAGGCGTCAGCCGGCCGACCCAGGAAGGTGGCCTGGGCTTTTCCTACAAGTGGAACATGGGCTGGATGCACGACAGCCTCAAGTACGCCGCCGAGGATCCGCTGCATCGCCGCCATCACCATCACCAGCTGACCTTCGGCCTGCTGTACGCCTTTTCCGAGCATTTCGTGCTGCCGATCTCCCACGACGAAGTGGTGCACGGCAAGCGCTCGCTGCTCGACAAGATGCCCGGCGACCGCTGGCAGAAATTCGCCAACCTGCGCCTGTACCTGAGCTTCATGTGGAGCCACCCGGGCAAGAAGCTGCTGTTCATGGGCTGCGAGTTCGGCCAGTGGCGCGAGTGGAACCACGACCACGAGCTGGACTGGTACCTGCTGCGCTACGGCGAGCACAAGGGCGTGCAGCAGTTGATCAGCGACCTCAACGGCCTGTACCGTCACGAGCCGGCCTTGCACCAGCTCGACGGCAGCGCCGAGGGCTTCGCCTGGCTGATCGGTGATGACGCCAACAACAGTGTGTTCGCCTGGCTGCGTCATGATCAGAGCGGTGCGCCGCTGCTGGTGGTGCACAACTTCACTCCCGAGCCGCGCAACGGCTACCGCATCGGCGTGCCGAAGGAGGGCGCCTGGCACGTGCTGCTCAACAGCGATGCCGAGCGCTACGCCGGTTCTAACGCCGGCAGCCAGGGCGGGCTGTTCAGCGAGGCGGTGGCCAGCCATGGTCAGCCGCAGTCGCTGAGCCTGGATCTGCCGCCGTTGGCCACCCTGGTGATCAAGCCGCAGTGAGGCGCACAGGGGTGGCCGCTGATATCGGTCCACCCCCTTCAGCATTGCAACGCCGGTTATCGATCTCGATCCTCGGGCCCCTTTTCCGCGCTCCTGGGCGCCATCACCACAGTTGACCCACGGGCCCCATGTCAGGCGATTGCCGCCTGGCAGCTCGGTCGGCCAGGTTTTGTCGGTCGCTGAACCCATCGCTACGCGGTTATCTTCGGAACTGCTCGCACACCGCCGAGTGGCGGTTGCGGCTCTGCAACCGGGTTCAGTTCGTCGCTATTGGCGGTTCCTCGCGACAGCGCCACAGCCGAACAGCCAAATGCGGCAAATATCGCGGATGGTGGCGCACCCCTGTTGTCAGAGGTTCAAGACTGTTCGTTGCGAGGAGCCCCTGGTGACATCCTTTTTCCTGCGTTCAACCGCTGCGCTGCTGGCCCTGTCCCTGGCCGGCTGCGCCACCCAGCCCCGGGAGCCGGCGCCCAAGCCGGCCGAGGTACGCGCGCAGATCGTGCGGTTGATGCCGATCAATACCCCCGATCGTGAAGGCTGGGCCGCCGATATCTACGCTGCCTTCGCGGCCCAGGAGATCGCGCCGACCACCGAGAACATCTGCGCGGTACTGGCGGTGACCGAGCAGGAGTCGACCTTCAATGCCGACCCGCAGGTCCCGGGGCTGGCCAGGATCGCCCGCGCGGAAATCGACCGCCGCGCCGCCAGCCTGCACATTCCGCGGCTGCTGGTGAACGCTGCGCTGCGCCTCGAGTCGCCGACCGGCAAGACCTACCAGCAGCGCCTGGACATCGTGCGCACCGAAAGGCAACTGAGCGCCATCTTCGATGACTTCACCGGCATGGTGCCCCTCGGCCGCCAGCTGTTCGGCACCCTCAACCCGGTGCGCACCGGCGGGCCGATGCAGGTCAGCATCGCCTTCGCCCAGGCCAACGCGCAGGGCTACCCCTATCCGCCGGACGGCTCCATTCGCCGCGAAGTGTTCAGCCGCCGCGGCGGCATGTACTTCGGCATCGCCCACCTGCTGGGCTATCCGGCCACTTACCCGGAACCGCTGTACCGCTTCGCCGATTTCAATGCCGGCTGGTACGCCAGCCGCAACGCCGCCTTCCAGAACGCCGTCACCAGCGCCTCGGGCATTCCCCTGGCCCTCGATGGCGACCTGATCATTCACGGCAGCAGCAAAGCGGGCTCCACGGAGCTTGCCGTGCGCTCCCTGGGCAAGCGCCTGAACCTGAGCGACCGGGCGATTCGCCGCGACCTGGAGCAGGGCGACAGCCTTGATTTCGAGGACAGCCGCCTCTACGAGCGGGTGTTCGCCCTGGCCGACGAGGCCGAAGGCAAACCCATGCCGCGCGAGCTTCTACCCGGCATCGTGCTGAAGAGCCCGAAGATCACCCGCCGCCTGACCACCGCCTGGTTCGCCCAGCGCGTGGACACCCGTCACCAGCGCTGCATGGCACGGGCCAGATGAACGGTTGCTCAAAACTTCCAGAATAAGCGCGGCAGGTCGGTTAGCATCATCCGTCCACACACCGTGGCGCGGGAGCAGGCATGAGCGCGCAGAGTTGGGTCGACCTGGCCCAGGACGCAGACACCGGTATCGAGACCATCCGCGCGCATTTTCGCGGGCACGCCTACGATCCCCACTGGCACGATGCCTATCTGGTCGGCTTCACCGAGCAGGGCGTGCAGCAGTTCCATTGCCGCAAGCAGTTGAACAGCAGCCTGGCGGGCCAGGTGTTCTTGCTCGAACCCGGTGAGCTGCACGATGGCCATGCGCCCGAGCCGGAAGGCTTCACCTACTCGATGCTGTACCTGGATACCCAGTGGCTGGAGCGTGAACTGCGCAGCCTGTTCGAGCAGGCGCCAGCCGACTGCCTGCCGGGCTTCGGCGCCACCCTGGCCAGCGATCCGCACCTGCTGGCCTCGGTGGTCGAGGCGTTCGCCGCCCTGCATCGCCAGGAACTGCGCATGGTCAGGCAGTCGGCGCTCGACGGGCTGCTGGCGCACCTCACCGAGCGCCTGCACTGGCGTCGTCGCCTCGCTGTCGACCCGCGTCTGCCGTTGGTAGCGCAGCGCGCGCGGGATTTCCTGCACGACCAGCACAGCCGCGATATCGGCCTGGATGACCTGGCTGCGGCCTGTGGCGTGGATCGCTTTCGGCTGAGCCGCGCCTTCAAGGCCGCCTTCGGCCTGGCGCCCCATGCCTACCTGGTGCAGCTGCGCCTGGCCCGGGCGCGGCATCTGCTGGCCCGCGGCGAGCCGCCGGTGCAGGTGGCGGCGATTCTGGGCTTTGCCGACCAGAGCCACCTGGGCCGCTGGTTCCGCCGCGCCTACGGTATCACCCCGGCGAACTACCAGCGGCGTTGCTCAAAGCTTCCAGACTGTTGAGCCGCAGGCGCCGATGATCAGGGCTCTGATCGTTGAGGAGCCCATTCATGAGTCAGTTGTTGCCCTTTATGCTGTTTGCCTTCGTCGCCTCCATCACCCCCGGCCCCACCAACGTGCTGGTGCTCGGCAGCAGTGCCCGCCATGGCGTGGCGGCGACCCTGCCGCTGGTGCTCGGCGCCTGCTTTGGCGCGGCGGCCATCGTGGTCGCGGTCGGCCTTGGGCTGGGTGAGCTGCTGCAGCAGCATCCACGGCTGCAATGGGCGATGGCCTGGTTCGGCGTGCTGTGGCTGAGCTACCTGGCCTGGCGGATCTTCAGCAGCCCGGCGGCGGCGCTGGATGGCTCGGCGGTGGCGGCGGACGAGAAGCGCCTCGGCCTGTTCGCCGGTGCGGCGCTGCAGCTGGTCAACCCCAAGACCTGGATGATGGCCCTGGCGGTGGTCAGCGTATTCGCCACGCCGGGGCCTGGGCAGGGGCTGCGGGTGGCGCTGCTGGCGGCGATCTTCCTGGCCATTTCCCTGCCGTGCCTGGGCTGCTGGGCATTGCTGGGGCGCGGCGCCGCGCGGCTGTTCACCTCGGCCCGGGCCATGGGCCGCTTCAACCAGGCCATGGCCGTGCTGTTGCTGGCCTCGGCCTGGCTTGGCGCACCGCTTTAGAAGTTGGCCTGGTTCACCTGTGGGAGCGCATCAATGCTCGCGAAACGCTTCCAGCCGCTGACGCTGCCGGCCCTGTTCATCGAAGTTTTCCGCCGCCAGCCAGCGTTGCAGAGCCTCGCGGCGCCGCGGCCATTCGCTGTCGATGATCGAGAACCAGGCGGTATCGCGGTTCTGGCCCTTGATCACCGCGTGCTGGCGGAACAGACCCTCCTGGGTGAAACCCAGCCGTTCGGCCGCGCGCCTCGACCGGGCGTTACGCGCATTGCACTTCCATTCCAGACGGCGATTGCCGAGGTCGTCCATGGCCAGGCTCATCAGCAGCCAGATCGCTTCGGTGGAGGCGGGAGAGCGCTGCATGGCGCGGCCAAAGGCGATATGGCCGATCTCGATGCAGCCATCGGCCGGGGCGATGCGCAGGAAGCTGAGCAGTCCTACGGCCCGCACGGTGGCCTTGTCGATCACCGTGAAGAACAGCGGGTCGCTGCTGCCTTGCTTGTCCTGCAGCCAGCTATCGAAGGCACTGCGCTCGGCGAAAGGGCCGTAGGGCAGGTAGTCCCACATAGCCGGGTCGCTGTCCGGTCCTTGCAGGGCATCCCATAGATCCTCGCCGTGGCGCTGGGCGTCCAGCGGCTCCAGGCGCACGAAGCGGCCGTCGATGGGCGCGCGGGGCGGCGGTGTGGCGGGTGTCCAGTCGAGCAGGGTGGTGGTCATGGTCGGCTCCTGATCACAGCTTCTTGCGGTATTGCACGAGGCCAGGGCGTTCGGCGATGCGGTCGTACAGCTGCATGGCGGTGGTATTGCTTTCGTGGGTCAGCCAGTGCACCCGCGAAGCGCCAGCAAGCCTGGCCTGAGCGTAGACGTGCTCGATCAGCCCGCGCCCGACGCCGCTGCCGCGAACGCTTTCCTCGACGAACAGGTCCTGCAGGTAGCAGTAGTCGCCGTCCGTCCAGCAGGAGCGATGGAAAATCCAGTGCACCATCCCAAGAGCATGGCCATCCTGCCAGGCAAGAGCCGCATGCATCGGCTCGTCGACGGCGAGAAAGCGCTGCCAGGTTTGTGCGCTGGTGGCCTCGGGGATTTCCGTGGCGTAGAAGCGTTGGTAGCCCTGCCAGAGTGGCCACCAGGCGGCGTGAACGTCAGCGGTTACGGCGCGTATTTCCATGAATCGGTCTCCTGTTATCGATCACTCATGCGCTGCGCCAGGGCGCCGTCGCGGGGATCAGCGCTGGCATCGAGGCCACTCTTTACACCGGCCTGATCGGCCGCGCTGCGGTTCTGGCCAAGTTTCCATTTGCCTTCCAGGCGCTCGATGGGCAGGGCGAAGCCGACGATGGCGCGCAGCATGCCGGCGATGTAGTCCCGCGGTGCGTCATCGATGGCCCAGGGCTGCGGGCGCGGTCGTTCGTGGCGGTCGGTCAGCGCGCCGAGCAGGGCCAGCAGGCGCTCGGCATCGTCGAACACTTCGGCGCGGCCATGGGCATGCACGGCGATATAGTTCCAGGTCGGCACCACCTTGCCGTGCTCGGCCTTGGCCGGGTACCAGGACGGGCTGACGTAGGCATCGGCACCGCTGAAGACGACCAGCGCCTCGCCACCCTCGGCCAGTATCTGCCAGTGCGGATTGGCCCGTGCCAGGTGCCCGTACAGCGTGCCGTACCGGCCTTCGTCGGCGCGCAGCAGCAAGGGCAGGTGGCTCGCTTGAAGGCCGCTCTCGCCACTGCTGATCAGGGTCGCCAGGCGGCAATCGATAATCTCCTTGTGCATGGCAGCAAGGTCGTTCTGGCGGAGGGCGGCAGGTACGTACATGGGGCGTTCCAAATAGTGGATGCACCTATGCTAGAAGTGATATTGGTCTGTTGTAAGATCCATTATCAGTGACTTTAATGGGGCCAATTCATGGCGTCTTCTGCACCGTTGCCGGTCGATCTTTCTGGGCTACGCCTGCAGCCAGGGGAGGGCTTGGCTCGCCAGCTCTATGGTGCGCTACGCGAACGCATCCTAGATGGTCGCTTGCCCGGCGGCACCCGCTTGCCCGCCAGCCGGCAATTGGCCGAGCGCCTGAACATCTCGCGCAATACCGTGAACCGTGCCCTGGACCAGCTCTACGCGGAAGGCTACGTGCAGGGGCGGGTCGGCGACGGTACCTATGTGGCCGACATCGCAGCGGTGGCGCAGCCGGCAGTCGTCGAAGCGCCAGGGGTGGTGGCGAATGCGCCGATGCAGCTATTGGAAGCGAATTGCCTGCCTGCGCCATTGCCGGGGCCGCCGCGGGCATTTCGGGTCGGCGTGCCGGCCTTCGATCTGTTTCCGTTCGAGACCTGGGCGCGTCTGTCGGCCAGGTTCTGGCGCAAGCCGTCGCCAGCGCGGCTGGGTTATGGCGACCCAGCGGGGGACCCTCAGCTGCGCGAACTGATCGCCGCCTACCTGCGCAGCAGCCGCGGCTTGCAGTGCGATCCCTCGCAGATCGTGGTCACCTGCGGCGCGCAGCAGGCAATCAGCCTGTGCGCGCAGTTGCTGATTGAGCCTGGTGATACCGTGGCCATCGAAGATCCGGGTTACCGAGCCGCCGCCCATGCCTTCAGAGTCGCCGGGGCGCGCTTGCGTGGTATCGCCATCGACGCCGATGGCATGGATGTCGCGGCGCTGGAGCGGGGTGAGGAGTGCCGGCTGGCCTACGTTACGCCGTCGCACCAGTACCCGACTGGGGTGACGCTTTCGTTGCCCAGGCGCCTGGCCCTGCTCGACTGGGCCGAGCGCAACGGTGCCTGGATCATCGAGGACGACTACGACGGCGAGTACCGCTACAGCGGCACGCCGCTGGCACCGCTTGCCGCGTTGGGCCGTTGCCAGCGCGTGCTGTACGTCGGCACCTTCGGCAAGATCGCCTTCCCGGCGCTGCGCCTTGGCTATCTGGTGCTGCCGCCACGGCTCGCGCAGAACTTCGCCCGACGCCGGGCGGTGGATATGCGCCATTCCGAAATCGGTACCCAGGTTGTGATGGCCGAATTTATCGCTGCCGGGCATTTTCAGCGGCATATCCGCCGTATGCGCAATGCCGCTCGCGCTCGCCGCGATGCGCTGTTGGCAGGCTGGCCAGCCGATGTACCCGGCTGTGCACCACTGCCCGAGGTGCATGCCGGCCTGCACCTGAGCGTGCGCTGCGAGAGCCTGGCCCGCGAGCGTGAACTGATCGCGGCGGCGGCAGCCGTTGGCGTCGAGATCAACCCGCTCAGCGTGCAATGGCTGCCGGAGGGCGACACACCGGCGGACCAGCGCGCCGGGCTGGTGATGGGCTTTGCGGCAGTGCCGGAACAGGCCATCTTTGAGGCGCTGCAGGCCCTGCGCAGGGCGTGGAAGTCGCCAGGTTGAATTCAGATCTGCCGCTGCTTGGGCTTCCGATCTTCATTGTAAGCCGACCTTCGGAGCAACGATGGAGCGCACGAACCACGGCGCAGCAGGGCGGGGGCGCCTAGCCCGGATGATGGGGTGCGCTTTCTTTTGCTTACTTTTCTTTGCGCACTTCAAAGAAAAGTGAGTCGCCCGAGGGGGCGAAACAGGAAGTTTCTGCACACGCCGCAGCGGCGTCCAAACACTAATTTGCCAGTGCGGCGGCAAGACTGACTTTTCCGAGATGCCGCGAAGAGCCAATTTCCTGGCCATCTCACGTACTCCGCCGGGCGTTGATCCCAGCCTAGCGCGCTGTGGCAAGTGACCCTTGGCCGGGATCAAGGTCGATCCCGGTCAAATGCCCGGTCGTCAGGCGGGGCGCGGCTCTTCGCTGTTTTCCTGGCCGGCGTTCTGGCGCAGCTTCTTGGCGCGTTTTTCCAACACCAGGTAGACCACGCAGGCCACCGCCAGCGGCAGCAGGAAGTAGATCGCCCGGTAGCCGATCAGCGCGGCGACGATGCTGCCCTTGGACATCTCGTGCTGCAGCATGGCGATGAATACCGCCTCGATCACCCCCAGGCCGGCCGGGATGTGGGTGATCACCCCGGCGATACTGCTGATCATCAGGATGCCGAGAATGGTCGGGTAGAAGGCGTCCTCGGGCAGCAGCAGGTAGATGATCAGCGCCATCAGCGACCAGTTCAGGGCGCCCAGGCCGGCCTGCAGCAAAGCCATGGGCAGCGACGGCAGGTTCAGTTCGTGGCCGCGGATCGTCCAGCTGCGACGCCTGGAGAACTGGCAGGCCAGCAGGTAGCCGATGCCGACGGCGAGCAGCGCCACGCCGATGATGCGCAGCCCCGTGGCGCCTATCGCCCAGCCCTCGGGCAGCTTCAGCAGGCCGAAGGTGAACAGCACGCCGGCCAGCAGGATATAGCCGAGCCAGTTGGTGATCAGGCTCATGCTCAGCACCCGGGTGATGGTCGAGACCTTCAGGCCCAGGCGCGAATACAGGCGATAGCGCAGCGCCACGCCGCCCACCCAGGAACTAAGGTTGAGGGTGAAGGCGTAGCACACGAAGGTCAGTGGCAGCACCTGCCGGGTGGGCAGGCCGTGCTGGGTATAGGCGCGGCCGATCAGGTCGAAACTCGAATACACGCCGTAGCTCAACGCTGCCACGCCGATCGCGGCGAGCAGGGTGCCGGTGCTGTAGCTGCGCAGCGCCTGGCTGACCTCCTGCCAGTCGAGGTTCTTGACCAGCATGAACAGCAGCACCGGTACTAGGATGAAGAAGCACAGGGTCAGCAGGCGCTTGGCCCAGCGCCAGGCCGGTTTGCCCTGTTTGTCGTCGGCTTTGCTCACGAGACTTTCTCCTGGTCGACCTGCAAGGTGCCGCACTGCGGCGCTTCAACATCGGGTTTGAGCAGCTTGAGCCGCGGTGAGTGGGCCGGGAACCAGCCGGCGATGGCCGGGAAGTGGCGCAGGAAGTGAAAGCACAGGAAGATCAGCGGCGCGCGCCACCAATAGCCGCGCATCACCCGCTTGAGCGGCACCGACTTGCAGCTCGATGCGGCCAGCTCGGACAGGTGCTCATATAGCCGGCGATTGAGCGCCGGGTCGCGGATGATCACGTTGGCTTCCAGGTTCAGGGACAGGCTCAGCGGGTCGAGGTTGCTCGAGCCCACGGTGCACCACTCGTGGTCGGCCAGGGCGACCTTGCCGTGCAGGGGCCGCTGGCAGTACTCGTAGATGGTCACGCCGTCGCGCAGCAGGTAGTTGTAGGTCAGCCGCGAGCACAGGCGCACCAGCGGCATGTCGGGCATGCCCTGGAGGATCAGCGTCACCTTGACGCCACGGCGAGCAGCGTTGCGCAGTTCGCGCAGCAGGCGATAGCCGGGGAAGAAGTAGGCGTTGGCGACGATCAGCCGGTGCTGGGCCTTGCGAATGGCATCCAGGTAGTGCTGTTCGATGGTGTTGGTGTCGTCGCCGTTGTCGCGGATGGTCATCAGCAGGCGGCTGTTGCCTGCATGCCGGTGCTGGCCCGGCTGGTTGACCCGGCGCTTGGCCACCTCGCGGTCGTCGCGGGCCTCGAGCAGGCGCTCGGCGGCGGTGTGCACATCGGCGACGATCGGGCCGCGCACGCGCACGGCGTAGTCCTGCTTGGCCATCGGGCCGTAGTCGCCGAGGTGGTCGGCGCCGAAGTTGATGCCGCCGATATAGGCGACCTCGCTGTCGATCACCACGATCTTGCGATGCAGGCGGCGGAACAGGTTGGTGCGCATGCCGAGCAGGCGCTTGCCGGGGTCGAACATGTGCACCCGTACACCGGCGGCGGTCAACGCGGCGATGTACTCGAGGGACAAATCCGCGGTGCCGTAGCCGTCCACGGTGATCTCCACGCTGGCGCCATTGCGGGCCGCGGCGATCAGCGCCTGCTGCAGCTCCATGCCGACCTTGTCTTCGAAGATGATGAAGGTTTCCAGCAGCACTTCCTGCCGCGCGTTGCGGATGGATTCGAACACCGCGGGGTAGAACTCCTCGCCGTTGATCAGCAAATCGACCTGGTTGCCATCACGCCAATCGTACTTCATAGCCGTATCTCCACAGCTAACGGTGCATGATCCGACAGGTGCGACCAGGGGCGGGTCGAGAGCACCTGGGGGTTGTGAGTGGTCGCGTTGCGTACATAGATGCGATCCAGGCACAGCAGCGGCCAGCGCGCCGGAAAGCTCCTGGCCGGCTTGCCGTGCTCGCTGACGAACGCCTCCTTCAGGCCGCTGGCAGCCAGCAGACCGTCGGCGCGCTGGCGCCAGTCGTTGAAATCCCCGGCGACGATCACCGGGGCATCGGGCGGCAGGCGGTCGATGACCTTGCAGAGCAGGCCGAGCTGCTGCTTGCGGTGCACCTCACGCAGGCCCAGGTGGACGCAGATGGCGTGTACCTCGGCGTGGCCCGGCACGTCGAGCACCGAGTGCAGCAGGCCGCGTTGCTCCTGGGTGCCGATCGACACGTCCAGGTTCTCGTGGCGCAGGATCGGGAACTTGGAGAGCAAGGCGTTGCCATGATCGCCATGGGGGTAAACGGCGTTGCGCCCGTAGGCGAACTGCGGCCACATGCTGTCGGCGAGAAATTCGTACTGCGGCGTCGGCGGCCAGTCCTCGTAGCGTTTGGCATGGTGCTCGTGGGTGCCGTGCACCTCTTGCAGGAACACCATGTCGGCCGACAGCGTACGCACCGCGTCGCGCAGCTCCGGAAGAATGAAGCGCCGGTTCAGGGCGGTGAAACCCTTATGGGTGTTGACGGTGAGAATCTTCAGCGTATGCACCGCGCTGGCCAGCTCCGTGGGTGCCGGTTGGTGGGTGGTCATGGGGTCACTCCTGGCGACCGGCCGGGGGCGTTGGGCAATTCCCTGGCCAGGTCGAACTTCTGTAAGAGCGCGTGAGCGTCGTAGGGCGCACGTACCTTGAGATCATTGTCGAAATAGCAATACACGTCGCGCGAGGCTCGGGCGCGTGGCTTGTGGCTGTCGATCAGCCTGGCATCACCGGGCTGCTGGCCGCGGCTCCAGGTGGCGATGCGCTGGTGCCAGTGGTCGATCGCCTCTTCGTCGTAGCCGCTTTCGTAGAGCTTCTTGTTGCCATGCAGGCGCAGGTACACGAAATCACTGGTCAGGTCTTCGGCATACGGCCACTTGTTGGCACTGTCGGCGAACACCAGGGCCACCTTGTGCTTGCGCAGCAGCTTGATGAAGGCCGGGTCGCGAAAGCTGTCGTGGCGAATTTCCACGGCATGGCGCAGTTTCTGGTGGTGGGGCGCCTCCAGGCTGCCGTCCTGGAGACGATCAGCGTGCTTGGCGCTGCGCAGGGCCTGTTCGGTGTCCTGTGGCAGCAGGGCGAGGAAGTCGGCGAAGCGCTGCTCGTCGAAGGCCATGCTCGGCGGAAATTGCCAGAGGATCGGCCCTAGCTTGGCACCCAGCTGCAGCGGGCCGGAGGCGAAGAAATTGGCAATGGGCGTGGCCACGTCGTCGAGGCGGCGGATATGGGTGATGTAGCGCGGCGCCTTGACTGCGAAACAGAAGCCCTCGGGCGTTTCGCCCGCCCAGCCGGCATAGCGCTCGGGCGTCTGCAGGGCGTAGAAGGAGCCATTGATCTCGATGCTGCTGACTGCTCGCGAGGCGAATGCCAACTCCTCGCGCTGCTTCAGCCCTTCGGGGTAGAAGTCGCCGCGCCAGGGCGCGTAGCGCCAGCCGGAAATACCGATATGAATACGCTTCACCGCAGCCTACCTGCAGCCGGCGGGCCAACGCGCAGATGCGGATGTGCTTGCCGGCTCATCGGTCAGTGCGCGCCGGTAACGCGGCGCAGCAGCTCGGCGCTGGCCCGCGGGTCGTCGCTCAGGGCCAGGTTGCCCAGCGACACCACGCCCACCAGGCGCTTGTCGCGGTTGAGCACCGGCAGGCGGCGCAGCTGGTTGTCGCCCATGTTGCGGGCCACCTCGCGCACGTCTTCATCCTCGAAGCAGTAGCGGATCTCGCCGCTCATCACCTCGGATATCGGCGTTTCGCCCGGCATGCCGGTGGCCACGGCGCGCACGGTAATGTCGCGGTCGGTGATCATGCCGACCAGGCGGTCGTCCTGATTGACGAGCAGGGCGCCGCAATCGATGCGCGCCATCATGGCGGCCGCTTCGTGGATGGTCTGGCTGGGCGTGATGGTCTGCACGCCCCGGGTCATGATATCGCTGACTTTCATGCTGTCCTCCTGGCGATGGTCGCGCTGGTTCAGCGAGCGGCCCGGGCGCGACAAGCGCGCGGGCGTCGTTAAATTTCCGACTGGATGGGCCAGGAGGCGGTTCAAGGTTTTTACCGCGGGCGGCGGGTCGAGGCCCTGTCGATCCTAGAGCAGGGGCGCAGGGAGTTGCCGAATTCAACGCGGGCGCGGCAATCCAGGTGTGCACTGGTGTACGCCCGAGACAGTGCGCTTCAGGCGATACGCTCGCCGGCGTGTCGGTAGGCCGCGGCGCTGAACCACAGATTGGCGCCGTGCACGTGCCGCTGCCCGCCACGATGCTGATAGGCGCTCAGGTAGCGGCTTTGCACACCGTCATCGAGCTCACCCACGCGGCGAGCTCCAGGGGCCCAGACCATGTCGGCCCGCGGTTCGCGCTGGTGTAGGGACGGGAATGACGGCTCCGATCAAACAGGCGGTTCCATACCGCCATCCGGTGCCAGGCCCTCGCGCTGCGCCACGGAGGTGGCCTCGGTGCCCCACACCTCGAGCAGCAGGTCGGCATCTTCATGGCGCAACAGGCGCGGTAGGCCCAGGCGTTCATGCAGACGCCGGTGAACCTGATCGCCGTTCAACGGGCAGTCGGCGATCGGCCAGCGCCAATGGCAGGCGAGCAGGTTGCCGCCGGTGTTGAGGGCGGCCCTGGCAGAGTCGATCAAACGATCCAGATCCTGCTCGTCGAGGTAGCAGCACAGCTCGCTGAGCACGATCAGGTCGAAGCGCCCGGCCGGCCATTGCGTCGGCAGGCGGGTCTGGATCAGGCGTACGTTGCTGCGGTGCGCCAGGCGATTGCGCGCCAACTCCAGGGCAATGGCCGAGGTGTCGCTGCACAGCAGACGAGTGCAGCGCTCGGCCAGACGGGCGCTGAGTTCGCCATTGGCGCAGCCTGGCTCGAAGATGCTGCCGTAGTGGCTGCGTGGCAGGGCGGCGAGGGTCAGGTTGCGCTTGCGCTGCTCGTACCAGCGCTCGCGAAACGTCCAGGGATCTTCGCTGCCCCTGTAGAGTTTCTCGAAATAATTGTCGGCGACGCTCATAGGAACACCACCTCGAACGGCTGCTGCAGGCGTTCCACTGCCGTGCTGGACAGCACCGGCGCGTGACCGCTGTCAGGGTCGTCATAAAGCTGGCTGGCAAAGGCCTGGATGGCATGACGCTTGCGCGCCTGCATCCATTTGTCGAGCTGCAGCTTGCGGGCCCGCTCCCAGGGAATACGCGGATCCTCCGGGCTCGCCCAGTGCCAGGTCCAGATGGGAATCTCGTGGGCACGGGCGCCGCATTCCAGGGCTGCGGTCAGGGCGGCGCGGCCAACCGCCTCGTTGTCTGCATGGCCATCTTCGCGCCAGGTGGCGAACACCACGTCGCTGGGCTGCAGGTAGGTCTTCAGAAAGTCACGCAGCTGCGCCTCGGCAGCGGCAACACCGGCATCAGGAAAGCCACCGTGTACCCATTGCACCTGGTTGGGACGTAGGCCAAGGCGCTTGAGGGCATCGGCGCTTTCCTGGGGGCGCACGATACTCAGGCGTTGCGGTGTCCAGTAGCACGAGCCTGGGTGGCTGGCGGCACCGTCTGTAACCGAGATCAGCAGGATCTGCCGCTGTGCCTGGGCCAGCAGCTGCAGCAGGCCGCCGCTGCCGAGGATCTCGTCGTCCGGGTGCGGGGCGATGATCACCGCACGGCAGCCTTCGGGCACCAGCTGCGTGCACTGGATATCGGCCACCTGGGCCAGGCGCCGCGAGGCTTTCCAGGCTTGCGGCGAGGTGCCCTGGCCCTGGATCGGGTTGGTGTTCATAGCACCCAACTTCCTTGTAGGTCCTGTGCGGCGACCGTGGCCAGCGCCTGCCAAGGTTGCAGGGGCTGGCCACCGCCGGGCGGGGGTAATGGGGCGAGGCCCTCGTTGCACAACCGTCGCAGGCTGCGCACCAGGGCCTCGGGGTGATGCAGGGTGGGGCGCGGCCACTCGTCGAGCAGGGCGCCAAGGCGCCCCAGCAGACGAGTACCGCTCCCGGTCATGCCACGTTTTCCTTCTGCAACTCGAACAGCACCAGCGAGCGGTGGGTGACGATGAACTCGTCACCGAACTGGAAGACTTCGTCGTCTTCCGGCTCATCGACACGGTTGGTATCGAGCATGCAAGTCCAGTGACTGCCCTGGGCCACTTCCGGCAGGCGGAAATTGACCACGTCATGGTGCGAGTTGACCACCAGCAGCAAGGTCGCATCGGCACCGCTGCGGCGGATGCCGGTGGGCTGGGCGCGGCCATCGAGCAGCATGCCCATGCAACGCGCATGGGGGTCGTGCCAGTTGTCCTCGCTCATCTCCTCGCCGTTGGGCGCCAGCCAGGTGACGTCCTTGACGCCCAGTTCCTCGTTGTAGGCACCGACGAAGAAACGGCCACGGCGCAGGATCGGATAGTTCATGCGCAGCTTGATCACCCGGGTGACGAACGCCTGCAACTGCTTGCCACGCTCGCCCAGATCCCAGTTGATCCAGCCGATTTCGCTGTCCTGGCAGTAGGCGTTGTTGTTGCCGTGCTGGGTACGCGCGAACTCGTCACCGGCCACCAGCATCGGCGTGCCCTGGGCGAGCACCAGGGTGGCCATGAAGTTGCGCATCTGGCGGAAGCGCAGGTCGTTGATGGCCTCGTCTTCGGTCGGGCCTTCGACGCCGTGGTTCCAGGACATGTTGTTGCTGCTGCCGTCCTGGTTGTTCTCGTCGTTGTCCTCGTTGTGCTTGTCGTTGTAGGAGACCAGGTCATTGAGGGTGAAACCGTCGTGGGCGGTGATGAAGTTCACCGACGAGAACGGCCGACGACCACGCTGGTTGTACAGATCCCCCGAGGCGGTCAGGCGGCTGGCCAGTTCGGCCAGCTGGCCTTCGTCGCCTTTCCAGAAGCTGCGCACGTTGTCGCGGAACTTGTCGTTCCACTCCGCCCAGCCCGGCGGGAAGCCGCCCACCTGGTAGCCGCCGGGGCCGCAGTCCCAGGGTTCGGCGATCAGCTTGACCTTGCTCAGCACCGGGTCCTGGCGGCAGGCGACCAGGAAGCTGTGGCGCTCGTCGTAGCCGTCGTGGTGGCGGGCGAGAATGGTCGCCAGGTCGAAGCGGAAGCCATCCACGCCCATCTCGGTGGCCCAGTAGCGCAGCGAGTCGGTGACCATCTGCAGCACGCAGGGGTGGCTCAGATCCAGGGTGTTGCCGGTGCCCGAGTCGTTGATGTAATAGCGTTTGTCATCGGGCATCAGCCGGTAGTAGCTGGCGTTATCGATGCCGCGCATCGACAGGGTCGGGCCCAGCTCGTTGCCTTCGGCGGTGTGGTTGTAGACCACGTCGAGAATCAGCTCGAGGCCGGCGTCGTGCAGGTGCGCGGCCATCTCCTTGAATTCGTTGATATGGCCGCTGGCCAGGTAGCGCGGGTGCGGGGCGAAGAAACCTATGCTGTTGTAGCCCCAGTAGTTGTTCATGCCCTTTTCCAGCAGGTGCTGGTCGTTGACGAAGGCATGGATGGGCAGCAATTCCACCGACGAGACGCCAAGCTTGCGGATGTGCTTGATCACGTCGGCGTTCATCAGCCCGGCGAAGGTGCCGCGCTTGTCCTCGGCCACCGACGGATGGCGCATGGTCAGGCCGCGCAGGTGGGCTTCGTAGAACACCGTCTTGTCCCAGTCGACGCGGTGGCTGCGGTGCTTGCCCCAGGTATAGGCCGGGTCGATGACCTTGCACTTGGGCACGAAGGGCGCGCTGTCACGCTCGTCGAAGCTGAGGTCGCCATCGGGATGGCCGATCTCGTAGCCGAACAGCGCTTCGGACCATTTCAGCTCGCCGACCAGTTGCTTGGCATAAGGGTCGATCAGCAGCTTGTTGGGGTTGAAGCGGTGACCGGCTTCCGGCTCGTAAGGGCCGTACACCCGGTAACCGTAGATCAGCCCCGGGTGTGCATCGGGCAGATAGCCATGCCAGATCTCGTCGGTGTACTCCGGCAATTCGATGCGCTCGATCTCTTCCAGACCATCGGGATCGAAAATGCACAGCTCGACCTTGGTGGCATGAGCCGAGAAGAGCGCGAAGTTGACGCCCAAACCATCCCAGGTCGACCCCAACGGAAAGGGTTGACCTTCGGTTATACGCGAGCGTGGTTGACTCATTCTGGGAGGCTCCTGATATCAGGCCTTGGGCTTCTTGGCGGCAGGCTTGGCGATGGTGCTGGATTTGGCCTTGGCGGGTGCCTTGGCAGGTTTGAGCAGGGCAGGTTTCTCGGCTTCGGCCTTGGGCGCTGACTTGCTGGTGCGGGATTTGATCGGTGCGGCAGTGGCTACCTCACCCGCGGCGGCCTTGGGCTTGCTCGCGCGCTTGGGCGCGGCCTTGCCGGGCGTCTGCTCGGCTTCGACCAGCTTGGTGGCCATTTCCCAGTGGCGTTTGGCCTGGCCATGGGGTTTCCCTTCGGATTCCCAGATCTGATAGGCGAACTCACGGATACGGTCTTCTTTTGCGCTCATGGGTATGACTCCTGAGAGTGGCTAGGGGCGATCAGCAAATTGACGGGGGTGTCGCGCAGCACATCGCGTAGTGCGAGGTGACCGCTGGGGGCGAGTGGGGCAGCGGAAGCGAAGGCGCTGTGCAAGGCCTTGTCGGCCAGCACGGCAGGCAGGGCGATACGGGTGTCGCCCCATTGGTCGGCGGCGATCAGCGGCGTCTGGCTGTCGCCCAGCAGCGCAGCGCTCAGGCGCGGCGCCACCACGAGGGCGTACTGGTCACCCAGGCTGCGCAGGAAGGCGACGACCCGGTCGGCGTGCTTGCCCTGCACCTCGAGCGGCTGGTAGTCGCCCTCGGCGAACAGTTGCGCGTGGTGGGCACGTGCCTGCAGGGTGGCGGCGATCAGCGCCTGCTTCACCTGGCCGTCATGCCAGTGCCCGAGGGCCTCGGCGAGAGATTGGCCATCAGCCAGGGCTTGCCGGCGAGTGGCGAAATCCACCGGGCGGCGGTTGTCCGGGTCGACCAGGGAGAAGTCCCAGAACTCGCAACCCTGATACAGATCCGGCACGCCCGGCACGCTCATGCGCAGCAGGCTCTGGGTCAGGCTGTTGAGCGCGCCAGCGGGGGCGATCTCGGCGGCGGCGTCACGTATCTGGGTGCGCAATTCGGCGCCCTGATCACTGCCGAGCAACGCCTGCAGGTAGTTTCTGCACGCCTCTTCGTAGCGCTGGTTTGGATTGCTCCATGTGCTGCGCAGCTTGGCTTCGCGCACGGCCTTCTCCTGCCAGGCGCTCAGGCGTTCGGTCAGCGTTTGCAGGCCTTCGGCATCGTCAGCCGACAGATCCAGCGGCCAGCAGGCGAGCAGGATCTGCAGCAGCATCAGCTCGTCACCCGGCGAGGGCGCCTGGCCGTCCTCCAGTTCGGCGCGCAGCGGCGCGGCCATCTCGCGCCAGCGCTGGCAGCGCTCTGCGAACCACTCGGCGCGCTCGCTGAGCACGGCCAGGCGCGCGCGAGTGTCTTCGCCGCGCTTGTGGTCGTGGGTGGCGGTGGTCAGCAGGTTGGCGGGGAAATGCCGTGCCCGCTCCAGGCAGCCCTCATGGAACGCCTGGAGCGGCGCGCTGAACTGCTGTGGGTCGAAGCCCACGTCGTTGCGCGACAGCAACACGGCACTGCGGTAGCAGGCGGTGTCTTCCACGGCCTTGGCAGCGGCCGGGGAGGTAAGCTGCTGGAAGCGTTCGATCATCTTCGCCCGGCGCTTGCGTTGCGGGCTGGGCGGCAATTCGGACAGCGCCTGGCCACCTAGCCAGCGGTCGAGGTGCTCGAGCAGCGGCCAGTCACCCTCGGCGAGCGTGCTGCGGGCGCCTTCCAGGGCCTGTTCGAACACCGCCTGGTCAGTGGCACTGCGCCCGGCAGCCGACACATAGGTGCGGTACACCGAGAAATGCACGATCAGCTCCAGCAGGGCGCGGCGAATGGCCCCCAGGGTCAGGTCGCGGGTGGCGATATCGTCGCGGGCGATCAGCAGCAGCCCCTGGGCCAGGGCTTCCAGGTCGCCGGCCAGGGCGGTGGTCAGCACCAGCTGACGTGCTTCGCGGACCTCGGCCATGAAGTCGGCGTCACGGCCACTGGTTTCGCTCCACAGCTGGGCCAGCACCGGCTCGCCCTTGGGCGCATGCTGCAGCAGCGACACCTGGTTCATGAACTCGTAGCCGGTGGTGCCATCGACGCCCCAGTCGCGGGGCAGCTGTTCGCCTTCGCCAAGGATCTTCTCGACGTAGATCGGAAAGCGGCCGCCCTGCAGGTTGGCCGGGCGCTTGGGCAGCAGCCGCTCGACGCGGCGGCGCAGTTTGCGGCAGTAGGCGCGCGGGTTGGCCAGGCCATCGACATGGTCGATACGCAGGCCATCGACCAGGCCGGTTTCGATCAGTTCGAAGATCTTGGCGTGGGTCGCTTCGAACACCTCGTGGCGCTCGACCTTGAGGCCGCCCAGTTCGTTGATGTCGAAGAAGCGCCGCCAGTTGATGTCATCCGCCGCGGTACGCCAGCTGGCCAGGCGGTAGTGCTGGCGTTCGAGCAGTTGATGCAGGGCCTCGAAGTTCTGCCCGTCGGCGGGGCGCAGGCTGGCCAGCGCACGCTCGACGCCGTCCCCGGCCTTGCTCGCCAGGGCCACCAGTTCGCGAAACAGCACGCGGGCCTGACGCTGTCCCTCGGCGCTGTCGTCCAGCGCCGCGAAGCGCTGGCCCAGGGCCTGCAGCTCGGGGTGGCCGCTGTGCCGCAGCACGTCGCCATAGGTCGGCGGGTTGAGCGGGAAGCGGTGGTCATAATGCTTGGCATACAGCAGGCCACGCTGGGCGTCGAAGTGCAGCTCGATCTCGCCAGCGGCCAGCACCTCGCCATAGTCGCTGCGCAGGAAGGGCACCAGCAGTTGACCGCGCAGCAGCGGATCATGGGATTGCCAGTGGATGTCGAAAAACTTCGCATGGGCGCTGCTGGCGCCCCATTCCAGCACGTCCAGCCACCAGGGGTTGGCGTCGCCGCCCACCGCCATGTGGTTGGAGACGATATCCAGAATCAGCCCCATGTCCTTGCCGCGCAGGGCGGTGACCAGGCGCTGCAGAGCCGCTTCGCCGCCGAGTTCCGGGTTGACGCGGGTCGGGTCGACCACGTCGTAGCCGTGCATGGACCCCGGCCGCGCGGTGAGCAGCGGCGAGGCGTAGATATGGCTGATGCCCAGGCGCGCGAAATAATCGACCAGGGGCACGGCATCGTCGAGGGTGAAGCCCTTGTGAAACTGCAGGCGGACGCTGGCGCGCAACTCAGTCATGGCCAAGGCCCTCGGCCAGGTTGCGGGCCCACTGCAGGCGTTGCAGGCGATGAGCGACCTGCGGTGCGTCGAGCATGCTGGCTGCCTCGATGGCCCAGCGGCGGCGCCAGTTCGGGTGTTCGTCGCCTGGGCCTGGCAGGTTGGGCTGCTCGCTGGCAGCCATGGCGTCTTCCAGGGGCAGCAGCACCAGCGGTGCCGGCGTGCTGCCGATGAAGGCGATGCTGGCGTCCAGCTGCTGGTCATCGTCCATCTGGTCGGCGGTGGCGTGGCCATGCTCGTGCAAGGCCTGATGCAATGCTCGGGTTTCTTGGGCGCGCAATTGGTGATCCTGATTGGTGTAGTCGTCGCTGCGGTGGCCCGCAGCCTGGCGCCAATGAATGTCGCGGGAGGCGAGCCAGCCGCGAATGCTCGGCAAATCATGGGTGGTGGTGGTGGCCAGGGCATCGCGTGGCCAGTCGGCCGGGGCGTGGAAGCGGCCATTGCTCTGCTCGAACAGCAGTACGCGCATGCCGAGAATGTTGCGCGCCGCCAGCTCTTCGCGCAGGCCGTCGGGTACCGTGCCCAGGTCTTCGCCGATGATCAGCGCACGGTGGCGCTCGGCTTCCAGGCACAGCAGGCGCAGCAGATCCTGGGACGGGTAGTTGAGGTAAGCCCCGGCGGACGAGTCCTGGCCCTCGGGTATCACCCACAGGCGGCGCATGGTCATCACGTGATCGATGCGCATGCCGCCGGCGTGGGCCAGGTTGGCGCGCAGCATTTCGATGTAGGCGCGAAAGCCGTTCTCCTGCAGGCCCCGGGGCGAGAACGCCGAGACGCCCCAGTTCTGCCCCGAGCGGTTGAGGATGTCCGGCGGCGCGCCGACGCTGACCGACTGCAGCAGTTCGGCCTGCCGGCCCCAGGCCTGGCTGCCGGACGCATCGGCGCCCACCGCCAGGTCGGCGATCAGGCCGACCGCCATACCGGCATCGCGGGCGGCGTTTTGGGCACCGTGCAGGCAGCGGGCGATCAGCCACTGGGCGAAGGCGTGGAATTCGATTTCGTGCCCATGACCTTCGCAGAACTGCTCGACCGCCTCGCTGGCCGGGTCGCGGTACTGCTCTGGCCAGGCGCGCCAGTCCACCGGCAGGCCGTTGAGATCCATGAAGCCGCGCAGGGCCTCGAAACGGCAGTGCTGGCGCAGGGCGTCGCCGCCGGCCTGGCGGAAGGCTTGGAAATCGGCCTGCAGCGGGTGAAGGCTGGCGGCGAAATCGGCATGCAGCTGACGCAGGATCTGCATCCGTGCACGGGCCACGCCCGGCCAGTCGATCAGCTCCAGGCTTTCCAGGCGCGCCAGCTCCTCGCCCAGGCCGCAGGTGCGGATCGCCTGCTGCACGGCTGCTTCACCGAGCACGCTGGCCGGGGCGGCATGCAGCACGTTGAAGAACAGGCGGCTGGACGGCGAGTAGGGACTGTAGGTGTGCAGGTTGGCGCTGAACATGGCGTGCATCGGGCTGATCGCCACGGCATCGGCGCCACGGGCAGCCGCGCTGCGCACCAGGGATTCCAGGGCCTGGGTATCGCCCAGGCCGCCATCGCCCGGGCGGCGCAACGAATACAGCTGGGCGCTGAGGCCCCAGATCTTGGCATCCGCACGGCCCGCCAGCTCGGCAACGCTCGGCCCGGCAGCGGGCGCCACGGCCAGGGTCACTTCGCCGCCGGCGATGCGCAGTTGGTGATAGCCGGTGGTGGCGATGACCGGCAGGCGGCCACTGTCGTCCAGCCGGCCCTCCAGGCGCTCACCACCTTCGAGCTGAATCTCGAACGGGGTGCCCGGCGGGAAGTAGCGGGTCAGATCCAGAGCCTGCTGCTGGTCGAGGGTGACCAGCGGGCCAAGGGCCAGGTTGTCATGGCGGTGCTGCAGCCGCGCCAGGCTGGCTTCGATCTGTTGGTCGTCCGCGGCCGGATAACCGAGGGCCTCGAGCAGGCGGCGCTGGTGCTCGGGTTTGACCGATTGCGCATTGCCGTCGGCGTCGACCCAGTCGATGCTCAGACCCGCGGCCTTGCTCAGTTCTGCCAGGCGTGCATCGCTCATGGCGCGCCCTCCAGCAGAACCCGCACGCTGTGCGCCGGCAGCTGATTGCCCTCGGCGCGATAGCTGAACAGGGGACGGGCGCCTTGCGGCACCTGGGCTTCGAGCGCCTCGCGCCCCAGGTTCAGGGCGATATGCAGCACCTGACCACCGCCAAGCTGCCAGCTGGCGGCGACCGCGGCTTCGCCCAGTACCCGGCTTTCCAGGGCCTGGCTACCGGGCAGACGCGGCACGATATGCTGGTGGCGCAGGCTCAGCAGCTCGCGATAGAAGGCTTGCCAGCTTTGCCCCTCTGCCGTGTCGCGACTGTGGTGATCGGGCTTCGAGGTGTCGAAGGTGCTGGCTTCGTTGGGCGCTGGAATGGCCTGGCCGGAAAACTTGGAGAAGTCCTTGAATTCGTTCTGACGGCCCTTGCGTACCGCCTCGCCGAGTTCATCGTTATGGGAGGTGAAGAACTGGAACGGCTGTTCGCTGCCCCATTCCTCGCCCATGAACAGCAGCGGAATCATCGGGCCGAGCAGCAGCAGGGCGGTGGCGCTCTTCAGCGCATCGTCATCGGCGAGGCTGCGCAGGCGTTCACCGACCGCGCGGTTGCCCACCTGGTCGTGGTTCTGCAGGAACAATACGAAGGCGCTGGGCGGCAGGTGGCCGCTGCTGCTGCCGCGAGCGGTTCCATGGCGGGTGGTTTCACCCTGGTAGATGAAGCCTTCGCGCAGGCAACGGGCCAGCTTGCCGGTGGCGTCCTCGGCGAAGTCGGCGTAATAGCCTTCGTGTTCACCGGTCAGCAGGTGGTGCAGCACATTGTGGCCGTCGTCGTTCCACTGGGCGACGAAGCCCTGTTGCAGCAGTTCGGCGTCGTTGTGCTCGTTTTCCAGCACTAAGTGCAGATGGCGCGCGGCGGGCATGGCGGCATGCAGCCGCTCGGCCAGTTCGAGCAGGAAGTCGCGTTCGCTGATGGCGTGCACGGCGTCGAAGCGCAGGCCGTCGACGCGGTAGTCCTGTACCCACATCAGGGCGTTGTCGAGGAAGTAGTCGCGTACCTGGCGGCGGCGGAAATCGATGGCCGGGCCCCAGGGCGTGTGCACGTCTTCGCGGAAGAAATCGCTGGCGTACCGGCCCAGGTAATTGCCGTCGGGGCCGAAGTGGTTGTACACCACGTCGATAAAGACCATCAGGCCCAGTTCGTGGGCGCGGTCGATGAGCCCACGCAGCTGGTCGGGGGTGCCGTAGGAGGAGTCCGGGGCGAAGGGCAATACGCCGTCGTAGCCCCAGTTGCGGCCGCCGGGGAATTCGCCCAGGGGCATCAGTTCGATGGCGGTGATGCCCAGGTCGGCAAGCTCCTGTAGCCGCGCTTCGACGCCCTGGTAGCCGCCGAGAGTACCGACATGCAGCTCGTAGAGCACCGTTTCCTGCCAGGGGCGACCCTGCCAGGCATTGCTGCGCCATTCATAGCGGTGCGGGTCGGCGACGCGGCTGGGGCCGTGCACGTCGTTCGCCTGCCAGCGCGAGGCAGGGTCGGGGACCCGCAGTTGCCCGTCGATCAGGTACTGGTAGTCGGTACCCGCCGCCACCGGCAGGCTGGCGGCAAACCAGCCATCCTCGTTGGCGGTCATTTCGTGCTGGGTGTCATCTTGCAACGTTACGGCGACGCGCTTGGCGTCTGGCGCCCACAATGAGAAGTGGGTGTGGCCGCTGTCATCCAGCCAGGCGCCGTGTCTCTGTTTTGTTTCAGGCATCAGACCAGTTTCCCACCCGATTTTTTTGCGGCCAGCAGCTTGCGATAGAGCGCGGCATAGGGCTCCACGGACTGCTTCCAGTACAGCGGTGCGGCCATCGCGTGGGCGCGCATGGCGTTGAGCAGCTCCGGGTTGCGGTGAATGGCCATGGCGCGACGCACTGCGGCCAGGTAGCTGGCAGTGCTCGGTTCGTCGAACAGGAAGCCGTTGACGCCGTCCTCGATGGTATCGGCCAGGCCACCGGTAGCACGGGCGATCGGCAGCGAGCCGAAACGTTGGGCGTACATCTGGCTGAGGCCGCAGGGCTCGAAGCGCGAGGGCATCAGCAGGAAATCGCTGCCGGCGAACATACAGCGCGCGTCCGCCTCGTTGAAGCCGACATTGGCGCCGACCTTGCCAGGGTGACGGCGGGCCAGTTCGCGAACGGCTTCCTCGAGGTGCTCCTCACCGCGGCCGATGATGGCGATGCGACCGCCCTCGGCGACGATGGTGTCGGCGATCTCCAGGGTCATGTCGATGCCTTTCTGCTGCACCAGGCGCGACACCACGACGAACAGCGGGCCGTCGCTCTGCTCCAGGCCGAACATCTGCTCGACGTGGCGGGTGTTTACACGCTTGCCTTCCCAGTCGTGGGCATCGAAGCCCTGCACCAGGTGCGGGTCGTTGACCGAATCCCAGCTGTCGTCGATGCCGTTGGGAATGCCGCTGAGCTGGTTGAGCCGCACCTTGAACTGCAGCATGCCTTCCAGGCCGCAGCCGAATTCGGGGGTGGTGATCTCGCGTGCGTAGTTGGCGCTCACCGTGGTGACGTGGTCGGAATACACCAGGCCGGCCTTGAGGAACGACAGGCGGCCATAGAACTCCATGCCCTGGTGGCCACAGGCCGAGGAGGGCAGGCCCAGCTCCGGGCTGCATTCGAGGCTGCACAGGCCCTGGTAGGCGAGGTTGTGGATGGTGAACACGGTGGGCGTCTGCAGGCCTCGCCAGCTCATGTAGGCCGGGGCCAGGGCGGCTGGCCAGTCGTTGGCGTGAACCACTTCCGGGCACCAGCTCAGGCAGGCGGTGCCGGCGGCGATTTCGGCGGCTGCCAGGCCCAGGCTGGCGAAGCGGATGTGATTGTCCTGCCAGTCGCGGCCATGGGCGTCGGCGTAGGGCGTGCCGTCACGGTCGAACAGCTCGGGGCAGATCAGCACGTAGACGATCAGCCCGTCCGGCAGAGTCATGCAACCGATGCGCGCGGGTGGCAGGGCGGCATGGCCCGGCACGCTGCCAACGTCACGAATCGCGTGACCGCTCTGCAGCACCTGGCGATAGCCTGGGATCAGCACCCGGACATCGTGATCAGCGTTCATCGCCCGCGGCAGCGACGCGGAGACGTCACCCAGGCCGCCTACCTTGATCAGGTCTGCCAGCTCGGGGCTGACGAAGAGAATCTTCTTCTTGACCGCGTGCAGATTGGCAATTGTGTTGTGTGGCTTGAGGGGTGTTTCTACTGAGACCGACTGGTCAAACCGTGTTGCTGCAACAGCGTTTCCCATACCATCCTCCGCTCGATTCTGTCCTTGACCCGTGATGTTTCGTTAGCTTGCGCGCCGACGGGAATATGCCGCCCTGTCTTTCCAGTTAATTGCCGTGCCGGGGCAGGAGGAAAAGCTGCTTGCTGGTGATTAATTCCCACGTAGTTGATGACCCAGCTCGCGAATAAGAAGTTTCGACTATTTTCGGTGCCACCACTGGCCAGTACGGAACTATTGGGAGGCAACAGGTTTTCGCTGCCATTGCGATTAAATAGCGGGGTTTCGACTGTGTTAGGCGGTTTGCGGGCCAGGTTCGCGCTGCCCTGGAAGGTCTCTGGGAGGGGCTTTTGGCTGTTCGTGTCGAAGCGAGGCGACGAGCGGTCATATTTGCCGCTGCTAACCCGGTTGTACAAAACCTGGACAACTCCTTTACGGCCAACAGCGCAAGTAAGCTGGCGCGAAGTTGCATTTATATTGATCGTTCGAACAACCTATCAAGTTCGGTGTTTTTATTGTTCTGCCTGCCGTTCGATATTTCATGACGACAGTAAAAATGCCACTACTGCCCAGGTACTTGCGGCAGCATTCGAAGGTAGCGGGAAGGCTTTCAGATAAGGGGTTTTGGTCCAGTTGGCCGGCTGCGGGGCAGGTCGTTTGCCCGCCGCTGAATCGAGCACGGTGTTGCAGATCGCGAACGGCCCGAGACTGACCGGCAGCGGCCGTGGGGTTCTGCTACTGTTGCCGCGCCTCAATCAAGCTGTTACGGCCATGAACCTCGACACCCGCATCAAGTTTCGCCACCTCACCTGCTTTCTCGAAATCGCCCGCCAGCGCAGCTTCGCCAAGGCCGCCGACGCCTTGGCCGTCAGCCAGCCGGCCATTTCCAAGACGCTCAAGGAGCTGGAAGCCATCCTTGACGCCTCGCTGTTCGAGCGCGGCAAGGCGGGCGTCAGCCTGACGTCGGCGGGGCTGGCCTTCATGCGCTACGCCGGCCCCTGCGTGCAGGCGCTGCGCGACGGCGTGAACAGCCTGCGCAGTGGCGAGCATGATGCCGGGCAGGTGCGCGTCGGCGTGCTGTCGACCGTGGAGAGCTTGTTGATTCCCGACGTGGTGCGGCGCCTGCACGAGCGCCATGGGGCCCTGGTGGTCAGCGTCGCCACCGGACCCAGCGCCTACCTGCTGGCGCAGCTGCGTGTCGGTGAGCTGGACCTGGTGGTCGGGCGCATGACCGACAGCCCCGACATCCAGGGTCTGACCTTCGAGCATCTGTACAACGAGTCGATGAGCCTGGTGGTGCGCCCGGAGCACCCGCTGCTGGCCCTGGGCGATGCCGGTCTCAGCCAGCTGGGCGACTACCCCGCGGTGCTGCCATTGGCCGGCACCACCATCCGCCGCTATGCCGACAGCTTGTTCGTGCAATGTGGCGTGCCCCAGCCGCGCCAGCGCCTGGAAACCCTGTCCCCGGCGCTCAGCCGCCGCTACGTGCAGCAGAGCGACGCCGTCTGGGTGGCACCGCTCGATGCCGTGCGCCTCGACCTGCAAAACGGCGATATGGCCGAGCTGGCCCTGGGTATCCGCGAGCCCGGCGGTTCCGTGGGCATCTGCAGCAACGCCACGCTGCCCCTGTCGCTGGCAGCGCAATGGTGCTGCGAGGCGTTACGGGAACTGGCCGGCGAGCGAGACGCCGCCCTGGGATCGTCTGCCTGAGTGCAAGTTCGGCGTTTGAACCGAACTCACGATGCCGCCTCGCTTTCCATTTCAATCCATGAGGCAGGTGTCGGTGCTCACACACAATCACCTGGCGATCAGGTTATCCGCCGCAGCTGGCAGGCGGCGCCGCTGACCGCCAGGTGCCGGATGCGGCGCGAGCAGCGCCGCACGTGCATTTCCCTGACGCCACGCTGCCCGGAGCAGGGCACCTGACGCCGCTGCAAGATGCCGGGTGATGAACTCGATCCTGAACCCGTTGAGCGAGTTATGCCTTGGCCAGGTCCTTGCCAGGAACGCATTTCTGCCATTTCTTCATAACCATCCGGTTATGACCAGATGGCTTATTTTCATTAGGCGGCTGGCGGCTGCTGGCCGATCATGGCCCGCAGAGCCTGCATCGGCGCAACCGCGCCAAATGACCGGTGACTCCACAATTTCAATAAACAGGAGCGTCCCATGTCCGAGGACAGCCGTTTCATCATCCGTGATCGCAATTGGCACCCCAAGGCCTTCACCCCCGATTACAAGACCTCCATCGGCCGTTCGCCGCGCCAGGCGCTGGTGAGCATTGCGCAATCGATTTCGGAAACCACCGGGCCGGATTTCACCCGCCTGAAGATGGGCCCGCACGACAACGATCTGCTGCTCAATTTCAACAACGGCGGCCTGCCCATCGGTGAGCGCATTCTGGTGTGCGGGCGGGTGATGGATCAGTACGGCAAGCCGATTCCGCACACCTTCGTGGAGATGTGGCAGGCCAACGCCGGCGGCCGCTACCGTCACAAGAACGACCGCTACCTGGCACCGCTGGACCCGAACTTCGGCGGCGTCGGCCGCACCCTGACCGACAGCGAGGGCAACTACAGCTTCCGCACCGTCAAACCGGGCCCGTACCCCTGGCGCAACGGCCCCAATGACTGGCGCCCGGCGCATATCCATTTCTCCATCAGTGGCCCGTCGATCGCCACCAAACTGATCACCCAGCTGTATTTCGAAGGGGATCCGCTGATCCCGCTGTGCCCGATCGTCCAGTCGATCGCCAACCCGGACGCGGTACAGACGCTGATCGCCAAGCTCGACATGAGCATGGCCAACCCCATGGACTGCCTGGCCTACCGCTTCGACATCGTGCTGCGCGGCCAGCGCAAGACCCACTTCGAGAATTGCTGAGGAGCCCGCCATGCCCGTCGAACTCTTGCCCGAAACCGCTTCGCAAACCGCCGGCCCCTACGTGCATATTGGCCTGGCCCTGGCCGCTGCCGGCAACCCGACCCGTGACCAGGAGATCTGGAACCAGATGGCCAAGCCCGGTGCGCCGGGCGAGCACATCACCCTGATCGGCCACGTCTACGACGGCAACGGCCATCTGGTGCGCGATGCCTTCCTGGAACTCTGGCAGGCCGACCACCAGGGCCGTTACGACACCGAGTACGACCTCGACAAAGCCTTCAATGGCTTCGGCCGTACCGCCACCACCTTCGATGCCGGCAGCGAGTGGACGGTGCAGACGGTCAAGCCCGGTGTGGTCAACAACGCCGCCGGGGCGCCGATGGCGCCGCACATCAACGTGGCGCTGTTCGCCCGTGGCATCAACATCCACCTGCATACGCGTTTGTATTTCGAGGACGAAGCCGAGGCCAACGGCAAGGACCCGGTGCTGAACCTGATCGAGCAGCCGTCGCGCCGCGAGACCCTGATCGCCAGGCGCTGCGAGGTTGACGGCAAGCCGGCCTACCGATTTGATATCCGCATTCAGGGGGACGGCGAAACGGTGTTTTTTGATTTCTGACAGTGCACTGGATGCGCCCGCCGAGCAGATCGACGCGCGCATCCACCAGGGTTTCACCGCGGCGCTCGAAGCCCGTGGCTTTCGCGCCGACAGCCAGCAACAGCAGGCAATCGATACCCTCGGGCAGTGGCTGCAGGGCTGGTGCAGGGGGCGCCGTGGCTGGCTGCGCAAGCCGGCGGCCGGCGTGTACCTGTGGGGTGGCGTGGGGCGCGGCAAGAGCTTCGTGATGGACGCCTTCTTCGCTGCGGCGCCGTTCGCCGCCAAGCGCCGCGTGCATTTCCACGCCTTTCTGCAGGAGCTGCAACAGCGCATGCAGGCGTTCGCCGGCCAGCCGGATCCGCTGGTGTTGACGATCCGTGCATTGGCCCAGGACATCCGCCTGCTGTGCTTCGACGAATTCCATGTGCATGACATCGGTGATGCCATGCTCTTGCGTCGCTTGCTCGACGTGCTGGTCGAGGAGGGCGTCGGCCTGGTGATGACCTCCAACTATCCGCCCGCCGGGCTGTGCCCCAATCCGCTATACCGCGAGCGCTTCACCCCGGCCATCGAGATGCTCGAGAAGCGTTTCACGGTGCTGGCCCTGGATGCCGGCACCGACTACCGCGAATTGCCCGGCAACGCCCAGCAGTGGGGCGAATACCTGTGGCCGCAGTCGGCGGGTGGCCAGGCTTATCTGCAGCGCTGGCTGGCGCTGGATGACCAGGCGCAGCGCGATCAGGTCCTGACCGTCAACCACCACCCGCTGCAGGTGCGGGCCCTGGCGCCCGGTCGCGCCTGGCTGGAGTTCGCCGAGCTGTGCGGCAACGCCCACTCCACGGCGGATTTTCTCTGGCTGCTGCAGCGCTATCCGCGCCTGGCGCTGACCGGGGTGCCGAGCCTGGATTCGCAACCCACCGATGCCTGCCAGCGCTTCATCAACCTGGTGGATATCGCCTACGATGCCGGCGCCACGCTGCTGCTGTGCAGCGAATTCGATCTCGAGCGCCTGTGCCGCGGCTCCGCCCATCAGGATTTCGTGCGAACCCGCAGCCGCCTCGGTCAATTGCACAGGCGCGAACTGGCCGCCATCTAAGGCGCTGGCCAAGAGGCCCGTGCCGTCTGCCACAAGGAATGCTGAACCCGTGCTGCAAATCCTCCAGATCACCGCGCCGATTTTCCTGCTGATTGGCCTGGGCTACCTCGCGGCCATGGGCGGCCTGCTCAACCGCGAGCAGGTGCGGGGTATCGGCGCCTTTGTGATCACCTTCGCCATGCCGGCCCTGCTGATCAGGACCCTGGGCACATCGCCGATCCAGCAGACCCTGGTGCCCGGCTACCTGATGGCCTATGCGTTCGGCTCCCTGGCGGCTTTCACCCTGGCCTTCGGCGTGTCGCGCTGGGTGCGCGGCGACAACCTGTCGGGCTCGGCCATCAATGCCATGGGCATGTCGGTTTCCAACAGCGGTTTCGTCGGTTACCCACTGGTGGCGGCCGCCATCGGCTCACCGGCGGTGCTGGGCATGGCCATGGGCATGCTGGTCGAGAACCTGCTGATGATTCCCCTGGCGCTGGTACTGGCCGAGGCGGGCAAGCAGCAGGGCGGCGGCGGCCTGAAGGTGCTGGGTATGACCTTCGGGCGGCTGCTGAAGAACCCGGTGATCGTCGGCATCATCATCGGCCTGGGCGTGTCGTTGCTGGGCATCGAGATTCCGCCGCTGCTGTTCAAACCCATCGACATGCTCGCCGGGGTGTCGGCGCCTTTGGCGCTGTTCGTGATCGGCGCCGGCCTGTTCGGCATGAAGGCACGTGGCGTATGGCTCGATGCGGCGTGGATTTCCGGTGGCAAGCTGATCCTTCATCCATTGGCGGTGCTGGGCGCCTTCACGCTGGTGCCGGGTATCGACCCGGTGATGAAGGCGGTGGGCGTGCTGTTCGCCTGCTCGCCGATGATGAGCATCTTCCCGATCCTCGGCCAGCGCTTCGGCCTTGAGGACCGCTGCAGCGCGACCCTGCTGGTGGCGACGGTGCTGTCGTTCTTCACCATCAGCGTGGCGCTGGTGTTTATTGGCGCGGGGACGTCCTAAGCGGGGTTGTGGGAGCGGGCCATGCCCACGAATGCGTGCGTACGAACCAGCTGTAGAAAGGGGCGGGCTGCAAGGTGGCGGAAGCAGCCGCAAGCTGCAAGCTCCAAGCTACAGGTTAAAAGCAGTCCGCAGTGCGCTCTCTTGTTCTTGCCGCTTGAGGCTTGCGGCTTGAAGCTCAATGTCCGCTTCTGCCTTGTAGGAGCCTCTTTGATGTCGCCTAAAAAGATCGCGAACAGATTCTAATCAAACCCGACTCCCGAGCAATTCGGCACGCCGTATCCAGTTCTGCCGCTGGCTTTCCGAGGACGGGCGCACTGGCGAGAACGTCTCCAGGCGGTGTGTTTTGATGCCGCAGAAGCCGAGGATGGTGCGCTTCATCTGACGATGGGCCGGCGCGCCGTAGATCCAGTGAAAGTACCAGCGCGGCGTGTCGAGGGTGACCAGCAGATCGGCGCTGCGACCGCCGAGCAGCTTGTCCCAGCGCTGCGAGTCGCTGCGGTACTTGAAGGCGAAGCCGGGCAGCAGCACCCGGTCGAAAAAGCCCTTGAGCTGGGCCGGCAGGCCGCCCCACCAGACCGGGTAGACGAACACCAGATGCTGGGCCCAGTGGATCTGGCGCTGCGCCTCGAGCAGGTCCGGCTCCAGGGCCTGGCTCTGGCTGTAGCCCTCGTGCAGCACCGGATCGAAGCTCATCTCGCTCAGGCGCATCTGCCGCACCACATGGCCCTCGGTGCGTGCGCCCAGGGCGTAGGCCTCGGCCAGGGAGTGGCAGAGGCTGTCGCTTTTCGGCGAGCCGATGATCATCAGGATCCGCTTGCCATCACCCTCCAGCGGGGTGGCGCCGCTCTTGGCGCCGTCAGTCATGTTGGCCGGCCTCCAGCATGGTTTCCGGGCGCACCCAGGCGTCGAACTGCTCTCCAGTCAGGTGGCCCAGCGCCAGCGCCGCCTCGCGCAGGGTGGTGCCCTCGTTGTAGGCCTTCTTGGCGATTTCCGCGGCGTTGTCGTAGCCGATATGCGGGTTCAGCGCGGTGACCAGCATCAGACCGCGTTCCAGGTGTTCGGCCATGCGCGGGGCGTCGGGCTCCAGGCCCAGCACGCAGTGCTCGCGGAAATTGCGGCAGCCATCGGCCAGCAGGCGGATCGATTGCAGCACGTTATGGATGATCACCGGCTTGTAGACGTTGAGCTGCAGATGGCCCTGGCTCGCCGCGAAACCGATGGTCACGTCATTGCCCATCACCTGGCAGGCGAGCATCGACAACGCCTCGCACTGGGTCGGGTTGACCTTGCCGGGCATGATCGAGCTGCCCGGCTCGTTGGCCGGCAAGCGCACTTCGGCCAGGCCGCCGCGTGGCCCGGAGCCGAGCAGGCGCAGGTCGTTGGCGATCTTCATCAGCGCCACGGCCAGGGTCTTCAGGGCGCCGGACAGCGCGGTCAGCGGCTCGTGGCCGGCGAGGGCGGCGAACTTGTTCGGGGCGCTCTTCAGCGGCAGGCCACTGAGGGCCGCCAGTTCCGCGGCAATCGCCTCGCCGAAGCCGGGCGGCGAATTCAGGCCGGTGCCCACCGCCGTGCCGCCCTGGGCCAGTTCGCAGACCGCCGGCAGGGTGGCGCGAATCGCCTGCTGGGCCATCTCCAGCTGGGCGACGAACGCCGACAGCTCCTGGCCGAAGGTGATCGGCGTGGCATCCATCATGTGGGTGCGGCCGGTCTTCACCAGGCGGTTGTGGCGCGCGGCCTGGTCGGCCAGGGCTTCGGACAGCTCGGCGATGGCCGGCAGCAGGTCGCGCTGCACGGCGCCGGCGGCGGCGATATGCATGGCGGTGGGGAAGCAGTCGTTGGAACTCTGCGCCCGGTTGACGTGATCGTTGGGGTGCACCGGGCGCTTGCCGCCCGGCGGGTTGCCGGCGAGCTCGTTGGCGCGCCCGGCGATCACCTCGTTGACGTTCATGTTGCTCTGGGTGCCGCTGCCGGTCTGCCAGACCACCAGGGGGAACTGCGCGTCGTGCTGGCCGGCGATCACCTCGTCGGCGGCCTGCTCGATCAGCCGGGCGATGTCCTGGGGCAGGTCGCCGATGCGGTCGTTGATACGCGCGGCGGCTTTCTTAATCAGCGCCAGGGCATGCACCACCGCCAGCGGCATGCGCTCCTCGCCAATCGCGAAATTGATCCGCGAACGCTGGGTCTGGGCGCCCCAGTAGGCATCTTCAGGGACTTCGATGGGGCCGATGCTGTCGGTTTCGGTGCGGCTCATTGCGGGACTCTCCGTCGCTGTTCAAGCTCGTTAGGCTGCGCCGGCGGCGACACGTTCCAACTACCAGCGCGTTCGGCTCGTGCCTATCCAACCCTGGGCGGCGCGTACCGGCACCCGCTCGCCCAGGGCATTGCGCAGCAGGCCGTCGTACTGGCCGAACCACTCATGGGTGTCGGCATACAGCAGGCCCAGGCCGAGGCGCGGTCTGGCGACATGGGCCTGGCGTGGGGTGAAGGTGAGCTCGACCTGGCCGTCCTCGGTGCACAGCTGCCAGGGCGCCAGGTGCGCCTGGCGCGTCTGGCTGATCTGCACGGCCTGCTCCAGATGCAGCAAGGCACCGCCGAACCACAGGGCGTTTTCCGTCAGCCCGCTGTGCTCGGTCCAGCCGCTGCCGAAGTTGCCGCCGATGCCGCCGGGCGCGGCGAACACCGCGCGCGTCCATTGGCTGTACAGCGGCCAGACGCCGCGGCCGAAGTCCATGGAGGCGAAGCTATGGCCACTGGCGCACTCATAGTCCCTGGCGCCCAGGTGCACGCTGCCGGTGACGGGCAGGCCCACCTGGCGGCAGGTGGCATGAAAGCCCTTGTTGCCGAACGGCACCACCAGGTTCACCGATTCCAGGTGAGCGGGGCGCTGGATGTCCAGGGCCAGGTGCAGGGGCTGGCCGCCGATATTCGGTGAGGTGGCGGTCAGCCGCACGCGGCCGGGGTACTCGTTGAAATGCAGCTGCAGGCGCGAGTGCTCGAAGGCGTGACCACCCTGAGGCGTGTCCGGCAGGTGGCAGCCGCGGGCGAGCAGGCTGAGCTGGTTGAGGGCTACATGGTGGCCGCTGCCCAGGTCGAGAAAGTAGGCGGCGCCATAGCCGACGTAGTCGAGATCGGCCTGGATCAGCGACAGCGTCCAGTCCGGGGTGCAGATGTTCCAGTGATTCCAGCGCTTGCGACGCCCCAGGTTGCCCGGCAGCGAGCAGTCGACCCGCGGCTGCGACGACCAGCCGACGGCCTCGGGGTTGAGTCGCCCGCGTGCGTCGCACAGCGGGATCGGCGGTGAGGGAGCCAAGGGGCTATTCATTGGGCACGTCCATGTGTGCATGAAGAGAGCCACCGAGCATGCAGCTGTCCGGCGTGGCGGGCAAGTACTGGCAGTTTGAACTGCGTGGCAAGGGTGCGCCAGTAGACATTTCGCGCCAGTTGATGACCGTCGATGGGCGCAGAATTGGCCCGCGGCCCTTGCGAAAAGGCTTGAGAGGCGCGGCGCCGGGGCACAAAATGCGCCGCTGTCGGTCAAAGCACCTCACCCTCGTGATCAGGAGTACCCCGATGTCCCGTATCCCCGCGCTCTGCATTGCCGCTCTGATGGCCGTCGGCAGCACCCAGGTGCTGGCCGATGCCCGCAGCCATGCCGCCGATGCCGAGCGCTTCCTGCAGCTCGCCAACGCCGACAAGCTGGCTGTTCCGGTTTACGCCCAGGTGCAGCAGATGTTCGCCCAGCGCTTCGCCGAAACCAAGGCGCCGGAGAGCAAGAAGGCCGTGCTGGAAAGCTACCAGGCCAAGGCCAACGCCGAGCTGGACAAGGCGGTCGGCTGGGACAAGCTCAAGCCGGACATGGTCAAGCTGTACACCAGCAACTTCAGCGAGCAGGAGCTCAAGGACCTGATCGCCTTCTACCAGTCGCCCCTGGGCCAGAAGGTGCTCAAGCAGATGCCGGCGCTCACCGCCCAGTCCGCACAGATCACCCAGGCCAAGCTGGAAAGCGCCGTACCGGCGGTCAACAAGCTGCTCAGCGACATGGGCAACGAACTGGGCGCCAAGAAGCCCTGATACCCGACGTGGCCGGCCTGGTGCCGGCCACAGCCTTCCCCGGAGCCCGCAATGCCCAAGATCGACCAGCTGCGTAACGCCTTTGTCGGCCTGCAGCCCGAGCACCTCGAGGTGCTGGACGAAAGCCACATGCACAGCCGTGGCCTGGAAACCCATTACAAGGCGGTGATCGTCAGCCCGCAGTTCGACGGCCTGAATGCCGTCAAGCGCCATCAGAAGGTCTATGGCGTGCTGGGCGAGCTGATGGGCCAGGTGCATGCGTTGGCCTTGCATACCTACACTCCCCAGGAGTGGGCCCTGCAGGGCGCTGCGCCGGATTCGCCGACCTGCCGGGGCGGCAGCAAGCACGACCAGTGAGCCTCACGATTTCTGCGGGGTAGGGCGCCCGCGCCTTAATCGCCGCTGGCGAAATCGGTTCAAGCGCAGTCCTGGGTATCGCTTCGCTCGACCCAGGCTACGTTGCGGCTTATCGTCATCGCCGTGGAAGCGGGCCGCGCCCGCGATTCGCGCGCATGGACCGGGCGTCCCCGCACGTTCCCACACTCCTGCCGGCCGCGCTCCAGTAAGGTGGGTCACGTTTCACGACCCACCAAAGCATCCAACAGCCAGTGCCGGCTGGCTGTTTTCTGCTTGTAGCTCATGAATTACGGTGCTGCAGCGCCGCTTACCACTCGACCACGATCTTGCCGAAATGGCGGCCGCTTTCCTGCAGGCGGAAGGCGTCTGCCAGCTTTTCCAGTGGGAAGCTCTGATCGAGGATCGGCCGCACGCCGGACTGCTCCAGCGCGCGGACATAGTCCTGCTGGTGGCGACGGCTGCCGACGATCAGCCCCTGCAGGCGTACCTGCTTGGCCATCAGCAGGGCAGTCGGCACCTCGCCCTGACGCCCGGTCAGTACGCCGATCAGGGCGATATGACCGCCCACGCGTACCGCCGTGATCGATTGCGCCAGGGTGCCCGGGCCGCCCACTTCGACCACCTGGTCCACGCCGCGGCCATCGGTCAGCTCCAGCACGCGCTTGCCCCAGTCCGGCGTCTGCCGGTAATTGATGGTGTGATCGGCGCCCAGTTGGCGCAGGCGCTCGAGCTTTTCGTCGGACGAGGAGGTGGCGATCACCGAGGCGCCCATCATCCTGGCTATCTGCAGGGCGGCGATGGACACGCCGCCGCTGCCCAGCACCAGCACGCTGTCACCGGCCTTCAGCCCGCCATCGACGACCAGCGCCCGCCAGGCGGTCAGGCCCGCCGTGGTGATGGTCGCCGCCTCGGCATGGCTTCCAGCCACGCGGGGCATGGGTGAAAGCGCTGGCCGCGCGCACCGCATACTGGGCCGCGAAGCCGTCGATGCCATCGCCCGGGGTGCCGGCGAAATGGCTGACCGGCGCGCCCGGGTCGCCGTCCGGCCACTGCGGAAAGAAGCCCGACACCACATGATCGCCCACCTGGAACTCGCCGACCCCTTCGCCCACGGCCTCGACCATCCCGGCGCCGTCGGCCATCAGCACCCGGCCATCAGCGGTGGGGGCTACCGCCATTGGCCACCAGCAGGTCATGGAAATTCAGCGAACTGGCGTGCAGGGCAACGCGAATCTGGCCGGGGCCGGGCTGGCCGGGGTCGGCGATATCGACCACGTCGATGTTGTTCAGGCCTGCGGGTGTACGCACGACGACGGCTTTCATGGGCAGTTCCTCCTGTAGCAGCCAATAGGCGTGATCGATGGCCGCGCGTGAGGCCGCCATTCCTTCTCGACAGTACCCATCACAGGGCGTTCCGGCGGCGCGCACTACACCTGGGCGGCCAAGACCAGTAAACTGCACGGCCCATTTCTCCACTGCACCTCACCCCATGCCCAGGCGACGCCACCGGGCAGTGCGCTGCGTTGCCGAAACGGCCTGGATTTCGTACCCAGTCCGCCCTTTGCGAGGGCGACTACTGAAGGACATCTGCAATGACCGACACCACCACCATCGTCGTCGCCGCGCTCTACAAGTTCGTGTCCCTGCCGGACTACGAGGCGCTGCGCCAACCCCTGCTCGACACCCTGCTGGCCAACGGCATCAAGGGCACCCTGCTGCTCGCCGAAGAGGGCATCAACGGCACCGTGTCCGGCAGCCGCCAAGGCATCGACGGGCTGTTCGCCTGGTTCGCCCGCGACCCGCGCCTGGCCGACGTCGACCACAAGGAATCGTACTGCGCCGAGCAGCCGTTCTACCGCACCAAGGTCAAGCTGAAGAAGGAGATCGTCACCCTCGGCGTGCCGGGCGTCGACCCCAACCAGCGGGTTGGCACCTACGTGGAGCCCAAGGACTGGAACGCGCTGATCAGTGACCCCGAGGTGCTGCTGATCGACACGCGCAACGACTACGAGGTGTCGATCGGCACCTTTCAGGGCGCCATCGACCCCAGGACCAAGTCCTTCCGCGAATTCCCGGACTACATCCGCGAGCACTTCGATCCCGCCAGGCACAAGAAGGTGGCGATGTTCTGCACCGGCGGCATCCGCTGCGAGAAGGCCTCCAGCTACATGCTCAGCGAGGGCTTCGAGGAGGTCTATCACCTCAAGGGCGGCATCCTCAAATACCTCGAGGAAGTGTCCCAGGAAGAGACCAAGTGGCAGGGCGACTGCTTCGTTTTCGACAATCGGGTGACCGTGCGCCACGACCTCAGCGAGGGCGATTACGACCAGTGCCACGCCTGCCGCACACCGGTGTCGGTCGAGGACCGCGCCTCGGAATTCTTCACCCCCGGGGTCAGCTGCCCGCACTGCTGGGACTCGCTGCCGGAGAAGACCCGCGAGGGCGCCCGTGAACGTCAGCGGCAGATCGAACTGGCGAAAGCGCGTAATCAGCCCCATCCTCTGGGCAACAATCCCCGTCAGAAAAACGAGGCCTGAGCCATGGACGCGCGCCTGCTCTACGTGATGGACCCGATGTGTTCCTGGTGCTGGGGCTTCGCGCCGGTGGTCGAGGCGCTGGCCGCCCAGGCCGCCGAGCGCGGCGTGCCCATGCAACTGGTGCTCGGCGGCTTGCGCCGTGATCAGGTGGCCATCGACGCGGCGGCGCGGGTGCGTTACCTGGGCTATTGGCAGGCGGTCAACGCCAGCACCGGCCAACTGTTCAACTTCGACGCCGGCTTGCCCCTGGGCATGCGCTACGACACCGAGGCAGCCTGCCGTGCGGTGGTCACCGTGCGCAACCTCGATGCGCCGAGCGCCTGGCCCATGGCGCAACGCATCCAGCAGGCCTTCTACCAGCAGGGCGCCGACGTGACCCTGGCCTCGACCCTGGTGACGCTGGCCGAAGACGTCGGCATTCCGCGGATCGAATTCGCCGAGGCCTTCGACAGCGAGGCCCAGCACCGCGCCACCGCGGCCGATTTCACCTGGGTGCAGGATCTGGGCATCGCCGGCTTCCCGACGCTGCTGGCCGAGAAGGGCGGGCGCCTGGCACTGCTCACCAATGGCTACCAGCCGCTCGATGCCCTGGCGCCACTGCTCGGCCGCTGGCTTGAGCACGCCGTCGATGGTTGATCGCCTGAGCTGGGCGGAAATCCGTCGCCTGGCCCTGCGCCACAAGCGTGCGTTGATCCTCGCCAACCTGGTCGCCGTGCTGGCCACCCTGTGCAGCGTGCCGATTCCCCTGTTGCTGCCGCTGCTGGTCGACGAGGTGCTGCTCGGCGACGGCAATACCGCGCTGCAGGTGATGGACAACTTCCTGCCCGCGGCCTGGCAGGGCGCTGTGGGCTATATCCTGCTGATGCTGGGGCTGACCTTCCTGCTACGCGGCGCCGCGCTGCTGTTCAACGTGGTGCAGGCGCGGCTGTTCGCGCGGCTCGCCAAGGACATCGTCTACCGCATTCGTATCCGCCTGATCGAGCGACTCAAGCGCATTTCCCTGGCCGAGTACGAAAGCCTCGGCGGCGGCACCGTGACCACCCACCTGGTCACCGATCTCGACACCCTGGACAAATTCATCGGCGAAACCCTGAGCCGTTTTCTGGTCGGCGTGCTGACCCTGGCCGGCACTTCGGCGATCCTGCTGTGGATGCACTGGAAGCTGGCGCTGTTGATCCTGCTGTTCAACCCGCTGGTGATCTACGCCACGGTGCAGTTGGGCAAGCGCGTCAAGCACCTGAAGAAGCTCGAGAACGACAGCACCTCGCGCTTCACCCAGGCGCTGACCGAGACCCTCGATTCGATCCAGGAAGTGCGTGCCGGCAACCGCCAGGGCTACTTTCTTGGTCGCCTCGGCGGGCGGGCCCGTGAGGTGCGCGACTACGCCGTGGCCTCGCAGTGGAAGACCGACGCCTCGAATCGCGCCAGCGGCCTGCTGTTCCAGTTCGGCATCGACGTATTCCGGGCTGCGGCGATGCTTACCGTGCTGTTCTCCGACCTGTCCATCGGCCAGATGCTCGCGGTGTTCAGCTACCTGTGGTTCATGATCGGCCCGGTCGAGCAACTGCTCAATCTGCAGTACGCCTTCTATGCCGCCGGCGGTGCGCTGACCCGCATCAACGAGTTGCTGGCGCGGCGTGACGAGCCGGATTACATCGGTGGCGCCGATCCCTTCAAGGATCGTGATACCGTTGGCATCGAAATCCGCGACCTGACCTTTTCCTACGGCGAGGAGCCGGTGCTGACCGGCCTCAACCTGTCCATCGCGCCAGGCGAGAAGGTTGCCATCGTCGGCGCCAGCGGCGGCGGCAAGAGTACCCTGGTGCAGCTGCTGCTGGGGCTGTATACGCCCCAGGCCGGGGTGATCCGCTATGGCGACAGCAGCCAGGAGCAGATCGGCCTGCCGGCCATTCGCGAGCACGTGGCGGTGGTGCTGCAGCACCCGGCGCTGTTCAACGACACGGTGCGCGCCAACCTGTGCATGGGTCGCGAGCGCAGCGACGAAGCCTGCTGGCAGGCGCTGACCATCGCCCAGCTGGCAGAGACGGTTCGCCAACTGCCGCAAGGCCTGGATACCCTGGTCGGGCGCTCCGGCGTGCGGCTGTCCGGCGGTCAGCGGCAACGCCTGGCCATTGCCCGCATGGTGCTGGCCGACCCCAGGGTGGTGATTCTCGACGAGGCCACCTCGGCCCTGGACGCCGCCACCGAATACGCCCTGCACCAGGCGCTGGGGCAGTTCCTCGATGGCCGCACCACGCTGATCATCGCCCACCGCCTGAGCGCCGTGAAACAGGCCGATCGGGTGCTGGTGTTCGATGGCGGCAGCGTCGCCGAAGACGGTGACCACCGCCAGCTGATCGCCGAGGGCGGGCTGTACGCCAAGCTCTACGGCAACCTGCAGCACTGAGCAAGCGCGGCCTGCGTGCAACCCAGGCGCGCAGGCTATTGCTACTCGTGGGGCAGCTTGCTGCCCCACAGCTGGATCGCCTTGGTGCGTTGCACGCTGGCGCTGACCGCCTTGTCGATTTCCTGGTTGTAGTCGTCCAGCCAACTGCGCGAGCCGGGGATCATGTCCGCCAGGTCGCGCATGCCATTCTTCAGCGCCTGCAGGCTTTGCTGGTAGCTCTGTTCCTGGCCGAGCAGAGTGCGGCCCATCAGCTTCAGGGCGGCTATGTCCTGGGCGGGCGGCGCCGCCGGTGCCACCGCGGCCGCAGGAGGCGGCGGCGGTGGCGTGGCGGCCAGTTTCAGCAGGGCGTCCTGGCGCTTCTGATCTTCCTTCAGGGCGGTTACCTGCTTTTCCAGTTCCTCGGCATGGTGCTGCAGCGCCGCAAAGGCCTCCGGGTCGAAGGGCGGTGGCTCGTCGGCAAGCATCTTCACCACCGCCGAGGTGGCCAGGCTGGAGAGGATGATGAACAGCAGCAGGGCCAGGGCGAAGATCAGGATGCGGTTGAGGCGGTTGGCCTTTTCCAGCCTGGCCAGGCGCTCCTCGTCACTGGTGGGCGCCAGGTCGAATGCGGCGGGTGCGCTCTCGGCTTCGGTAGGCGTTTCACTGCTCATGGCGGCCTCATTGTCATGGCGCTGATGGATGCTGTCATTCTGGCAGTGTTTTCATCGATCTGCCCGCGCATCGCCATCATCCTGTCGGCAGGCTAATCGACCAGGTTGTAAAGAAAGGTTTACGCATCTGGCCAATCGACAGGTGCGCGCGCAGCGCTTGGCCGCCCGCTGCGCCGCCATGTATCGAAGCCTTGCCATTGGCAGGCGCAGCGCCTGCCTTGGACGAGCCAGGCGGCCTTGCTCGGGGGCGGTGTCTCAATTGTCATGGCGGCATAACGACAACGAGGACGACCCCCATGAACGCCGTGTCCAGAATCGAACAGCACAACCCCATCGGTACCAACGGTTTCGAGTTCGTCGAATTCACCGCGCCGACGCCCGAAGGCATCGAGCAGCTGCGCCAGCTGTTCACCGCCATGGGCTTTACCGAGACCGCCAGGCACCGCAGCAAGCAGGTGTGGCTGTTCCAGCAGCACGACGTCAACTTCGTGCTCAATGGCAGCCCGACCGGGCACGTGCATGCCTTCGCCGAAAAACACGGGCCCAGTGCCTGCGCCATGGCGTTTCGGGTCAGGAATGCCGCCCAGGCCGCGGCCTACGTGAAGGAGCAGGGCGCCACCCTGGTGGGCAGCCACGCCAACTTCGGCGAGTTGAACATTCCCTGCGTCGAGGGCATCGGCGGCTCGTTGTTGTACCTGGTCGACCGTTATCCCAACGAGAGCGGCGAGCAGAGCATCTACGACGTCGACTTCGAGTTCATCGAGGGCCGCGCGGCCAATGACAACGCCGTGGGCCTGCAATGCATCGATCACTTGACCCACAACGTCAAGCGCGGGCAGATGGACGTCTGGTCCGGCTTCTACGAGCGCATCGCCGGCTTTCGCGAGATCCGCTATTTCGATATCGAGGGCAAACTCACCGGCCTGCTGTCCCGGGCCATGACCGCGCCGTGCGGCAAGATCCGCATCCCGATCAACGAGTCGGCAGACGACAAGTCGCAGATCGAGGAATTCATCCGCGAGTACCACGGCGAGGGCATCCAGCACATCGCCCTGGCCACCGACGACATCTATGCCACGGTGCGCCAGCTGCAGGCCAACGGCGTGTCGTTCATGAGCACCCCGGACACCTACTACGAGAAGGTCGATCAGCGCGTGGCCGGCCATGGCGAGCCGCTGGGCGTGCTGCGCGAACTGAACCTGCTGATCGACGGTGCCCCCGGCGATGACGGCATCCTGCTGCAGATCTTCACCAACACGGTGATCGGCCCGATCTTCTTCGAGATCATCCAGCGCAAGGGCAACCAGGGTTTTGGCGAGGGCAATTTCAAGGCGCTGTTCGAGTCCATCGAAGAAGACCAGCTGCGTCGCGGTGTGATCAGCGAGGAGTGAGGCCATGAGCCGCAAATGGATCAGCTTTCCCCTGCGTGAAGGCGAGCACTCGCGCCAGGCCCACTGCGATTTTCCCGCCGACACCTACGAGCGGGAAATGGGCCGCGAGGGCTTCTTCGGCCCGGTGACGCACCTGCACCACAAGCATCCGCCCACCGGCTGGGTCGACTGGCAGGGGCCGCTGCGGCCCCACGCCTTCAACTTCAACCGGATTCCCAGCGAGCACGACTGCCCGTTCGAGGCGCCGTTGACCCTGCACAATGCCGACATTCGCCTGCGCGTGTGGAAGACCGCCAGCGCCATGCCCCACCTGGTGCGCAACAGCGACGGCGACGAGTTGCTGTTCGTGCACGATGGTGCCGGGCATTTCTACTGCGACTTCGGCCACCTGGAATACCGCGATGGCGATTATCTGGTGATTCCCCGCGGCACCGCCTGGCGCCTAGAACCCACGGTACCCAGCCATTTCCTGCTGGTCGAGAACACCGATGGTGCCTATCAGCTGCCAGACAAGGGCCTGCTCGGCGGCCAGGCGATCTTCGACCCGGCGGTGCTCGACCACCCCCATATCGATGACGCCTTCAAGGCCCAGCAGGACGAAAACACCTGGCAGATCCGCATCAAGCGGCAGGGCCGGATCAGCACCGTCACCTATCCCTACAACCCCCTGGATGCAGTGGGCTGGCACGGCGACAACACCGTGGTAAGGGTGAACTGGCGCGACATCCGCCCGCTGATGAGCCACCGTTACCACCTGCCGCCCTCGGTGCACACCACCTTCGTGGCCAAGGGCTTCGTGGTCTGCACCTTCACGCCGCGGCCGGTGGAGTCCGACCCCGGCGCGCTCAAGGTGCCGTTCTTCCACAACAACGACGACTACGACGAAGTGCTGTTCTACCACCGCGGCAACTTCTTCAGCCGCGACAATATCGAGGCCGGCATGGTCACCCTGCACCCCTGCGGCTTCCCCCATGGTCCGCACCCCAAGGCGCTGAAAAAGGCGCAGACCGACCCGGCCACCTTCGCCGAGGAAGTGGCGGTGATGATCGACACCCGCCGCGCCCTGGAGGTCACCGAGGCCGCTGCCGCGGTGGATGTCGCCGAATACGTGAATTCCTGGCGCGCGCCAGGCAAGGAGTCCTGATGAAACTGGCATCGCTGAACCATGGCCGCGATGGCGCCCTGCTGGTGGTCTCCCGTGACCTGTCCCGCGCGGTGCGCGTGGCGCAGATCGCCCCGACGCTGCAGGCCGCCCTGGACGACTGGGCGAGCAGGCGCCCGCAACTGGAAGCGGTGTACCAGCGCCTCAACGACGGCCTTGAGGCCGAGGCCTTCGATTTCGACCAGGGCGTCTGCCACAGCCCGCTGCCACGGGCTTACCACTGGGCCGATGGCAGTGCCTACGTCAACCATGTCGAGCTGGTGCGCAAGGCCCGCGGCGCGGAAATGCCGGAGTCCTTCTGGCATGAGCCGCTGATGTACCAGGGCGGCTCGGACTCCTTTATCGCGCCCCAGGCGCCGATTCGCCTGGGTGACGAAGCCTGGGGCATCGACCTGGAGGCCGAGTTGGCGGTGATCACCGACGACGTGCCCATGGGCGCCACGCCGGCCCAGGCCGCCGGGCATATCCAGTTGCTGATGCTGGTCAACGACGTGTCGCTACGCAACCTGGTGCCCGGCGAATTGGCCAAGGGCTTCGGTTTCTACCAGAGCAAGCCGTCGTCGAGCTTCTCACCGGTGGCGGTCACCCCGGACGAGCTGGGGGACAGCTGGCGCGACGGGCGGGTGCACCGGCCGCTGGTGTCGCATATCAACGGCGCGCTCTTCGGCCAGCCCGATGCCGGCACCGACATGACCTTCGACTTCCCGACTCTGGTCGCCCACGCCGCCCGCACCCGGCCCCTGGGCAGCGGCACCATCATCGGTTCGGGCACCGTCTCCAATTACGACCGCAGCGCCGGCTCCAGCTGCCTGGCCGAAAGGCGCATGCTCGAAGTGATCGAATGCGGTGAGGCGAAGACGCCATTTCTCAAGTTCGGCGACCGGGTGCGCATCGAGATGTTCGACGGCGCCGGGGCGAGCATCTTCGGTGCCATCGACCAGGTGGTGGAGCGCTATGACACCCACTGACCCGTAGGAGCGGCTTTAGCCGCGAGCTGTCGGCGCCTCAAGCCCGATCGCGGCTGAAGCCGTTCCCACCAGGTCATATATAGGAGTCCGCCATGTTGAAACTCTATGGCTACTGGCGCTCCAGCGCCGCCTACCGGGTGCGCATCGCCCTCAACCTCAAGGGCCTGGCTTACCAGCAGGTGCCGGTGCACCTGGTGCGAGATGGCGGCGAGCAGCATGGCGAAGCCTATCAGGCCCTGAATCCCCAGGGCCTGGTACCGCTGCTGGTGGACGAGGAGAACGGCGATGCGCGTATCGCCCAGTCCCTGGCGATCATCGAGTACCTGGAGGAAATCTTCCCGGTGCCGGCCATCCTGCCGGCCGACCCCGTCGAGCGTGCCCAGGCTCGCGCCCTGGCGCTGCACCTTGCCTGCGATGTGCATCCGCTGAACAACCTGCGGGTGCTGCAGTACCTCAGCCATGAACTGGGCGTGGACGATGCCGCCAAGAACGCCTGGTACCGCCACTGGGTGGCCGCAGGCCTGGCGGCGGTGGAGCAGGGGCTGGCGGCGTATGACGATACTTTTTCCCTGGGCACGCGGCCCGGCTATCTGGAAGCCTGTTTGATCCCACAGGTGTACAATGCGCGCCGTTTCGACTGTGACCTCGATGCGTATCCACGCATCCTCGCGCTGACCGCCCGTTGTCAGGCCCTCGAAGCATTCCGGCACGCCGCGCCGGATGCCCAGCCCGACGCGCAGTGAGCGGCAAGCACTCAAGCCATTCCGCAAGGCCACGAGCCAGGCGGGTTCGATCCCGTCACGGTCGATCACCCACAGGTGACAGATGCCAAGCGAAATGCTCCAGACCGGCCCGCTCAAGCGCGGCCTGAAGAACCGCCACATTCAGTTGATCGCCCTGGGCGGTGCCATCGGTACCGGCCTGTTCCTGGGTTCTGCCGGGGTGATGGCCTCGGCCGGGCCGTCGATGATCCTGGGTTACGCAATCGGCGGTTTCATCGCCTTTCTGATCATGCGCCAGCTTGGCGAAATGATCGTCGAGGAGCCGGTGGCCGGCTCGTTCAGCCATTTCGCCCATAGCTACTGGGGGCCGTTCGCCGGCTTTCTGTCCGGCTGGAACTACTGGGTGCTCTACGTGCTGGTGGGCATGGCCGAGCTGACGGCGGTGGGCAAGTACGTGCAGTACTGGTGGCCGGAGATCCCCACCTGGGCGACCGCGGCGGCGTTCTTCGTGCTGATCAATGCCATCAACCTGACCAACGTGCGGGTATTCGGCGAGGCCGAGTTCTGGTTCTCGATCATCAAGGTGGTGGCGATCATGGGCATGATCCTGCTCGGCTGCTACCTGCTGTTCAGCGGCGCGGGCGGTGAGCAGGCGTCGGTCAGCAACCTGTGGAGCCACGGCGGCTTCTTCCCCAATGGGGTGTCCGGGCTGGTGATGATGATGGCCATCATCATGTTCTCCTTTGGCGGCCTGGAACTGGTGGGCATCACCGCCGCCGAAGCCGATCAGCCGAAAACCGTGATTCCCAAGGCCATCAATCAGGTGGTCTACCGCATCCTGATCTTCTATATCGGTGCGCTGACCGTGCTGCTCTCGCTGCACCCCTGGGACGACCTGGTGGCGACCCTGACCGCCGGCGGCGACTCCTACGGCAGCAGCCCCTTCGTGCAGATCTTCTCGCTGATCGGCAGCGACACCGCCGCGCACCTGCTCAACTTCGTGGTGCTCACCGCTGCATTGTCGGTCTACAACAGCGGCGTGTACTGCAACAGCCGTATGCTCTACGGCCTGGCCGAGCAGGGCAACGCACCCAAGGCGCTGCTCAAGGTCGACAAGCGCGGCGTGCCGGTGCTGGCGATCTTCTTCTCGGCGCTGTTCACCCTGATCTGCGTGGTGATCAATTACCTGGTGCCCAAGAGCGCACTGGAGCTGTTGATGTCCCTGGTGGTCGCCGCCCTGGTGATCAACTGGGCGATGATCAGCCTGTCCCACATCAAGTTCCGCAAGGCCATGCAGGCCAAGGGCGTCGAGCCTTCGTTCAAGGCCTTCTGGTTCCCCTTCGCCAACTACCTGTGCCTGGCCTTCGTGCTGTTCATCCTGGGCGTGATGCTGTTCATCCCCGGTATCCGCATCTCGGTGTTCGCCATTCCGTTCTGGCTGCTGTTCATCTGGGGTTGCTACCAGATCCGCCAGCGCCGCCTGGCTCGCTAACCGCCTGCTGAGCTTCATCCCCCCGCAGCGCAATGCTGCGGGTGGCATTTGTGCCTACTCGTCGACGCCCGTGTACCCGTTGTAACCTTTTGTCGCAGGCGCGGGCATATGCACGGCCATGTGCCGGTATAGTGGCGACTTGCTGGCGCCAGCGAATGGTGTTTTTTCGCTCAGGCTTTGCCCCACGCGGCCGATTAACTTCCTGAAGCCATGGTCGCGCGGTCACGAAGTACCCGCGCAGCGCAATCTATAAAAACAAATGGAGCCGCTTGGATGTTGCATTCTGCCACTCGACTGTTCGTTGACCTTTCCGTCGGCAAGAAACTTCTGGTCGGTTTTGGCCTGGTACTGCTGTTGACCGTTACCGTGACGGCCAGCGGCTTCGTCGCCGTGCAGGCGGTGATGAGAGGCCACGCCCAGTCCGTATCGCTGTCGACCATCGACGCGCAGATTCTCGGCGCTCGGCGCATGGAGCGCGACTACGCGATCAGCCACAGCGAAGCCGATGCCCAGCGCATGCGCGAGCAGCTGGCCAAGGTGCGCGCCGGGCTGGCCGAGCAGATCGCCGCGGCCACCTCTGCCGAGCGCGAGCGTCTGCAGGCCATGGACCTGGCCACCGCCGACTACCTGCAGCAGTTCGATGCCAGCGTGCAGCAACAGGCGCGTGCCAACGAGGCGCGCAAGCAGATGGACGATGCCGCCCAGGAGGCACGCAGCCAGTTCGAGATGATCGAACTGGGCATGTACGACGCCGTGCGGGAGCTGCGCCTGGCCGGCGACCAGTTGCGCGGCAGCGACCCGCTGACACTGGCGGAAACCGCTTCCAACCTCAGCAAGCGCATGCTCGAACTGCGCGGCCACGAAGGCCAGTTCATCATCGATGGTTCGCCCTCCGCGCTGGAAGACTGGAATTTCGTCGGCTACGACCTGCAGTCCTCGGCCAACGGCCTGATGGTGTGGCTCGACGACGACCAGAAGCGCGCCATCGAAGCCGCCCTGGTGGCGCTGACCAACTACCAGCAGGCGTTCACCAACTTCCAGCAGGTGCACGAGCAGAGCCTGGCCAGCGATGCCGCCATGCTCGAGCAGGCCGACCAGGTATTGGCGCTGTCCGAGCAGGCCAAGAACATCGAAGAGCAGGCCATGAGCGGAGACAGCCGCAACGCCATCCTGCTGCTCGGCAGCATGGGCCTCGCGGCGGTACTGATCGGTCTTTTCGCCGCTTACACCATCAGCCGCTCCATCGTCGCGCCGCTGCGCCAGACCGTGGAGTTCGCACGGCGTATCGCTGGCGGCGACCTGAGCCAGGATCTGCCGCCGAACCGCCGTGACGAACTGGGCCAGTTGCTTGAGGCCATGCAGGGCATGACCCGCAGTCTGCGCGATCTGGTCGGGCGCATTGGCAACGGTGTCGGGCAGATCGCCGCGGCCGCCGAGCAGCTGTCGGCGATCACCGCCCAGACCAGCGCCGGCGTGCAGACCCAGAAGGTTGAAACCGAACAGACCGCCACCGCCATGCACCAGATGGCCGCTACCGTGCAGGAAGTGGCGCAGAACGCCGAACAGGCCTCCCTGGCCGCCGCTGACGCCGACCGCGAAGCGCAGCAGGGCAACCAGGTGGTGCAGCAAGCCATCAGCCAGGTCGGCAAGCTGGCCCAGGAAGTCGAGCAATCGGCCGAGGCCATGCAGGCCCTGAATCAGGAAAGTGGGCGGATCGGCAGCGTACTGGAAGTGATTCGCGCGGTGGCCGAACAGACCAACCTGCTGGCGCTCAACGCCGCCATCGAGGCCGCCCGCGCCGGTGACCAGGGCCGCGGCTTCGCGGTGGTCGCCGACGAGGTGCGCGCCCTGGCCCGGCGCACCCATGACTCGACCCAGGAAATCGAGAACCTGATCGCCAACCTGCAGCGCCTCGCCAATGGTGCCGCCACGCAGATGGAGGGCAGCCGTGAGCTGACCCAGCGCACCGTGGCCCTGGCGGGGGAGGCCGGTGATGCCCTGGGCCGCATCACCCAGGCGGTAAGCACCATCGAGCAGATGAACCAGCAGATCGCCGCCGCCGCTGAAGAGCAGAGCGCCGTGGCCGAGACCATCAGCGAGAGCGTGACCCGGGTGCGCGATATCGGCGAGCAGAGCGCCAGCGCCAGCCAGCAGACCGCCACCTCGAGCGCCGAGCTGGCGCGCCTCGGGGTCGAGTTGCAGGGCCTGGTGCGGCAGTTCAGAACCTGATGTCGTAGGTGTCCGGGAAGAGGCTTCCCGGTTATCGCTTCGCTCCACCCGGGCTACGGTCTGGGCTCATGTTGCGGGCTGCATGGGTAGCCCGGCTTGAGCCAGCGATACCCGGACGCCTTCCCGCCTATCGCAACCCGGCGCCGTTACAGCGCCGGGTCGCCTTTGTCGCTCGCGGAGCTGGCGGCTTTGCGCCCCGGTGCCAGGTCGCTGGCGGACGAACCATCAGCGTGCGGATCATGGTTCAGCTCGCTGGCCCACAAGGCCAGGGGCACGGGCGTCGCCGGCTGCCAGAGGCGTTGCCAGAGCAGGGCCAGGCGCTGCATGTCGCCGCGCTCCGATGGCCAGCGTTCGATATAGGGCTGCACCTGCCAGGCACCGTTCTGCCAGTGGGCGAAGTCGAAGCGAAACGGATGGAAGCCGGTCATGCCCAGGCGAATGTCGGTCACCACCAGGTGATCGCCGATCCGGTCATAGCGCAGCACGTCATTGGTGAACCACTTCAGCCGCTGATGGGCAGGCGAGTCGTCCAGGGCCTGGCCCAGCGCAGCCCCGCGCGGCATGCGTTCCAGCACCGGCGGTGCGCTGTCGAACCAGCCGACCAGTGCTTCGTGATAATCCTCGCCCTCGATCGCCACCACGCGCCACAGCAGCGTGTTGAAGGGGGTCGGTGAGCTGAAGATGGCCTCGACCTCGATACCCTGGCGCGCCAGTTCCTGCTCCACGCGGTGTTCGGCCATGTACTTGCCGCCCAGCGTCGAGGCGAGATACAGGGTGGAAAATGCCAGGGCCCAGTTGACCACCGGGTTGGCCTTTTCCTTCAGGCCGGCGATCAGCCCGTAGATCACCGCGCCCAGCAGTGGCAGGCTGTAGATCGGGTCGATGATGAAGATGCTCGACCAGGCCGCCGGCGTCGGTGCGAAGGGCCAGAGCAATTGCGTGCCGTAACTGGTGAAGGCATCGAGAATGGGGTGGGTGGTCAACACCAGCCAGATCGCCAGGAACAGCCTTCGTGTCGAGTAACCCGGATTGGGTCGCCATTGCCTTGTCAGCCAGGTCAGCAGCAGGGCGAAGCCGGTCAGCACGAACAGCGAATGGCTGAAGCCACGGTGGTAGGTCATGGCCGCCACCGAGTCGCCGTAGTCGATGACCACGTCGAGATCCGGCAGGGTACCCAGCACGGCGCCATACAGCAGGGCCTTGCGCCCTTGCCAACGCCCCAGCAGTGCGCCCTGGATGCTGGCGCCAAGTACGGCCTGGGTAATCGAATCCATGGGTATTCTCGTGAGCTGTGGGAGGCGGTCGCTTAACTTACTTGAGCGCCTCACGGGGCGTAGAGGGAAATTTCAAGCAAAGGTTTCAGCCATGCTGGCGTCTACCCTGGGCTATCCTGCACGCCCACCGCAAACAAGGCGCCCCATGCTGGTCATCTCCCACAGTGTTCATCTGCCCGAGGATGAAGTCGAACTCACCGCCATTCGCGCCCAGGGCGCTGGCGGGCAGAACGTCAACAAGGTGTCCAGCGCCATGCACCTGCGCTTCGACAGTCAGGCGTCCTCATTGCCGCCGTTCTACAAGGAACGGCTGCTGGCCCTGCGCGACAGCCGCATCACCGCCGATGGCGTGGTGATCATCAAGGCCCAGCAATACCGCACCCAGGAACAGAACCGCGCCGATGCCCTGGAGCGCCTGGCCGAGCTGATTCGTTCGGCCGGCAAGACCGAGAAGGCCCGCCGCCCGACCAAGCCGACCCTGGGCTCGAAAAAGCGTCGGCTGGAGGGCAAGACCAAGCGCGGGGCGATCAAGGCGGGTCGGGGTAAGATCGACTTCTAATAGCCTGTTCATGATCGCTCAGCCCAGATTCGCCGATTTTGGCAGTTAAGTGGCGGAAGCAGCCGCAAGCTCCAAGCTCCAAGCTACAGGTTAAAAGCAGTCCGCAGTGCTCTCTCTTGTTCTTGCAGCTTGAGGCTTGCGGCTTGAAGCTCAATGTCCGCTTCTGCCTTGTAGTTGCTGCTTCAGGCGCATAACGATCGTGAACAGGCTCTGAGCCGGGCGCTCAATCCCACTGCGGCGCGAAGTCCGGATTGGCCAGGCGCTCGCCGCGCTCCAGCCCCGCGATTGCGGCCATGTCCTGTTCGCTGAGCGTGAGCTTCAAGGCGCCCAGGTTGCTTTCCAGGTTGGCGCGCTTGGTCGACGAGGGGATCACCGCGAAGCCCTGCTGCAGCGACCAGGCCAGCGCCACCTGGGCCGGATTGGCGGCATGCCGGCTGGCGATTTCCTGGATCACCGGATCGGTCATCACCTTGCCATAGGCCAGCGGCATATAGGCGGTCAGGTGAATGCCGTGCTCCTGGGCGAACGCGACTACTTTGCGGTTCTGCAGGAAGGGATGGATTTCCACCTGGTGGGTGGCGATCTGCTCTGGACCCGCCACTTCCATGGCCTGCTGCAGATGGGCGTTGGTGAAGTTCGACACGCCCAGTTGCGCGGTCAGGCCAGCAGCCTTGGCTTCCAGCAGGGCGGCCATGTATTCGGCCACCTGGATTTCATCCTTGGGCGAAGGCCAGTGGATCAGCGTCAGGTCGACCTGCTCCATGCGCAGCTTGTGCAAGCTCTCTTTCAGGCTGGGGATCAGCTTGTCGGCACCCAGGTTGTCGACCCAGATCTTGGTGGTGACGAACAGTTCGCTGCGCGGCACGCCGCCGTCGGCGATGGCCTGGCCGACCTCGGCCTCGTTGCCGTAGATCTGCGCGGTGTCGATATGCCGGTAGCCGAGCTGCAGACCGTTGCGTACCGAGTCGATGACCTGCTGGCCCTTGAGGCGGTAGGTGCCGAGGCCGAGGGCGGGAATCTGCTTCATGTGTCGCTCCTGTCTAGCGGGTGGCTGTCTGTAGCTGACCGCACTGCCCGTGGGTGGTTTCGGGTTTCTTGGGCCAGTGTGTGCCATGGACTTGTGCGGAAAAAGCGGGTTTCATGGCAAACATATTTGCTCCATGGTCACGAATGCCCCATGAAAACCTCCCTCGATGAACTTCTCGCCTTCAGCACCGTGGTCGCCGCCGGCTCGATCAGCGCGGCGGCGCAGCAGTTGGGCCAGACGGCCTCGGGCATCAGCCGCGCCCTCAGCCGGCTGGAAGAGAAGCTCGACGTCACGCTGCTGCAGCGCACCACCCGGCGTCTGGAACTTACCGAAGAAGGGCAGGCCTTTCTGCTGCAGGCGCGGCGCATCATCGCCAGCGTCGAGGAGGCCGAGGAGCAGATGCGCGTGCGCCGGCAGACGCCGGCCGGTCGCTTGCGGGTCAACGCCGCGGCGCCCTTCGTGCTGCATGCGGTGGTGCCATTGATAAAAGGCTTTCGCGAGCGCTACCCGAATATCGAGCTGGAGCTGCACAGCAGCGACCAGATCATCGACCTGATCGAGCAGCGCACCGACGTGGCCATCCGTATCGGCCAATTGCGCGACTCGACCCTGCATGCGCGGCCGCTGGGCAGCAGTCGTCTGCGGGTGCTGGCCAGCCCTGCTTACCTCGCTGCCCACGGCGCACCCGATAACCTCGAAGCGCTGCAAGGCCACAGCCTGCTTGGCTTCACCCAGCCCGATAGCCTCAACCGGTGGCCGCTGCGCCACGCCGGGGGCGAAAGCCTGGACATCGTGCCGACCCTGCAGGCCTCCAGCGGCGAAACCTTGCGCCAACTGGCCCTGGAAGGGGTGGGCATCGTCTGCCTGGCGGACTTCATGACCCACCTGGACCGCGGCCGTGGCGACCTGGTGCAGGTACTGGCCGAGCACACCGTGGAGGCTCGCCAGCCGATCCACGCCGTGTACTACCGCAACACCGCGCTCACCTCGCGCATCACCTGTTTTCTCGATTACCTGAGCAGCGAATTGGGCACCCTGTCCTGAGTCTTTTCGCGCTGGAGAGTGGCCTTGTCACGGGCTCGTCCCGGACGGCTTGAGGCCCCGTGTCCACTGGCCTGCAGGGTAGGGCCAACAACCTGCAGATAAAGGCGGAACTGGCTGTGTGCCACATGGGTCTAGGATGATGGTTGATAAGGAGATACCAAAATGACCAAATCCCCGTTCTTTCGTCGTCTGGCTGCCATGCTGGCAGTGTTCCATGTCCTGATGATCGCCCAGGTTCCGCTCGCCAATGCCGCGATGATCGGCACGGGTGAAGTGCTGACCGAACAGCAACAGCAGGTCGACCGTCAGCAACTGCTGTCGATGCTCGACGATCAGCAGGTCAAGGACAAGCTGCTCGCCATGGGTGTGGAGCGTGATCAGGTAGAGAACCGCATCAACAACCTGACCAGCGCCGAACTCGCGCAATTCAACCAGCAACTGTCCGAAGCCCCGGCAGGTGCCGGTGTGGTCGGCATCATCGTGTTGTTCTTGGTGATCTTCATCATCACCGATATGCTCTGCGCCACCGACATCTTCAGTTTCGTGAAATGCGTAAATCGTTAAGACTGCTCTGCGCTTCACTTCTGATCGTCCTGCTCAGCGCATGCGCCAGGTCTCCGGTGTTGTCACCGGAGACCCAGCGCCTGCCTGAGCGGGTCGAACTCAGTAGCGTTCCCTTCTATCCGCAGACCGCCTACCAGTGTGGGCCGGCCGCCCTGGCGACCATGCTCAACCAGCGCGGCGTGCTGACCACGCCGGGCTTTTTGCAGGACCAGGTCTACATTCCCGGTCGTGAAGGCAGCCTGCAGGTCGAGATGGTCGCTGCGGCGCGTGCCCACGACCTGCTCGTCTACCCGCTAAAGCCCAGGCTCGACTCGCTGCTCGCCGAAGTGGCTGCCGGCAACCCCGTGCTGGTGCTGCAGAACCTGGGTTTCGACTGGTACCCGCAGTGGCATTTCGCAGTGCTGGTGGGCTACGACCGTCGTGAAGAGAAACTCATCCTGCGTTCCGGTACCACGCGGCGCTGGGTGACCGAGTTCGCCGCTTTCGACAAGACCTGGGCCCGTGGCAATCGCTGGGCGGTGGTGACCCTGCCGCCGGATACCTTGCCGGCCACGGCAGAGCCGACCGTATGGCTCAAGGCCGCGGCGGATCTGGAAGAGGTCGGCCGCAAGGATGTCGCCCAGCACGCCTACCGCACCGCGACCCAGCGCTGGCCCGAACAGGCCGTGGCCTGGTTCGCCCTGGCCAACAGTCGTTATGCGGGCGGCGACTTGCGCGGCGCCGAAGCGGCATTTCGCGAGAGCGTCAGCCGCCAGGCGGATTTCGCGCCCGGCTGGTTCAACCTCTCCCAGGTGCTCGACGAACGCGGCTGCAAGACCGAAGCCACCAGCGCCCGCCAGTGCGCCCAGCGCCTGGCGCCGGACGATAAGCGCTTCAACGCTATCGGCAAGCAGGGCACTGCCAGCGAGCAGTGCGCAGCGCCCGTGGCCTGTCCGGTTCAGTAGCAGAGTGATGCGGGAAAGCAAACGGCGCCCATGGGCGCCGTTTTTGTTTGTGTCGCAAAAGAAGAGGGCGCAGGCCCCCACCTAATCTGGAAATCACCACATATCGTAGGAGCGCGCCATGCGCGCGAATTTCGCGGCATGAACTAGGCGTCCCCGCCCGCTCCCACAGGTTGGTCCGTAGGGCGGTGAAACGCCGGCCGCTCGTAGTCCGTAGGGCGGACCGGAACGCCGGCCGCTCGTAGCGTCAGCGAACAGTCCGCCGGTTCATGCCCGGTTCGACGCTCCAACCCGCGCCGGGCCCTTTGAAGGCGTACTGCTTCGCGAACGGAACGCCGCCCGGGACGCCCTACATAGCTGATCTGGAAAACACACCATCTCTGGGAGCGCGCCAACCTTACGAATTTCGCGGGCATGGCCCGCTCCCACGTATCGCAACGCTGACTCGTAGGATGGGCGGATACCTTAATCGAGATACAAATCGGCTCGAAGTGCTTTCCGCTCTCGACACAATACAACCCCTCGTAGCCTGGGTTGAGCGAAGCGATACTCAGGGAGCGCAGATCGGTCTGCGCCGGCGGGTAGCAAGGCAACTCCGCCCACCAAATCAAAAAAACTCAGTTTTTTTAGTCAGTTAGCGGAAAAAGGTGTTGACTCTTTTTCGCGGCTCCGTAGAATGCGCACCCACAGCAGGCACATAGCTCAGTTGGTTAGAGCACCACCTTGACATGGTGGGGGTCGTTGGTTCGAATCCAATTGTGCCTACCAAATTCTTTAAATGGTCGCTTCGGCGGCCATTTTTTTTGCGCGTTATTTTTGCGTTCTCGGTCGTGAGCCGCGCTCGCCGTTTCGGAAATTTTCGTAAATGGCCGGTTTGCCTTGTCAGGCCCGCTCGATTCTGAAAGCATCCACCGTTTCACACCTTCCAGTGACTGCGGTTCGTTCTCGGTTGGCCTCACGGCCCCTGCCTCTGTATGGCAGATACGCCACCGGATCGCTTACTGGCTCATCCCAACCCATGTGGCCTTTGGTAGAGGTCACCACTAGGAGAGGAGGCGCCATGCCCACCATTACTCTTCCCGATGGCAGTCAGCGTTCGTTCGATCACCCGGTTTCCGTACTCGAGGTGGCGCAATCCATTGGCGCCGGCCTGGCCAAGGCCACCGTTGCCGGCAAGGTCGACGGTCGTCTGGTCGACGCCTGCGACCTGATCGAGAACGACGCGACCCTGCAGATCATCACGCCGAAGGATGCGGAGGGTGTCGAGATCATCCGCCACTCCTGCGCCCACCTGGTCGGCCACGCGGTCAAGCAGCTGTACCCGACTGCGCGCATGGTCATCGGCCCGGTCATCGACGATGGCTTCTACTACGACATCGCCTACGAGCGCCCCTTCACGCCTGAAGACGTGACCGCCATCGAAGCGCGCATGAAGGAGCTGATCGACAAGGACTACGACGTCATCAAGAAGGTGACGCCGCGTGCCGACGTCATCGAGGTGTTCAAGTCCCGTGGCGAAGACTACAAGCTGCGCCTGGTCGACGACATGCCGGACGAGCAGGCCATGGGCCTGTACTACCACGAAGAGTACGTGGACATGTGCCGTGGCCCGCACGTGCCCAACACCCGCTTTCTCAAGGCATTCAAGCTGACCAAGCTGTCCGGCGCCTACTGGCGTGGCGATGCCAAGAACGAGCAGTTGCAGCGCGTCTACGGCACGGCCTGGGCGGACAAGAAGCAACTGGCGGCCTACATCCAGCGCATCGAGGAAGCCGAGAAGCGCGACCACCGCAAGATCGGCAAGCAGCTCGACCTCTTCCACCTGCAGGAAGAAGCCCCGGGTATGGTGTTCTGGCACGCCAACGGCTGGACCGTCTACCAGGTGCTCGAGCAGTACATGCGTCAGGTGCAGCGCGAGAACGGCTACCTGGAAATCAAGACCCCGCAGGTCGTCGACCGCATCCTCTGGGAGCGTTCCGGCCACTGGTCCAACTATGCCGAGAACATGTTCACCACCTCCTCGGAAAGCCGTGACTACGCGGTGAAGCCGATGAACTGCCCATGCCACGTGCAGGTGTTCAACCAGGGCCTGAAGTCCTACCGCGATCTGCCGCTGCGCCTCGCCGAGTTCGGCGCCTGCCACCGCAACGAGCCGTCCGGCGCGCTGCACGGCATCATGCGCGTGCGTGGCTTCGTGCAGGACGATGCGCATATCTTCTGCACCGAGGAACAGGTGAAGACGGAAGCGGCCGATTTCATCAAGCTGACCCTGGACGTCTACAAGGACTTCGGTTTCACCGACATCGCCATGAAGCTGTCGACCCGCCCGGCCAAGCGCGTGGGCTCCGAAGAGCTGTGGGATCGCGCCGAAGGCGCCCTGGCCGACGCCCTGAACGAATCCGGCCTGGAGTGGGAATACCAGCCGGGCGAGGGCGCGTTCTACGGCCCGAAGATCGAGTTCACCCTGCGCGACTGCCTCGGCCGTAACTGGCAGTGCGGCACCCTGCAGTACGACCCGAACCTGCCGGAGCGCCTGGACGCCAGCTATATCGCCGAAGACAACAGCCGCGTGCGCCCGGTCATGCTGCACCGCGCCATCCTCGGTTCCTTCGAACGCTTCATCGGCATGCTGATCGAGCACTACGCCGGTGTGTTCCCGGCGTGGCTGGCGCCGACCCAGGCGGTGATCATGAACATCACCGACAAACAGGCCGATTTCGCCCTCGAGGTGGAAAAAACGTTGAATCAAAACGGATTTCGTGCCAAGTCAGACTTGAGGAACGAGAAGATTGGCTTTAAAATCCGCGAGCATACTTTGCTCAAGGTTCCCTATCTGCTGGTAATCGGCGATCGGGAAGTCGAGACAAGAACTGTCGCTGTGCGCACTCGTGAGGGTGCCGATCTGGGCTCCATGCCCGTCGCTCAATTCACTGAATTGCTCGCGCAAGCGGTTTCCCGGCGTGGTCGCCAAGAATTGGAGTAATCATTATTAAGCGTGATATGAGACAAGATAAACGAGGCGCCCCGAAGGCTCCGATCAACGAGAATATCTCGGCACGCGAGGTTCGGTTAATTGGCGCTGACGGTGAGCAAATTGGCATCGTCTCTATTGATGAAGCGCTTAGGATCGCTGAAGAGGCCAAGCTGGACCTGGTAGAAATCTCTGCCGACGCCCAGCCGCCTGTGTGCAGGATCATGGACTACGGCAAGCACCTCTTCGAGAAGAAGAAGCAAGCTGCCATTGCCAAGAAGAACCAGCACCAGCAGCAGATCAAGGAAATCAAGTTTCGTCCAGGGACGGAAGAAGGGGATTACCAGGTAAAACTACGCAACCTGGTACGTTTCCTGATGGAAGGGGACAAGGCCAAGATCTCTCTGAGATTTCGTGGTCGTGAGATGGCCCACCAGGAGCTGGGTATGGAACTGTTGAAGCGGGTCGAAGCCGACCTCGCCGAACACGGTACCGTCGAACAGCATCCTAAGATGGAAGGACGCCAGCTAATGATGGTCATCGCTCCCAAACGCAAGAAATAACCTCCAGGGCACGGCAGGCCTTATGGTTATCTATATCAACTGAATGCGGAGTTACGAACATGCCAAAGATGAAAACCAAGAGCGGCGCTGCCAAGCGCTTTCTCAAAACGGCTGCGGGCTTCAAGCACAAGCATGCTTTCAAGAGCCACATCCTGACCAAGATGTCCACCAAGCGTAAGCGTCAACTTCGCGGTAGCGAACTGATGCATCCGTCGGACAAGGCAAAAGTCGAGCGCATGCTGCGCGTTCGTTAATCTCGGTCAAGATAGAGGAAATTACTCATGGCTCGTGTTAAGCGTGGCGTTATCGCTCGTGCTCGTCACAAAAAAATCCTGAAACTGGCTAAAGGCTACTACGGCGCACGTTCGCGTGTATTCCGTGTTGCCAAGCAGGCTGTCATCAAGGCGGGTCAATACGCCTACCGTGACCGTCGCCAGAAGAAGCGTCAGTTCCGCGCTCTGTGGATCGCTCGTATCAACGCTGGTGCGCGCATCAACGGTCTGTCCTACAGCCGTCTGATCGCTGGCCTGAAAAAAGCGTCGATCGAAATCGACCGCAAGGTTCTGGCTGATCTGGCAGTGAACGAAAAAGCGGCGTTTGCTGCGATTGTCGAGAAAGCGAAAGCCGTACTGGCTTAAGTCCCCGACAATCACCGGGTTTCCCGGTGCAGTAGAGGCGACAGGCGTAACCCGCAGGTCGACTCTAAACGTCATCGACAGGGGAAGAGCCTTCAAGCTCTTCCCCTGTTTCGTATCTGGAGTCTGTAAATGGAAAATCTGGATGTGCTGGTCTCGCAAGCGCTCGAGGCTGTCAGTCACACCGACGATGTGAACGCCCTGGAACAACTGCGGGTTCACTATCTGGGCAAGAAAGGCGAGCTGACCCAGGTCATGAAGACTCTGGGCAACCTGTCTGCCGAAGAACGCCCCAAGGCGGGCGCGCTGATCAACTCGGCCAAGGAGCGCGTCCAGGACGCCCTCAACAGCCGTAAAGAGATTCTCGAGTCGGCGGCGCTGAGTGCCAAGCTCGCCGCCGAACGTATCGATGTCACCCTGCCGGGCCGTGGCCAGGCATCGGGCGGCCTGCATCCGGTAACCCGTACCCTGGAGCGCGTAGAGCAGTTCTTTACCCGCATTGGTTACGGCATCGCCGAAGGCCCCGAAGTGGAGAACGACTACCACAACTTCGAGGCGCTCAACATTCCGGGCCACCACCCGGCGCGTGCCATGCACGACACCTTCTATTTCAACGCCAACATGCTGCTGCGCACCCATACCTCGCCGGTACAGGTTCGCACCATGGAGTCCCAGCAGCCGCCGATCCGGATCGTCTGCCCGGGGCGCGTGTACCGTTGCGATTCCGATATCACCCACTCGCCGATGTTCCACCAGGTCGAAGGCCTGCTGGTCGACGAGGGCGTAAGCTTCGCCGACCTCAAGGGCACCATCGAGGAATTCCTCCGGGTGTTCTTCGAGAAGCCCCTGGGCGTGCGTTTCCGCCCTTCGTTCTTCCCGTTCACCGAGCCGTCGGCCGAAGTCGACATGCAGTGCGTGATGTGCAGCGGCAAGGGCTGTCGCGTATGCAAGCAGACCGGCTGGCTGGAAGTCATGGGCTGCGGCATGGTGCACCCGAACGTGCTGCGCATGAGCGGCATCGACCCGGAAAGATACTCCGGCTTCGCCTTTGGCATGGGCGTCGAGCGCCTGGCCATGCTGCGCTACGGCGTCAACGATTTACGGCTGTTCTTCGATAACGACCTGCGGTTCCTGGCGCAATTTCGCTAGTAACGCGCACTTTGTAATCGAATTCGATCAGGAGAACAGACAACATGAAATTCAGTGAACAGTGGCTGCGCAGCTGGGTGAGCCCCCAGGCGACCCGTGACGAACTGGTCGCGCGCCTGTCCATGGCCGGCCTGGAAGTCGACAGCGTCAGCCCGGTGGCCGGTGCCTTCAGCGGCGTGGTCGTCGGTGAGGTGCTGAGCACCGAACAGCACCCCGATGCCGACAAGCTGCGCGTGTGCCAGGTCAGCAACGGCAGCGAAACCTTCCAGGTGGTGTGCGGCGCGCCGAACGTGCGGCCCGGCCTGAAGATCCCCTTCGCCATGATCAGCGCCGAACTGCCCGGCGACTTCAAGATCAAGAAGGCCAAGCTGCGCGGCGTCGAGTCCAACGGCATGCTCTGCTCGGCTTCCGAACTGCAGATCAGCGAAGACAACGACGGCCTGCTGGAGCTGCCGGCCGACGCGCCGGTGGGCCAGGACATCCGCGAGTACTTCGAACTCAACGACGTCAGCATCGAGGTCGACCTGACCCCCAACCGCGGCGACTGCCTGTCGCTGGCCGGTCTGGCCCGTGAAGTCGGTGCTCTGTACGACGCGCCGGTCACTCGCCCGCAGGTCGCTGCAGTCGCCCCGGCCCACGATGAAGTGCGCCCGGTCGAAGTGCTGGCCCCGCAGGCCTGTCCGCGTTACCTGGGCCGCGTGGTGCGCAATGTCGACCTGTCCAAGCCGACCCCGCGCTGGATGGTCGAGCGCCTGCGCCGCGCCGACGTGCGCAGCATCGATGCCGCCGTCGACGTCACCAACTACGTGATGCTCGAACTTGGCCAGCCGATGCACGCCTTCGACCTGGACGTGATCCAGGGCGGCATTCGCGTGCGCATGGCCGAAGAGGGCGAGAAGCTGGTGCTGCTCGACGGCCAGGAAGTCACCCTGCGTGCCGACACCCTGGTGATCGCCGACCACCAGCGCGCCCTGGCCATCGCCGGCGTGATGGGCGGCGAGCACAGCGGCGTCAGCGCCACCACTCGCGATCTGTTCCTGGAAAGCGCCTTTTTCGACACCATCGCCGTGGCTGGCAAGGCCCGTTCCTACGGCCTGCACACCGATTCCTCGCACCGCTTCGAGCGTGGCGTTGACTCGCAACTGGCCCGCGAAGCCATGGAGCGCGCCACCGCCCTGTTGCTGGAGATCGTCGGCGGCGAAGCTGGCCCGATCATCGAGGCGGTGGACGAGGCGCAACTGCCAGACATCGCACCGATCAGCCTGCGTGGCGAACGTGTCGAGCAGATGCTCGGCCTCAAGCTCGACGACGAGGTGATCGTCAAACTGCTGGGCGCCCTGGGCCTGGGTATCGAAGGCGGAGCAGGGCAGTGGCAGGTCAAGGTGCCGAGCCATCGCTTCGATATCAGCCTGGAAGTCGACCTGATCGAAGAGCTGGCCCGCCTGTATGGCTACAACCGCCTGCCGGTGCGTTACCCGCAAGCGCGCCTGGCGCCGCAGACCAAGGCCGAGGCCGTGGCCGACCTGCCGGTGCTGCGCCGCCTGCTGGTGGCCCGCGGTTACCAGGAAGCGATCACCTACAGCTTTATCGATCCCAAGCTGTTCGAGCTGTTCAGCCCGGGCGTCAAGCCGCTGACCCTGGCCAACCCGATCTCCGCCGACATGGCCGCCATGCGCGCCTCGCTGTGGCCGGGCCTGGTCAAGGCCGTGGAGCACAACCTCAACCGTCAGCAGTCCCGCGTGCGCCTGTTCGAAAGCGGCCTGCGCTTCGTCGGTCAGCTGGACGAGCTCAAGCAGGAGCCGATGCTCGCCGGCGTGGTCACCGGCAGCCGCCTGCCGGAAAGCTGGGCCCATGGCCGTGACAGCGTCGACTTCTTCGACGCCAAGGCCGACGTGGAAGCCCTGCTGGCCGCTGCAGGCGATGCCGCCAGCTTCGCTTTCGTGCCGGGCGAGCACAGCGCCCTGCACCCGGGCCAGACTGCACGCATCGAGCGTGACGGTCGTCTGGTCGGCTATCTGGGTGCCATTCACCCGGAACTGGCCAAGACCCTCGGCCTGGATCAGCCGCTGTTCCTGTTCGAGCTGCTGCTGAGCGAAATCACCGGGGGTCGCATGCCGGCGTTCAAGGAGCTGTCGCGCTTCCCGGAAGTGCGTCGTGACCTGGCGCTGCTGGTCGACCGAGACGTGCCTGCCCAGAACCTGTTGGCCGACATTCGCGAGCAGGCCGGCGAGTGGCTCACCGACCTCAGGTTGTTTGATGTTTATCAGGGTAAAGGTATTGATCCGCTTAGAAAAAGCCTGGCGGTCGGCTTGACCTGGCAGCATCCATCGCGCACTCTAAATGACGATGAGGTGAGCACCGCCACGCAAAACATCCTCACCTCCCTGGAACAAAGGTTCAACGCCACGTTAAGGAACTAGCGTATGGGGGCACTGACGAAAGCTGAGATGGCCGAACGTCTGTACGATGAGCTGGGCCTGAACAAACGAGAAGCCAAGGAACTGGTGGAGCTCTTCTTCGAAGAAATCCGCCAGGCACTGGAACTCAATGAGCAGGTGAAGCTCTCAGGCTTCGGTAACTTCGATCTGCGCGATAAGCGTCAGCGCCCCGGTCGTAATCCAAAAACAGGGGAGGAGATCCCGATCACGGCCCGCCGTGTCGTGACCTTCCGCCCCGGCCAGAAGCTCAAAGCCAGGGTTGAAGCCTATGCTGGAACCAAGTCATAACGACGAACTGCCTGTCATACCCGGCAAGCGGTACTTCACCATCGGCGAGGTCAGTGAACTCTGTGCGGTCAAACCGCACGTGCTTCGTTACTGGGAGCAGGAGTTTCCACAGCTCAACCCGGTCAAACGCCGCGGCAACCGTCGGTATTACCAGCGCCAGGACGTGCTGATGATCCGTCAGATCCGCGCCTTGCTGTACGACCAGGGTTTTACCATCGGTGGCGCACGCCTGCGCCTGACCGGCGAAGAAGCCAAGGACGACACCACCCAGTACAAGCAACTCATCAAGCAGATGATCGCCGAGCTGGAAGATGTACTCCACGTCCTGCGCAAATGAATTCGAAGAAAAACCTTCCACAATTCAGATGCTTAGTTTATAGTCTCTCCCGCTTTCGGCTAACGCCGAAGGCACCAGCAACACCCGTCGGGGCGTAGCGCAGCCCGGTAGCGCACTTGCATGGGGTGCAAGGGGTCGAGTGTTCGAATCACTCCGTCCCGACCAAAATACCCTAGAAAATCCAGCCACTTAACGGTGGCTGGATTTTTTTATGCCTGAAGGTTTTTGAGGGCTTTCGATTTTTCCCTCCCCACTGGTGATTGTGGCCCTACAGATGCTGTTCCGGTCGGGCTGCCGAGCTAACGGTCATGCGGCCCGGTCTCAGTAAGGTATGATTCCGAAGGAAGGGTTTGCAGGCTAATATGAGACCGTTCAGGCGACCCTGGAAACGGGTGAGGAGGAGTTATGGTGAAGGCAGTCAAGAAAGCCTTATCTGAGAAAGCTACCCAGGAGCTTGAGGCCCAAATTCCGGAAAAGGCGTCACTGGCAACCAAGCAGGCTTATGAGAAAGCCAAAGCTTCTGGCCTGACCGTCCTGCTGTCGAGAGACGGATTCATAATTGCCGAGTGTGCAGATGGCACTGAGCAGATAGTTCGTGCTTCCAAACCTCGCCGGAAGGTGAAAGCTGGCGTTGCCCTCGAGCTCGGCTCTGGAGTCCTGGTGAATGCCGGGGCCTAGACTCCGTGTCTTCGCGGGTCCCAATGGCTCTGGCAAGAGCACCATCAAACGTATCCTCGATCCTGAGCTGATCTACATTTACGTCAATGCCGATGATCTGGAGCGCGAAGCCAAGGATGGCGGAGCTATCGATATGGCTCCTTTTGCGATAAATCCCACTCAGCAAGTGTTCCGCGACTTCTTCGTTTCTCATCCTTTGATCGCTAGAGAGCAGTTGGCATCTCAAGCCGAGCATTTCACCATTGCCGGTCAGGCGTTAGTAACCAGTGGTATCGAGGTGCAGTCCTATCATGCCTCGGTCATCGCCGACTTCATCAGACACCAGTTGCTCGATCGTGGTGCGAGTTTCACCTTCGAGACAGTCATGTCAGACCGTTCCAAGGTTGAGTTCATCAAAAAGGCCAAGGGCCTCGGGTATCGCACCTACCTGTACTTCGTGGCGACTGAAGATCCAGAGATCAACATCAACAGGGTCGCTATCCGTGTAAGAGAGGGCGGCCATGATGTTACGCCAGATAAAGTGCGTTCCCGCTATGGCAGATGCCTGGAGCTGCTACCGGAAGCTATTCAGGTGACCAGTAGGGCTTATCTCTTCGACAACTCAGGGGCGGAAGCCGTGCTTGAGGTGGAAATTACTGCCGCTTCGACCGTCGAGTTCAAATTCGACGAAGTGCCGGAGTGGTGCAGTGCTGCGGTTGACGCGCTCGAGCAATTGGCTGGAAAAAAATAGACCATTTGTGGGAAAGATGAACTGTAGGTTGCTGCAGCAAGAGCCGGCGCTGGTCCCGGCGCCTCTTGCTCAACTAATCGACGGCCCGCGCTGGCGACCCAGGTTGTCATGACGCGCTGTTGTCCTGAATCACTGTCGATACGCTCTGCCCAAGCGTCTGCTCGATCACGGCTTCCACGGCACCAGGCTGGAGCCGGTGCCGTTGTCGAGCAGGGCATAACGGCAGCTGGCCAGTTGCATACTGCGCCCGTTTCTTCAGCTCTGGCCCTGGCTTACTTCCAGGCCGTCTTGTTGACTCGACGAACCGCAGCGGCTTCGCTTTGCTTGGCAGTGCCTGGTCAAAGCTCTGTGCGCAAACTCTCGAAAGCATCCTGCAGGAATTCGGCTGCCGGCTTGCGCTCGCCGGTCTGCTCTCTCCAGGACGCAAGCGCGACCCTCATCGCACCGACGGACACCATGGCCACTATTCGCAGCGCTGGACGGCGCTCCGGCTGCCGCCAAACCTCGCACAGTGCGTTGAAGAGCGACCGTTCCTGCTCCGCATAGTGCGCTTGCTTGCGCGCGAGCAGCGATTCGCTCGACAGCATGAGATTGTCGATGGCGATCATTTCCTCGCTCGTATAACGCGCGATGCGCTTCACCATTACATCTCGAACAGCATCCAACGGCGCTACGTCGGGTGAGGTCGTCAGCAGATCGGCAATCAGCTGGGCCGAATCGGCGTCCAGCCCGAACAGGATGATGTCGTCTTTCGACTTGAAATATGAAAAGAAGGTACGGCGCGAGATGCCAGCTCCTGCCGCGATAGCGTCCAGCGTCGTGCCGTCGTAACCGTCTTTAAGAAATAAATGCAATGCGACCTCGGCGATACGCTGACGTGTTTCGCGGCGCTTGCGTTCGCGCAAGCCTTCAGTGGGTTGCATGGCTGAGCGGGAATGGATTTCCGACATTTTAAATGGCCTATTGCATTTCTGCACTTGGTGCACTAAATTCTGCACTCAGTGCTTAAATATATGCACCCAGCTTATCTTCCTTCCCGCAGCAAGGCAAAGATCATGGCGAACTGGACAGCCCCCAATACCCCCACCTGGCGCTCGCGCACCGTGATCGCCACTGCGGTTGCAACCTCAGATTCCAAGGCACGGCTCATGCCTTCTCGGTGGCGAAACTATCTCGCCGCTCTCGGCCTACTGGTGATCTCTGCGAGTGCCGCAGGCGATTCGATGGCTCAGAACCTGCCGAAGCCGGATTGGAGTTTCACCGACATACCTTCTCAGAAGGGGCGAATCTTCCTCGTCACGGGCGGTACCAGTGGCATCGGGTACGAAAGTGCCAAGGCCCTGGCGGGCGCGGGTGCGCAGGTCGTGATCGCAGCACGCGATTCGAAGCAGGGTGAGGAGGCGATCAGGAACATCCGCCTGCAAACGCCCGACGCACTGGTGCGCTTCGAGGCGCTCGACCTGGCCGACCTAGGGTCGGTACGCGCACTTGGTAAGTACCTCAACACGACCCTGCCTCGTCTCGATGGCTTGATCAACAATGCGGGGCTTATGGAGCCGCCCGAGCGCATCACTTCGGCGGACGGCTTCGAGATGCAATTTGCCGTCAACTATCTGGGGCACTTTGCCCTGACTGCAGAGCTGCTGCCATTGCTGCAGAAGTCTGACTCCCCCCGCGTCGTCACCCTTTCCAGCATCGCTGCTGCCCGCGGTGGTGCCGTTCACTTCGAGGATATGCAGTTCGAGCGAGCCTACGATTCAATGGCTGCCTATAGCCAATCGAAGCTGGCCTGCCTGATGTTCGCTCGTGAACTGCAACGCCGCAGTGATGTACGAGGGTGGGGCATAAAGAGCATCGCATCGCATCCCGGCGTCTCGCGTACCAACCTGTTGGTAAATCGCGGCGGTGTATCGGGTTTCCTCCGCCGCAACCTGGCGTTTCTGTTCCAGCCGGCCTCGCAGGGCGCGTTGCCGACGCTCTATGCCGCCACCGCTGAGGATGCGCAAGGCGGAGCCTACTACGGCCCCACCGGCCTGATGGAAACGCGTGGCACACTTGGCTTCGCCACAGTGCCGCCCGCGGCCAAGGATGCCGGTACAGCCGCGCGCCTTTGGGCCATCAGCGAAGAGCTCAGCGGCACGCAGTTTCCGTAGCGGCTTCGCTTATCGGCTTGCTCCACAGGCAGCACGGCTGCTGCTGCGGCCTGCGAATGCCCTCTGAGTGCCAAGGCAAGAAAACCACCCCACGGCTATTGGAAGCACAGAATGAACCTGTCATTACGACCACTTGCCAGGCCCTCTCGTCCTGCCGGCGCGAAGATGAAATTACCAGCCCGCTTGCCAGCCTGGTTGGTATTGCCCGTGCTCTTGGGGGCGTGCGCTCAGGCGCCCAAAAGCACGGTAGCCGAGGCGCAGTTCGGGGGGCTGTCTTGTGCTGAGCTGGCCGTGCAAGCCGAGGATGGGCGTGTGTGGAAGGCAGCTGCCGATCAGGCCAAGAGTGATTCCTGGCACGCTGTTGTGCCCTTCATCGTGGCAGCCCGTTACGGTCGGGCTGCCTTTTCCTCCAATGCGGCGCAAAAGCATCTGGCTTCGCTTGGAGAACAATCAACCCGACTGGGTTGTGCTCATTAATGTTCGATGCCGCCCCAGCAGGTCGTATGCAGCTGGCGCAGCGCATCCACGAATCTTCGTTACGGCCAAGTTTCTCGTAGCTCAAGCCGCGCAGGCTTGAAACCAGGAGTCTTATGAGCGATATCCCGGAACGCAGCCCTGTCGATGATGGCAGCACGACTGAGGTGTACGGCATCGCGCCGAACACATTACCGCCAGAAACGCGCGTGAACAGGGGACGGCGGCGAGTGAACGCCATGCTGCTGATGGGGCTCCTGGCCTTGCATCCGTCGGTAAGGGCTCAGAGATCAGCGCCACCTTATCAGGTGACTGATTTCGATTGGGTCGATCATGCTCGATCACGGCCGGTGCCAGCGCGTCTTTACTGGCCAACCGGTAGCGCGCCTGACACCTCGGTGCCATTGGTGGTGTTTTCCCACGGCATCGGCGGTTCTCGGCAAGGCTACAGCTACCTCGGTAAGCACTGGTCTGCCCGTGGTATCGCCAGTCTGCATGTGCAGCATGTCGGCAGTGATGTGCAACTTTGGAAGGGCAACCCGTTCGGTGTGGTTGGTCGTTTGCAGGCGGCGGCTCGCGAGGAGGAGGCCATCGCCCGTGCCGGCGATGTGCGTTTCGCGCTCGACCGGATGCTCTCCGACGAGCCTGGCGGCCGTGGTGCTGCGATAGACCGTCGGTGCCTCGTCGCGGCGGGCCATTCGTACGGCGCCAATACCACGCTGCTTACGGTCGGTGCGCAGGTCATCAGAAACGGTCGGACCATCAGCTGCCTGGATCCGCGCTTCTGTGCGGCGGTGATTATCTCGGCACCCCCATTCTATGGTGAGACCGATCTGAAAGCGGTGCTCAGCAAGGTGTCGGTTCCGACCATTCACGTGACCTCGACCGACGACACGATCGAGATTCCGGGCTATCACTCGGGGGTGGAGGATCGACTGGCCATCTTCGATGCGATCGCCCATCCGCACAAGTTACTTGCCGTCTTTCAGGGTGGCTCCCACAGCATGTTCACCGACCGGTCACTCACCGGCGGCCCGTCGCTCAATCCCAAGGTTAAGGTTGCCACTGCAGATCTCGCTTTGGCGTTCCTCGACCTGATCTTCAAGCGTGACGGAGCGGCGCTCGCGCGCTGGCAAATCAACTGGCGAAGCATCCTGGTACGGGTACCAAGCCCCAGCTTCACGCCATGAAGTAGGCCGCCATGTGCCGGCATGAGGCAGGTCTGCTCTGCTTGGTGAAAACCAAGGCAACTTCTCGTCACGCTGATTCGACGTTGCGCACATCCAGCTGCAGCCTCCGCCCGGCAAGACCCGAAGTTTGCTGGCGTTCCAGCGTCGGCGAAGGTCTACCATCGCAAAAGTAATGCCTGCTCCATGCTGGCTAGCTTGATTTCGGTTTCCCGATATTCGCTGGCGGGCACGGAGCCCGCTACGATTCCGCAGCCTGCGAACAGATGACAATGCCGGGGGGCGAGCAGTGCTGATCTCAGTGCGACGAGGAAATCTCCATTGCCCTCCGAGTCCAGCCAGCCCACTGGAGCGGCATACCAACCGCGGTCGAAATCTTCGTGATGGCGGATAAAGCTCATGGCTGTTGCGCTCGGCAAGCCACCGACCGCTGGAGTAGGGTGGAGCGCCTGGACGCCCTCCAGGAGGCTGTACCCCTCCTTGAGCCGGGCTCTGATCGGAGTGCTCAGGTGCTGTACGGTGGCCAGTTTCAAGAGGCTTGGGCGGGCGGCAGCCTGGACTTCGCTGGCCATATCACCCAGCCTTTGGGCAATGGTTTCTACCACCAGGCGGTGTTCGTGCTGTTCCTTGCGATCTGCCAGCAAGCGATCGCCCAATGCCTGATCTTCATCGGGTGTGAGCCCACGCGGGGCGCTGCCTGCCAGGGCGTGGGTGGTGAGGTAACCGTCCTGACAACTGAGTAGCCGCTCCGGCGTGGCGCCCAGAAAGCAGTTATCGCCGCGATGCATGGCGAAAAGGTGCGACTGGCTGCGTTGGTCATGCAACCTGCACATCACTGCGCCGCTATCGAGGGAAGCTTGCAACTGATAGCGCACCTGGCGCGCCAGAACCACTTTGCTCAGGTCGCCGCGTCCAATGGCCTGCAGGGCGCGCTCGACGTTGGCTTGCCATTGCACTGCCGGCAAGGCGCTCCGCTCGATCACATGGGCCGCTGGAGCGGCCGCCGGAGGCGGGTTATCGAGCATCCGCTCATAGGCTGCGAGACTGTCACGGGCGAGTGCGGCAGGATCATCGCTGGCCTCGATCGTCCGCTGGCAGCTTAACCAGCGACCGCTGTGGTTTTCGCTGACCAGCCAATGGGCAAGATGGAAACTGGCGTCGGAAAACGCAGTCCAGTGCGCTGCCATGGTTCGCTGTTGATCGAAGCGAATACCGCCAAGCAGGATCGGCGGGTTCGGCCCATCGATCAAGGCATCGCTACAGAGTTCGCTCCATTGCCGATTGATTTCGGTCAACCGCTGATTGCCAGTGGCCTGGGCCTGCCACTGGGAGCCAAGGCCGAACAGCGTCAGGTCCGGATGTCGCGAACACCAGAAGAAACCCTGCCGGTTGGCGGCGTAGAGTTGCAGCGGGTTGAGGTCCGGCGCGGGGCTGGAACTCACCGTCACGATGGGTCGTCCATGCCTTGCGGCCTGACGTCGTGCCTCCTCGAACAGCGTCCGAAGTGCCGAAAACTCAGGGCCCTTCATTGTGCCAGGCCCTTCTTTTGCAGCCAGTAAGCCGTCTGCTCAGCGATGTACCAGTGGATGATCTGCTTGAACAAACCTTCGATGAATTCGCCGTCCAGCCCGACCTCCTGCGCCCATTGCCGGCGCTGGGGCAACATCGCCGCCACGCGATCCGGGGCGGCGATGCTGGACTGGTCGGGTTTGAATGCCGAGGCCGCCCTGACGTATTGCATACGCAGGCCCAAGGCATCGACGATCTGTTGGTCAAGGGTGTCGATGGCATGGCGAATGTCCGCCAGATCGCTGCAGTTTTCCGGGTTTTTCATACCTGAGCTCCATGATGGCGTGCGAAACGCCGTAACAGGTGATCGATGACCAGTCGAGGTTGTTGTTTGAGATAGAAGTGATTGCCCTCGAACAGGCTGATGTCGGGGGGATGTCGGGTCAGTTCGGCCCAGGCCTGGGCCTGGTCATGGCTGACTTCCTGGTCCTCACGGGCCAGTAACACGTCGATAGGTGCTGTCAGGGGCTGGAGCCGCTCGGGGCGCCAGGTCTCTATGGCTTTGTAATCACTGCGCAGGGTGGGCAGAAACAGCGCCCGTAGCTCGGGGTCGTCCCATAAACCGGCAGCCCCGGCATCCTGGCGCAGGATGTCGTCGATCAGAGCCGCGTCGCCCTGGCGATGCAGATCGCTGGGGGGCTGTCGCTGGGGCGGCGCGTGGGCCGAAACGAACACATGGGCTGCGCCCCGCCCCGCCATTTCCAGACGCAAGCCCACCTCATAGGCGAGGGCTGCGCCCATGCTGTGACCGAATAGCAGAAGCGTCTTGGCGGGCAGTGCCAGTAGTGCCTGGGCAATATGTGCGGCCAAGGTGGTCAGGCAAGCGATATGGGGCTCGTTGAAACGTTCTTCACGTCCCGGGTACTGCACGGCCAGCAGGTCGATGTCACCCGGCAGGTGGGCCAACCAGGAACGAAAGAAACTCGCACTGCCACCGGCATGCGGCAGACAGACCAGGCATGTGCCGGCCTGGCCGCCATCTCGAAGGACACGCAGCCAAGCGCTCGATGCGTCGCTCATGGTGCCGACACCAGCTCGGCCAGTGCCTTGCGATTGACTTTGCCCAGGCGGGTGAGGGGGAACTGGCTCAGCACCTGCAAACGATCCGGCAACTTGTAGGCGGCCAGTCCTCGCTCCCGCAGCCAGGCGTTGACCGAGGCGAGCTCGATGGTCTCGTCCTGTGCCAGCACGCAAGCGCAGCTGCGTTCGCCCAGCAAGTCGTCAGCCAGAGCCACCAGGGCCACATCGCGGATCTGAGGGTGGCCCAGTAGCAGATTCTCGATCTCCTCCACGGGAATCTTTTCACCGCCACGGTTGATCACATCCTTGGCCCGCCCCTCGACGATCAGGTGGCCTTCGGGCACGCGTCGCACCAAGTCGCCGCTGCGGTAGAAACCATCGGCGGTGAAGGCCCGGGCGTTATGCTCGGTGGCGTTGTAATAGCCACGAATGGTGTAGGGACCGCGCACCAGCAACTCGCCCACCTCGCCGGGAGCCACCGGCATGTCGCTTGCGTCGACAATGCGAATTTCATCGTCCTCGGCAAGCGGCAGGCCCTGGGTATCGAAGATCCGTTCTTGCTGATCGTCCAGTGGCGTGAAGCACAGCAACCCTTCGGCCATGCCGTATACCTGTTGCAAGCGGCAGCCCAGGGTGGGGCTGATACGTGCAGCGATCTCTGCCTTGAGCCGGGCTCCGCCGACCTGCAGCCATTGCAGGCTGCTCAGGTCGCTGTCGGTCCACTGCGCGACCTCCAGCCATAGCAGAACCAGCGGTGGAATCAGTGCGGTATGGCTGATGCGCTCGCGTTCGATCAATTCAAACGCGGTGTCCGGACTGGGCTCGGGGCACAGCACCAGGGTTCCGCCGGTGCTGAACACTCCCAGGGCGCCGGGAGAGGCAAGGGGGAAATTGTGTGCCACCGGCAGCGCTGCCAGATAACGGGTCTGGCTGTCGAAACCGCAGGCGCGGGCGGCCAGGCGGGCGTTGCAGGCATAGTCGTCATGAGTGCGTGGGATCAGCTTGGGCAGGCCGGTAGTGCCTCCGGATAACAGCAGCACCGCGACGTCGCGGGAGTCGGGTGGCGGCAATGGACGTGGAGCGGCAAGGCAATCATCGAGAGCGGCGAATTCCTCTGCTGCTCCGACTATCCAGACATGCAGCAGGCTGGGAACCTGTTGGCGAAGGATTCGCGCCAGGGGCCGGTAATCGAAGCCCAGGTGCCGATCGACCGTCACATAGGCCACCGCCTGGCTCAACTGCGCCAGGTGCAGCAACTCGTATTCGCGGTGCGCCGGCAAGGCGAACACCGGGATCGCACCCAAGCGCAGCAGGGCGAAAGTGAGGCTGAAGAATTCGGCGACGTTCGGCAGTTGCACCAGCACCCGCTGGCCAGCGCTGATGCCCTGATCGGCCAGGCCTGCCGCCAGTTGGTCGGCGCGCTGATCCAGCTCGGCGTAGGTCCAGCGCCTCTGGCCATCCACCAGCGCTTCTCGGGCCGGATTCAGTTGGGCCTGCTGGTGCAGCAATTGCCCCAGCGACAACCCCTGCCAGTAACCGCGTTGTTGATAGCGGCGGATGAAGTCTTCGGGCCAGTCAATGCATCCTTCAAGCATTGGATTCTCCTTGGGTGAGGTGTTGCAGCAGGCGTGCACCATGCAGATTCAGCGGCTGCGTGAGGCCATTGACCTCCACGGCCAGTACGCCGGTGCGTTCGGCGGGGCTCATGCACAGCAGCGGATCGCCGCCGGCCAGCAGGTCGACGGCCGTTTGGTCGTCGGGATGCACGCCCAGGTGGATCGAGGCCAATGCCGTGGCACCGTTGGGGTGGGTCATGTGGGCCGGATGCTGGCTTGGCTGATAGGGGGTAACCAGAAATGGCAAGCGGTCGTGACGCGGGTAGACGAACCGGAAGCATGTCTGCCTGCCGTCTTCGCAGGTACGCCGCCAACTCACCGTGCGCCCCATGGCCACGCCGTGCGCCGCAAGATTCTTGAGCCGCGAGGGCAGAGACTGGTCGTCGCACAGCAGCGCCAGGTCGCAGAAGCCTTCGCCCCGCGCCGCCCAGCGCAGCATGCGGCGGCCCGCGCCACGACCCGCCAGGCAGTCGATGAGCCACTTGAACAGCCAGGCGTGGCGCGGTGTCGTGAGCAGCTCGATGATCGGCCCCTGGCTGAACCAGATATGCGCGTGCTGAGCCCGAGCCCTGGGGGTGGCGTAGGTGACCTGGAAACCGGCGGCACGAAAGTTCTCCACGGCCTTATGCAGGTCACGAACCCACAGCAACACATGGCTGCAGGTCGATAAGGATTGAGCGCTGTTCAAAACGGCTGGGCTCCCAATAGTTGAGCGGTGTCATCAGCCCTGGGCGGCTGCACGGCGTCCGCGCAGGCCTGGAGCTCGGACAACGGCAGGGGGCTAGGCACGGGTGGCTCGATCAGTGCGGGCATGCCGATCTGGTTGTTCATTTCGCGCCAGGCCATGGATACCTCGGTGGCCCACAGGCCGCTGCGCAGGCGCCGGGCCGGCTCATCGATGTCGCGACACAGCTCTCCCAGGGCGACGATCACCGCATCGGGCCAGAGCTGGTTGAACACCTGGTGATAAGAACCGGGTATCTGCGCATCGAGGGTGACCATGGTCGGGCCTGCCAGTCGCTCGCTGCCGGGGCCTGCCATGACCAGGCGATCAGTGCTGTCCCTTGAGGCATGCAGGCGTGGATTCCACAGCACCGGACCGTGGGTGTCGCACAGGCTGAGCACCCCGGACTCACAGCCGACTTCGAGCCGATGCAGCAGGAAGGAATGGTTATCCGGGTCGTGTGGATGCACCTGGTTCTGAATGCGCAGGCCTATGGGGACGCCGTTGAAGCTGGCGTTGAGCCGGGTGAAGGGCTGCGTGGCCACGTTTGCCGCTGGTGCCGCGAACGTCCAGGGACGCACGCCGCCGGCCAGACGTCCGAGGACATCCAGCAAGGGGTAGGCCACCTGGCTGTTGCAGGCCGCATCGATGTAGGCCAGCCCCTGCTGCTCGCGCAGGTATTGGGCTATGGCGAGGAAACGACGGATTGCCAGAATGTTCGGGTACAGGGTGTTGATCGCATAGGCCGCCTGGCCCTGACGGGCGGCCTGCAGGCATGCGGCGATTTCCCGGTGGTGCACCGGGTGTTCCTGCAATACGTGGATGCCCCGGCGCAGCAGGCTCTGCGCCAGTTCGCTGCCGGTTCCGCCAGTGGCCCCGGAGCGCACCACCACACAGGCGATGTCGATATCCTCGGGCACCTGCTCGACGTCCTGGTACAGCGCTACCGAATAATGTTCGGCGCAGGCCCGCGAGTAGGCATTGCCCCGCGAAAGGATGCCCACCAGTTCATAGTCCTGATGAGCCCGGGCCAGGGCCTGCAGGTAGATCCGTCCGAAGGCGGTGCCCGCCACCACCACCCGCTTGCGTGCGCTGCCCCGGCTCATGACCAGGCCACCGGCAGGCTTTGGCTGCCACGGATGAAGGTGCGGTGTGCCTTCCCGCGACGTTGCAGATTGGGCAGCCGCACCGCCAGGTCCTGCAGGGGCTCCTGCAGCTCGGCGCGGACGAGGGATGAGCCGCTGCTGCGATAGGGTTCGGCCAAGCCCAGGTAGATGAAGGGATAGGCAGCGGAACAGGTGGTCTGGGTCATCTCAGGTCCTGGGCTGGGTTGAATTGCGCCCACTGCATCAGCGTGTCGCTGTCGGGCAGACGGTCGGGCAGTTCTATGTGCAGATCGGGGTATTCCAGGTGGGCCGCCAGGGTGGCGCGGCTCAAGCGCTGGCTCGGTACTTGCGCAACGAACACCCGGTGGCCCAGCGAAGCCAGTGGATGTTCAGTGCCCGGCAGGCTGCGATTGCCTTGAAAGCCGCTGCGAGCCAGAGCGGCTTGCCACTGAGCCAGGTCGAGGAAGGTGGCACTGCTGAGCTGGCGTTCATCGCTGGCCTGATCGAGCATGAAGGCCTGGGAGGCCATGACCCAGAATTCCTCGCGCGTCGGTTCGCTGAACACCAGCCAACCACCGGGTTTGAGCAGGGAATGCAAGGTACTCAGGGAGCGCGCGGTGTCGCGCGAGGCATTGAGCACGCCGCCGGCCACGATCAGGTCCCAGGCCTGAGTGCAGTAACCCTGCTCCAGGGCCGAGCGATCGATGTCGAACACCCCATGGCGTACCCAGGGCCATTGCTGCAAACGCGCAGCAGCCTGTTCGCTGAAGTAGCGCGAGACGTCGGTGCACAGAAAGTCCACCGAGGCGTGTTGCAGCGCCGGCAGCAGCGCCTGGGTGGTGGAGCCGGTGCCAGCACCGACTTCCAGGATGCGCAGCGGCGTATGTGTCGATTGGCGCGCGGCCCAGGCACCGATCCAGTGGGCCACCGCTCGGTGCTGGTACTGCGCGGCGAGACTTTCGCGGTACAGTGCCGCCGCGCGCTCGGTACGGCCTTCGGGAAACAGCAGGTGCACCGCCGCGCATTCGCCCCGCATCAGCGCTTGCAACTGGCGGGCATTGTCCCGGGCATAGGCGATGGTGCCGCTACCGCCGGTATTGGCTTGCCAGTCTCGGGCCAGTTGCGCCCAGATAGCCTCCAGGGCCTCGTGGCTCCATGCGCTGGCGTCGAGAGTGGGAGTCAAGTGCGTCGCTTCACGACGGAGCAGGCCTTGAGTTTGCAGTACATCGAGCCAGCGGCTGATCAACGCTCGATGGCTCGCCGCGATGCCGGCTTCGGTCAGGCGTTGGGTTATGTCGTCCAGTGGCACCGGGAGCAGGCCGCAGCTATCCAGGCCGTTAAGCATCGACAGCAGGGCGGCACGCCCCAGCCGTTCGGCGAGGCTCACGGCCTCGGTCAGTTGATGCGCTTCGAAATGCCGATCAAGGGCGGCACCGGTCGCCTCGAGATGATCCTCCACTGACAGTGTTTCGCTGGGGTGAGGCAGAGCGAACAGGGCTTGACCGTAGAGCGCTACAGCGCTGACTTGCGGGTGGTCGAGGGCCCGCTGGCGACATTGCTGCAACGCCTGCTCCACGCTAGGCAGATCCTGCCATCGACCTTGCTGCCAGATGTACCCTTGCACCACGCAGCCCAACTGCTCGGCGGCCTGGCGAGCGAGCCGCGGATGATCGGGCGCGAAGGTCGGTGCGATGAACAGGAGCTGTTGCAACAGGCTCAGGTCGCTCAGGGGCAGGGCAGGAGAGGCCAGCAACCGTTCGAGCTGTTCGGCGCTCATCAGCACGACCCTGGATCGTTGCCGCTCCAGCACGGCCAGCAGTCGCGCCGGGGCGAGCTGACCATTGCCCAGATCGGTCAAGGCCGGCAGCTTCCAACGCGGTTCAGCGCACGGCAGCTCGACCAACAAAGTGTCCACTTTCACCCTCATCGCGATACCCCTACAGCGTGGAACAGGCGCTGCCCGGCAGCGGCCAGATCCTGATCATCGGCGGGCCAGGTTTCTCGTAGCTCGAAGCCGCTGGCGTGCAAGACATGCCGCCATTGCTCGGGGCCCATGAACACCTCATCGGTTTCGCGCAGCGGCGCCCCCTCGGCTGGCGACAACAGCAGATGCATGAAGGTCAGCATCGCCGGGTTGTCGGCAATCGACTCGCTGAACAGCAAGGTTGCGCCGTCGCGCAGGCAGGTGCGGATGCATTCCAGGCTGCGAGGGAGATGCCGGGCGTTGTGCAGCGTGTTGCCGGCGATCACCAGGTCCAGGCTATGCGCCTCTATGCCTTGCTCGATGAAGTCCCGATCGAGGTCGAGCTGGGCGAATGTCATGCCTGGCTCCAGGCGGAACTGGCGTTGGGCGGCAACGGTGAACAGCGGGCTGACGTCGGTGAAGCGATAGTCCTTCGCTCGGTCGGCCAGGGCCGCCAGCACGGCAGCAGTCGTGCAGCCGGCACCGCCACCGAGCTCCAGCACGCGCAATACTCCGTCGGCCGCGCTGACCTCGCGCGCACGCGCACCCAAGGCCTGGTTGATCGCGTTGGTGAAGGCGTTGCGTTGGTAGGCCCCGAGTATCTTGACCGGCTCTCCCGCCTGAAACAGCAAAGGCGCCAGCGCAAGCCTGTCGCGCAGCAGGTCGGGCAGACGGCCTATGACCTGGGTATGCAGGTGCGCCATGGCGGGCGGAAACCCGAGTGCGCCGTACAGCAGCGGCAGTTGATCAATGGCTGCATCGGGCGGCGTTGTGCGCCAGGCCAGCAGCCCGCCGTCATCGTGCAGCATGTCGGCGCGGCCTAACGCAGCCAGCCAGCGGCGCACGATCCAAGCATGGCGGGGCGCCGTGCCCAGGGCCTGGTTGATCTGTTCAGGTGTGCGCCAGGCCTGTAACGGCAGGGCACGTGAGTCCAACAGAACCTGGGCCATGGCGCCCAGGCTCAGGTGCTCCAATTGCCTGAGGGCGGTATTCATAAGCAGCCTTCCTCGGTGCGATGCAATTGATCGATCGGAGCGTCCATCAGGTTCAGCACGCTGATGGCCGAGGTGGATTGCAGGCGCTCCATGCTGGCGAGGGCTGGCAGTGCACGATCAGCCTGATGGCAACCAGGGTGAATCTCGCCGCTCAGCACACTCATCACCGTGACGGCCGCCATGGCGCCGGTCAGTGCCGCGTTGCCCGAGCCACCGAGCAGCACGCTGCGGGTTACGGCTTGCTCGTCGCGCAGACCATCGAGTTGCAGCAACAGGGTGACGAAGGGAGCCTGGCCGCTGAGATCCAGCAGGCTGGCCTGACGCAGGCGCTGAGCAGCTTCGGCGCGCGGCAGAGCGTGGGCCAGGTCGAGCGCCTTGAGCACATAACCGTCCGCGATGACGTTGAACCACTGGCCGACTTCCAGTTGCAGATCCTGCGCCAGGCTTTCGCCCTCGCGATTCAGGTAGGGCAATAGCTGCACCGGCCCGGGGAAACACGGCATGGCAACATCCCGGCGGCGGGTCAGGGCGCGGCTGCACCGGCCGTTGCGCCAGGCCGCCAAGGGCTCGCTGGAGCCATCCACGGCGCCTTGCAGAAAGTCGTCGGCAGCCACCAGGGTGAACTGGTCGCGCAGGCCGAAATAGCTGGTCAATGCCTTCACCTGGGTGAAGTCCCGTGTGGCCAGCCAGCGCGGCAGCAGGCCGGTCAGGCCCGGTTGCAGCCCGGCACCGAGCACTGCGCAGCGACGCTGCCAGGGGGATGCGGCGAAGCTGATTTCGCCGGCCGCATCGACATAATGAGTGTCGGCTGCAAGGGCCGCTTGCGCGCAGCGGTCTCCCAGGCGCCAGGACGGTCCGGCGCAATTGAGCAGAAGTTCGCAACCGCGGGCGAACGCGGCCAGGGTGTTGCTATCGTTGACGTCCACTGTCGCCCAATGCAGGCGCGCCGAGGGCCACTGCCGCTGGAGCTGCGCGATGCAGTGGGCACCCTTGGTGGCGTCACGTCCGCCCAGGCGCAGCTCATCCAGGCCCTGGCCCAACAGGGCGCGGACACTGGCCAGACCGACATCGCCGCTGGCGCCGAGTATGCCGATCAGCATGGCTGCACCTGCGCTTTCAGACGCCAGCCACCGGCACGTTGGCGGTCGTGCCAGAACCCGGCATAACGGCCATTGCGGGCCAGCAACTGGGCGTGAGTGCCCGCTTCGATCAGGCGACCCTCCTCGAGTACCAGTATCTGGTCGGCGGTCATGATGGTCGGCAAGCGATGAGCGATCACCAGCACCGTCGAGCTCCGCATCAAGGTGCGGATGGCCGTCTGGACATAGGCCTCGTTGTGCGGATCGAGGGCGGCGGTGGCCTCGTCGAGCAATACGATGGGTGCGCGTTTGAGCAGGGCCCTGGCCAGGGATACCCGTTGACGTTCGCCGCCGGATAGCGCGGTGCCGCCTTCGCCTACCGGCGTGTTCCAGCCGTGCGGCAGGCGCGCGACGATTTCATCGACCCCGGCCAGCCGTGCCGCATCCGCCACCTGCTCCATGCTGGCGTGCGGGTTGCCGGCGCGGATATTGGCCTCCAGGCTATCGTCGAACAGGTAGACGTCCTGCATCACCAGGGATAGCTGTGCCATCAAGGCTTCGCTGGTCAGTTCGCGCACATCCACGCCGCCAACCTTGACACTGCCTTCGCTGGCATCGAAGAAGCGCATCAGCAACCGGGTAACGGTGGTCTTGCCCGAGCCCGAGGCGCCGACGATGGCCGTCATCGAATGGGCCGGAACCCGGAAGCTCAGGTCGCGTAGCACCATTGGGCCACCTGGATAAGCGAAACTGACATGCTCGAAGGACAGGCTACCGGGGGCGCTCAGCGGGCGGCTGGCAGCGGGCTGCGGCAGCGGCGGCTCGCGCAGGATGCCTGCCAGGTGTTCCAGGTCGTTGCCGGCCATGCGCAACAAGCCGCTGCGTGCAGCCGCTTCGGCCAGTGGACCGACGAAACGCGCCGACAAGGCCAGCAAGGCGATCAGTTCGATGGCATCGATCTGGTCATGGACGACCAAGGCAATCCCTACCGCCACCAGCAGGGCGAACGCCAGCTGCACGCTCAGGCCGCCAGCCAGCAGTTTGGGGAAGGTGTGCGCCAGCATGGAGCCGCCGGCCTGATGCTGCGCCTGATTGGCCTCCTGCAGTGGTCGATAGCCTTCCTGGGGCCTGCCAAAGGCACGCAGTACCTGCTGATAGCGGGCGAACTCCACCACCCGGTTGCCGGCCAGGGTGGCGGCGGCCTCGACGCGCGCATCGGTACTGCCAATGGCCGCGGCCGACCAGCGATGAGTCCAGTAGATCAGCGGAGCACAGAGCATCGCGGTCAGGCCCAGTCGCCAGTCGAAGACGAACAGGCCCATGGCCACCGTGGCGGGCACCACCACCCCGGACACTACCGGGCCCAGATAATGGGCGAACAGGCCGGTGACCATCAGCGTCCCGCTGGTGGCGCTGCGGGACAGGCGGCCGACCTTTTCCGAATCGAACCAGCCCAGCGGCAAGCTGACCAGGTGCTGGCCGAGGCGCTCATGCAAGGTGGTCAACACCACCAGGGCCAGGGCAAAACCTTTCATGGCCTGTTGGTAATGGGCGATGCACGTCAGTGTTACCAACGCCGCCAGGCCGGCCAGCCAGGTCATGGCGGTGCTCAGGTCATCGCTCAGCAGCGCGCGCAGGATCGGCACCAGCAAGGTCACGGCCACACCTTGCAGCACGGCGCTGGCCACCAGCCAGGCGAGATAGCGATAAAGGCAGGGGGTATGGGTCGGGCCCAGCAATGTGCGAAGACTACTGATCACAGGGGCATTTCCAGGCAGGGGGCGGTGCTTTCGGCGCTGGCGCGCCATAGCCGGGCATAGGCACCGTTCGCTTCGAGCAGTTGCTCGTGGCGGCCACGCTCGACCACCCGCCCCCGATCGAGAACGACGATCTGGTCCACGTCGCGGATGCTCGCCAGACGATGGGCGATCACCAGAACCGTGCGTCCCTGGGCGAGGATCGACAGGGCGTCCTGGATTTGTGCCTCGGATTCGGGGTCGGCATGGGAGGTGGCTTCATCGAGGATCAGCACCGGCGTATCGGCCAGCAGAGTGCGGGCTATGGTCAGCCGCTGCGCCTCCCCGCCGGAAAAGATGGCATCTTCACCGATCACCGATTGATAGCCACGGGGCAGGGCCTGGATGCGCTGATGAATCCGCGCCGATTCGGCGGCAGCCTGCATCTCCGGCTCGCTGGCCTGAGGGCGTCCCAGGCGCAGGTTGTCAGCGACGCTGCCGTGCACCAGTTGCGCGTCCTGCAACACGAATCCCACATGTCGATACAACTGGCGTGGGTGTATTTCCCGCACGTCGGCCCCGCCGATCAGAACACGCCCGGCGCTGACGTCATGAAAGCGCGGCACCAGCTTGGCCAGGGTCGACTTGCCGGCGCCGGAGGCTCCCACCAGCGCGGTTATGCTGCCCGCCGGGCAATGCAGGTCGACGCCGTCGAGAATCGGATGCCCGGGGTCATAGCCGAATCCCACGCGCTCGAAGGTGATGTCGTTGCCTTGCGGCTGCACGCAGGCCTCCGCTACGGGCAGTTCTTCGACCGAGAGCAATGCCTCGATCCGGCCGGCTGCGGCCAGGGCCGTGCGTTGGGCGGTCAGGCTCTGGTTGATCACCAGCAGCGATTGCGGGATGAGCACAGCCACCAGGGTTTCGGCGAACAACTGCAGTGGCGTGATCCAACCTTTGGCCAGTAGCAAGCTGCCCACTCCCAGGCTCGCCAGCAGGATCACCGGCACGCTCAGGGCCATGGAGGAAAACGCCTCCAGGCGCAGCAACGGTCGGACCCACCCGGCGTATTGCTCGCCGAACTGGTTGACCGCCTGCTGATAACTGCGGTGGGCCTGGCCGGTCTGGCCAAAGGCCTTGACCACGGCGATGCCATGGACGAACTCGACGATGGCGGCGCTGACCCGGGTCATGCTCTTGTCCAACTGCGTCATCTTGCTGCCAAAGCCTCGCATCATCAGGGCGTAGGCCACGGCATAGATGGGCAAGGTCAGTACCGCCAGCAGCGCCAGGGGCCAGTTCAGCCAGGCCAGCCACGCCAACCCGGCCAAAGGTGTGACGAGCGCAGCGGTGAACTCCACCGCGTGGTGGGCGACGAGGTGATGCAGGTCTTCGAGGTCGTCCTGCACCACCTTGCGCACGGCACCGGAGGTGGTGTCGCTGTACCAGCCCAGGGGCACTCGTCCCAGTTTGCTGACCATGGCCTCGCGCAGGCTGGCTTGCAGGCGGTGGTCGGCCAGGTGGGTCAGCCACAGGGCCAAACCATTGGCCATCCAGGCCAGACTCAGGCCGAGTACCGCCAGCGCCGCCCACCGCCACAGCGAATGGAGGGTGTTGTCGCCCGCCAGCAGCAAGCGGCCCAGTTCGGTCAGTGCGATGAAGGGCAACAGGTTAACCAGTGCTCCGACGGCGGCGAATGACACGCCGATTCGAATCAGACCATCGACCGGGCGTTTGAGGGTTTTCAAGGCGGTCATGGGTTTTTCCGCAGGGCCTCGAGCAGGTGGGCGGTCACGATGTCCACGTGGGGCGGTTCGATCACGCTGAAGTGGTTGCCGGGAACGTCGATCAGCTCGAAGCGTCCCAGGCAGGCGTCCTCCCAGAACGGCGCGGCGAGATGGCCGACGCCACCCGTAATGCCGAAGGACTGCTGCTCCAGGCAGCGCAGATAGGTCATGTTGCCGAGGAAGGGGGGAGGGTCGAAGCGCGCCGCGCGCATGCTGTGGCGGCATACGCGAAAGAGCGTGGGCACCAGTTCGGGCCCGATCGGTACCCCGGCCTGGCCTGCTGCCAGTCGTGCATATTCGGCCAGACGCTCGTCCTGGCTGCGAGCCGACTGCCTGCGCACTGCAGCCGCGAGGGCTTCCAGCCCCGGATCGCCGCCCAGCGAGGCCATGGCGCCTGCCGGAACCCGGCAATTGTCGCGTGCCATCAACATATCGATGGCGCGATACACGTCGTGATCCTCGACATCCTTGCCGAATACGGTTTTCACCGGGTCGAGGTTGAGGTTGGGCACGAAGATCGCCTCGTAGGCCAGTTCCTCGTCGGTGTCGATGAACATCGGAATGCTGTCGATCAGGCTCAGATCCACCACCTCCATGCCGCGCTCCAGCAGACGCCGTGCGACCTCGGTAGCGAGTAGCCCGCCCAGGCAGTAGCCGATCAGTTGAAAGCGTTGATGGCCGTCGGCGATCAGGCGCTCGGCGTAATCCTCGGCCACGCTTTCGATCAGGCGCTTGGGCTCCAGCTCCAGGTATTGCGCGGTGTCAGCCACCGCAAAACCGATCACCGGCCCGGCCTGTTGCGCAGCCAGGGCCCGGCCCAGGTGCTGGAAGTAATCCAGGGTGCCGAGGGCGGCATGGAACATCACCCGTACCGGGCCGACCTCGCCGCCGCCGAAGGGCACCACCAGCGCATTGCCGCGGCTGGCGCGCTGGGCTTCGCCGGGCATAGCGGCGGCACTGGGCGCCGTATCGCCATGCTCGAGCAAGCGTGCGAGGGCGGCGATGTTGGGCTCGTTGAGCATCTGCCGCAGCAGCGTGTCGTAACTCAGGCCCTGGGCCTGGGGCAGTTGCTCACGCAGTTGACCGGCCACGCGGGCAAGGATCAGCGAGTCGGCCCCTTTCTCGTAGAAGCTATCCTTGACACCGATCTGCGCCAGGCCGAGGGCTTCGGCCCACAGTCGACAGAGCTCGGCCGTCAGCGGATCCCTGGGGGCCTCGTCGGCGGCACTGCCCGAGTGGGCGTCGGCGGCCGGCCGCCAACCGGCCAGGGTCTTGCGATCGACCTTGCCATTGGCGGTCAGTGGCAGCCGGTCGAGCACTTGCAGGTGCGCCGGTAGCATGTACTCCGGCAACCGTTGCGCCAGGGTACGGCGCAGGCCGTCGACACTCAGACGCTGGATGCCGGCCTTGAAGCGCGCCGCGAACACCTGCATGTCGAGAGAGGCCAACGGATGATCGGCACGGGGCAGGGCGGGCAGGCACTCGCCGCCCAGCTTCTCGATCCGGGCCCGCCAGGCTGCGGCGTCGCGCAGACCGCTACGGCCCTGCTCGTGGTCGCCATCGACCGGCGTCATCATGAAGCCCTGGGTCAGAAGAATGGGCGGCCATTCGCAGGTCGGCTCGCTGAACACCAGCCAGCCGCCGGGGCTGAGCAGTTCGCTGATCTGCCCCAGGGCGGTATCGAGGTCCTTGACGCTGTTCAGCATGCCTGCACACAACACAATATCGAAGCTGTTGCTGGCCAAGCCTTGTGCACGGATGTCCCGGTCGATGTCCAGCACGCCGTAACGCACCCAGGGTTGTTCGGCAAAGCGCTGGCGCGCCGCCGGCAGGAAGAATGCGGTCATGTCGGTGAACAGGTAGTCCACCTCCAGGCCGTCGAGCAGGGCGATGACCGGTGCGCTGGTGGCCCCGGTGCCAGCACCGATTTCCAGGATGCGCAAAGGCCCTTCGCCGTCGTGGTGAGTGGCCAGGCGATTGATCAATGCAGCGATGCTGTGGTTGTTGTAACGCGAGACGGCGTCGCCGCCGTACAACCGCAGGGCCAGCTCCTGCTGCCCCTGCGGGAACAGCAGGTCGAAGGGGTTGACCTCGCCCCTGAGCAGTTGTGGCAGTTGTCGGACATGGTCGAGCTGATAATCCAGCAGCGCCTGGCTGCACAGGCCCGAGGCCACGGCCCGTTCCACCTGCCCCCAGGCGAGCGCCGGTTCCCTTGGCGTCTTCAACAGGCGGTAGCGCGATTGCTCTCGTTGTAACCAGCCCGCCTCGCACAGGGCATCCAACCAGCGGCGCAGCAGCCAGCGATGACGTGGTTCCACCTGCAGGGCCTGCAGAACCGTCGCCGTATCGGGTTCGGCCATCTCGCCGCTGAACAGCCTGGCGTCGAGCATCACCCCAAGCATCGCACCCAATGCCGCGGCGCCGAGGTCGTCGCGATAATCGCGTACCTGCTCGGCATCGAAGGGGCCGACCTGGCTGTCGGCGTAACGATGCACCGCCGTCAGCAAGGGGGCGCTGGGCAGGGGCTGCGGCTCTACCCGTGCGGCGGTGACGAATGCCAGCAGGCTGCGCTCCGTTTTCGAGTCGTCCACTACCAGACTCACGGCATTGTCCACGCCGGGGCAGGCGAGCAGTGCCGCGTCGATTTCGCCCAGCTCCACGCGGTGGCCACGGATCTTCACCTGGCCATCTTCCCTGCCCAGGAACTCCAGTTCGCCCCCAGGCAGGTAACGGCCCCGGTCACCGGTGCGGTACAGGCGTTGGCCATCGAGCGGGTGGGCGAAGAAGCGCTCCTCGCTCAGCGCTCGGTCTCCCAGATAGCCGAGGGCCAGGCCGGCGCCGGTGATGTACAGGTCACCGGGCACCCAGGTGGGAGCATCGCGCCATTGCCGGTCGAGCACGCGAAAGCCCTGGTTGGCCAGGGGCAGGCCATAGGGAATACTGCGCCAGGTCGGGTCAATGGCACCGATGGGATGGACGTTGGACCAGATCGACGCCTCTGTGGCGCCGCCGAGACTGACCAGGGCCAGGTCCGGGAGCAGTTGCTTGAGCTGCGGCGGCAGGTTCAGCGCGATCCAGTCGCCAGAAAGCAGAGCCAGACGCAGGCTGCCCAGCGGTCGCGGCTCGGCTTGCAGGTAGTGGGCGAGCATCTGCAGTTGTGCGGGCACCGAGTTCCATAGCGTTACCTGATGCCGCTGGATCAGTTCGGCCCAATGCGAGGGATCGGCGCCTCGCGCAGGGTCGGGCAGCACCAGGGTGCCGCCGACGGCCAACGGGCCGAACAGGTCGTACACCGACAGATCGAAGCTGAGCTGGGCGAGGCCCAGTGCGCGGTCGTTCGCGTTGACCCGAAAACGCCGGTTGATGTCCTGCACGGTGTTGAGCGCGGCGCGATGGCTGATCATCACGCCCTTGGGGTCACCGGTGGAGCCCGAGGTGTAGATCACATAGGCAAGTTCATCGGCGCTGCCGGCAGCCGCCTCGAAGGCCGCTGGCGCCGGTGGGAGTTGATCCACCGCGTGCCACTGCAGCGAATCGGCCAATGGAGCGTTGGGCAGGGCCTGGGACTGGCCCAGTACATGGCGCACCTTGGCATTGATCAGCACGCGATCACGGCGGGCGGCCGGGGCGTTGCTGTCCAGAGGCAGGTAGGCGGCGCCCGCCAGCAGCACGCCATAGGCGGCCACCGCCTGGTCAGCTCCCTTGGGCATCAGGATGGCCACCGGTTCACCTGCGGTGCAACCAGCGTCGCGCAGGGTGGCGGCGACGGCCAGTGCGCGCTGGGCGAGTTCGGCATAGGTCAGGCTGCCCCGTGCATCGATCAGTGCAAGGGCATCCGGGCGCTGCCGGGCCATGGCCAGCAAGCCGTCGTGCAATCGGCCGTTGGGCAGCGGTGCGGCGGTGGCATTGGCGGCCTGGTGTTCGCTGCGTTGCCAGTCGGGCAGCGGTACGTGCAGGGGGGCTTGCCAAGCGCACGGGTCGCTGGCCAGACGATGCAGCTGGGCGCGGAGGGCCTGCAGCATGTCTTCGACTAGGCCTTCGGGGAATACTCCCTGACGCACGTCCCAGTGGATGTGCAGGCCATGGCGATCATCCATGACCTGGCAGTCGAGGGTGACCTGTGGCGTCTGGGTGATGCCATAGCCGACCTGACGTTGACTGCCGGCCGGCGGTTCGATCGCCAGCCCGATGGCGCTGGTGAATACCACCGGCATGGCTGCCGCTTCACGGCCGCGTCGGCGGCCTATCTCGCGCATTACCTGGATGCCGGAGAACAGCCGATGCTCCAGGTCGGCGAACAGCTGGCTGCCCAGTTGCCGCGCCTGCTCGGCGAAAACCAGGCCTTGCGGGTCGTTGACCTGCAACAGGCTCACCGAGGTGAAGTCTCCCACCAGTCGTGCGACCTGCGGGTGCAGAGGCAGGCGATTGAGCAACGTCAGGTTGAGGCTCAATGCTGGCGCCTGGCTCCAGCGTTGCAGGACGCCGACATAGGCGGCGAGTACCACGATCGAGGGCGTCAGGCGCTGTTGGCTGGCAGCCTCTTTCAACGCCGCCCACTGGCGTTCGTCGAGCTGCGCGCGATGTCGGCGAAAGCGTGGCGTAGCGGTATCTTCACCGCCCAGTGGCTTGGGCAGTTGCGGCGCGGCGGGCAAATCGTCGACCCGTGCCAGCCAGTAGTCGCGGTCGCGCTGGTAACGACTGCCTTCGAGCAGGCCGCGCTCGCTCGACAGGTAGTCGCGAAAGGTGATGTCCAGCGGCGGCAAGGATACCTGCGGATCCAGCAGCAACTGCTCCAGTTCGTTGAACAGCAACTGGGCGCTGGCCCAGTCGGCGATCAGCGAATCCATGGAAAAATGCAGGGTATCGGCGTTGTCACCGCGGCTCAGGCGCAGCTCGAACAACGGCCATTGCTCGGTGGGGTAGAGTTTCTGCTCCATGGCCTGGCGAATCTGCTGCACGCCCTGGCGTTGCTGTTCTTCGCTGGCGCCGCGCAGGTCCGTGACGGCAACCGGATAGTGCGCGACCTCGGCCAGGACGCGCTGCGAGCCTTCACTGGCAATCACTGCACGAAGCATGTCATGGCGGGCGATCAGGCGATTCCAGGCCAGTTCCACCTGCTGCGGGTCGAGCCTGGGCCAGCTCAGCTCCAGGTAGCCGTGGCAGGCGACGTTGCCGTAACCGAACGACGCCTGGCGACCCAGCAGGTAAGCGTTCTGCACATCGGTGAGGGGGAACGGCGCATGGCGGTTCTGCGCATCGGCGTTGACCTGCGGCTGCTCCTGGGTCTGCAGCAGGTGCAGGATCTGCTGTTTGTGCTGGCGCAACTGCTCCAGGCGCCCGGCGTCGAGCAGACCCTGGGGGGCGCGGAATTTCAATTGCCCGTCCTGGGGCCATAGTTCGACGCCCATGGACTTGAGTTCGCTTAGCAGTTTGGCGGCAGGCATGGATGCAGCTCCTGGAAAATGGGCGGGACCGAAGGCATCAGATGGCACCTTCTTCGACGTTGTCGGCGATGGGCTGGCGGTCGAGGGCTTGTGCGACTTGCGAGAGGTTCGCGGCGCCGAACAACTGGCCCATGGGCAGCTCGAGGCCCAGGCGGCTGCGCAGCATCTCGAGAAAACGTGTGGCCAGCAGGCTGTCGCCCCCGAGGCGGAAGAAATTGTCGCCGCGGCCGACGCTCGGGATCCGCAGCAGCTGCTGCCAGAGCTCGGCGACCATCTGCTCGGCGGGGCTCAAGGGCTGTTCGTCGACAGCGGCTGGCGGTTGCGCGATAGCTTCCAGGGTGACCAGCAATGCCCGGCGATCGACCTTGCCGTTGGCGCTCAGGGGCAGGCGCTCCAGCACCACGGTCTGCTGCGGGTGCATATAGGCCGGCAGGCATCGCTGCAGGTGCATCGGCAGTTGCGCGGCCGTGGCCGTGCCGGTAACGGCAGCGAGCAACTGACCCTGATCGCTGACGACGGCCACCGCCATGTTTACCTCGGGGTGGCGGGCCAGGGCGGCTTCGATTTCTCCCAGCTCGATGCGATGGCCGCGGATCTTGACCTGGCTGTCGGCCCGGCCGAGGAACTCCAGCAGCCCATCGGGGTGGTAGCGGCCCAGGTCGCCGGTGCGGTACCAGCCATCGACGAAGCGCTCGGCACTGAGCGTGGGAGCCCGCCGGTAACCTCGCGCGACGCCCGTACCGCCGATCCACAATTCGCCTGTAACCCAATCGGGGCAATCCCGCCCCCAGGCGTCGACCACCCGGTAGGCCTGGTTGCGCAAGGGCAGGCCGTAGGGAATCGAACGCCAGCCGGGCAGGGGCTGTTGCACCTCGAAATGGTTGGACCAGATGGCGGCTTCGGTGGCGCCGCCGAGGGCGATGAAGCGACAGGCGGGAACTTGCTCGGCCAGGCGTTGCGGCAGGTCGAGGCCGATCCAGTCGCCGGACAGCAATGCCAGCCGCAGGGGCAGGGGCTGGCGCTCGCCAGCGTTGGCTTCGAGCAGCATGTCCAGCAGCGCCGGTACGCTGTTCCACAGGGTCACGCCATGCCGTTGCAGCAGCTTGAGCCAGGCCCGCGCATCACGGCGTTGCTGTTCGTCGATCAGCACCAGCGCGGCGCCGACCGACAGCAGGCCGAACAGGTCATAGACCGACAGGTCGAAGTCCAGCGCCGACAGGGCCAGGCCACGATCCTGCGAGTCGATGCCATAGCAGCGGTTGATCTCGGCCACGGTATTCATCGCGGCGCGATGGGTGATCTCCACTCCCTTGGGTTGCCCGGTGGAGCCGGAGGTATAGATCACGTAGGCCAGATCGCCGGCCAATATCGGTCGTGGCGCAGCCAGCGGCTCGGCGTTTTGCGCCAGTTCCGGCGGGAGATGCCTGACGCCAGACAGGTGTGGATCCTGCTCGGCGATGATCAAGGCTACCCCGGCCTGCTGCACGATGCGCTCGCAGCGTTGCGCCGGTTGGTCGACGCCGATCGGCAGGTAGGCCGCGCCTGCGGCCAGAATACCCAGCACGCTGGCGACCTGGAGCGGGCCCTTGGCCAGCGACACGGCTACCAGATCGCCGGGCGCGATGCCCGCCTGCACCAGGCTGCCAGCGATGCGCAGGGCGCGTTCGGCCAGTTCGCCATAACTCATCGAGCCCTGCTCATGCCACAACAGCGCCGTGCGTTGTGGGGCCTGGCGTGCCTGTTGGAAGAAGCCATGGTGCAGAGTCGGGTCGCCAGGCACCGGCAGGCCTGGAGCATTGATCCGGGCGCGGAGCTGCGCCTGGGGCAATGGCAGCAGATCGGGCGGGGCCTGGTCCCAGGGCTGTTCGGCTAGCCAGTTCAAGCTGTGCAGATAGGCCTGGAACATCGCTTCGACCATACCTTCGGGAAACAGGCCGATTACCCGGTCCCAGTTCAATGCAATGCCGCCGTCGGCTTCCACCACCTGGTGATCCAGCCACACCTGTGGCGTCTGCGTCAGGCCGAATACCTGGCGGGCGAAGGGGCCATCCTGCGGCGCTGCGGTGCCGTCGGGCACGCCTAGGGCACTGGTAAATACCACTGGCATGCGGGCGTGCTGCTCGCCTTTGCCTCGTGCCAGCTGCCGGAGCAGGCTCACCGAGCCCAGGCAACGGTGTTCGAGAACCTCGCCCAGGGTCTGCTGGGTGCGCCGAGCGCGCTCTAGCCAGCACTCGCCGGCCCGTGGCGCATAGGCGAGCAGCGTCAGGGAGGTGAAATCACCCATTACTGCATCGATCTGTGGATGTAGCGCACGGCGGTCGAACAGGGTCAGGTTCAGGCTCAGATCGGAGCGCGCGCTCCAGCGCCCCAGGGTTTCGGCAAAGGCGCAGAGCAGCACCGCCGAGGCTGTCAGACCATGCTGCTGGGCCTTGGCCAGGATCGCCTGCCAGGCCCCTGCGTCTATCTGCCCTTGCAGGCGCTCGAAGCGGGGCTGGCCGAGGTTGGCGGGATCGCAGGCCAGGGGCAGTTGCGGATGAGGCGGCAGCTCGGGCAGGCATTTTTGCCAGAAACGTTGCGCGGCTTCCAGCTCGGCTGGTTGCGCAGTCGCTTGCAGCCGGTAATCACGAAACGACAGCTGCAGCGCTGGCAAGGCCATCGTCGGATCGCGATACAGAGCGTCGAGTTCGGCGTAGAAGCGCAGGATGCTCAGGGCGTCGAGGATCAGGTTGTCCAGGCTGATGGCCAGCCGCGTGTGGCGACCCTGGACGAATGCCTGGACATCGAACAGCGGCCACCGCTGCGGATCGAACACCCGCTGGGCGCAGTGCTCGCGCAGTTCATCGAGGCTGGTGTACTTCTGGCCGATGACGAATGCCGGCACCTGTTGAAGAATGCGCGCTCGGCCCCGCTCGTCGAACACTGCGCGGAGCATTTCGTGACGCTCGATCAGGCGATCCAGGGCTCGCTGCAGGCGTGGCAGGTCGAGATCCTCGACATCGTATTCGCGATAGAAATGGCAGCTCACGCCGCCGAGCACCAGGCTTGGATCGCGGCCGAACCAGTAGGCTTGCTGCACCTCGGTCATGGGGAACGGCGCATGGCGTTGCGCCGGATCCGCCACGATGCCGCGCTGGGGCTCGGCCCAGGCATCGAGGCGCAAGTCGGTGCAGAATTGTGCCAGCACCGGCTTGGCGAACACCTGGGCCAGCCGGGCGCCGGCCAGCCCCTGGTCGGCCAGGCGCCTTATCAGGCGGGTAGCGCTGAGGGAATCGCCGCCCAGGGAAAAGAAGTTGTGCTCGCGGCACACCTTGCCGCAGCCCAGCAGGTCCTGCCAGGCGCGGGCCACCCGTTGCTCGATGGCGCCGCGGGGAGGCGACAGATCGGTGTGCGGGCTCGGCGTGCGTTCGGCCAGCAATCGATGCAGCGCCTTGCGATCAATCTTGCCGTTGCTGGTCAGGGGCAACTGCGCGCAGCCCGAGATATGCTCGGGAATCATGTAGGCCGGCAGGTGTTCGGCCAGGTGCTGCATCAACTCCGGCAGTTCCAGGCGCTCGGGCTGCGCCGGGCCGTTCTGCAGGCGTACCATCGCCGCCAGTTGCTGGCCGACGAGCAGCACCACTGCCTGTTCGATGCCCGGCCAGGCCACCAGGGCGTTCTCGATTTCCCCAGCTTCGATCCGGTAGCCTCGCAGCTTGAGCTGGAAGTCGGTGCGGCCGAGAAACTCGACGTTACCGTCGGGGTGATAGCGTGCGCTATCGCCGGTGCGGTACCAGCGTATGCCCTGGTATTCGACGAACCGCTCGGCGCTGCGCAGTGGGTCGCCACGATAGCCTTGGGCAACCCCGGCGCCGCCGAGCCACAGCTCGCCAGCGACCCAGTCCGGGCAGTCATGGCCGTGGTGATCGACGATGCGCAGGCTGACGTTGTCCAGCGGCTTGCCATAGGGCAGGCAATGCCAGTGCAGCGGTTGCCCCGGCAGCACCTCGAACAGCGTGGAGTGGATGGCCGTTTCGGTCGCGCCACCCAATGCCAGGAAACGACAGCCGGGGGCCTGTGCCCACAATCGGGCGGGCAGACCGGGTGCCACCTTGTCGCCGCCCAGCAGCACGGCTCGCAAGGGCAGGCTGTCGCCGGCGGGCGCGCAACCGAGCAGCATGTCCAGCAGTGCCGGTACGCAGTTGAGTACGCTTGCCCGGTGTTGCTGCGCCAGCTCCCGCCAGCGCTGCGCGTCGCGCTGGGCCCACGGCTCGATACAGATCAACGCTGCGCCCGTCGACAGGGCTGCGAACAGATCGAACACCGACAAGTCGAATTCCAGCGCCGACAGCGCGAGGATGCGGTCATGCTGGTCGAGCTGCAGACGACGCTGCAGATCTTCCAGGGTATTGGCCGCCGCCAGATGGCTGATCTCCACGCCCTTGGGTTCACCGGTGGAACCGGAGGTATAGAGGATATAGGCCAGGTCGCCGATCTCGCCGCTACGGGGTGCGTCCAATGCAGGGCTGCTGGCCGGCACTTCGCCGAGCAGCAGTTTGGCCCCGGCCGAGTCGCAGATCTTCTGACGTCTAGCCAGGGGCTGGTCGAAGCCGATGGGCAAATAGATGGCGCTGCAGGCCAGGATCCCCAGAACCGCGATGACCTGTTCCGGGCCCTTGGGCAATTGCAGTGCGACCACGTCGCCGCGTTCGACTCCCTGGGCTTCGAGGTAGGCCGCCAATTGCAGGGCACGCTCGGCCAGTTCGCCATAGGTCATGACCTGGCGCTCGCCATGCAACAGCGCCGGTAGCGTGGGTGCCGTGCGTGCCAGGGCAAAGAACGCTTCGTGCAGGCGCAGGCTCGGCAGTGGCGCGGGCTGGCCTTGAGCTGCTTGACGCACGGCCAGTTGGCCGGCCGGTAGCAGGGCCGGAGGGGCTTGATGCCAGGCGGATGGCTCGTCGCACAGCCGTTGCAGCAACCCGATGTGGGCCTCGAACAGGCCATCGAGCACGCCATCGGCGAACAGACCTTCCCGGGCATCGAGGTTGACCAGCAAACCACCGTTCAGCTCGGTGACCTGTGCGTCGAGCCACACTTGCGGGCCCTGGGAAATGATCCAGGCCGGCCGACCGAAGCTCTCCTGCACGCCCTCGGCGAACAGTTCCCCCAGGCCCAGGGCGCTGGTGTATACCACCGGCGCGAGGACTTGCTCGCCGCGCAATCGGGACAGCTCGCGCAACACTTCCAGGCCGGAAAAAGCATTGTGGGCAGCATCCTCCTGGAAGCGTCGTTGCAGAGCCGTGGCCCGTGCTGCGAAGGTGCCGGAGACGTTGCCGTCCCAAGCCAGCAGGATCGACGAAGTGAAATCGCCCACCAGCCGGTCGACATCGGCGTGCAAGGGCGCACGGTTGAACAGCGGCAGGTTGAGCAGCAGTTCGGGCGTTTCGCACCAGGCACCCAGGGCCTCGCAAAACACGGCTGCCAGGGCCATGGCCGGGGTCAGGCCGTTTTCTCGGGCATGGCGCTCAAAGGCCTGGCGCAGGGAGGGTGACAACCAATGGTGGCGGCGCCTCACCTGGCTGCCATCGCGGCATCGGGTCTCGCACGGCAGGCGCGGAGCGTCGGGGAGCCGCTCCAGGCGCTGCATCCAGTAGTCGCGATCGCGCTGGTGGCGCTCGCGGTATTCGGCGCTGGCGTGCTCATGGCGAAGCTGGGCCAGGTAGTGGGCGAAGCTGTAGTCGAGAGGTGGCAGAGGCCGCTGGCGATACAACAGCACCAGATCGCCGAGCGGGGTGCGCAGACTCAGGGCGTCGGCGGCGAGCATGTCGAGGTTCAGGTGCAGGCGGGTGCCGCCGGGATGCAGGGCATCGGGCAACAGCGACAGTTGAATGTCCAGCACCTGGCCTCGCTCCACGGCCAATCGACGATGGGACAACTTATCGCGCAGGGCCTCCAGCTGCTGCAGAGCCTGTTCGGCGCCGCTCTGGCGCAGGTCATGCACCTTCAGGCCCGGCCAGGGGCTGTGCTGGAGAATCTGCTGCCGGCCGTCTTCGAGAAACTGCGCACGCAACATCGGGTGGCGCGCAAGCAGCGAGCGCACGGCGGCCCCCAAGCGGATCGGGTCGACGCCCTGGCCATCGAATTCGTTGTAGAAATGCGCGGCAACACCGCCCAGTTGCTGGTCGGGAGCGCGACCGATCCAGTAAGCGTGCTGCATGGGCGCCAGCTCGAAGGGTTGGCCGTCATCGGCAACGAGCAGCGGTGTGGTCGTAGCGAGCCCCTCGGGCGTGGTGTCGAGCATGTGCAGCCAGGTCGACAGACGTGGATCGGCCACCAGGTCGGCGAAGCGCACGGCCAGCCCCTGGCGTCGCCATTGGCCGGCGAGACGAATCAGGGTCACCGAGTCCAGCCCCCACTCGATCAGGTTCGCATCGAGCGGGATCTTTTCGGCGTCTACGTCCAAGGCCTGGGATAGGGACTGACGCAACAATGCTGCGGTCGAGGTGCTAGGTATGACCATCGCTCAACGTCTTCTCATGCTGAGGTCCGGGCCGGGGTTGGCCCAGGCGTGGGTTCAGTGAATACGTGGTGAGGATGCTAGCCATTCGCATTGCTTCGACTACCCGAATCGAGTCGTTTTAGCCCTGTATCCGTTTTGCCGAATTTGCCGCTTCACTGGGCAGGGCTGGGGGGGCGCGGACGGAGGTAGCGCGATGCGGTTGGAAAATGACTCGAATCGGGTAGAGCTCCTTTCGGCCCTTGTCTACCGTCGCCCGCTGCCCTTTGCACAGGGCATGTGTCGCTTCCCACAAGCGCCGTCCAGCAGGCTCGGGTTGTCTCGAGATGTTCGGCATTGGCGTGTCGCTCATGGAGTTGCCGATGTCGATCGATGCGGGGTTACAAGTTCGGGGTCTGCGCAAGCGCTACGCCAACGGCGTCCAGGCGCTACGCAACGTGGACCTGAGTATCGAACCGGGCATGTATGGGCTGCTCGGGCCTAACGGTGCCGGCAAGAGCAGCCTGATGCGCACCTTGGCGACCTTGCAGCAGCCGGATGCCGGCAGCATTCACCTGGACGGCGTGGATGTGCTGGCCGATGCCGATCACCTGCGTCGGCGCCTGGGCTACCTGCCGCAGCAGCTCGGTGCCTATCCGGGCGTCAGCGCACGGGACCTGCTGGACCGTTTTGCCTGGCTCAAGGGCCGTACCGATGCGCACCTGCGGCGGCGGGAGGTCGAAGGGTTGCTGGAGAAGGTCAACCTGACAGAGGCGGCGCATCGCGCCCTGGCAACCTATTCAGGCGGCATGCTGCGCCGGTTCGGTATCGCCATGGCGCTGGTGGGTTCACCGCGACTGTTGATCGTCGACGAGCCTACGGCAGGTCTGGATCCAGCTGAGCGCAATCGCTTTCATCGAGTGCTGGCCGACGTCGCGGCCGAGGCCATCGTGCTGCTGTCCACCCATATCGTCGAGGATGTCGAGAATCTGTGCAGCCGCCTGGCGGTATTGGCCGGCGGACGAATCATCGTCGAGGGGCGCCCGGCGGATTTGCTCCGTGCCGAGCAGGGAAGGCTGTGGGAGGCCTCGTTCGCTCGAGGCGAAGCCCTCCCTGATGCGCTGCATGTAGCGGCCAGCCCCGAGGGCAGCCGCGTCATCGTGCATGGCGAGCGTCCCGCCGATCCGCGCTTTATGCCCCATGCGCCACGCCTGGAGGACATCTACTACCTGGCGCTGGCCCAGGCAGGCGGGGGGTCAGGCCCATGAACACCTTCGCTTTGCTGATGCGCGAGGCCGTGATCGAGGCGCGCGCGGGGCTGCGTAGCGGCATCCCAGCATTGGTGTTCCTAGGCCTCATCGGTTACCTGCTGATGGCGCTGACCAACGCCGAGTATGTGCAGAAAATGGGGGCCAGCGAGATCGCCCGTAACGCCCCCAGCCTGATCTACCTGATGTCCTGCGGCTGCATGTTCTTCCTGTTCTTCGCCTGGGCCTGGATCTTCGCCCAGCCGGCTCTGCGTGATCGCAAGGCGCAGTTGGAGGAAGTCGTGCTGGCATTGCCGTTGTCGCTTCCAGCGCTGTTGTGGGGGCGCTTCATCGGTGCGGCGACGGTTGGCGCGCTGCTCGCCAGTTCATTGCTCGTCGGCTTTATCTGTAGCCCGGTACTGGGTTGGCTGGGTTGGGTGCCGGCGACGAGCATCGGCGCACCGGCCTGGTCGGCCCTGGGCTTCGCCTGGGTCGCCCTGTTGTTGCCGGCCAGCACTGGAATCGGCGCGCTGTACTATTTGCTGGCCCTGCGCAGCCGTGGCCTGGCCGCGCCCTTCGCACTGGCGACGGCGCTGATGCTGTTATGGATGTTCGCAGTGGTGGTGCTCAAGGGGGGCGATATCAATCCGCTGCTGGCTGCCAGCCTCGACCCCTCGTTGTTCACCTTTGCCCTGGCCCAGGTGGAGACCTGGACGGCAGCGCAGAAATCGCAATCGTTGCTGGCATTGACTTCGGGGTTCTGGTTGAACCGGGCGCTGTGGGTCGTGCTGCCATTGCTTCTGCTCGCGGTGATGTTGGCGCGCACCAGCCGACAAGGTTTGATGGGGCGTCGTGCCGGCACCGTGCTGGCCGAGCCGCCGATGCGCTTGGCGGTCGACACCCGCTTACCCGGCCCATTGCTGGCCATCCGTTGGCCGCAGGCCTTGTGGTATGAGATCTGTTGGCAGATCCGGCAGCTATTCGCCCGCAAGATCTGGTGGGTGGCCCTCGGGCTATTGTTGGTGATGGGCCTGCTCAGCGGCTTCGTTCATGTGGTCTGGCATGTTCGCGGGCCCATGGTGCCGCGGGCGGATCTGACGCTGCCGCTGCTGTCCAGTGCGCTTTTCCTGGTGATCGCCTTTCTCGTCGCGGCGCTGGTCGGCCTGGTCTGTCGACGTGACGATGTCGAGGGGCTGGGCGAGATGTTGCAGGCCACGCCAGCGCCAGCATGGCTGCGTTTGCTGGGGCGGGTCGGCTGCGTATCGCTGGCGACGCTGCTGCTGGCTTTGCTGCCGGGCATGGCGAGCCTGCTGATCAGTACCATCGCCGCTCCGGACAGCCTCGCACCGGGGTTTGTACTGATCTACCAATTGCTGGTGTTCACCCCGCCGTTGATGGAGCTGGCGCTGCTGACGGTGCTGGTGCACGCCTTGATTCGCCGCAGCGGCCTGGCCTATGCCGCCTCCATGCTGCTGACGTTCTTCCTGGTGCTCAACCATGAACTGGGCCTGGTCAGTTACCCGGCCCATGCAATGGGAATTCCAGCCCATGTCGCCTTGTCTCGCATGACTGGCTGGGCGCCCTGGTGGCCGTACCTGACAACCCTGGCGGTCTGGAAACTGGCCGGGTGCATGGTGCTGGTGGCGGTGGCCGCCCTGGGCCTGCCACGTGGCCCGGAACGGCGGCGCGTTACCCAGCTACGCACAGCTGTGCTGGGGGTGCCTGGTGTGTTGCTGGCGTTGGGCAGCGTGGGCATGTTCGGTAGTGGTGTGTGGCTCCATCGGCATCTGGTGGAGCAGGGCGATTTCCAGTCGCCGAGTCAGGAACGTGCCGAACGCGCCGCTTGGGAACAGCGTTGGCTGGCGGGCGCTGGGGCTTGGCAAGCAGCTGGTGGCCGCCTGCAGTTGAACATCGATAGCCTGAATCTTCAGGTCGAGGGTCAGTGGCGCCTGGAGGCGGTCATTGCCGACAGTCGCCATCTGGACGCGGAGCTGCCACAAGGTTTGCGGGTGACGGCAGTGCGCGTCATGGGACAGGCGGTGGACATCGAGCAGGAGGCACGACACCTGCGCGTGCCCTTGGGGCAATGTGCCGCCACCGGCTGCGACGTGGAGCTGCACTGGACCCTGAGCGCGACAGGATGGCCGAACGAAGGCGATAACTTCTGGTTGGGCCCGCAGGGCATCTGGCTGGAGGCGCGTCGTGTGGTGCCGCGTCTGGGCTTCGATAGCGAGCGCTGGCTGCGCGTGCCTGCACACCGAGTCGACGCGGGCTTGGCCGCGCAACTGCCGGAACTGCCGGCAGGCTCGGCCGTTGCCGTGCAGGCTGTGGCGCCTGCAGGCGCCTGGCAATGGCGAATCGAGGTGAACGGTCATGCCGTCAGCGCCAGTAGCGAGGCGCCCCTGGACTTCGCTTACGCCTGGCCGGCAGAAGGCTCCCCGACGCAGCTGGATGACGTGAAGGTGCTGGCCGATGGCAGCCGCTTGCACACCCGCCTCGACGTGCGCGAAGACCTGGCAGCCATGGCTGCCTGTGTGGCACGGCGCCTGGGCAACAGCCCCAGGGTCGATGCGCTGAGCCAATGGCCGACCGGCATGGGAAGCAGCCGCTTGAGCAATGGGCATCTGCTGCTCGCTCAGTCGCCCGCCTGGGACGTCGCGGCGCAGGGCGTCGGTCGTTGGGCTCGACGTGCGCATATCGCCGAATTGCTGGCGCGCCGCGTACTGCTCGATGCCAGCGATCTGCGTCAGCGGCCCGGATACCAGTGGCTCAGCCAGGGAGTGGCCGGCGCTATCGGCTTGCTCTGCGTGGGCGATACGGATGGCCCACAAGCGCTGTCGGCACTGCTGAAGCTCAAGGCTGACGACCTGACCCTGGCCCTGGGGCGCGACGGTGAGCCTGTCGGCACCTTGGCCGAGGCCCGTGAGCTTGGCTGGGCAGAGTTCTATGCACCATTGGCCAGCCTGGACTGGGTTGCCAGGCAATCTCCCGAAAAACTGATGGCGCTGACCGCCGAGGCCCGCACTGGTCAGCCATGGCCGGCCACAGTCCAGGAGCTGCTGGGTGCGCCCTCAGAGCAAACCGTAGCCGAGGCGCTCAGGCGCTGGAGCGCGCCGTGATGAGTTCGATCCACTCTCTTTTCCCATCGGAGCCTTTGCCCATGTCCTCTCGACACTCTCTCGAACCCTCGCGTCGTCCTGCCTGGTGGCGGCTCAACGCGCTGACGCAAGCCTTGGCCCTTGGCCTCTCCAGTCAGATTTGCACGGCCCTTGCCGCGGATCAGCCGCTAGAGGGCAGCGCCGAGGATAGCGTCGAACTGGCGCCGCTGACCGTTAGCGCCCGGCTGAGCCAGGAGAGCGCCATGGACATTCCCTTCGGCCTTTCGGTGATCGATGGGCAAACCCTGGAAACGCGCCGCCTGCGTACGCTCGAAGACGCGCTGCGGGCTACACCAGGGGTGGATGTCAATTCCTGGGGGGCGCCAATGACGCCAACGTACGTATTCGCGGCGTTGGCTCGCTGAACCAGATGAGCATGGATGACGGCTCGGTAGTGCTCAACATCGACGGCGTGCCCATGTCGGTGCGCAATGCCGCGCTGGCTACCCTGGATGTGCAGCAAGTGGAAGTGCTGAAGGGGCCCCAAGGCACGCTGTTCGGGCGCAACAGCGAGGCCGGTGCGATCAACGTCACCACGCGCAAACCGACCCGCCACCTGGAAGGCTACGTCCGTGGCGAAGTGGGCAATCAGGGCCAGTTCATGACCGAGGGCGCGGTGGGTGGGCCATTGACGGACACCTTGGCCGGCAGGGTCGCGGTGCGTCGTGGTGGCTTCGACAACTGGGTCGACTCCCAGCAGGATGGCGACCCCATGACCAAACCCCGGGATCTGGCCTTGCGCGGCAGCCTGCTCTGGGACAACGACCAGGGCACCACGGGTCTGCTGACCGCCGAGTGGCAACGGGCGGATCGCTATGCCGGCCTGGAAATGCTAAGGCCCTTTGGCAACCGACCTTCTCTGGATTACACGCCAGGGGTGTTCGATGACAACCAGAAAACCAACGAACGCTACTCCTTCGAGCTGAATCATGACCTGGCGCAGGCACGGATCACCGCCGTCAGCGCCTACACCAGCACCGATCTCACTGCAGTCAAAGGCTATGATCGTGATATCACGCGTGAGCTCTACGGTTCACCGTTCGAGTATCTCATTGAAGACTCGGCGTTCGAGCAGGTATGGAGTCAGGATCTGCGGCTAAGTTCGCTGGCGGGCTCCGACGTGTTCTGGGTGACCGGGCTCAACCTGTCCCGCTCGGAGCGCAGTTTCGATTCCGACGACTTCACCAGTGGCGCACAACAGCGGCGCGATTTCAGCACCAACAGCTACGCCGCTTATGGCGAGGTCACCTATCCGATCGCGCCGGACTGGAAACTCACGGCCGGTTTGCGTCATACCTGGGATCGCAAGACATACGGAGCCGATTACCTCAGTCCCGGTAGCGCGGTCAGCGACAGTCGTCGCTTGCACGACAACTACAGCACCGGGCGCGCAGCGCTGTCCTACGCGCTGACGGAGCAGACCAGCCTGTACATGGTGCTTTCCCGCGGCTACAAGTCGGCGGGGTTCAATGATTACGCCACCTCGACCAGCGATAGCGAACCCTACAAGGCCGCCAAGGTCAACGCCGCCGAACTGGGCTTCAAGCATGAAACCGGCGGCGGCGCCTTGAGTGTTGAAGGCGCACTGTTCTTTACCCGCGTGCAGGACGACCATCTGCTGGGGTATGACTTCAATACCCTGGCAGTCAGTGCGGTGAACGCCGATACCCGCAGCAAGGGTGCCGAGCTTTCGAGCACCTGGCATGTCAACGACGAGTTCACGCTGAGCGGTGCCGTGAGCTACACCAACGCAGTGGTGGTGTCCGATGCACCGGGGGTATCGGGCGGCGATGTGGCAGCGGGCAATCGAGTGCCGGATGTGCCGTTGTGGAGTGGCAATTTCAGTGTCGCATGGCAGAGAGACCTACCGGAATTCTTCGGTTTGACAGCGCCCCGCCTGAATTCTCTGATCAATTACCGCGTGCAGAAGAACCGCCCGGCCGACCCGCAGAATCACTACGATCTCAAGGGTTACGCCAAGCTCGACCTGCATCTGGGGGTTGAGGTAGGCGGATCGGAAGTGTACCTGTGGGGGGACAACCTGCTGGATGCTCGGTACGACCTGTATGGCTCGTACTCCACGGATCAGGTGCTGACGGGAATGCCTGGGCGAGGGCGTTCGGCGGGGGTGGGTTACAGTTACTCGTTCTGATCGCCGAGCAACAGGGCCTGTTTACCAGCAAGCATGCGCCAGACTGCCACTTGACGTGGCAGTCTGGCCGTTGTTCGCTCGGTAGCGGCTTTGCAGGGCGACTTCGTCGCAGGCTGAGCTGTTGCTTGGCACCGTGAGTTGTTCATGGCTGAACGGTAAGCGGGGCTGTCTCGCATCGGCACCGTGCTGATCAAGGCGTCGATGTGGCGGCATCCGATACCGCGAAGATGGGATCGAATCAGGCCTGGCGCTGCTCCGCGATTGCTGCCTGACCGGGGAACGGCTCGGCTGGTTTGTTGCCCGTGGCGGCAAGACAACACGCCAGTATTCAATAACGGCGAATTGTTATGTTATAACAATTATCGCAAGGGGCTGCGTGGCGGGTGATACACCCGTACGCATCCTGGCAGCTGACTACCTGCGACGCGGGTCATCTCGTGCGTACAGCTGAATCTCTCATATGATATTGAGTATCAGTTGTATTTTCCCGTTGCGGCATGCTCTGATTTCAAGCTGTAACCAGTGGCTAAGGAGATTCAAATGGCAGCCGTCGAAAAGCGGGCAATGGATTCGATGCCGATCTCGCGCCTCATTACGGATGGTTATGGACTGGGCTCCAGTCCGGAGACCCTCTGCCGGGTAACCCGGGTGGCGTTGCAAGAAGGACTGGACATCGTTCGCTGGCAAAGCACTTTTGAAAACCCAGTGCAAATTCCGCTGCATGACGACAGTGAATGCATTCACTTCAGTTTTACCCATGTGCTCAAGGGCAAGGCAGCCTGCAGTTTCCATGACGGGCATCGGCAACGGCGCTTCGCTATCGACGAAGGCTCAGGAAACATCAGTTTCGGGCGTTGCCGGCATGGTTTCTATTACCAACATGGTGAGATCGATAACGTCACCATCATGATTCGCCCCGAACTGCTTGCCCAGTGGGAGCTGGAAATCGATCCGTCTCTGCACAAGGCGTTGGCTTGCGATCATTGTTTCCTGGGTGGTTACCGTAGCGGTGAAATGAGCGCGACGGCGCATATGCTCTGCAGCGCGATGAACCACGGGGGCAACGCCCGTAGCAGCTTATGGCTATATGGACAGAGCGTGACCTTGGTCAGCTTGTTCATGGAGGCGCGCCGGAACACGGATTGTATCTGCCGTGTCAGCCATACGGATCGTCAGCGATTGATGCGCGCCCGAGGGCGCCTGCTAGAGGACCTGGGTAAGGCCCCCAGCCTGCCCGAATTGGCTCGTGAGGTTGGAATGAGCCTGCCCAAGCTGACCCGTGGCTTTCGCCAGTTTTTTGGCAATAGTGTCTATGGGGTCTTTCAACAGGCGCGGATGGCACAGGCCCGCAGTCGGCTATTGGCTGGTGAGGGGTCAGTGATGCGTGTGGCGTCTGATCTGGGGTATGCCAATGCCAGCCATTTTGCTACGGCGTTCCGTAAGCAGTTTGGAATTAACCCCTCTGAGATCAGGTTCCGCGGTTAACGCCCCTTGGCCGTGATATGGCAGTGGTAGCCAGGCGGATGATGCAGATGACCGTCCACCAGATCATAAGCAATGGGCTATCACCTACAGATGAAGTTGAATCAGGCCGCTTCGCCTACTAGCCGGATCGACGAAGCGTGAGCTAGGCGATAGCTTGTAGCAACCGAGCTCGTATTGGCTGACAGTTATCCAAATGCGCGGCTATTGAGAGGGTTGGTTTCCTGAGCCCTGAGAATTCTGTAATATGTAAAGCCCGAAAGCGACCTTGATTATTCGCCCCTCGTGACTAGCTCCTCTCGACACCTCTGGCTGCCTACGCCGCCATAACGCCACGCCCCTCGCGTCACCTCGCCGCTCGCCCTGATCGCGGCACTTTCTGCTGCGGGCTTGATTCGGTTCTTCGCCCAGCCCCCAACCACTGAAAATTTGACCCGTATCGCCTCATGCTGCGTCTTCGCGCCGCCTGTGCGGTCTATCTGTGGGATTTCTATGCTCAAAAAACTGCAAAACACCTGGTTTTTTAACATCCGGGGCGACGTTCTCGCCGGTATCGTCGTCGCTTTGGCGCTGATTCCAGAGGCTATCGCTTTCTCGATCATCGCCGGCGTCGATCCAAAGGTCGGCCTCTACGCTTCGTTCTGCATTGCCGTCGTCATTGCCTTTGTAGGAGGAAGGCCAGGCATGATTTCGGCTGCTACCGGGGCGATGGCGCTTCTCATGGTTACCCTGGTCAAGGAGCATGGCCTGCAATACCTGCTTGCAGCGACCCTCCTTTGTGGCGTGCTGCAAATCTCGGCGGGATACCTCAGGCTGGGTAGCTTGATGCGCTTTGTACCGCGCTCGGTCGTAACCGGCTTCGTAAACGCACTGGCCATTCTGATTTTCATGGCACAACTGCCTGAGCTCACCAATGTCACCTGGCATGTTTACGCCATGACCGTGGCGGGTCTCGGCATCATCTATCTTCTGCCATACGTGCCCTTGGTTGGCCGTCTGCTACCTTCTCCGCTGGTCTGCATCCTGGTGCTCACAGCGGCCTCCACTGCGCTTGGGTTGGACATCCGAACTGTTGGCGACATGGGTGAATTGCCAGATACCCTGCCGATTTTCCTCTGGCCCCAAGTGCCTCTGAACATCGACACGCTGCTCATTATCTTGCCGTACTCGGCTGCGCTCGCCGTGGTGGGACTTCTTGAGTCAATGATGACAGCGACCATCGTGGACGACCTCACTGACACGTCGAGCGACAAGAACCGTGAGTGCAAAGGACAGGGCATTGCCAACATCGCCTCTGGCCTGGTCGGCGGTATGGCTGGCTGCGCGATGATCGGGCAGTCGATCATCAACGTTAAATCCGGCGGGCGCGGCCGGCTCTCATCATTGACTGCAGGCGTCGTGTTGTTGGCGATGGTGGTTTTTCTCAGTGACTGGGTTAGCCAGATTCCCATGGCTGCACTCGTTGCAGTAATGATCATGGTATCCATCGGGACATTCAGCTGGGCGTCACTGCGAGATCTGCAGAAGTATCCCCTCTCGACCAACTTCGTGATGAT